>JAGDMF010000032.1 GCA_017860455.1 Bacteroidota bacterium
GCGTTCAGCAAACTCTAAGAGGTTTTGTCCTTTGAATATTTCCATAATTATATTGTTTTTCTAAGTGCAAAGATATGAAATTAAATGGTGACCTCTAAAGATTTATTTGTAAAATTAAATTTATATCTTTGCCCATTCAAATCCAACCCAATGAACGCAAGAGGATTACTTAGAGAAAAGACTCAAACATATCAATATGACAATCATCTTGGTTCAGCTTGTTTGGAATTGGATGTTGCAGGATTAATTATATCTTATGAAGAGTACCATCCTTTTGGAACAACATCCTATCGTTCCGGAGCTAATGAAGTGGATGTATCATTAAAACGATACAAGTACTGTGGAAAAGAACGAGATGAAGAAACAGGGTTGTATTACTACGGAATGCGCTATTATGCTGCATGGTTATGTAGGTTTATTAATGTGGATCCGTTGCAGTTTAAGTATCCTTACTATACTCCTTTCCAGTATGCAGGGAATAAACCAATTACTTATATTGATTTGGATGGGGGGGAAGAGAAAAAAATTGAAAAACAAAAGACAACAACAACAACAACTGATGCTGGGCATGGTATGGCAAAAAAAGGCAACATCATTGCTTCTGGTTCAGTTGATGGAAAATATTATGAAAAAGACTATGCATTAAAGATTGAAAAACAAATTGATTTTTGGTTGGAAGAGTTTGGTGTACCTAATTTAAGAATCAGAGAAGGAGATTTAACAGTAGAAGAGAATACAATAAATTACAGATGGAAAATTGCTAATGAGAATCATTCTATCATTTTTATTAGCATACATTTAGACTGTGCAAGTTGTCCAGATGATTTAGTAGCTATTTACGAATCAGATCAAGCTAATTCATCAGAAAGTAAAAAATTAGCAGAATTAATAATTTCTAATTCAAAAACACTTACTCCTGCAAAAAATTCAATTAAAACATCTAAAGAGTACACTGAAGTTAAATCCGTCGCAGTATTAAGAGAATTCAAAGGTAAAGCAGCTGTATTATTAGAATTAGGTTCAATTGGAGGTAAATCTACTCGCGATCTGATTGATGAAAAAGGAAGTGAAATAGGTAAAGAAATTGCAACAGCAATATATATTTATTTATATAATAAAACACCTCAAACAAAAGCAGATAGGGAGAAGTTTAAAATAACAAATGAAAATTATTTTGAGACAATAACTCCACCAGTCCATACAAAAGTAGTTAAAACAATTTATTTTTTCCCATATGAAAAGGCTCCTCATTAGTTTATTGCTATTCACTAGTTTATTTATATTATCATGTGATACTCCAAAAAAAAATTCAAAATTATTTAATAGTAACGTTAAAGAAAATGAAAATTCAGAGTTTAACGAAAAACCAGAAGAGAAAGTAAAATCTGATTTGGTTGATTGTTTATTAATTCAATATAATGAAAAAACAATAATAACTTCTCTCATAGCAATTGAAGAATTTCATTTTTTATTTTCAGATTCAGCTAATTTATCTATAGTGATTAATTATGGATATGATATTGAATATCTTTCGACTCAAAATCAAGGAATTTTGAATAAGTTAATAATATTTTTCAATTCAACTGATAATGAAATTGCGTTAAAAGGATACAATAGAATTCAATCTTGGTGCTCATTATATAGTGCTTTTAATTTTGTTTTCACACAAATAAAACAAGGTGATTATGATGATTTTAATGATTTTGGTACAATAATGGAGACAATGAATGAATCAAAATCAATTTTGAAAAAAAAATATTTGATTAATAAAGGTCAAACGTATGAGTGTTTATCAGGTACTCAAGAAAGCTGTTTTATTATAGATCTTGTTACAAATGTTTCTTCATTAGCCCCCAATGAGCAAGTTTTATATATTAAATTATTGTTAGATTTATTATCAAAACATTAAAATATCCATATTAAAGTCGAAAATTTATTTTTCGCATAGTCTTCAAGGTTATGTTCTTTTTCTTTAAACTTCCCATTTTCCCTTTGCTTATTTTTCAATTTGCTAATCTTTTATTAATAAACTATCTCTGATTTACAATAAAATATGATCACCTGGTAAAAAATTATTTAACAACCAATGATATGAATGATAATAAAATTAAAACCACTAAAGATAGTACTGGAACGACAAAACTACTTTTTGATTCTAATATTGCTAAAGAATGTTGTGATTATGCTGTAACGCACAAAATTGATATTATTTCGATTTATCCAGGAATTTATACTGCAAAAGATTTAGAACCCATTATCCCTATATCTAAATATGTAAAAGGGCTACTTCTTGAAGATTATGTGCAATATAATAATTTGAATTTATTTGAAAATCTTACTATTTTAAGTGTTCCGGATAACGGAAAAGATACCGTAGATTTGAATAATTTTCCATATTTAGAAAGATTATCATGTAAATTTTCACAAAGAATTCGTGGATTAGAGTTTTGCAATAATTTAACAAGCTTGTCAATTGGCAATTTTAAATCGAAAACTAATAATTTATCAACTTTGCCTCTGATTAACAAATTAGAACAATTAAGTTTGTTTCAAACAAATATCAGCTCTCTGGAGGGAATTGAGCGTTTTAATAATCTTAAACAGTTTGAATTATATAGTGCTTCAAAAATGGAATCAATAGCCTCTTTAAAAGAAATATCACATTGTTTACTGGAAATTGAAATTGAAAAGTGTAAAAACATTCATGATTATGAAGTTTTGGGGAAATTGAAAAATCTTACAAAAATAAAACTGATTGAATCTGGAGAAATTAAAACACTTGCTTTTTTAAAGAATCTACCACAACTAAATTATCTATTTTTTTGGGGAACAAATGTATTAGATGGAAATTTAAAATATTGCGAGGGAATAAACTACGTTAGTTTTGATAACAAAAGACATTACTCTCACAAAAGTGAACAGTTTAAGAAATCATAAACCGTTCCCTTTTTATGATATATAAAAATAAAAGCTAATGATTAGGTATTGTGTTTACCTAATATGTAACAAACAACAAACAAATGAATTTAAAAAAGCTATGATATATAAGTAAATTTAATGATAATTTCATTTTAAAAATAATATTAAATTTTATAATATATGAAAATAATAACTGAACAATTCCCGGACAATCAATATGTAAAAGAGATTTCTAAAAAATCTCAAATCGTTATTCATCACACAGTCTCTGGTCCTGGAATAAATGGTGATGTTGCTTGGTGGAAATCAACACCTGAAAGAATTGCTACTCATTTCATTATTGATCGGGAAGGTATTATTGATCAATTTTTTTCAACTGATTTTTGGGGGTATCATTTAGGATTGAAAAGCAGTGTTTTTAAAAAATTTGGATTAAAATATAAAAATTTGGATTGTTCTTCCATTTCGATTGAATTAGACTCATGGGGGCCACTCACCTCTGAATTATGTCCAGTTGGTAATCCTAAATTTGGAAAAGTCCAAAATATTTACGAATATACTATAAAAGTTCCTTTTCGAAAATATTGTTTTTATGAAAAATATTCAGAAAAGCAATTAATCTCTCTACAAGAACTTTTATTATTTTTAACTGAAAAGCATAAGATCCCAAGAACTTATAATGAAAATATTTTTGATCAAAATAAAGATGCACTTTCAGGAAAATCTGGGATTTGGGCTCATGTTTCCTTTAGATCAGACAAATCAGATCCTCATCCACAGAAAGAATTGGTTGATTTATTAAAGAATTTAGTCAATTTTAAGTAATTCAATTAGATATGTATAATATTAAGATTTAATTCTTTCGAAATTAAATTTTTTCATTATTCATATAGAAATAGAACGCAGATGCCACGGATTTTCAAACGCGGATTTAAACAGATCCGTTTTATCCGCTCTGGAAAACATCCGTTTAATCCGCGTTCCATATTTTAGTAATTAACAAAAAATTTACATAATACCAAAAACTGAAAACTGAAACCTGATAGCTGACAGCTCCAAGCATTAGGGCGGAGCCGGGAAAGCCCGCAAAGGAGGAAGCCGATGTGATCGAATGCTCGAATGCTCAGAATGCTCGATTGCTCGCATGCTCGAATGCTCATGTGCTCAATTATTCATTTTTCATTTTTCATTTTTCATTTTTCATTTTTCATTTTTCATTTATCACCTGTCCCCAGTCTCCTGTCCCTAGTCAAAAAAAAAGGACAGAAATTAAATCCTGCCCTTTATTGTTTATGATGGTAAATCAATTAGATCACCCAGGTGTCGCCGCTGTTTAACAGGTCGTCAACACATTTGATCGGATTGATCGCTTTTTGTTCATCAATTGAATCTTGTAACAATTCACAATAGGTGTCTGATTCAGCAGAACGGATAACTCCTAGAGCAATAGGGAATGCAGGTGGTAACATTTTCGCTAACATTAAATGTACTCCGGGAGATGGATTGTACATATCATGAACCAAAACATCATCCAAAGTGGCTCCGTTTTCACCAATAGTGATCACTTCCAAACCATGAGCTCCTTGTTTAATCCCTTTGTTTTTCTCTTTGCCGAATATCATCTTCTCACCATGTTTTAATGTGAGCTGCATATCCTCTTTGGTTTCACGGTTGGTGATCATATCGTGTGTGCCATCATTGAAAATAACACAGTTTTGTAAGATCTCAACTACTGATGTACCGTCATGTTTTGCTGCTTCCAACATCACTTCCGTGATAAATTTTGGATTAGAGTCGATTGCTCTTGCAAAGAATGTTCCCTGAGCCCCAATAACCAGTTCACCCACCTTGAAAGGGTGTTCAATGGTTCCGTAAGGCGACGTTTTAGTTACACTTCCCAATTCTGATGTTGGAGAGTATTGTCCTTTAGTCAGACCGTAAATTTTGTTGTTGAACAACATAATATTAACGTCCAGATTTCTTCTAATGATGTGGATAAAGTGGTTTCCTCCGATAGCCATTGAGTCACCATCTCCTGTAGGAATCCAAACACTTAATTTAGGGTTTGCGATTCTGACACCGGTGGCGATTGCATTGGCTCTACCATGAATCCCATGAAATCCGTAAGTATTTACATAATAAGGGAAACGGGATGAACATCCGATACCGGAAACCAAAACGTAACTCTCTTTTTTATATCCTATGATTGGGAACACTTTTTCTACTGCGTTCAGGATAGCATGGTCACCGCAACCCGGACACCATTTTACCATTTGATCACTTGCAAAATCCTCATGTGATAAAGGGACAGGTGATTTTTCCATTTGTTTATAACCCATAATAACCTCCTTTTAAATGTTGTTGATTGCGTTAACTAATTCTTGAACGGTAAATGGCAAACCTTGAATTTTATTGTATTGTTTGTAAACAAATTCAGGATGTGTCATTCTTAAATAATTGGCAAATTGACCACTGTTCAATTCACAAACTAAGATGTTTTTGTATTTAGATAATACTTCAGCAGTATTTGTAGGAAGAGGCATAATATAGGAAAAATGAGCATGAGCTACTTTTTTACCGTTAGCCATTGCTTCTTTTACAGCTGTATAAACGGCACCACGAGTACCACCCCAGCTAATGATTAATGTTTCAGCATCTTCTGCACCAAATACTTCTTGTTGAGGAATTCTTTGTGCCAAACGGTTGATTTTTTCTTGTCTGTAATCCACCATTTTTTGATGATTCATAGGATCAGTGGAAACTAAACCTAATCCGTCAGTTTTTTCCAATCCCCCAATTCTGTGTCTTAAACCTTCTGTTCCGGGAATAGCCCATTGACGAACCAATGTTTCAGGATCTCTTCTATATGGTTGGTAGTCAGGATCGTTTGGTTTTGCAATAGGAGGGTTGATAGCTGGAAGATCAGCCACTTTTGGAATGCGGAATAGTTCACTACCCTGTCCGGTGTTTCCATCAGTTAAAAGGATAACAGGAGACATCGTTTCCATAGCGTATTTAGCTGCATTGTAAGCAGCATAAAAACAATCACTTGGTGATCCGGCTGCCATCACAATACAAGGAGCTTCCCCATTTCTTCCGAAAAGGGCCATATTTAAGTCTGATTGTTCAGATTTTGTAGGCATCCCTGTAGAAGGACCGGCACGTTGAACGTCAACAATAACCAAAGGTAATTCAGTGATAACTGCTAAACCAATCGCTTCAGATTTCAAGGATAATCCCGGACCTGAAGTGGTGGTACAAGCTAATGAACCTGCGAAAGAGGCACCAATAGCAGAGCAGATCCCTGCGATCTCATCTTCAGCCTGGAATACTTTAGCTCCTAATGATTTGTGTAATGCTAACTCAATTAAGATTTCAGTAGCAGGAGTAATGGGGTAGGATCCTAAGAAAAGATCTCTTCCGGAACGTTCTGAAGCTGCTAAAAGGCCCCATGCTGTAGCGATATTTCCGGTAATATTTCTGTACTTTCCTTTTTCTAATTGAACATTGGAGATGTGAAATCTGGATTCAAACTCTTCCATTGTTTCAGCATAATTGAAACCGGCTTCCAAAACTTTTTTGTTTACATCAGCCATTAAAGGTTTTTTCTTGAATCGATGTTCCAATAAACAACTTGGAGTATCCAATTCAAAATCAAAGATATAATACACCATACCTAAGCAGAACATATTTTTGGTTCGTGCTGCAGATTTTGTATCTAATCCATTCGCTAATGCAATCTCTTTAGCTAAAGTTGTGATGGCTGGTGCAATCACTTTGTATGAGCTTAAGGAATTGTCGGTAAGTGGATTGGAAGAATAACCTGCTTTTTCAAGCGATTTTTCATCATATCCATCCCCATCAGTGATAATTGTACCACCCAATTTAACCCATTTCAAGTTAGCTTTGAGGGAGGCGGGATTCATTGCCACTAAAACGTCGCAAGTATCTCCAATGATACGGGTTTCTTTACCAATATGTACTTGAAAACCTGAAACTCCGGCCACAGTATTGTGTGGAGCTCTGATCTCTGCAGGATAGTCGGGAAATGTTGCAATATCATTTCCTGCCAGCGCCGCCGCGTCAGAAAACAGTGTGCCTGAAAGCTGCATCCCGTCACCGGAATCGCCAACAAATTTCACAACAACACTATCTCTTTCAATAATTTGCTTTTTTGTTGCCATAAAAAGATTTTTTTGTTACTTTTTTTATCTATTTTTTGATCAATTTTCTAAAAATTTCACCTTTGGAAGTGCTTAATTTAATGATATATACACCCGATTGTAGAAAATTGATATCTACTGTGTTTAAATCACCAAAAGATGGGGTTAATGTATAAACGTTTCTCCCTGATAAATCATAAATGGAAAGTTGATTTAAGTCGACACTGGCTGGAATTTTGAATTGAACAACTCCAAAAGTGGGATTAGGGAATATTTGAACTTCTGAAAGTAATGTTTCGGAAGAGATTTGAGTATTTGTAGTATCCAAAGTGAAAACGTCATGAATATTATAATGGTAGAGTGTTGCAAAATTATAGCGTGCAATCTCTTTGGCATAATCGAAATTTAAGGATGAGGGAACATCAAATTCTGTATGATAATAATCAGTGAAAAAATGCTCAATCGCAAAAATGGCATTGAATCCTGATTGATTGTATGCCCAGCTATCAGTGTATTGGCGCATTACCGTATTATCATCTGGGAAAATAGGTGTGATGGTAGTATAGGTCTCAATAATATCAGTTGCTACAGTATATAATTCAACAGAATTATCATATTGGTACAAATCAACCGTATATGGTTCTGATTCAGGTTGATTGGCAACCATGTCATTGTTTAAAATAATTGTTCTTCCAACCTCACCGGCTGTTGCTCTAGTTGCAGCATCACTGTATGAGCCAACTAAGCCAATCTCTTCAGCATCCCAACCCATGAAATCAATATTGAATTTTGGGGATAGATTGTTTATATGGAATATTCTTGCAACTTCAATAAAGACAGCACAACCGGATGCATTATCATCAGCACCTGGCGCCGTTACAGTATGACCTCCTTGAAATAATGAAACTGCATCTAAATGAGCCCCGATAATATAAGTGGTATCTGTATTAACAGATCCGGGAATACGTGCCTTCACATTGTAAAAATAACGGTCAATATTTCCGGTTAATCCGGTATAACCCACATAATGAAACGAATCAATCGCTGCATTTTCTATTCCATACTCTTTAAGTCTTTGAACAATGTATTGAGCCACTTCTCTGTTCCCCGATTGCGTATGAGTACAAAAACGATTGTCAAAGGAAACCAAATCAACGATGGTGCGTTGAATACTATCACTATTAATCTGGTTTAGGAGATTATCAAATTCAGCTTGTGTTTGACCTTTTAAGCTAAAAAACGATAAGATACTGATAACTAATATAGTTACGCTTCTTTTCATGATGTAGATTTTTGTCGGGCAAAGGTATATAAAATAATCTAACTAACTCAGAAAATTTTCTTAAAAGATATTAATATTAAAAGTTTAAACTTTTTTAATACTTGGTAATTTTCGTAAGAAAAAAATATGTATTTTTGCACCCTCAAAACATGGCGACCATAGCTCAGTAGGTTAGAGCGTCGGATTGTGGTTCCGAAGGTCGTGGGTTCGAGCCCCACTGGTCGCCCCAATTAAACTAAAAAAGCAGCCCTAAAGGCTGCTTTTATTGTAAAAAAATGTATCTTTGCAGTTGTGAAAAATAGATCCTTTTTATTGGCTTTTCTCTTTATTGCAACGCTATTTGTCGCATGCAATAAAAAACAGTTAACTCCAAAACCGGACCATTTAATTCCTTTTAATCAGATGGTTGAGATTATGGCTGAAAGTTATCTGATCGAAAGTATGATCTATTTTCTTCCTCCCGATTCTGATAAAACTGTGATCACACAAACGCTCTATAATGACCTTTTTGTGAAAAATAACATTTCCAAAAATCAATACAACTCCTCCATTAAATACTACCTTGCAGATAAAATTTTAGCAGAAAAGTTGCTCAATGCTGTGTCTGATCAGATTGCAACCAAACGAAAAAAATACTTCCCCGAAACTGAAAATAAAACTATTGATGATTCCCCAAATCGATAAAACCTGGACCTTGTTCTTAGACCGTGATGGCGTGATTAATGAACGTATTATCGATGGTTATGTGATGGATTCTAAAGATTTAATCCTTACAAAGAATGTTATTTCTGCGCTCCAACTTCTTAAAAATTATTTTGGGAAAATGTTCGTTGTATCTAATCAACAATGTATTGGTAAAGGATTGTGTAATGAAACTGCCATTAACAAAGTTCATGCTGATTTGAATGATATTTTGTTAAAAAATAAAATTTTAATTCAGGATTTTTTGGTTTGTCCCCATAAAGCCTCAGATCATTGTAATTGCAGAAAACCAAAACCCGGATTGGCATTACAAGCTCAAATGAAATTTCCTTCTATCGATTTTACAAAGTCTGTTGTTGTGGGGGATATGTTGTCTGACCTACAGTTTGGAAAAACTTTAGGAATGGTCACTGTTTATGTTGGAGATACAGATGTTCCTAATTTTGATCTGATTAAGGAAAATGCAGATCTAATGTATGATAATTTATTTGAGTTTGCTAAAACTTTTTAAAAGATGATGAAACTATTGTTTTATTTTGTTTTATATCCTATTTCCATACTCCCTTTACAACTATTGTATGCCCTTTTCTATCCTTTCTATTTATTAATAACATACATTATTAAATATAGAAAGAAAGTTACTTCAGAAAACATTGAATGCTCTTTTCCGGAATGGACTCCCTCTCAGAAACACCATCTTTATAAACAATACCAGCATCATCTGACTCACATTGCGGCGGAAATGTTGAAAATGCTTACTATTAGTAGAAAAAATCTTAAAAAAAGGTACTATTGTTCAAATCCTGAACTCTTGAACCAATTGTATCATCAGGGTAAAAGTGTGATCTTAGTTTCCAGTCATTATAACAACTGGGAATGGATGGTCTTAGCCTTGGATTCCATGTTTGAACATCACGGAATTGGTGTTGGGAAAGCAAACTCCAATAAAGAGTTCGAACGGTTAATCAATAAAGCCCGCACCCGATACGGCACAGAAGTGGTGTTTGCGGATCATGTGAGAGAAACATTTGAACAGTACATCACTACGAATACTCCTTGTGCTTACATGATGCTAAGCGATCAATCTCCAAACAACCTTAAAAAAGCGTATTATACTACCTTTTTAAATCAGGATTCTGCCATGATTTATGGGGCAGAATATTTTGCCAAAAAATACGATTTTCCCGTATTTTATTATCAGGTAATCAAGGATAAACCTGGTTATTATCATGTTGAATTAGAATTAATTACAGATCAGCCACTGAACACTGTTTATGGAGAAATAACAGAAAAATATGTTCAATTATTAGAAAAAACCATTAAAAATCAACCCCAATACTGGCTCTGGAGCCACCGAAGATGGAAAAATAGGGGCAAACCCAGACCAACATTGGATCCTAAACCATAAACTATGAATGATACCATCAAAACGATTTTAGAACATCGAAGTATTCGCAAATTTACGGATCAATCTATCGATCCATCCACTTTAGAAACCATACTAAAAGCAGCTGCTAATGGGTCAACAATGGGCAACATGCAGTTATATAGCATTATTGTTACACAGGATAAAGAGAAAATGAAAGAGATGGCACCGCTCCATTTCAACCAGCCTATTGCCACTAACGCTCCTTTAATTCTCACTTTTTGTGCAGATTTCAATCGTTTTAACACCTATTGTTCCTATAGAGATGCTGAAACAACAGCTTACAATAACTTTCAAAGTTATCACTGGGCTGTAATTGATGCCATCATTGCAGCTCAAAATGCTTGTGTAGCCGCTGAATCTCTGGGACTCGGCATTTGCTGGCTTGGAACCATAACCTACAATGCAGATAAATTTATCAATAGTTTCAACCTTCCAAAAAGTGTTGTTCCTGTTGCTTGTATATCCTTCGGATATCCTGCTGAAACACCTGAATTGACTGATAAACTTCCATTGGAAGCATTGGTACATTATGAAACCTATCAAGATTATTCGGAAGAGAGAATCAATCAGTTATTTGAAGAAAAGGAAAACCATCCGACAACCCAAAATTTATTGAAAGAAAATGACCTTCCAAACCTCGCCAGAATTTTTACTGAAAAAAGATATAAGAAGGCTGATAATGAATATTTTGCTACAGTACTCACCAATGTATTGAAGGAACAAGGCTTTTTATCTTAAAAAAACTAAAAACAAATTTTAATTCAGAAAAAAGGTGTAATTTAGCCACTCCATATCGAAAAATCTAACTTATTTAATATTAGTAATATAACAAATAAAAACATCAAATTATGGCATTTAAAGGTACATTAATCATTGACACAGAGAAGTGTAAAGGTTGTGGAGTCTGCATCATCGGATGTCCACAAAAATGTATTGCATTAGGCAAAAAAGTAAATAAAAAAGGTTACAATCACCTCGAAATTATTGAGGATACCTGTATAGGATGCGCAAACTGTGCTGTTGTGTGTCCTGATGGCGTTATCGAAGTTTACAAAGTGAAAGTTTAACTAATCACAATTGACAAACAATTGAACTAATAACATTTTAACATTTATAAATATGGCTAAAGAAATAAGATTAATGAAGGGTAATGAAGCGGTTGCAGAAGGTGCAATTCGTTGTGGTTGTGATGGCTATTTTGGCTATCCTATTACCCCTCAGTCAGAAATTTTGGAGTATTTAACAGTACAAAATCCTTATCCTAAAACCGGTATGGTAGTTCTTCAAGCTGAAAGTGAAACAGCTTCTATCAATATGGTTTATGGTGGTGCAGCTTGTGCTAAAAAAGTGATGACCTCTTCATCAAGTCCCGGTATCAGTTTGATGCAGGAAGGACTTTCCTATATCGCGGGTGCTGAACTTCCAGCATTATGCGTTAACGTAGTTCGTGGTGGTCCCGGATTAGGAACTATCCAACCTTCTCAGGCTGACTATTTCCAAACCGTTAAAGGGGGTGGACATGGTGACTATAAACTAATCACTCTGGCTCCTGCTTCTGTTCAGGAAATGTATGATTTCGTTGGTTTAGGTTTTGATTTAGCTTTCAAATATCGCAACCCTGTGATGATCCTTTCTGATGGTTTGATCGGACAAGTGATGGAAAAAGTGGAAATCGATGATTATACACCCAGATGGACTGATGAGTATATCGCTGAAAAATTCCCTTGGGCTATGATCGGAAAACCTGCTTCAAGAGGTCACAATATTGTTACTTCTTTGGAATTAGATTCTGCTAAACAAGAACAAGTAAACTTGAGATTACAAGCCAAATATAAAGTATGTGAAGAAAACGAAGTTCGTTACGAAACATTCCAGGTAGAAGACGCTGATATCCTTTTGGTTGCTTACGGTTCTTCTGCTCGTATCAGCCAAAAAGTGATCGAATTATGTCGTGCTCAAGGCTTAAAAGTGGGCTTATTAAGACCAATTACTTTATGGCCTTTCCCAACAAAAGCGATCAATGAAATCAGCAAACATGTTAAAGGTATCCTTACCGTTGAAATGAGTGCCGGTCAAATGGTTGAAGACGTTAGATTAGCAGTGGGTTGCGCTGTTCCTGTTAAACATTACGGCAGATTCGGTGGTATCATCCCAACTCCTACAGAAATCGTTGAAGCTATCAAAACTTTTTAATTGTTAATTTATAAAAATTGTATATACAATGACTAGAGAAGAAATCATAAAACCCGAAAATTTAGTGTACAGACGTACTCCGGTTTTGACCGACAACGTAATGCACTACTGCCCAGGCTGTGGTCACGGTACTGTTCACCGTTTAATAGCTGAAGTGATTGAAGAAATGGGGATTCAAGATAAAACCATCGGAGTTGCTCCAGTAGGATGCTCCGTTTTAGCTTACAACTATTTTGATGTTGACTTCGTGGAAGCTGCTCACGGTAGAGCTCCTGCTGTTGCTACTGCTATCAAAAGATTACACCAAAATCATTTCGTTTTCACATATCAAGGTGACGGTGACTTAGCAGCTATCGGTACCGGTGAAACCATTCACGCTTGTAACCGTGGCGAAAATATCGTGATCATCTTTGTAAATAATGGTATTTACGGTATGACCGGTGGACAAATGGCTCCAACAACCCTTCCAAATATGAAAACATCTACTTCTCCTTATGGCAGAGATGTTGAAGTGATGGGACCACCATTGAAAATCACTGAATTAGTAGCACAACTTCCAGGTACATATTATGTTACCCGTCAGGCTGTTTATACTCCTGCTTTAGTTCGTAAAGCGAAAAAAGCGATCAGACAAGCTTTTGAAAACCAAAAATTAAACAAAGGTGTTTCTTTTGTGGAAATCGTTTCTAACTGTAACTCAGGCTGGAAATTGACCCCTGTTAAATCTAACGAATGGTTGGAAGAAAATATGCTTCCTTTCTATCCGCTTGGTGATATTAAAGTACCAGCTAAAGAAGTTTAAACCATTGAATTCTAATATATTAAAAAGTAATTAATTAAAAAAGTAATACAATGACTGAAGAAATTATTATAGCAGGGTTCGGTGGACAAGGTGTTTTATCTATGGGTAAAATTCTGGCCTATTCCGGCGTAATGCAAAATAAAGAAGTGAGTTGGATGCCTTCTTACGGTCCTGAAATGCGTGGCGGTACTTCTAATGTTACCGTAATCATCAGCGACGATAGAATCAGCTCCCCTTCATTGAATCAATTTGATACCGCTATCATCTTGAATCAACAATCTATGGATAAATTCCTGAATTGCGTAAAACCGGGTGGTTTGTTAATTTACGATCCAAATGGTATCACTGTTCATCCTGACAGAAAAGATATCAACATCTATCAAATCGAAGCCACTGACAAAGCTGCTGAGATTGGTATCGCTAAATTATTCAATATGATCGTTTTAGGAGGTTTCTTAAAAATTAAACCGATCATCAATCCTGAATATTTAAGAAAAGGTCTTGAAAAATCATTACCAGCTCGTCACCACAACCTAATACCTGACAACGAAAAAGCGGTAGAGATCGGTAAAGAGATCTTAAAACCTTATCATATTCTATAGATAATTCCTATAGATTTTCAAAAATAAAATCACTCTGTCAAAAGATGGAGTGATTTTTTTTTGGGCATTCCGGCTCGCAAGCTCGCCGTCGGTCTCCGGCCCATACTCCTCGTTTCGCTGCAAGGGTCTGATCGGCCGGGCAGTAGCTCCCAAGGTCG
>JAGDMF010000046.1 GCA_017860455.1 Bacteroidota bacterium
TCCATTTCAACTGCAGCGTAAAAATATTTCGATTTAGCTTGTTCTTTCTTAAAGATATTTTTTATAGCCCACGAAAGCATCTTGGCCCCATTGTTAGTTTGTCTTTTTGCTTCTTTTTCATATTCCTCATAACTTATGTATGGAAAACCTTCAGAGGGTACTTTTATTGAAAATGTTGACATGTTGTAGCATGTTTGCCAATCACGCTTAGACTCTGCAGCAAATATTTGTTCAACTCTCAACTCTAATTGTTTAATGTCGGGTATACTTGATTGACTTATGTTGTCTGAAGAAACAACACTAATGGGACATGCAAAAATAATTAAAAGAAAAATGGATAATGATATGATGCGACATGTATTAATCAATAGTATTCTCCGCATGGTTAACGACGAAATCACCCGGAGCAAGCCGCAGTCCCAAATGGAATCCAAACACATAGCAAAAAACTGGTAACTTTTGTGGCAAATAAAGCGTAGGACGATTTACGAAAACGTAAAATAGCAGTTGCTAAACAACAAATTGCTAAAAACGCATATATGGACACTGTAACCATTTCCAATGATGAACTGTGCATGGTACGAAATTTAGGAGGATTGATTATCAAGAATATTTTCAACACTAGAAAACCCGCATAAATAATACTAAGAAGGCAAAGCATCACCGTGTATGATCTAACAAATAATATATTGGAACTCTCTGATAATTGAGATAATTCCGTTGTATGCTCTTGAGATTCAACTTGTCGATTTAGCGTAAAAACATTTCGTTTATGCCAAGACCAATATACAAATCCGATAAATGATAATATTGAACAGATATATATGTCATTTATAATTCCGCTTTTAAAGAATATAAAGAACATCATGCAAGTGGGTAAGAGGAATAAACCCAAACCATAAATCAAGATTATTAGATCAGGATCTTTTCCTTGTTTGACTATTTTTTCTGCGGATTTGGTTTGAATATAACGCTCCATTAAAAATGAACATGCAAAACAACAAATGAAGATTAGATAAACTATGCTTCTCGCCAAAGTAATCCATTCCGGTGGGACTATAGGACCTTGTGTCTCACTGATATATTGGGACACACCCAAGTAGCAAATAATTGCAAAAACATAGCTGGCAAGAATAAGAAATGGGACGAATGGATTTTTATTTTTCATTTGATGCTCCATGCTTAAACCCAACACAAAAGCTCATGGGGAGGCTTGAGAAGTTTTCACGCCGATCCCATGGAGCGCTTTGTTGGCGAAATATTTTTCTATTTCTTCCTGTAACGCCTTACAGAGTCCATAGAGTTCTTTAGGATGATATTGAAACTCCGCCTCATCAACTGGCGCACCCATCGCTATCCATAATTCTCCATATTCTCTATATTCGCATTCATTCATATTTTGATATGCTTCAAATGGATACCGCAGTCGAACAAAATTCTTTTTATAAAGCACAAGTAATTTCTGCAGCTGATTGTTTGTTAGCTTTATTTCTGACCAATATGTCATCCGGTCAAGTATTCTTTCCCTAATTTTTTGGGGGAGCGCTTCATATAATTGTTGATAATTATGATTTCTACAGTATTTTCCAACGTTAATTAAAGATACTGTTTTCAATAAAAGCTCAAGTGCGAGTAATTCAAGTAAATAGCCAGAATCAGTTTTTTGATTAATGTTTTGATTCAATAATTCTGCGTCATGTAGGCGATCCATGGCTTCTTTGTATAATAATTTGATCTGTAGATTATCCATTTATTTCTCGCCAACCATTAATATAATTCGTGGGTATTTTCCGATATTTTGTTACCTTTATACTCTTTTTAAGAAAAATAATAAGTAAAATAATGTTTAAAATCAAATGAAATGAAATTATGACACTGGGCATTTCAACGGTAATAAAGACCAAAAGCCCGGTGGGTAATTTGTGGGATATTTTGTCCAGTTTAAACAAAAACCTACATTAATGAATTCTGGCTGAAAGGGGGTATGCTTATCTAAATTGCCTGATGCTCTATTTCAGGAAGTATGTGTCAACCGACTGAGCCAGATATAATAAGCAAGGCAGAAAACATTCGGTAAGTTCACCCCCGTTTAAATTTACTCTGTTCGCGAGGTGCCACAGAAGGACCCTAGCCGCTAATTTCACTTAATAACAATTCTTGCCGCACTTTGAAGCATGATTAAAGTCCATTCTATCGTTTTGCGTGAAATCGGTTGATATACGGCAATATCCTCGCAAAAAAAGCATCAATTTGAGCAGGAACAGCTCAGATTATTGACGACTATCAAAGATTTTATCTAACCACTTCATCATCACCTCTGCAATAACTTGATGACCGATCTCGTTTGGATACCTCGAATCTGATAAAATCAAATCTTTATGGCAGAGATTATGCTCTTCAAGATAGGCAGCCCAGTAGTGGTGTACCGGAATCAATTCACAGCTTAAGTCAGAAGCAACAATCCGCAAAGAACGATAAAAGATATTAACGGCATCCATAACGTAAGGATCCTCAAAGGTGTGGGAAGTAGCCAAAAAGATGACTGGATTGAATCTTATCCGTGCAAGCCTGATCAATTGAACAAGATTTTCCTGAAATTCAGATCGATAAACATATTGGAAAGTATCATCAACACCAAAATGAAAAAGAAGGATGTCGGGTTTAAAAACTTCTATATCTTCGTTGAATGTTCCGATTCCATCAAAAGAGGTTTCTCCGAATCTTGATCGGTTAATTAC
>JAGDMF010000017.1 GCA_017860455.1 Bacteroidota bacterium
ATTTTGAAAGCAATTCACAACTTTCCGCCGTAATAGGTTATTGGTGTGTTGTTGTTAGAATCCATGCAAAGATACAATTTTGAAAGCAATTCACAACTTGTGATCCTCCATACCCAGAAGAAACAAGTTGTTAGAATCCATGCAAAGATACAATTTTGAAAGCAATTCACAACCACAACCGGATGAACGTTCAAAACTATTTTGTTGTTAGAATCCATGCAAAGATACAATTTTGAAAGCAATTCACAACAGGAATAATACCGGTGCGAACATTCTTATTGTTGTTAGAATCCATGCAAAGATACAATTTTGAAAGCAATTCACAACGGATCAATGTATGTTGTTTGATCTTTAATTGTTGTTAGAATCCATGCAAAGATACAATTTTGAAAGCAATTCACAACTCGGTAGTTCCCGCTAAGGCTAAACCGATTGTTGTTAGAATCCATGCAAAGATACAATTTTGAAAGCAATTCACAACTTATCTAAATCGAGCACTTTAGCAACGGCGGTTGTTAGAATCCATGCAAAGATACAATTTTGAAAGCAATTCACAACTCAAAAGTCGAACGCGTGAAGCGTGTTAAGTTGTTAGAATCCATGCAAAGATACAATTTTGAAAGCAATTCACAACCCGATCGCGGTGAGTAATCGGATGGGCTCGGTTGTTAGAATCCATGCAAAGATACAATTTTGAAAGCAATTCACAACTCGTCACGTGATAGGATCCGCGCCATTTCGGTTGTTAGAATCCATGCAAAGATACAATTTTGAAAGCAATTCACAACTCGCGTCTAAATGCAATATTAAACCGTCTTGTTGTTAGAATCCATGCAAAGATACAATTTTGAAAGCAATTCACAACTACTCAAAAACAAACTGATGCACTTGAAAAGTTGTTAGAATCCATGCAAAGATACAATTTTGAAAGCAATTCACAACTTGACAAAATCCACATACATTTTCTTCAATGTTGTTAGAATCCATGCAAAGATACAATTTTGAAAGCAATTCACAACTTTTTATTTAAGTTAATAAAACATATCCGTGTTGTTAGAATCCATGCAAAGATACAATTTTGAAAGCAATTCACAACAAATAAACATCCGGATTGTATTTTTGCTTTGTTGTTAGAATCCATGCAAAGATACAATTTTGAAAGCAATTCACAACAAATATTGTGCATCCTCTTTAATGAATATCGTTGTTAGAATCCATGCAAAGATTTTATATTTTGCTTTGGAATCTAATATAAAAAATAATGGGATATTTGTTATTAATTGTCAAGCTTAATTAATATCTTTGCCCTATGAATTACGACTGGAAAAATATGGATTTAAAAAATGCCTGCATCTTCGATTTGACGGATGATATTGAGCTGATTAGAGATATTGTTTGTGATGATAGTATTAATTTAGAGGATAAAGAATTATACTTATCTGAATCTCACTCAATTTTAATTGCTTGTGAAATGCATGATTTTGCAACAAGAATAAATGATCAAGATTTAGTTAATGCTCTTGAAGAAGTTTTTTCTAAAGAGTATGCTAAAGAGAGATCAATGTTTGATGAATAAACCAAAAAATTGAATACAAAATATCCACCCATGAAACGCTTCTCTTTAATACTCTTAATAGCAATCATTTTGACCTCTTTTACCAACGACAAACCTATTGTGGATTGCAAATGTAAGGGGATTCCATTACATGGTAAAGTAAAAGTAGTGACTGCTTTTCCCGATTTTAAAGTTCAGACGGTTACTGCTTTCCCGGATATAAAGGTTAAAAAGGTGACCTGCTTTCCTGATGATTGCGGGGAGTGGCAGTTTGTGGATGCTTTCCCTGACTTCACTATTCAGTACGTGACAGCTTTTCCTGATTTTAAAGTTCAATTTGTGGAAGTTTTCCACGGAACTCCTTAGTCTCTTCTGCTGGAAAATATGAGTTTCTGATCATTTCGTTGACGTCAACAAAATGGTTGTCTTAATCAAAGATCAATCCCCCCACTTTTTCTGCTAAAAACCTTTTAAATTGACTGGATTCAAGTATGGCTATCTCGTCACAAAGACCAATGACAAATCGGCCAATCCCTTCATAACTACACACTTTGGTTTCAAGAATCCATTCATTTTCAGATGTTTGAACCATCTCCTTCTCAGCTAATGGGTACTCCTCCATCAATAACATGGCGGCACGAATACTCATTTTAATTTTGACTGGATACAGTTTGTCACTACTCATTCTAAACAGATCCATATTTCCCATTTTGTGCTTACTTTTATATTGAAATGGCGTATTGAGGAGTTCCACTTTACCTATTCGGGAAACTTTGAACAATTTGTTTTGATTTGAGGCAGGTTCATAAGCCCAGATCTGAACATAATTGGTTGTGAACGCATACGGTTCTATCAGTCTGTCGGTGATATCATTAGATTTTGCTGATTGATACTGTCGTAAAAAAACTTGTTTTGATGAAGTTATCGCATCCGTTAAAAGATTGATATTATCGGCAATAATTCCTTTATGAGTGGTTTCGGCTAAAATCTTGTAATCGTAAAGAGTTCCCAGTTTTTTCTTTAGGTTTTGTTTGTAGATGTTTGTTTCAGCTATAGAATCGATCGCTTTTTGAAGAATATGGGATTCCTCTTCCGTAAAGTGGAGCAATTCACTGATATCTTTAAAATGGGGAGAATCCTTATCTAATTTGAAAATATTTCCATTTTTCTTCACCACAAAACCGGCATCCTTAAAAGTTTCTATGTAGCGATAAAGCGTTCTTTCACTCATTTCAAGGCGATCAGCGATTTCGGGCAAAGTGTATGACATATTACCAGTCAGCATTTTAATCAGACGTAATAAGCGCTCAATTTTGGCTTGTTCTAACATTATTGTGGTTTTAGTTTCTCACATTTTGAATGACAAAAATAGGAAAAACTTTAATAAGGGGCACGTATTGGAAATAAAATCTATTCTTTTTTCCTGATTTTTACAATCACTCCAACTTGATGTTCAGGATCAGAGTGTGGATCCATTTGGTTAATCCTAACTTCAAAAATATCGTTGTGCCCCATCTCTAAAAGTTTACTGATCTCTTTGTTTTCATTTCTCGGTAGGTAGCCTAATTTATAATCTTTGAAAAAGATCATCACAGCATAAGCATCAAATCTGTTGTTCTCTTCCCGAACTAACTGTAGATCTGATCCAATTTTGAGGTGTTCAAAAGCCTCAGCACCATCATAGTATGTGAACCCGGCAATCTGAAAATGGGTAAAATGTCTGTTTGCATTCATGTTTTAATTTTTAAAATTGATGCTGCAAAGAAACGATCGCTTTTTGACAATTAGTGACAAAAAAATATATTTGTTCAATAAATATTGATGTTCATTGTCAATGAACACGCAAATATTTTGAATAACTAAGCTCTGAAGAGATTCAGTGCTTTGTTGTGGTCTCTTCCAAACCTCAATTTGACTTTTAATATTTTAGTTTTTAAGCGTATATTATTAAATCATTGGTATTTATCATTCTTTATTTTTCTATGGTTGTCAATTTTTCCACCCACTTTGTTTCATATGTATAAAAAATGATGTAAAGAATTCCAATTTTATAAATTTGTGAATAGGACAAATCAGAAATTTTTCGGAATATTGACTATCTATCTTGCCATTTATAGTTTTCAAAAAAAATGTTTATCAGTTGTATCAATGATTTTGTTATATTTGCAAATAGAATAGATTATCTATTAAATTAATATAAAAGTGGATTTATGCATGAAGAAAAAATAAAAATAGTTAAAGACCGACTTCTCTTGACGAAAAAATTGATTGAAGTACGTAATAATTTTTATGGGCGAGAATATATAACGATTAATTATGAGTTTAATACATGGGATCATTCATTATATAGACAATATGCTGCACTTCGGTATTATCTTCTTTTAACCTGCTTTGATATTTTTGGACAAACTAAAGATTATATAGAATTTAAATCTTGGTTATCTTCTTCTGATCATAGCGAAGAAAGGAACGAAATTGTTCGTAATTCTAAAACTGATGAAACAATAAAAAAAATCATAGAGATTCATGATGAATACAATAAAATCTATGGAGTTTCAAATTCGTTTAAAAGATTTATAAATGAAATCATTTCGGAAAAAAATAGAGAGAAACTCCTAAAAAGCATATCAATTACTAAAATATCTCTAGATGGTAATATAATTAAGGATTATGAACCCACTGAAAATAATAAAATAAAATTTTTATTTTCTATACGTAATTCGTTTACACATAACGGAATAGCTATTTCTTCACCTGATGGCGGTATTAAACATCTATTTGATGAAGATGAACCAAGAATTCTTCCATATAGTAAAACCCCTCTGTATCCAATGGTTATAATACACAAAGAGAAAAAAAACAAATTTTTGTATGAATACGCTGTATTTCGATGGCCTACTTTATTGATAGAAATAATTGAAGATACATTAAATGAAATCCAATCTTCATAATGATTATTTAGTCTAACTTTCCACTTCAAAAAAACCCTTCAAATAACTTAATAGAGTATTTTTAAAATTATTTATTTTAGAATTTTTACTGATTTAGCCGATAAAAACTGTTTAAAACATAAGAACATGGCTGAATATTCAATTAGTAAATCTATTAGGACTGATATACCTATAAAAATCAATGGGAAGTACCCAATTTATCTTAGTATACCGTTAGGATAAGAAACCAAAGTACCTACTGGAATTGATGCTTTTTTAGAATGTTAGAAGATGTAAAAATTTTAACACTGAAAATTTAAAAAAACTATAGACACTTATTTTAAAATATAGTAGTGGTTTACAAATACTTTGTGTAACTAAACAAACTTTTTATCGTAATATTTGAGTCAAAAGTAGAAATTTTTAATTAAATTCATTGATAAAGATTTTTTTGTTTTACTTAATTTATAGATAATTATGCTTGATGATTTGGTTTTTATTTATCTGGGGATTATTTCATTTTTTCTTAGTTTTATTATTGCCATTATTGCAAGTGATAAAGGCAGAAGTGGTTTTTTATGGTTTATTATTTCAGTATTTTTATCACCTTTATTTACAATGTTATTATTGTTATTGGTTGGAGAGACCAGAGAAAAACGAAAGGAAATAATTTTTGAGGAAGAAGAATTTAGAATGGAATATTCCAGTATAAATAAGAAACAAGAAGTTATCAAACCATTGAATCCAAATGGAAAAACTTTAAATGATCTTTATAGTAATAGCAAATAATCTAACTTTTTTATTTGCTTCAGAAAATTTATTTACGAACCTTTAATTCAAAATCATCTTTAAAAAACGAAGTTTTTTGCGCGTGAGGGATTTGGAGGGCACCGAAGGTGGTACGAACCGGAACGAACGCCGCGACAAATAAACCCAAATCGAGTGGGTTTTCATAAGTGAAGTGCGGTGAAGTACGGGAGCGAAGCGGACCCCGGAAAAAGCCCGACGGCGTGGGATGGATTGTGGGTCGGGAATGCCGGCACGCCCAATTAATGAAAAATGAATAATGAATAATGTAAAATTAGAGTGGATGGAAAAACTAAAACCCAAAACCCAATAACTAAAACCCAAAACCTTTGTCTTTCGTCTTTCGTCAAAACAAAAAAGCCCTGAATTGCTTCAGAGCTTTTGTGAGGTCTCTTCCAGATTCGAACTGGAGTAGACGGTTTTGCAGACCGGTGCCTAGCCGCTCGGCCAAGAGACCATTCAAGAGTGCAAAAATACAAAAAAATTACGAATTATCGGTGATACCTGCAATTTTTCTTCATTTTTGCACGCCGGAACTTCCCATTTTTAGTATCTGTAATGGTCAGGTTTGTATGGTCCTTCAACAGGAACTCCAATATAATCAGCTTGTTCCTTGGTTAAAGTGGTCAATTTTACACCAATTTTAGCTAAGTGTAAACGGGCTACTTCTTCATCTAAAATTTTAGGTAAATTGTAAACACCAACGTGATAATCTTTCTTCCAAAGGTCTAATTGTGCCATGGTTTGATTGGTAAATGAGTTACTCATTACAAACGATGGGTGACCGGTTGCACAACCTAAGTTCACTAAACGTCCTTCAGCTAAGATGAAAATAGAGTGTCCGTCAGGGAAAATATACTCATCAACCTGAGGTTTGATGGTTCTTTTAGTAATATTTGGAACTGCTTCAAATTGAGCCATCTGGATTTCATTATCGAAGTGACCGATGTTACATACGATCGATTGATCTTTCATTTTTAACAAATGGTCAACAGTGATCACATCTTTATTTCCGGTTGTAGTAACATAGATATTACCTTCATTTAAAGCTTCTTCAATCGGTTTCACTTCAAAACCTTCCATAGCAGCCTGTAGCGCACAGATTGGGTCAATTTCAGTAACAATAACGCGGGCACCGTAAGATTGCATAGATTGTGCACAACCTTTACCTACATCACCATAACCACAAACCACAACCACTTTACCGGCTAACATTACGTCAGTGGCACGTTTTATACCATCTGCCAAAGATTCGCGGCAACCATATTTGTTGTCGAATTTAGATTTGGTAACAGAGTCGTTAACATTGATGGCAGGGATCAATAATTCCCCTTTTTCCATCATTTGGTATAAACGGTGAACGCCTGTAGTTGTTTCTTCAGATACACCTCTTAATTCAGCGATAGTGTTATGCCAGCGGGTTGGATTTTCAGCTAATAATTTCTTTAAAGTGTTTAGGATGATCTCCTCTTCAGCAGATTCAGCTTTTTTGTTTAAAACGGTAGCATCATTTTCAGCTTTATATCCTAAATGGATCAAAAGGGTAGCATCACCACCATCATCAACGATCAAATTGGGGCCTTTTCCACCAGCGAATGCTAATGCCTGGTTTGTGCACCACCAATACTCTTCCAATGTTTCACCTTTCCAGGCAAAAACAGGAATTCCAGCGGCAGCTATAGCAGCAGCAGCCTGATCCTGAGTAGAGAAAATGTTGCAACTGCACCATCTCACTTCAGCACCTAAATGGGCTAAAGTTTCAATCAAAACAGCAGTTTGAATAGTCATGTGTAAAGAACCTGTAATTCTGGCTCCTTTAAGGGGTTGCGTATTGCCGTATTTTTCACGGATAGCCATTAAACCGGGCATCTCTTTTTCAGCAATTTCGATCTCTTTGCGTCCCCATTCTGCAAGTGACATGTCAGCCACTTTGTACCTTAATTCGTAATCAGTCATAATTGTTTCTGTTTAAAATTCATAAATAAATACGGGTGCAAAGATACGATTTTTTCATGGTTTATGTTTGATACACCAATTTTCAGTATTTTTGCAGATCAAATCTATAAAGATGTCAATAGTAGTAAATAACGTTTCTAAACTTTACGGCGAACAACATGCGCTTGATAAAGTTAGTTTTGAAGTCAAAAAAGGGGAAGTTGTTGGTTTTTTAGGACCAAACGGTGCCGGAAAATCCACCATGATGAAAATTATAACCTGCTACATTCCTCCTACGGAAGGGGATGTTTCGGTTTGTGGATTGGATATCTGGAATGACTCACTCGAACTTCGTAAAAAAGTGGGATATCTTTCTGAAGCGAACCCCTTATATTATGACATGTATGTTCGTGAATTTTTAGAATTTATTGCCGGAATTCACAAAATTAAAGACAAAAAAAAGCGGATTGATGAGGTGATTGCCATGACCCATCTGGAATTGGAACAACACAAAAAAATTGCAGCTCTTTCCAGAGGATACAAACAAAGAGTGGGACTTGCCCAAGCTTTGATTCACGACCCTGAAGTGCTCATTCTGGATGAACCAACAACCGGATTGGATCCCAATCAGTTGGTGGAGATTCGGGAGTTGATCAAAAAATGTGGAAAAACCAAAACTGTTCTCCTCTCCACCCATGTAATGCAGGAAGTGGAAGCGATGTGTGACCGGGTGATCATTATCAATAAAGGGAGCATTGTTGCGGATGCTAAAATCCATGAGTTGCAGGATGCCGTTACCTCCTTAAAGAAAAAGAAAGACTCCAAAGAACTCTCCATCGAAGAGATTTTCCATATCTTAACCAAATAGAAAAACCATGAAAAATCTAAGTATGATTGCTGCTGTGGGAAAAAACTTAGAGTTGGGATACCAGAACCAACTTTTATGTCATTTGCCTGCAGACCTCAAATACTTTAAAGAGAAAACGTCAGGATCTCCCGTCATTATGGGGGATAAAACCTGGGAATCTCTTCCCAAAAAACCGCTTCCTAACAGAAGAAATATTGTGATTACCCTTGATAAAACGGCTCAGTTCTCCGATTGTGAAGTGGTTCATTCCATAGAAGATGCCATGCAATTGGTTGAATGTGAAAAAGAATCGTTTATTATTGGGGGTGCCACCATCTACTCTTTATTTATCAATCGAATTGGGAAGTTGTACTTAACCCGGATCGATTCCGAATTCACTGCTGATGTCTATTTTCCCGCTATTAACCCTGAAGAATGGACGCTGGTAGAAGAAAATTATTTAGAAAAAGATGAAAAAAATCCTTATAATCTGACATTTCAGATATTTGAAAGAAAATAACTAATTTCCGCAATTAACTATGAAAAAACACCTTTTTATTATAATGTTACTGGGATCTATGATCTCCCTCTTTGCTCAGAAACAAACAGAATATATTGTTCCCGATATACCTGTTGATGAAGATACCAAGTTGATTACCTTTAAAGAAGTGGTGAATGAAAAAGGGACACCACAAGAACTTTATGATAGGGCGATGATTTGGGTAAAAGCTTATTATAAAAACACGGCTGAGGTGATCAAAAGCTCTGATAGAGATAAAGGGGTTATTGAACTCAGATCGAGTGTTAAAATATTCAATGTAACCAAAGAGGGCACAAAAGTGTTGAAAAACATTGTGTATTATAATTTTAAAATTGAGTGTCGTCAGGACAGATACCGATATACCATTACCAATTTCAATGAAAAAGCGGAAGCGGCCTCCCCTATTGAATTTTGGTTAGATCAAAAACACAACCGCTGGCAACCCTCCTGTTTTGATTATCTGAATCAGATCAAGGAACAGATCCAAACGCTCATCATCTCATTAGAAGAGGGCATGGCACCTAAGGTAGAGGTTAAGGATGAATGGTAGGGGAATAATTCCCTATAAAAAATATTTTTTTATTGCAGTTTCAAAAATTATTTATACTTTTACAGACCAAACTTTACAAAATCGAAAAGTTTGGTCTGTAAAATTTTATACTCCTCACCACTTGATATAAAACGGCTCAGTAAGTGCTTTATATTCTGTGCTATATGCTTGTGTTTTTGCTCTTATGCATAAGTTTTGGATCTCATAGGGAGCAGGGTTTTTCTTACAATACCCTTTTATAATTCTATGAATCGGTTTTCCATGAATTGGATAAACATTCATCTGATAACAAGAGGAGAATCCTTTATTTAATATCATTTTGTCAAATTCGGCCATCTCCTGAGGTGGTAAAATAAGGTAAAAAAAACCATTTTCTGATAGGAGTATTTGGACGCTTTCCGTTAAATCTTCGAAACTTAAATGGGCATCCCGATGTTTGCTGAGTTGCTTTTGTTGATCGGGAGATGGCAATGAGTTGCCAAAGAAGGGAGGATTGGAAACGATGAGATCATACTCCAGATTTTCAACACTAAAATCTTGTATTGAAGTATGTACAAATCTAAAATACTGATTTTCAGCAACCGGAAAATGTTCTTTGTTTTCCATTGCCTCTAAGATTGAAGAGGCGTCAATATCTATACCTGTATAAAACTGCAGTTTTTCATTTTTCTGAAAATATCGGGATGCCATACAATACAGAATCACGCCACATCCGGTGCCAATATCTAGAATAAATTCCGATTTATGTAAGGGGATTACTGAAGCTAAAAGCACACTGTCGGTGCCAATTTTCAATGCACTTCTGTGGTGATAAAGCGAAAACTGTTTGAACTGAAAAGGGCTAAGGTTACTCATCTAAATATACATCAATCAATCCATCGGGTGCTTTGATAAAGATCTCCTTTTTAGCACGATCTATGGATACAAAAAAATGATCCACTGCAGGAATTAATATCTCTTTCCCGTTGAAATCAATTTGCATAATCGGCTGTTGGATAACATCAATAAAATCAATAATTTTTCCTATGTTACCTTTAATTTCATCCATAACAGTGAATCCAATCACTTCATGGAAATAAAATTTATTTCCGGTTAAAGGAGGTAAAAAACTGGTAGGGAGATAGAGTTCCACTTTCATTAAGTTTTTGATCTCCTCTCCATCCACATCTTCAAATTTAACAACAGCCTGATTGGTGCCTCTAAGTTGCATCTCTTCAATCATATAGGGAACCATTTCATCATCTATAAGAAGAAAAACGGAATCTAATTCTGCATATTTTTGAGGTTCATCTGTATCTAAAAATATGAATGCCTGCCCTTTATATCCAAAAGGTTTGGTAATCAGTCCTAAATAAAAAAAATCTTTCATAGTACCGAATTAAAATTGCATCTGAAAACGTTTTAAAATATCCTCAGGTTGACCTTTAGAGAGCATTCTAAGAGATGATTCCGGAACATTCATACAGTCCAATAAAATAAATACATCCAATGCGTCATTAAAATCGTGATCCACGTTAAAGGAGAGCACTTTTCCATTCAATTGAAGATATTTTTTGATTAAAACCGGAATCGTTCTTTTTCCACCTTCAATATCCAGGATTATTTTATCGAGCATATCCACAGAGTGGATCTCTTTTACATATTTTTTGGTTTTTGACAAATTAAATTTGGGGAGTGGATTTAATGGTTTAATCCATTTAGATACTCTTTTATCGAAGTGGTTTCTTCTTAAATAATTTTCAATCAATTTAATAGATGTTCTGGAATACTCACTGGAAATGGAAGCTGGGCCCAACATATAGCGATAATTGGTACAGGTTACAAAAATTTGTAAAATCCCTTTCCAAAGTAAAAGTAAACTGGTAGTTCCCTTTTGAAAATCTTTCACAATAAAAGATCTTCCCAATTCCAGGGTTTCAGTTAAAATGGGATCCATTTTATCAGACATTTTGAATAGCGTGTAAGTATAAAACCCCTTTTTCCCCATTGTTTTCATAATATCAGCACCCATACCGACTCTGTAACCGCCCACTATTCTTTGAGATTCATCATCCCAAACAAACAGTTGACGATAATATTGATCATATTTATCGGTGTCGATCTCCATATTGGTTCCTTCTCCCACTTCTCTAAAAGTGATCTCACGAAGTCTTCCAATCTCCAGAATAATATTTTTAATATCTTGTGGTTCAGCAAAAAAGACACACATAGGGCCTTGTTGAAACAACATACTTTTATTTTTCAGAACTTCAATCTCCTCTAAAATTGCTTTTTGATTGGATGATTCCGGAATCGGTTGAACTTCAGGAACAGGCAAATTTTTGGGGCAATCATTTTCCCAGCTTTTCGCTTTCAGTAAATATAAATTAGTTCTGATATAGTTTGTAAAATCCTGATCAGAAAGTGCTTTTAATTTAATGGGATAAATAGGAGCCCCGACAGAAATATGAACATTGGTATGATCTTTTTTCAGGAACTCTTTTAACAACATGGCTGTTCTTAAAAATGGATGTATTATCCCCAAAAAATGAAACATAAAGGAGTTTTTTCCACTTTGATGGAGCGGAACAACAGGCACATCTGCTTTTCTAATAAATTTCATAATGGAGGGCACCCATTCATGGTCTGTAATTCTGAAATTTTTTTGAATCGTCGCCACAGAACCTGCAGGATAAATAACTAAAGCTCCTCCGTTTTTAACATGACTAAGGGCTGCTTTAATTCCCGAAACATTTTGACCACTTTTGGAATTAAAAGGATTTACATCAATTAAGTACGGTTTTAAAGGGGTCATTCTACTCAATAGAAAATTACCCAGATACTTAACATCGGGTCTTATACGTGTAATAAGATCAATTAAAATAACCCCGTCTAAAATTCCGGTTGGATGATTAGATACAATAATTAAACCACCTGTTTTGGGAATGTTTTCCAATTGAGAATAATCAGTAGTAATTTGGATATCATGAAATTCGAGGTATTTTTTTGTCATCTCATTTCCATCAAATGTTTCCACTTCTTCATAATTTTGATTCATTTTATCGAAGCTAAACATTTTGGAAACCCATTTCAATAGCATTTTTAATACCTTGTTATTGGTTTTAACGAAATCCGTAATATCGACAAGTTTTTGCTTTGCCATATTTGTTTTATTGGGGTTCAACTCTTTTCCAAAATCTATTAAGCAAAATTAAGTAAAAAATCTTAAACAATGTTAAAATATTTTCATATTTATGAAAAAAAAATAATTGTATTTTTGCATCCAATAGAAAATTATCGTTTTTAGATTTATCAAAACCATTATTAAAAATGAAAAAGTTACAACATTTAAGCACTTTTATCTTATTAACTATCTTAATATCTGCATGTTCTGTGAGTGAGAAAAACCAACAGACTGCCAAAAATGAAACCAAACCTGTTCAACAAGAAAAACCAAAAGAGATGACAAAAGTAAAATTTGAAGTATCAATTAATGATAAAATTGATACCTTTGTAGTGGAATTATATAATGAAACCCCTTTACACCGTGATAATTTCATCAAATTAGTAAATGAAAAATACTATGAGGGTGTACTATTTCATAGAGTTATTAAAAATTTCATGATTCAGGGTGGTGATCCTGATTCCAAAAATGCGAAACCTAATCAACAATTAGGAAACGGTGGTCCTAATTACACCATTCCTGCTGAATTTAATCCCTCATTATTTCACAAAAAAGGTGCTTTAGCAGCTGCCAGAACCGGTGATAATATCAACCCTCAAAAAGCATCATCAGGTAGCCAGTTCTACATTGTTCATGGTAAAACATTTTCTGCTCAGGATTTAATGGCTTTTTCACAAAGAACGGGGCACTACTGGACTCCAGAACAAACCAGCACTTACGAAACCATCGGAGGTGCACCCCATTTAGATGGAAATTATACTGTTTTTGGAGAAGTGATTTCAGGATTGGAAATTATTGATCTTATTGCCAATCAACCAACTAACCCTGGTGACAGACCCAAAAAAGATATCAAAATCATCTCTGCAACCATCATGAAATAACACCCTTTATTGAATGTCAAAAATTGAAAATATAAAATTAAAACTGGATCAGTTTGTTATTGAAAATAATGAACATCTAGAAAATTTCAGACTACAATTCCTCAGTAAAAAAGCTGAATTACAGGAATTGTTGGGTGAAATTAAAAACGTAGCGCCTGAATTGCGAAAAGATTTCGGGCAACAAGTGAATCAATTAAAGCAATACGCACAACAACTGTTTGATGACTATAAAGCAAAATTGGAATCTCAGATTTCCTATAATCAATCCGATGTTGATGTTTTTCGTCCTGCCACCGGAATCACTGTAGGATCGATGCATCCGGTCACCATTGTGATGAATAAAGTGTGTGATATTTTTGAGAAATTGGGGTTTGAACCAGTTTCAGGTCCGGATATTGAAGATGACTGGCATGTTTTTTCAGCCTTAAATTTTGCACCGGAGCATCCTGCCAGAGATATGCAGGACACATTTTTTGTTGAGGTGAATCCTGAAATGTTGCTTCGTACTCACACCTCATCGATTCAGGTAAGAACCATGGAGCAAAATCAACCTCCAATACGGGTGATTTGTCCGGGACGTGTATTCCGGAATGAGACCATCACTGCCCGTTCCCACTGTATTTTTCATCAGGTGGAAGGTTTGTATATTGCTGAAAATGTAACTTTTGCAGATTTAAAACAGGTACTTCTTTATTTTGCTAAAGAGATGTTTGGAGAAGAAACCAAAATCAGATTGAGACCCTCTTACTTCCCATTTACAGAACCATCAGCTGAAATGGATATTGAATGTAAAATCTGTGGAGGTGCCGGCTGTAATGTTTGTAAACATTCCGGTTGGTTAGAGATTATGGGTTGTGGTATGGTAGATCCCAATGTCCTTGACAATTGCGGCATTGATAGCAAAAAATATTCCGGATACGCTTTTGGAATCGGTATAGAACGTATGACCATGTTGAAATATAAAACGAACGATATCAGACTCTATTTTGAAAATGACATTCGTTTTATTCAGCAATTTACAGCTGCTTCAAAATAAAAAATTGAATTATTCCATTTTTTTAATACTAAAGACAAATTCCTTTTCGAATTTGTCTTTTAATTTGGTAATGATCAGATAATATAATGCTACAGATCCAAAACAAACACCAATACTTAACAATTCATTTTTAGTGATACCATAAGTAACAAAAAGGCCTAAAACCAATACAATAAAAGGAAACAAATATGCAATTACAACCGCTTTCATACCTAATGATTGTTTCATTTCAACACTAACAAACTCTCCAACCTTAAAATCTTCAGGATTTTCGACCAGAACTTTGATTTTCTCCTGTTTTCTATCAGAAACACCGCAGGCAGATTTGGCATGACATGCAGCACAGGCTGATTCAATTACTATTTCTGCTACAACATAAGAATCCCCTACTTCTTTGATAACAGCTTGACTACAAACTTGATTACTATTTTGTGACATGATATTTTTTTTTTTGCAAAGGTACAAAAAGTTACTATTGAAAATAGTTACAAACGGATCATTTTTATGGGAATGGTATCGTTTTTTTGTAATAGAATCTTAATTTCATCAAATCGGGGAGCTCTAAGTAATGGGGAAAAGTTTTTAGAAAACCCGAACCATTCTTTCGGGATTCCCAATATGTTTTTATTACAAACTTTATCCCCATTTTGATCATGATACAAGGCAACAGCATAATACCCTGAAGGTAAATCGACAAAAGTTATTGTGATACTATGATCTTTAACCGGAATTGTTTTTTTTATAAACTCTTCTCCTTCCTTCAAAAAACTCTTCACATTATTAAAAATGCTAATGACCATATTCCCTTTTTTTTCTTTCACATTCGTAACTTGAACGGTTAACGAATGGTTTTGAGCCACAATTAAACTGCAGGAAAAAAAGATCAAAACAAACAACAATCCAATTTTATAAAATTTCAACAAGTTCATAATTAATGTTTTAATATAGAACGTTAAAAGTGAGGTTGTAGTATGGGTTTTGGGTCTTGGGTCTTGGGTTTTAGGTTTTAGGTTTTAGGTTTCAGTTCTCAGATATCAGTTGTTGAAAGGTTGAACGCTGCGCTGTTTAAAGTTAAAAGGTTGAAAGGTTTAATCGCTTCGCTGTTTAAAGTTTAACCTCGAAGAGGTTCCATGTGAATAACCGTATGCAAGCTTGCGCAGCTTACGGATGAATAACCGCTCTCGTTTCATTAATCTCTCAGCGTTCCCTGCGAACTCAGCGGGAAAGAATAATGAGCATTCGAGCATTCAGAGCAAATTTTTATATTTTAATAAAATCCGTTTTCTAAATCATAATTTAAATCACAAAATTCCCACTGGTAATTTGAATTAACAATTGCATTTTGGATATAAGAATTATTATTTTCGTTCAATTTTTCCTTATTGTTTTGCCACCAGATTGTATATAATTGTTTCAAAATGATGATATCTTCATATGTTAATTTGCGAGAATCATTTTTTACTGATAGTGAATAACATTTAAAATCAGTATTAACAATTTTTTCAATTATTTTAATGAAAACAATTCCAACATATTCTGATTCAATTGTTGACGACAATATTCCATGGTCAACTATATATTCAGATTTAGTATCAATGAATTCTATTAAAATTGGGATAGCAGAATAACCATGATTCATGATGTTATTTAGTAAATAATTATTATCTTTATCATTTAGCCGTTTCAATTGAGGATCAATCGTATGTTCAGTTACTAAAAATTTTTCTATAAGAGAATCAATACTAGATTGACTATAAGAATTTATCCAAGAAAATTGTATATGAATGATAACGAATAAAATGAATATTCTTTTATTGTTAAAAAATTTTATTATCTTTTTCATGTAGTGTTTGTTTTTGGAGTTCAAATATACAACTTTTTAAATAAATTCATTTTTTTTTAACACTAAGGACACAATGATTTTTATCACAGAGGACTCAGTGGAAAATCACTTTGTGTTCTTTGTGTGATAAAAAATTATTCATTTTTCACTTTATAAATTAAACAAAAATCATTGAATAATATTAAAATTTGTGAATATTTGGACAAAAGTGAAAATTTATCATTTTCAACTATATCAAGATATTTTTTTAAAATTTCATTTTGATTAGCATATTTATAAATTTTTTCTTTTCCTATTTGATTCATTATCGCATTTCTTCTTTTATGTTCAATATAAGTATATGGTGAAGAAATTAGAGATAAAAAGAATAACCTTATTTGATATTCTTGTTTTTTGTATTCTTCCTTAAGATGGATTCTATCCATTAATTTTCCAATAAACATTGCATAAGTTTCTTCATTAGGCTTAAGTGCAAAAATTTTTAATAAATGACAAATATCACCTGTTTCCATGTATTGATTAGACTCAGAATTTACAAAGATCTCTATTTCAGTCCAAAAATGGTCTAAGTGTTTGTTGAAATACTTGTATGAATAAATTGAATCACATTCTAAAGAATCAATAATTGTTTGACCATACGATGGATATAATTTAAAAATAAAACTAAATAATCCAATTCCAATTATAATTATTTTCCTTTTCATTTTTTTATCTTTATTGTAGTGTCCCCTTTTGTTAGGAAAACTTTTTTTGTTTGATAATATAATTACTTTTCAATCTGGAGATTTAAGTTCTTACTCCCAAATGTGAAAAGTAGGGTTTGTTTTTTGGAGTTCAAATATACAACTTTTTAAATAAATTCACTTTTTTATTTTTTTTAACACTAAGGACACAATGATATTTATCTCAGAGGACTCCGTGGAAAAAAACTTAGTGATCTTTGTGTGAAAAAAATGAAAAATGAAAAATTGAGAACATGAGCATTCGTGCACATGAGCAAATTTTGCTATTCTAAAAAAAGGTTGGTGGCGATTTTTGTAAAATATTCTGTTAATGATAAATTTATTGAAATGTTGATTTGGCTAAGGATCTGTACCAATCATTTATCAGAATAGATGTCAAAAATGCAAAAAATAGTATGTTTGGTTATTTGCTAAATACAAATATAACGCTCCTCTGGAGCGGGATCGTTTTGTCGGGTAATCGTTGGCTACAAATATAACGCCACGCTGTGGCGGGATGGTTTTGTCGGTATTCATTTATAGTTTGGCAGTTATCAAATAACCAATGGCATCGGCGCTTCGATACGAAACCTTAGTTATTCCTAATTTGTTTTTTTAGTCAGTATTTCCGGTTTCACTCAGCGACCTTAACTTTAAGCAACATACGCACTACTCTAAGGTCGTTGAATAGAAGCGCCCTCACGATACCTTAAAGAATCGAAGAAATAAATAGCTTCGTATCGAAACGTCGGCGCTCTGCGCCCTGACCGCATTAGGTCGTAGGCCAGATACCCCGCAAGTTGAGCTGCTTAGGGGATGACGGATCGGGCAGAGCGACCTTGGGAGCTACTGCCCGGCCGATCAGACCCTGGCAGCAAAACGAGGAGTATGGGCCGGAGACCGACGGCGAGCTTGCGAGCCGGAATGCCCAAATAGAAAAAATGTCCATACTTTCAATAAAAAATCTTATTTTTGCAGAAAAATATTCCAGTATGAAAAAATTCTTTTTCTTTTTTGCACTTTTAGCTTTTATTTTTATGTCTTGTGATAAAAAACAACCGGTTGAAAAGGAAACTTCCGTTATAACCAGAGAGAGTCGGAAAATTCCTGATTTCTCTAAGGGAATAATGAATGAAGAGATCCTTTGGTATCTGGGTAGAATTACCGATCCAAAATTATCTCCGGACGGAAAAACACTCCTTTTTGGAATTAAATATTTCGACTATACCCTAAATAAAGGAAATATGGATCTCTATACGATGCCGGTTGCCGGTGGAGAGCCTAAACAGATTACCAAAACTGCTGAAAATGAGTCTGATGCGATCTGGACTCCCGATGGAAAGAAAATCGCTTTTTTAGCTCCACAAAAAGAAATTATGCAAATCTGGGAGATGGATCCTGACGGATCAAATAGAAAAGTGGTTTCTAAGGCTACTCAGGATATCAATGCATTTTCATACTCACCTGATATGAAGCATGTTGTATATGCTATGAGAGTACAATTAGACCCAACTATTACGGATAGATATCCCGATTTGCCTTTAGCTAATGCCAAAATTTATGATGATTTAATGTATCGCCACTGGAATGACTGGAGCGACGGAAAATATTCTCATCTGTTTATTGCCACTTATCCAGCTATGGATCAACCTGTTGAATTGCTAAAAGGGGAGAAATTCAGCTCACCGGTTCCTTCAAATGGGGGTGTAGAACAAATCAACTGGAGTCCTGATGGTAAAAAATTAGCTTATTGTTCTAAAAAATTAAGTGGAAAACAATTTGCAGTGAGCACTAATACTGATATTTACATTTATGATTTAGATGCCAAAACAACGGTTAATCTGACTGAAGGAAATAAAGGATACGATATGGATCCTGTTTTTTCACCTGATGGAACCAAATTGGTATGGTGGAGTATGAAAACGGATGGTTTTGAGTCTGAAAAACACCGTTTGTTTGTTCATGATTTTACTACAAAAACGACCAAAGATTATAGTGAAAAATTTGATCAGGATGCCCAAAATTTTTCCTGGGATAAAAATAGTACCCAATTATATTTTATCAGTTGTAAAGAGGCAACCCATCAAATTTATGCTTTACATATTCCAACCGGTGAAATTACTCAAATTACCCAAGGTGATCACGATTACCTGTCTGTAATTAAAACCGGAAATCAGTTGATTGGAACAAAGACGACCCATGCGCTTCCTTCAGAAATATTTACTGTTGATTTAACCACCAAAGCGGAAAAACAGATCACTTTTGTAAATAAAGATGTTTTATCCAAAATAACATTGAGTAAAACCGAAAAAAGATGGGTAAAAACAACAGACGGAAAACAGATGTTGGTATGGGTTGTATTACCTCCTAATTTTGATCCAAACAAAAAATATCCAACCATTTTATATTGTCAGGGAGGACCACAATCTTCTGTTAGTCAATTCTTCTCATACAGATGGAATTTTCAGATGATGGCATCCAGAGGGTATATCGTTGTTGCGCCCAACAGAAGAGGATTGCCCGGCTTTGGAAGTGAGTGGAATGATCAGATCAGCAAAGATTACGGTGGACAAAATATGAAAGATTACTTATCTGCTATTGATGATGTATGTAAAGAATCTTATGTGGATAAAGATCGATTGGGTGCAGTTGGTGCCAGTTATGGTGCATTTTCTGTCTATTGGTTAGCAGGACATCACAACAAACGGTTTAAAACCTTTATTGCTCATTGCGGTATGTTTAACTTAGAAAGCTGGTATGGTACAACGGAAGAGCTCTTTTTTGCCAATCACGATATTGAAGGACCTTATTGGGAAAACTATAAAAGCTATACCAATTCTCCTCATAAATTTGTTAAAAACTGGGACACTCCGATATTGGTGATTCATGGTGGAAACGATTTCAGAATTCCATATACTGAAGGGATGCAAGCCTTTAATGCCGCTCAAATTCAAGGGATTCCAAGTAGATTTTTATTCTTCCCTGAAGAGGATCATTTTGTTACCAAACCACAAAATGCGATGTTGTGGCAACGTGAATTTTTAGGCTGGTTAGATCAATGGCTTAAAAAATAGAGATTGAGATGATGCCATTTTTTAAAAAAATACCAAATATTAGACAAAAAATCGGGTGGAAAATAATTGACACTTACATACTTAAAAAGTTTTTAAGTTCATTTGTTTTTGCAATCACCTTGCTGATGACTATTATTGTGGTATTTGATTTTTCTGAAAATGTGCACCGTTTTTTAGATAATAATATTTCGATGCATGATATATTTACGAAATATTATCTCAACTTCATCCCCTATTTTATCAATCTTTTTATTCCCCTTTTCACTTTTATCAGTGTTATCTGGTTCACTTCCAGAATGTCCAATCAAAATGAGATCATCGCGATTTTGAGTGGAGGAATTAACTACTATCGCTTTCTGATACCTTTTTTAGTAGGAGCTGTAATCATCTCATCTTCTGCGGTTTTAATGTCCAATGAATTGGTTCCAAAGACAACAGAAAAGATGAATCAGTTCAAGGAAAATATGATGAAAAGGAGAAGTTTTCCCAAATCAAGTATTCATGTCAGAAATTCGGAAAGTAGTTATATTTATGTTGAAAGATGGGATAAATCGAAAAACATCGGATACCATTTTACTTATGAAGTGATGGGGAATCAATTCATTAAAAATAAAATCTCAGCCAAAACCATCACTTATAATCCTGAGACAAAGAGATGGACTTTAAAACACTACTCCAGAAGAACCATTCATGCGGGTGTTGAAAAAGTGACGACAGGAGAAGTTATGGACACTGTTTTTAACATTGTACCTAACGATCTAGCTCAAGACACCAAAGTGAGCGAAACGATGTCTTATCTGGAATTAAATCGCTATATAAAAGCGGAAGAGATAAAAGGCACGGGGATGGCCAAGTATTATATCATTGAAAAACAAACCCGGTTAGCCAATTCCTTAGGAACATTTATTATGACCATTTTAGGTTTTTGTGTAGCCTCACAGAAAACAAGGCGTGGAGTTGGAGTGCACCTCTTTTTTGGGATTGGTTTAGCCTTTACTTTTGTGTTTTTTCAACAAATATCTAACGTTTTCTCTATGTCCGGTTCAATACCATCGGGATTGGGTCCCTGGATTCCAAACTTCATCTTTTTAATCATTTGTGGCATTTTCCTAAAATATTCAACCAAATAGAATATGACAAACATCACCATATTGAGCGATTGGAAACTCAGAGATCCTTATGTGTCTCTATTTAAAGGAGATATTATCCAACAAGTTCCGGATTGTCAAATATTTGATATTACCCATGCCATAGATTTACACAAAATTGAACAGGGAGCATTCATTTCAAAAGCATCCTATGCTCATTTCCCTAAGGGCACAATTCATCTTTTGATGGTAGGAAACAGTTTTTCCCAAAAAGTGAAACCGATTGTTATGAAGTATCATGATCATTGGTTTATCGGTGAAGATACGGGAATTTTTCAGTTGATTTTAGGAGAAGAGTTCTATTCGGAATTGTATCAATATCCTGATCAGAGTAGTACAAGTCCATTACAAAAGTTGATTGAATTGATTCGATGGGTTCAATCAGGGACGATTCAAACAAACGGTATTGAAATTCTCAATTTGAAACCTGCAAGAATGAATCAACTGTTTGTTAATCAAACTGAAAAATCGATTAAAGGTGAAGTTATCTATATTGATTCCCAATGCAATGCCGTAACAAATATTCCGAATGAGACATTCCATCAGATGAATAAAGGGAGTTTTGTAGCAACACTTTCTTCATCAAAGCATTTAAAAATCACCAAAAAACACGATTTTTACAATGTTTCAGAACCTGAAGTGTACCTTTTCCCAAACCGGTTAGGATTTATTGAAATCACCTTCTTTCCCGGTAAAATTGCGATTTTAGGTGATATAAAAGCAAAAGATATAATTGAAATTAAATTTACATAAAACAATGAATTTAAATACATTAACTGCAATATCCCCCATTGATGGCAGATATTTCAAACAAGTGGAACCTTTAACTGACTATTTTTCAGAATTTGCCCTTATAAAAGCCAGAGTTTTAGTAGAAGTGGAATATTTTATTGCGCTATGTGAAATACCGCTTCCTCAATTGAAAAACTGTACTTCTGATCATTTTCAAGGATTAAGAAATATCTATCTTCAATTTAATGAAAACGATGCACTTCAAATTAAAGAGATTGAGAAAACCACCAATCATGATGTAAAAGCAGTTGAATATTTTTTAAAGGGACATTTTGATGCTTTGCATTTATCTGAATATAAAGAGTTTATTCATTTTGGATTAACTTCTCAGGATATCAACAATACTGCAATCCCCTATTTGAATAAAAAATTTCATCAGGATATTTTAGTTAGCAGATTGTTTGAAATACAAACACTTTGGTTAGAAAAATCGAAAGAGTGGATGGGTATTCCGCTTTTAGCGCATACACATGGCCAACCTGCAACGCCTACAACAATGGGCAAGGAGTGGTTTGTTTTTTATGAAAGAATCCAAAATCAGATCAACCTCCTTTCACAAATCCCATTTTGTGGTAAGTTTGGAGGCGCAACCGGTAATTTCAATGCCCATTATGTTGCCTATCCTGCTATTGACTGGGTCGCTTTTGGTAATCGGTTTTTATCCGAAAAGTTAGGGATTGTAAGATTGCAAACCACCACTCAAATTGAACATTATGACAACATGTCCGCTTATTTTGATACTTTGAAAAGGATCAATAACATCCTGTTGGATTTTGACCGGGATATGTGGACCTATATCTCCATGGAATATTTCAAACAAAGGGTAAAAGAGAATGAAGTGGGATCATCAGCCATGCCGCATAAGGTGAATCCGATAGATTTCGAAAACTCTGAAGGGAACATCTGTATTGCTAATGCACTATTTGAAGGATTATCCGCTAAATTGCCCGTTTCCCGGCTTCAAAGAGACTTAACTGATAGTACGGTCACCCGAAACATTGGCGTGCCTATGGCGCACACCATCATCGCTTTGAACTCTACTATTAAAGGGATCCATAAATTGCTCCTCAATGAATCAGCTATTGATGCGGATTTAGAGAAAAACTGGGCTGTTGTGGCAGAAGCGATTCAAACCATACTGAGACGCGAACAATATCCACAACCTTATGAAGCCTTAAAAGCATTAACCAGAGGGAAAGGTGCTATGACCAAAGAGATTATTCATGAATTTATTGATTCATTGTCTGTTTCTGATTCTGTAAAGATGGAATTGAAAAAGATCACTCCTCAGAATTATATAGGATTAACTCCAAAAAATTCATAAAGAAAATCCGGTTTTTTATTGTATTCCATCATTTGTAACTTTTCTTTTGGCAAGGGATAAAAACACGCCCATAAATGAAAGGATGGTAAATATGATAAACACAATTTTGGTACTGTTTATAAAATCGGGAATATTGGATTCATTAATCTTCTGATTTCCTAAGAATAGATGCATGGACAAAGATGCAATGGCCATACTGAACATCATTCCGGTTGATCTCATGGTTGCTAATGTGGCTGAGGCTGTCCCATAAATCTTTTTATCGACAGAACTCATAACAACATTGGTATTTGGAGAAGAAAATAAACCGAAACCAAACCCTAAAATGGCTAATCCGATCACAATATAGGTAAGTGATGTTCCCTGATGGATAAAAGTAAGCATAAAAAGACCAACCATGCTAATCGCCATTCCTGCAGCAGCAAGGAATCTGGGGTTTTTCTTATCTGACAATCTTCCGGAAAAAGAAGCTACCAATGCCATCATAAGCGGCTGTGCTATGAGAATCATACCGGCTTCTTTAGGATTTAATCCTAACACAAACTGAAGATAAAGGCTTAACATGAATGTTAAGGCAAAAGTGGATGAATAATTGATCAATGCGGATATATTGGATAGTGCAAACACTCTGTTTTGAGAAAAAATACGCACATCTAAAACAGGATTAGCCACTTTTAATTCAATATAAATAAACAAAAATAATCCTAAAACACCCAATGTTGTCAAAATGATTGCTGATGGGATGGGGAGTTTAGAAAACCCATACATCAACATGGAGATGGCAATCATAAATACCATAGATCCCATATAATCAAATTTTTCTTCCACTTTGGAGATTTGTTCTTTGGGAACTTTCGTGACGATTAAAATGGAGATCAGTAAACTAAGAAAACTGATGATATAAAAAATGCTGCGCCATCCGAGAGAATCGGTGAGGAATCCACCAATGATCGGAGCTAATGATGAACCTACATACACGGCAGAAACGTTCAAACCAATCACTTTTCCTCTTTGTTCGGGAGGATAGGTTGAGATGATCAGTGCCATATTGTTACTTACCATCATAGCTGAAAAGATTCCCTGTAAAAGACGGAAGCTGATTAGAGAAATAGGATCAAAAGAGAGACTGCACATCAGAGTAGTGATGGCAAAGCCAATGATTCCGATCAATAACATTTTTCTGCGTCCATAAAGATCACCCAGTTTGCCAAATGGAACCAGAAGAATCGCAGAAGAGAGCAGATAACTCATCGTAACCCAGCTTAGGCCCACTGCAGACATGGAAAAGTCTATCCCTATCTGTTTTAGTGCCAGATTGATAGAGGATCCCATAAATGGATTCAGAAAATGGGAACTCATGGTTACAATGAGTAAAAAGTTGAGACTTTTTTTGGGTGTGGTATCTTGTTGTTGTGAAATCATGAAAACTTTGAATTAGATTATGGGAAAAAAGCTTGACAATCATTTGATTATCAAGCTTTTTCTTTTTGTACCACGGGCCGGGATCGAACCGGCACGAGTGTTATCTCACCGGTTTTTGAGACCGGCGCGTCTACCAATTCCGCCACCATGGCATTGAGCTGGCAAAAGTACTATTTTTTTTTGAAATAAGTGACCTTAGCTTAATTTTTTCTTATAATCATCATAATCACCGGGTTCAGATAACAATAAGAAGGAACCATCCCCTTTTACAACACCAATTCCGGGATGTTTCACCCCGTTAAAGTAAGTCGTTTTAACCATGGTATAGTGGATCATATCATCAAAAACGATCAAATCGCCAGGTTCTAAGGGTTCCTCAAAGGCAAAATCACCCATTCCGATATAATCTCCGGCTAAACAGGATGATCCACCCAAGCGATACACATTTTTACTTTCTGAATTGGGTTCAGATGCCCCTAAAACACTTGGTTTATAAGGCATTTCGAGACAGTCTGGAAGGTGGCAGGAGAATGAGATATTCAACATTGCAATCTGAGTACCTCTGTTGTCGAGCACATCTTCTACTGTTGATACTAAAACGCCGGTTTGCCAGCCTACTGCTTCTCCCGGTTCGAGTATAACATCCTCAATATTGGGATATCTGGATTTAAAATCTTGTAATAATTGAATCAAATGGGGAACGTCATAATCGACTCTGGTAATATGATGACCCCCTCCGAAGTTCACCCATTTACACTCTTTGATTAAATGACCAAACTTTGCTTCAAATGCTTTTAAGCTATTCTCTAATGCATAACTATCATTTTCACAAAGTACGTGAAAATGGAGTCCCTCTATATGTTCCGGTAAATGTTCCGGCATATTTTCGTGCAAAATGCCCAATCTTGATCCCGGAAGCGCCGGATTGTATAAATCGGTTTCTATTTCAGAATACTCCGGATTCACGCGTAGACCAAAACTGATTTTTTTAGGACAGGCTATTGCCTTTTCTTTGTATTTATACCACTGATTCAGGGAATTGAATGTTAAATGGGAACTATAATACAACAAAGATTCAAATTCCTCTTCCAGATAAACGGGAGCGTAAGTATGTGCTTCTGTTTGCATCTCTTCCACAATCAAGCGTGCTTCGTTCAGTGAACTGGCTGTAGCTCCGGCTAAATAATTTCTGATTAAAGGAAAAGAGTGCCAAAAGGCAAATCCTTTCAACGCACAGATGATGGACACACCGGCTTCCTCCTGCACTAAATTTAATAATTGCAAATTGGCTTCCAGGGCATCTTCAAACATCACATAACAGGGAGATGGAAATGCTTCATATTTTGATAAATCTGCCATAAACTGGTATATTATAAGATAACATGATTAGTAATCAATTCAAATTGGGCTACATCTAATTGTTCCGGTCTTAGATTAAAAATGGGATTTTCCATAAAATCTGTATCAAAATGGTACGATTTTAAAGAATTTCTCAACGTTTTTCTTCTTTGATTGAAAGCAGTTTTGATCACTTGCTTGAACAGCTGTGGATCACAGGATAGTTTTTTTTCAGGATTTAAAGTCATTCTAATAACGGCAGACTTCACTTGAGGTGGTGGTGTAAAAAGATGTTCATCAACGGTAAACAGATATTCTATATCAAAAAAAGCCTGTAATAAAACACTTAGTATTCCATACTGTTTTTTACCCGGTTTTGAGGCTACTCTTTCGGCTACTTCCTTTTGAAACATTCCCACCATTTCTGTACATAACTCTTTATTTTCAAGAATTTTAAATAAAATTTGAGAGGAAATATTATACGGGAAGTTGCCAATAATAGTAAATGGCTCTGTATACATTTGATCTAAAGGGAGTTGCAAAAAATCACCTGAAATGATGGAGAGTTCGGGATACTTTTTTTTCAAATAATCAACCGATTCTCTGTCAATTTCAACCACTGAAAAATGGATCTCTTTTTTTTGCAATAAATATTTTGTGAGGACGCCCATTCCGGGGCCAATCTCCAATACATTTTTATTGGTACTTTTTATGGCATCAACTATCTGATAAGCAATATTTTCATCATTTAAGAAATGTTGACCTAACTGTTTTTTGGGTTTAACGTTCATTTTAATCAGAGTTTAGTTCAACACATCTCCTCTAAGATATCTAAACCGTTTACGGGCATCAATGACATAAAGGCTTCCGGGATACTCTTTCAATAGTTTTTGATAATAAGTCATCGCTTCCGGAGTATTTTTAAGATAAAATTCGTACAATTCTGCTAATTTATAGAGCGCATCATCTCCTAAAATATCTGTGGAATAGGAGGTTATGATTTCTTTATAGTATTTTTCCGCACTAAAATAGTCTTTTTGTCGCGTTGCAATCTGTGCTCTTTGGTATAAAACATCATCAGCGAGTTTAGATAAAGGAGAAAAATAGTAGATAGAATCCAGATATTTAAGAGCTTCAACATCATTATTTTGAAAGATCATAAAATCTGCTTTAGCAAAATAACGAAGTGCCAGATTATGGGTTTGGTTATCAGAAAACAAAAGTGCAGTGGTATCTTCTTCATTTGTTTCTTCTTCATCCTCTTCATTATCAGAAATGATAAAAGAGAGGTACATGGCATCATTGGAGATTAGTTTAGATGTGGCTGCTCTTAGAACGTCCAGTTGACTTACAGCCCAGGCAAACTCTCCAATATAAAATGACAATTTTGCATTTTTAAATTTGGCTAACTGACCAATTGAATCGTTTGGAAAATCTTTATCTACCTGTGAATAGAGAAGTGTTGCATCCCATATCTGATTGGTATGAAGCAAGATATCAGCAAGATCAACTTTATAAATAGCTTTCTCTTTGTTATCTTTTACAGCGTTAGTAATTGCTTTATTCAGTAGCGCAATGGCTTCATCACTTTTTTGAGTATAGAATGCTAATAAGTGAGCATATTGTCTTGTCCATTCCATAGTTCCGGAGTGGATTCCGAACTCATCGATGATTTTTTTAAAATCTCTTTCCAGGGCAAGAGCATCATCCATTTTAACAGGAGAGGTAGAAGTGAGAAGAAGGTATTTTACATTAAGCAATTCAAACTGAGCTGTAGTATAAATGGGTGAATTAGGATCTTTTTTTAAAATTTCCTGAAGTGCTTCAATGGCATAATCATAAGCTCTGTTTTCTTTAGCTATAAGGGAAAAATCGAATAATACCTCACCGGGATTTTTTCCTCTTCGATCCACAGATCTGGCAATATTCAAGGCATCAAAAAAATCTTTGTTTAATAAAGAGATCCAGTAATATAATTTTAAATAGCAGAAGTTATCCGGTTTGTTTTGAACTGCTTTTTTTAGTGCATTTTTAACGGTAATATGATTTTGATTATCGGCATCATCCATTAATAAATTTTGGATGATCTCCTGAGCAGTTGGGAGGTATTTTTCATCATTATCCTGAATCAGGTTTAACGCTTCTTCAATAATTTTGTCAGTAAGATTCAATTGCTGATAAAGAGTTGTTAACTCTTTCGAAAATAATTTATTATCATTCAATTGTCTTCTCCCTTTCATCAGAACCAGTTCTGCATAGTCTCTTTTAGCAAAAGATAGAAAAACGTTATAGAGTTCCCGATATCCGTTTTCGTTATTAGGAACATTTTTAACGGTTTCATCATAAATTTCAATAGCATCCTTCATATTCCCGGAAAGTTCATACACATAACCGAGATCTACAGCATATCTTTGGAGTGTTGGAAACGCTTTTTGTTGTTTTTTAACCACTTTCTCTAAAGCTTTATAATCTTTAAGTTCTAAAAGTGTTCTATAGTAATAAAAATAGATATAAGAATCTTGTTTTTTATCAAAAATTTTCTCAAAAAGTTCTCTGGCTTTTTCATACTCTTTATCCTGAAAATATTGGATTGCCAGTTTTTCATCCGGATTATTCTGAGCAGCAACACGATTCAAGGTCATGTTAAGTGCCATAAATAATCCTAATACAAAAATAATTTTGATCAGAAAGGAATTGAAAAAAGAGATTTTTTTTGACATGATGATTGGTTAATCAATAATATCAAAACCGGTATATTTTCTTAACACTTGAGGAATTACGATTCCTTTATCTGTTTGATTATTTTCGATAAGAGCAGCCATAATACGGGGTAGAGCGAGAGCACTTCCGTTAAGGGTGTGGGCTAATTTCGTTTTTCCGGTTTCTTCATCCTTGAATCTTAATTTCATTCTATTCGCCTGAAATGCCTCAAAATTGGATACAGAGCTCACCTCGAGCCATTTTTGTTGTGCTTTGGAGTAAACCTCCATATCATAGGTTAAGGCCGATGTAAAGCTCATATCGCCTCCACACAAGCGAAGCACTCTGAAAGGTAATTCAAGTTTTCTGAGAAGTCCCATAACATAGTTTCGCATCTCTTCCAAAGTTTGATAAGAGCGGTAAGGGTGTTGAATTTGAACGATCTCCACTTTATCAAACTGGTGAAGTCTGTTTAATCCTCTAACATCTTTACCGTAAGAACCAGCTTCACGGCGGAAACAAGCAGAATAGGCACAATTTTTAATGGGGAAGTCTGATTCTTTAAGAATAACATCTCTATAAATATTGGTAACCGGAACTTCAGCGGTAGGTATTAAATAAAAATCATCCACTGTTGCGTGGTACATTTGACCATCTTTATCAGGGAGTTGGCCGGTTGCGTAAGCAGAATCTTTATTGACCATATAAGGGGGTTGCACTTCTGTATAGTTTTCGGCAGAAGCAGAGTCGAGGAAAAAGTTGATCAATGCACGTTGTAATTTAGCTCCTTTTCCTTTATAAACAGGGAAACCGGCACCGGTAATTTTAGTTCCTAATTCAAAGTCAATAATATCAAATTTTTTAACCAAATCCCAGTGTGGAACAGCAGTTTCATCCATATTAGAATCATCACCTTCTTTGTGAATGATCTCATTATCATTAGCACCGAAGCCAACAGGAACAGAATCATGAGGAAGATTTGGTAAAAGCACTAAAATATCAATAATTTCTTGTTCTTTTTGATCCAAAGCCGTTTGATCCTCTTTTTCCGATATTTTGAGTTCTGCAATTTTATCTTTTAAAGGAGCAGCATCAGCAGCTTTTCCTGATTTGAAAAGGATGCCAATCTCTTTCGAGAGTCTGTTTTGTTCCATTAAGTTGTTATCAAGGCTGGTTTTAAGAGCTCTGATTTCTGCGTCTAAAGCCAAGATTTTGGAGATGTTTTCCGTAGCATCTACATTTTTCACTTTCAATTTGTCAATTACAAATTGAGCATTTTCACGGATCGTTTGTATCTGTAACATTGTTAAAAGAATTAGAGGACAAAAATACTAAAAAAAAGCGATAGAATATTAGAAACCTACATCTGTGGTTAACATTTCTCCGCGAGGATTTTTGATAGCGTAGCGGGTAAATTTCTCATCTGCTTCAAATCCGTCGCCACGGTTAATTGTGCCATCGGCTTTAATTTGGATTACTTCTACTTCTGAATAGATTCTCTTATTTAGTTTATCCCAAATGATTTGTTCGGATTTGATAGATTCATGTTTTACAAGGTCTGTGATTACAACATTTTTGGATGCCTCCATCCTTTGCGTCCAATCCTCACTAATGGCATATTCAGCGGTAAGTACCGATTGTTTTTCTCCATTACTGTAGGAAGTAATTTTAATTCCTTTTGGAAAATCCATATACGGATTTTCTCCACTATATTTGTTCATAACCGGAGCGAAAAGAGTAAAACTGATTTTGCCTGAGTCACTTAAAGTAATTTCGATATTTGAAGCGGATTCATCGGGGAATTTTCCATCAAATTCGAGGGGTGCATTTTTTTTATACTGATCACTGGAACAAGAAATGGCAAATGCCATTCCGCAAATCAACAGAATGGCACTTAACAATCTTTTATAATTTGTTCTTGAATTCAAAAGTATCAATTAGATTATCTAACAGTTGTTGATTCATTGATCCAACATCCTACTCTATAAGAATCTCCATTATTTAAACCTCTGATAAACTTATCATTTTGAGAAGGAAATCTTAATGCACTTCTTTTCTCAGCAACAATTTTATCTAAAGATGGGTCAATTGAAACTGCTTTGCTATATTTATCAGCAGCAGCCCAGCTTGTTGCATTAGGTAGTGCATCACCTCCGGAACATCTTGATCCAGAAGCTGCATATAAATCCCCAATCAAGACATACGCTTGTCCATAATCTGGTTTTAATTTAAGGGCTTCATAACAAGCATTTCTTGCTTCTGTAAAATTATTCATAGCATAATAAATGTTTGCTATTGAAAAATAAGCTCCTGCTTTTTCTTCATTTGTTTTATATAGGGAAACAGCTTCTGTAAAATATTGAATAGCAAGTTGATATTCCGTATTTGTCACTGTATCCTTTTGAAGCATACTTCTACCCATCAAATAAGCAGTGAAGGCACTTGGGTTAGCTTTATGAACAATCTCTAAACCTTCGTTGAAAACAGGGTTTTTTTGGCATTTGTCTGCTTTTTGGAACAAGGTAAGCATCTTTTGTAAAGCAACTAAATCGGTTCTTATGGATGGCATTTTTTTGGTATACACCTGAATTAAAACATCACATGGAGCATAAGGAGAAAATCCTATTTCAATATTATTCAAAGTTTTTTTGTAAGTACTAATAAACAAGTTGGATCTGGCAGTATCTTTTGATAAAGACTCCATATTTTTGTTGTACTCTTCTTCCGTAATTTGATTGGCTTCTTTTCTTTGTTGAAGGTTTTCAAATTTAGGTAATTGTTGATCTATTTTTTCATTATACTGTTCAATTCCTAAACTGATATAGGTAGTTGCTCTTTCATAAGCGTCAATAAGTAATACTGTATCTTTCTCACTTTTATACAATTTGAGAGCTACCTGAAAATAAACATCCCAAATTGTAGGTTGTGTTTTCTCTTTTTCAAGTTCAATAGATTGGGTCATTAAACTGTAAGCTTTTTTATATTGTTCTCTATTGTTTTCTACCAAATAGGAAGCAGGTCTATGTCTAACCATATTAAAACCTTGAAAACCCATACCATTCCCTTCAGTAAATTTTTCAGGGAAATAGAGGTGTCTAACCTGATATGTCCAAATTAGAGAATCAACAAGAAGTTGCTTTTTGGTGGAATCTTGTTCGGCTTTAATGAGGTTTTCAAACATATTTTGTGCATAAGTATATAACCCTTCCCAGCAACATGGAGCATGTTGTACTAAATATTGCCAGTTTTCATAGGCATCTTTATAGTTTTTTGATTGGTAAAAGGTTCTGAAATAGGATGTTTTGTTTAATGTTTCAACTGAATCCTCTGGTGTAGCACCATATTTATATGGACAATTTGAATTTTGAGCATTCAATCCAAACATTAAAAAAGTTAGTGAAAAAAGAACAAATAATTTTTTCATTTTTAAATTCATTTTATAATTATTGATTTATATTAACAACGTATTTTTTCAAAGAAAAGTATTTATTAATCCAATTTAACTCTTTGATACCATTTTTCCTGCAAAATGAAATTCAAAGATAAGCGGATAAAATTTTCATTTATAAGACCATTTGAGATAGTTCCCATATTTCCATATTCCAATAGAATATTTAAAGAAGATTTGGTGTTGAAGGTTTTAAGAGGAAATCCTGCTCCAATAGAAAAAACAAAATCTGAAATGGGAGAACCTTTCACCAACATATAACCTGTAGAATATCTAACACCTGCTCTATAGCTTACTTTTTGTAAAAACCTGGATGATTTTGAATCGGGTGTATATTGAAATCCAAAAGAGGAAATAAAATTATCTTTTAAAGAATCTTCAATTCCGGTACCTGAAAATTTGCTCCAGTTTTGCCATGTAAAATCAGTCGAAATCACATATTTATCCTTTTGGTTAAAAGTTAAGCCGGCACCAACAAATTGAGGTATTTTCAATGTTCCCTTTACGGCATCATCCCCTGTTTTAATCAAAACTGTATCAAAAGCTGTGGTGTTTTCGAAAGCTCCTGAATAATTGGTAATCAAAATTTGATCTCTTGTTCCAATATAAGCAGAGTTTTCATATACAAGTCCTAAAGTTAACTTATTGTCATTTTTAAAGTTCAAGGTGTATTGAAGGCCTAAGGAGTATCTTAATCCATCAATATTTTTTATTTCAGCAATTTTAGAATTATGAATAGTGGTATTATCAAATTCCATAAATCTCAAAGTATTAAAATTGCCCCAAAGGTAACTTAAATTGAGTCCAAGTGAAAGATTTTTCATAATTTTAAAACCATTGCCCCAATATACCTGCATTAAGCCACCTTCACCGGCATATCTGTATTGAGCAGTACCCACATTGGGAACATATGCACTATCTGCAATATTGTAACCTAAGTCACTGAATGGAATAATCCCTAAACTGGTTCCCCAATATTTGGTTACCGGAATTGCTATAGCTAAATAATCAAATCTGGCTCTGGAATTTTTTTGTATGATATCTGTTGTTTGTTGTGTATATTTATATAACCCTAAAGATGCATCTGCAATAAATGACAAAGAATCGTATTCCGAAAAAGAGGCGGGATTTTTAAAGTTGATCTGATATGGATTTCTTGAGGCATATCCTGTACCACCCATACTACTCATTATAGCATTAGTTCTATGGTTCAATATTCCAACACCAAAAGAGGAATAGGGCGAACTAATCTCATTTTGAGAAAATCCTGTAAAACCATGCAATGATATAATTATCAATGCGAAAAAGTGATATAAAATTCTTTTATACATTCAAATTCAAAATTTTATTAAGGCCAACCATGACCAAATTAGGGGTTGCAAATATCTGATTTTTTATTGACTTTTGCAAGTACCCCATATCACCACCGGTTAAAAGAACAGTAACTTCTTTAAATTCAGCAATGTATGACATAATTTGTCCTTCAATTTCAAATACTACCCCGTTAATAACGCCGCTTTTTATAGATTGTTGTGTATCTTTTCCCAAAAAATAATCAATAGCAGATTTTTGGAGAAGAGGCAACCTTGCAGTTTGATCGTGAAGTGCATTAAACCTCATCTGAATTCCCGGAGCAATAGCCCCACCTAAAAATGTACCATTTTGATCAATAAAATCATAAACGATACACGTTCCGGCTTGAATCGATAAACAATTTTGATTGGGAAAAAGATGATGGGCTGCAACACTATTTGCAATCCTGTCCTTACCCAAACTTTCCGGTGTTACATATGATATTTGAATTGGTAGTTTTAAATCTTTAGTAAAAGGGATAAGATTTGTGTTTTCCTCAAGGATCTGTGGAATATTTGGATCCATGAGTCCCACTTCTGATATGATAGCATGAGAAATATGGTTATTTTTAATCAATGCTGAGACATATTCAGATTCCAGTTTAGGAAAAGAATTCACAAACACGAGTTCCCCATTCGGATTAAATAATCCGATTTTCTGAAAACTGTTTCCCACGTCAATCACTAAATTCATAACTGTTCCTGTTTTAATCTTCAGAATCCTCTGCAATAAAATCTTTATAAACTGTTAGTAAATGGGTCTTGGATAAAAATCCAATATAATGGTGTTCCTGGTCAATAACAGGTAAGTTATAGTGTCCCGATTCTTTAAATTTTTTAATAATAGTTTCACTGGAATCAGTAAATAAAGCAACAGTATCCGGATAGAACATCAGTTCACGAACAGAAACAGTATCATACAATTCTTGCTTGAAAATTGTTTCCCGATGATCATCCATACTTAACATTCCCATAAAATGGTTTTCTTCATCAGTTACAACAAATAAATTTCTGGAAGAACGAGCTATCAGTTGAGTATATTCTCTTAGAGAACTCTCTTTAGTAATCGTCAGGATGTTGTGTTCAATTAGCTTATGCCAATCCAATTTATGCATTGCAAATTTGTCTTTATTATGGGTTTTTAATTCCCCTTTTTCGGCTAATTTTTTACTGTAAATGGAGTGTTTTTCTATTGGTTTTACTAATAAAAAAGACACTGAAGACGTAATCATTAAAGGGATTAACAATCCATACCCGGAAGACAACTCTGCAATAAGGAAAATGGATGTTACCGGGGAGTGCATAATACCGGTCATTACACCGGCCATTCCTGCTAACACAAAATTAGCCGCGGGTAAAGATGTGCCCAGATAGGTATTGGATAATGTAGCAATAAAAAATCCAGAAAAAGCGCCCACAAATAGTGAGGGAGCAAAAACACCCCCAATACCACCCGAACTAAGGGTAAATGAGGATGCAAAACCTTTAAAAAGGATAATAATCCCAATATAAAAGATAAACAAAAACTCGGTTTTATAGTTCGCAAAATAGTGGAAAATGGGTGAGTTTTTAAAAAGCTGAGTAGTTTGACCTTCCACTAAAAGTTTGATGCTTTCATACCCCTCGCCATATAGCACCGGAAATAAAAAAATCAAAACTCCAAGCAGAACACTACCTATAATACCCTTCAGATAAGGATGTTTTATTTTTCCGAAAAACTTATCAACCGCCCGAGAGACCCTCAGAAAATAGATAGAAACAGCCGCAGTAAATACTCCTAAAACTATATAAAGCGGAACATTGGAAATGGTAAATGGGACTATTGAGTTTATATCCAACATCACTCCTTTTCCAAGAAATAACATGGAGAGTACTGTTCCTGTAGCGGCTGAAACCAAAAGAGGAAGAATTGAAGCTGCCGTAAAATCGATCATTAATACTTCAATAGCAAAAACTATTGCAGCAACCGGTGCTTTAAACACTGCGGCAATAGCAGCTGTAGATCCACATGCGAGAAGTAGGGTTGTGTTTTTGGCATTCAGGTTAAACAATCGGGCTAAATTGGAGCCAATTGCGGAACCGGTAAGTACCATAGGGGCTTCTAGACCGACGGAGCCACCAAAACCAACCGTGATTGAACTGGCAACAATAGAGGAATACATATTATGCGATCTGAGATTGCCATTGCTTTTGGAAATGGCTTTCAGAACAATACTAACCCCATGACTGATGTGATCTTTTACGAATCTGCTTACAAAAAAAATGGTTAATAAGATCCCCATTAAGGGAAATGCAAGATAGAAATAGTTTTGTTGCGCATCAGGAAACGCATTATGTAGAGTAGAAACTGTAAAATGGAGTAGGTTTTTAACAACAATAGCCGCTGTTGCACCAAAAACACCTGTGAAAAAACTAAGCAAAAGCAATGTATTGGGTAACCCCAGGCGTTCTTTGGAATAACGTCTGAATTTGATAAAGGATTCTTTCATTTTGCTTAAGTTCATAAATATGTTATTATCACATAATAAGCGGCAAAAATAATAAAAAGAAATGGTTTGAACTGAAAAAAATGTATTTTTGTACTTTCATATCGTAATACTTCTAAATATGACAAACAACATTATTATCTGGGACAGAAATAAATGTAAAACTTGTTACTCTTGTATCAGAGCGTGTCCTGTAAAAGCTATACATGTAAAACAAAATACGGTATTTCCCCATTTTGAAGATGATCGATGTATTCACTGCGGGCACTGTATCGCTTCATGTGCTTATGGTGCTATAAAGTACTACGATTCTAAGAAAGATGTGAAAGAGATGCTCAATTCGGGTGTAAAAGTAGCTGCGATTTGTGCTCCATCGATTGCAGGAGAGTTTGTGGATATCGCTGACTATCGCAAATTTGTAAAAATGATTAGATATCTGGGATTTTATTTTGTAAATGAGATGTCTTTTGGCGTTGATATTATTGCTGCCAAATTTAGAGAAATTACAGCTCAGAATTTTAACGGCAAGTACTTTCTGACTTCACATTGTCCTGCAGCAGTTGAATTAGTAGAAAAAATTTATCCTGATTTACTTCCCAATTTAGTACCCAATGTTTCCCCAGCCGCTGCAACAGCTATCGTTATCAGAAAAATCCACGGTAAAAATGTTAAAGTGGTTCATATTACACCTTGTATTGCTGCTAAAAATGCTCTAAACCGATATAAAGGAAATGCAAAAATTGATGCCGTTCTTACTTTTAAGGAATTAAGACAACTGTTTGAGGAGTTTAATATCAAAGAAGCATACACACAAATTTCAGATTTTGATATGCCTTTTGGATACAAAGGGGGTCTATACGCTATTGCTCAAGGGTTTGTAGAAGCGACCGGATTAGATACCAGTTTGTTAAATGGGAACACAACAACGGTTGAAGGGAGTGCCAATACGATTCAGGCTGTTCAGCAATTTAAAGAGTTTACCGAAAACATCAAATGTAATTTTAGTCTTTTTTTCTGTGAAGGTTGTATCACAGGACCCGGAATGTCGAAATGTGATAATAAATTTTTAAAACAAACATTTACTAAAGATTATATTAAAAAGAGACTGGCTAATTTTGAAATTGACCGGTGGTTTAGTGATGTGATGACTCATTCCAGGTATAAAGAGCTTGATTGTCAGTATAATAATGCTGAGTACGCTTTAGTAAAACCTGACGAATATAATGTGATTGTGGCTTTGAAAAAAATTACAGTCCCTAAAAATGGTATTGAATTGAACTGTGGTGCATGCGGATATCAAACTTGTTATGGCTTAGCTTATGCTGTAGCTCAAGGGATCGCAATTCCGGAAATGTGTGTTCCAAATTCGCAATTTGGCTCAAGAGAAGCTGTTATCAATATGCGCAGGAATTCTGAAGAGTTGGAAAAAGCAGAAACCAGACTCAAAGAACTGGAGATTTTATATAATGAAGCTGAGATTGAAAGCAGATCCAATAAATCAGCATTATCCATTTTGATAAGAAGTTTAAGAACCGGTCTTGTACTCACTGATCCTAATTTTAAAGTTGTAGACTCCAATATTGGTTTTGTTGAAATTTTAGGCGAAGATGCTGCTGATATTCATGATGTGATCCCATTCCTTGTAGGAGCAAATCTGAAGTCATTACTACCTGCAACACTTATTTCTCAACTTACCTATCTTCTTCAACATGACGATGATAAACTGCAAAGAGATGTTGAAATTCAAGGAAAATTGATTAATGCAACAATGTTTACGTTAATTCCTAATCAACTGATCTGTATTATTTTGAGAAATCTTCACTCTAAAGAGGAGCGTCCGGAAGAGATAATTGAAAGAATTACTGAAGTTATAGAAGAAAACCTTAGACAAGTGCAACAAATTGGATTTATTCTGGGAGAAGGTGCTGCTAAAACTGAAAAGATGATGAATACTATTATTGAAACTTATAAATCTTAGTATTTTGAAGCCGATTCAAATGGTTGACCTCAAAGGTCAATATAATAAAATTAAAACTGAACTTGATCAGGCAATCCAGCAAGTATTGGATCATTCAAAGTTCATAAATGGTCCTGAAGTTGCTCATTTCACTAGAAATCTCGAAGATTATCTCCAAGTAAAACATGTTATACCCTGTGGAAATGGAACGGATGCTTTACAAATTGCATTAATGGCACTTTCTTTAAATCCGGGAGATGAAATTATTACCACTCCATTTACCTTTATAGCAACTGCTGAAGTTATTGAATTATTGCATCTTAACCCTGTATTCGTTGACATAGATCCCGATACTTTCAATTTAGATGTTTCCAAAATTGAACATGCGATAACTTCCAAAACAAAAGTGATTTTGCCTGTTCATCTTTTTGGACAATCTTGCGAAATGGAGACGATCATGAGCATCGCAAAACGATATCAACTTTATGTAATTGAAGATGCTTGTCAATCTATGGGTACAGAATACTTGTTTTCTGATGGACAAAGAAAAAAATCGGGAACAATTGGGGATATTGGATGCACTTCCTTCTTCCCTTCCAAAAATCTGGGTTGTTTTGGAGATGGTGGCGCTATTTTTACTGAAAATCAAAATATAGCTTCAACCTGTAAAATGGTAACCAATCATGGTTCTACTCAAAAATATTACCACGATAGGGTTGGCGTCAATTCCCGATTAGATACTATTCAAGCAGCTATTTTAGATGTTAAATTAAAATTTTTAGAACATTATATTTCTGAAAGGCAAAAAGTTGCGCACTATTACACTCAGCATTTACAGTGTATCAAAGAAATACAGACACCTCAAATCGCCTCTTATACAACACACACTTTTCATCAATTCACTATAAAAACGAATCCATTGAAGAGGGATCATATAGTTCAAGATCTCAAAGCAAACGGTATTCCCTGCATGATTTATTATCCAGTACCTTTGCATTTACAGGAAGCTTTCCGGCATTGGGGTTATTCGGAAGGTGATTTTCCAGTTTGTGAAGAGGTGTCAAAATCAGTTTTTTCATTACCCATTCACACGGAACTTACGGATGAACAATTGGAATATATTGTCAACATGGTAAAAACTTTCGCAACGTAGGTCTTGGGTTTTGGGTTTTAGGTATTGGGTTTTAGGTTTTGGGTCTTAGGTTTTAGGTTTTAGGTCTTGGGTTTTGGGTTTTAGGTTTTAGGTTTTAGGTTTTAGGTCTTGGGTTTTGGGTTTTAGGTTTTGGGTTTTGGGTTTTAGGTTTTAGGTATTGGGTTTTAGGTTTTAGGTCTTGGGTTTTAGGTTTTAGGTTTTGGGTCTTGGGTTTTGGGTTTTAGGTTTTAGGTCTTGGGTTTTGGGTTTTAGGTTTTGGGTTTTAGGTTTTGGAAAATTGGTATAATTTATCTTTACTTGTTAAATGTTATTTGTTATATAGCATGACATAGTTTACACTTTTTGCATATCCTTAAAGATGGAGCTTTTTTAGCTCCATCGCCCCCTTAAGGGGGCTTTAACGAGTCATT
>JAGDMF010000033.1 GCA_017860455.1 Bacteroidota bacterium
GACGAAGTTTATAGGAAAGCCGTATGCGGGAAAACTGCACGTACGGTTTGACGAGGGGGTGGGAGTAGCCTTGTTGCTGCTCCTCACTCTACTCTACCGCTGCGAAAGTATCCGTTTAATCCGGGGTCCATTTTTAAGTAATTAACGGCAAACTAACAAAATACAAAAAACTGAAACCTGAAACCTGATAGCTGACAGCTAACTGCATTAGGGCGGAGCCGGGAAAGCCCGCAAAGGAGAAAGCCGATGTGATGCAGGGAGAAAAAGAGCGAACTTGTGAGCTCCTTTTTCGACCATGCAGTCACACGGTTTACGACTGCGGACTTGAAGGCGGAGACCGACGGCAGCAGGGTGGACCAGTGCTGTGGTTGGTGCCGGAATGCCCAAATAAAAAGACTACAGACGGCAGACGGCGGACAGCAGACGAACATTTTAACGGTTTTCGTCGAACGTCGAACGTTTAACGTTTAACGTTTAACGTCGAACTTCTTAAAAAAAAGACTGCAGACGGCAGACGGCGGACAGCAGACTAATTAAAAATGAAAAATGAAAAATTAAAAATTAAAAATATAAATTAAAAATGAAAAATGAAAATATAATAATTAAAATTGAAAAAAATCTGTACCATTTATATAGTTATAATTATTTTTTTATTACTTTTGCAAATAAATAGTAGTGATGGCATCTTTTTTATCGTTATTCAATGAAGTGGAACATAAAATTAGAGCAGCAGTCATTTTGTTGAATGAACAAAAAAGCGAGAACCTACATCTGAAAGAAACAGTTCTTAGACAAAATGAACAAATTGAAAAGCTGGAAAATGAGGTGCAATCATTAGAAGAAAAAAACAAAATATTAACTATAACAAAAACAGTATTATATAAAGAAGACAAAAAAGATACAATAAAGAAAATTAACGAATTGGTGCGGGAGATAGATAATTGTATAGAGCTTTTAAATAGAGTAGAATGGAAGAAGGAAGAATGACCATAAAACTGCTGATCGCTCAAAGAGCTATTGAGTTAGTCATTCAAAAAGAATGGGAAGAATACTATAGAAAAGCTGAAAAAATGATCAATGAGAGTTTTTTCAATTTTGCAAAAAAATGGACATATACTGATCATCAAGACATTTTGTCGAAGATATTGATCAATTTCGTAGTACAAGGTATAGAAACAGAAGAGAGACTACAAATGTTTGAAGAGGATTTAATCCCAAAAATGGAAGAATTGAAAAAATTAACTGATAAAATCAACATTGATTAACGTTCTTTGAATAGAGACATCCCGCAATTGCTCTGATACGTTTGTTAAACTCAACAGTTACAAATAGAAGGCTAGGCTCATCTTAGAATAAAAACAGGCCCGATTATCTTCGGATAAGGTGTCAAAACCCTGGGACGTTTGAGATCTATCGGCTCCTTCATTATATTTTTAGGAGTTTTTCGAAACCCTACGGAGCATTGCGGGTTTTTTTATGCCACATTATTAAAAAAAAACATAGTAACACTATTAATTAAACTAAAACATATAAATTTATGACGATCGGAATTATTATAGGGATTATCATCGGTGCCGGGATTGGAATCGCCCTTTCTTATACATTACTGAAAGGCGCGATTACTAAAAACAGCCAGAATATCCAAAAAGAAGCTGAAAATTTATTGAAAAAAGCAACTGAAGATGCTGAATTGGTAAAAAAAGAGAGAATTTTACAAGCTAAAGAGAAATTTTTGCAGATGAAAAGCGAACATGAATCAATAGTAAGTGAAAAAAACCAACAAATCGCAATCGCTGAAAATAGAATCAAACAGAAAGAAACGACTCTAAACCAAAAATTGGAAGAGGTTAATCGTAAAAATAACGAAAACAATCAGTTAAAAGAGAATTTGACCAAACAGTTGGAAGCAGCTACTACTAAACAAGCTGAATTGGACAGACAAACCGCTATCCAAAAAGAGAAACTGGAAGCGATTGCTGAACTTACTTCTCAACAAGCGAAAGAACAACTGATCAAATTGATGGAAGAGGATGCCCGCTCTCAAGCGATGGTACTCGTGAATGATATTATTGAAGAAGCTAAAACCACTGCCGCATTTGAAGCTAAAAAATTGGTTATCAAATCGATCCAAAGAACAGGTGTGGAAGCAGCTTTGGAAAATTCAGTTTCTGTTTTCAATATCGAAAATGATGAAATTAAAGGTAGAATCATTGGTCGCGAAGGTAGAAATATCAGAACCCTTGAAAATCTTACCGGTGTGGATGTGATCATTGATGATTCACCTGATGCTATCCTTCTTTCCAGTTTTGACCCTGTGAGACGTGAAATCGCACGTTTATCACTTGGTAAATTGGTGACAGATGGCAGAATTCACCCAGCCAGAATCGAAGAGGTGGTTGCTAAAACCAAAAAACAGATTGAGCAAGAGATTCTTGAAATTGGTAAACGTACCTGTATCGACCTGGGAATCCACAATATGGCGAACGAATTGATGCGTCTCGTTGGAAAAATGAGATACCGCTCCTCTTATGGCCAAAACCTTTTACAACACTCGAAAGAGGTTGCCAATCTTTGTGCTGTGATGGCCGCTGAATTGGGATTAAATCCTAAAATTGCCAAAAGAGCAGGTTTATTACATGATATTGGTAAAGTGCCCGATACTGAACCCGAATTACCACACGCAATCTTTGGTTCTCAGTTGGCTGAACAATTCAAAGAACGTCCTGAAATCGTGAATGCCATTGGTTCTCACCACGATGAAATGGAGATGTCTAACCTTTATGCTCCATTAGTTCAAGTGTGTGATGCTATTTCCGGTGCAAGACCTGGTGCTCGCCGCGAAGTGGTGGAAGCTTATATCAAAAGACTTAACGATTTGGAAAACATTGCGTTAACCTATCCTGGAGTAACCAAAACTTTTGCTATTCAGGCAGGTAGAGAGCTTCGTGTTATTGTAGGTGCAGAAAAAGTATCTGATGAACAAGCTACTGAAATCTCTTTCGATTTGTCTAAGAAAATTCAAAACGAAATGACCTATCCCGGACAAATCAAAATTACGGTTATCCGTGAAACCAGATCTGTGAACTACGCAAGATAAGGATATGTAATAATCTTTAATCAATGAAAAAGAAATTTAAAATCATCCTATTCTTTGGATTACTCATCTTAGGGTTGGTTTATATTTTTATCCTTTCCGGCAACAGTTTAAAAAAACACCGGGAACTGAATAAAAAAATGAAATACATTGATGAAAGCATTATTAAAGCCAAAAATCAAGTGAATAATACCTATACTTTTGACGAATTACGCAGTGATTCCACACTTTTAGAAAAATATGTTAGGGAGCAATTAAACTGGCAGAAATCAACCGAAGATGTGTATATCTTTGTTTATGAATAAGAAGATTGAAATGAAGAAAGTGTTGATTATCAATGGTGTAAATTTAGGAGAGTTGGGTACTCGAGAGATTCAGATCTATGGATCACAATCTTTTGATGCTTATTTGAATGAACTCAGAACACAGTTTTCTGGAGTACAAATCGATTTTTTCCAATCTGATTCATCAGAAGAGATCGTAAAACAGCTCTTAAATTCGAAACATTATGATGGGATCATTTTAAATCCGGGTGCTTATACACACACTTCGATTGTGATTGCAGATGCCATAAAAGCGATTTCTGTTCCGGTTATTGAAGTTCATATTTCCAATCTATTCGGAAGGGAACAGTATCGTAAAAATTCGTTTATTTCTGCTGCCTGTATTGGTTCCATATCAGGTTTTGGATATAAAAGTTACAAATTAGGAATAAATTACTTTTTAGATTAAACTTTCTCTATTTGAGTAAGTCAAAAAAAATGATTTCAATAAAACTTATCAAAATATCAAATATAAAATAACAAACTTAAAAAAACAAAAATTATGAAAAAAGCGTTTTTATTTGGTGTTATGCTACTTTTTGTATCTGCACTTAGTGCTCAAACAAACAATTCCACAACACAAAAACCGGCAAATGTTGATCCAAAAGCAACCACAAATGTACCTGAAATTACATTTGAAAAAGTAGTTTATGACTACGGCCAAATCACAGTTGGTGATAATGGTGATTGTTTTTTCACTTTTAAAAACACCGGAAAAGCAGATCTTATTTTAACTAATTGTTCCTCTTCTTGCGGATGTACCGTTCCTGAATGGCCAAAAGAACCGATTAAACCGGGTGATAAAGCAAAAATTACAGTTCATTATAATACAGGTAGAATTGGTGCGATCAACAAACAAGTTTATGTTGATTCCAATACAGGAAACAGAGTGGTATTAACCATTACAGGTAACGTAATTGCAAAACCAACTGAAGCAGTTCCTGAAAACAATCAAAACATCATGCAACCTAAATAAATTTCAATCTCGTATTTGTCATGAAAAAGATTATAGTTTTACTCATTTTTACTACTTTTAGTTTGATCACTTTTGCACAAAATCAGGCACCTGCAACAAATGGAGCAGAGATCAAGTTGGATAAAACAACAATTGATTTTGGGAATGTAAAGGTGGGAGAAGTGAAGGTTGTGAATTGCACTATCACGAATGTAGGGAATAAGCCCTTAATTTTAGATGAGGTTAAATCTTCTTGTGATTGTACGACATTAGATTATCCAAAAGCACCGATTATGCCCGGCAAAACCGGTGTTATCAAAGTTACCTATACTGCCAAAGAGGTGGGACAAATAAGCAAGTGGATCACTATTTTATCCAATGGGGTTTCAAGTAGGATCATTGTAAAAACAAAAGGTAACGTAGTTGCTGAATAATAACAGAAACTAATATCGGGGTCGTTTGGTTTTGACAGCTGGTATGAGGATTTGTAAGCACGTCGGATGTTGTGAGATGGTTCCGTTAAAAGCTAACTCTCATAGCCAATAACTGGCAACTCTTATGCAATCGCAGCTTAATTGCCGCGATTCCGAAGCCTAAACCAGGTTTAGAGCATCGGATGTTTCCCCGAAAGCAATGCCAATCTGCGTTCGGCCAGAAGCATCGAAAATGATTGGATAGCAAATGTCAGCTTCAGGACAGGCGTGAAATTTTAGAAGATACGCGAAAGTTGGGTCGGTCCGGTACTTTTCTTTCGCCGACAATCAAACCGAGACTAAACGTGTAGAAAGCATCTTTGCAGCCAATTTGGACGCGGGTTCGACTCCCGCCGGCTCCACAAAAAAGGACAGATTTAAATCTGTCCTTTTTGTTTTTTGCATATAGAATCTTAATTTTAATTTATAGTTTTTATAATATTTATTTTTTTAGTTTCACAGTGTTCCACAGTGTAATACGGTGAACCACAGTGTTTCAAATATATAAAATAAAAAGTATATACACCGTGTTTTGGTTCTGGTTATGCTATTTAGGTGTTTTGTTTTACAAATTAATCTATAAATGACGGGATTGGAATTGTTATAAGGTTATTTATCTGATCATACAATTTGGTCCCATCACTGGGTAATGCTCCTTCCGATAAAACAATGTTTCCGTTTGGATCCACCAGAATATACCTCGGAATCCATAATGAAGTGGTTCCTAAAACCTGATACAAATCATTTTTCAATAGATCATTAATTAAAATATGGGATCCAACTAAGTTGTACTTATTCAAATATTTTTTCCATTTTGCCCGATCAGGTGACCTTTCCAAGGAAATATATAAGCAGGCAATATCATTCTTTTTTAAAAAACTCTTTAATTCTGAATTGTATTGAAACTCTTTGATACAATCGGGACACCAGGAGGCCCAGATATCAATAAACAGATAGTTTCCTTTGAAATGGGACACTGCCTGTCTGTAGCTGGTTACCTGCAGGGAATCATCCAATACAGTGATTCCGGGATTGAGTCCACCTTTTCCATCCGCATAAAACGCCTGAATATCGGGAATCACTTTGTTTTTGATTTCCTGAAAATATTGAATTTTGGTATTTTCAGGGAAATCTTTTACATATTGATTAAAAAGAGTTATGGTTTCCTGATCCAGTCTGATGCTTTTACTTTTTAAATACTCCAACGCATAATACTGATACACATTTTTATGAATCACTTCTTTGATTTTTCCCAGTATAAATGTTTGTCCTAATGATTTTTTGAGTGATTCATCATATTCCGGTTTGTTTTTTTGAATCAACTCAGGAATAAACATTTCAATATAATCTTTTCCAACGGAAGTTTGATAAAGATCAGGATTGTTGAGTGGGGCTCTTTGGATAATCAGATTTTTTTGTTCCATTAAAGTTTTATTTCTTAATGAATCCAAATTGCCCATTTGTTGCTCTATATATAATAAGGTATGATACGCCAGATCATATTCCACAGAACGGGAAGCAAATTCATAGAACGGTTCATCGATTCTCTTCACTTTATAAAGTTGATCAATCGTTGCCATAGATTTACGAACCAAAGCGTCAAAATTGCTAAAAATGGTTTGATGTTGGGTTGAATCATAAATCTTATTATAATCCATGAAAGCTTTTTCATTTCTGAAACGGATCAATTCGATCATTCCCATGTTGTTTTCACCTTCAATTAAAGGAATTGGGGTCTCTTTTCCTTTTGGAGTAAGTTCGATGGCAATATTATATTTTTCAGCTTCTGTAATGAAAAGCGGGGTGGATGAATAGGTTCCGGTTTCTGTTTCTGCCATAATAAGTACAGTTTTGGGTTTATCAATCTCCACTTCAAATGAAAATTTCCCCTTTTTATCGGTATAAAAAGTATCGGGAATCATCTTATCAGTTATGCCATAAGCATCCGATACATATACATAAACGGGAGTTCCCTTTTTTGCATGGGTTAATTCTACAAAAAAATCACTTTTATCAACACCGGAACAGGCCGATAACAAAAGGAGCGATACAAAAATCAAAAAGTTTAGTTTTTTCATTGGGTTTGAGATTAAAAAAGCAAAAGTAACAAAAATATAGATATTGAGTTTAACAAACTTGAAAAAGGGAATCCCTGTTTTTTACATTTTCAAAATGTGTTTTTGAAATATAAAAAATAGATTTCCAAATCAAAAGAAACCTTTTTATGAACAAAATATAGTTCAAAAAGAGGTGAATATTATTTATAAAAAAAATTAATTCAAAACATGAAAAACTGAAAAAACTTCGAAAATGACCCAAAATGGGTGAAAATTTCGCCCCTAAATGGGATAAAAAAGGGGGGTTGTTAAAATGGATTTGGACATAAATGAAATCGTTTCGAGCAAAAAAATGCGAAAGTGGCCTTTTTTTATGCGCTAAATTTTCAAAAAATGACCTTTTGTTAAAATATGCAAAAAAATGTTAAAATTCGGAATGACAAAATTTTAACCCAATATATTTGTGACAGAAAACAACAACAAAAAAAATAATAACCTTAAAAAAATTAAAACAATGAAAAAGATTCAATTTTTATTCGTAATTTTGCTTGCATTAGTAATGGTTTCCTGTATGGATCAAGAAGACAACACCTTAAATACCACTCCAACCACCAACACCGGTTCGATCACCTGTGAAGAACATGACCATGGCTCTATCTCAAAAGGATGGTTTTCAGGAAAAGTTCAAGTTGGGCATACTGCAGATCAATGTAATAATTCATGTGTCAGAATAAATGGGAAAGACATGCATATAGATTGTCAAGGTGTTGGTCATTATTGTTCTATTACTGCAAAATTGACTTTAAATTTGGAAAAAGAGGGTATCTATACTGCTACAACCATAGATCCAATTAATTTAACATCATTGGATCTTTTCAATATGCCTAACCGTTCCTTATATGGTGGTTTAGATGCCAATAATATGGAACAATGGCTTAATATTCCTGCTCAAGTTTCCTATAGAGATAGCTTAACTAAACAGTTCTCCTTTACCGAAGTGTTTATTACCGATAAACCATTTTATCCTAATCTATAATTAATTTAGAAATAATGAAAAAAAACAACTTCCTCAAAGAAAACTGGTTAGAGATTATTCTTCATCCGATCTTTTGGGTAGTTGTTTCCTTTTATTTTGTAAATTATTCGATATTAAGACCTGGGGGTTTTGTCATAGAGATAGAATATGTATGCTTGTTAAATATCATAGCTACAGTATATATTAACTATTTTGTGCTATTTAAATATTTAAATAAAAAGGGAACTCGATTCTTTTATTGGATTTTAACAGTTGTTACTATTGTCATATCTGCTTTTATTGAATGGGGTATAGTATACCCAAATATTAAACATATAATCATCAATGTTCATATCCCTAAATTTTTTCATATTGGACCAATTGCTTTAAGAAACTCCGCTTTTATGCTGTTTTTCATCATTGTAAGGTACTATAAGGAGTCGGTAATGTACAGCAGAAAGTTGGTCAGGATGTTTGAGATTGAACGTTTATATTTATCCTCCAGAATTGCCCCTCACTATTTTTCCAATGTAATTTTTTCCATGCAAAACCTATTAATGACAGCAGATCGGGATACATTCAAATACCAGTTGGAAAAACTGGAGCATGTGATCAGCTATATGTTGGTAGATGCGGTGAAAAGTGATGTTACCTTGAAAGAGGAGATCCGTTTTTACAGCAGTTATGTGGAACTGGAAAAATTGAGACATGCTTCAGAAATTAACTATATTGTGAATACTGCAAACGGAGTTGATTTTATGTTTCACATGGCACCATTGTTATACGAAAATTTGATTTGTAATGCCTTCAAATTTTGTCCGCACGACGGAACCGGTTATGTGAAAGTTACCATAGAACAACCAGATCCCAATTCAGTATTATTTACATGCGAAAATAATATTTCCGGAACGATTATCAACCGGAAAGGGAATGGAAAAGGGCTGCCTAATCTTCAAAACAGGTTAGAGTTGATGTATCCCAAAAAACACACATTAGATTTTATAAATTTAGAACACACTTTTATTGCTAAACTATTAATTCAAAAATAAATATGGATCATAGTAGATATTATTTTGTCATTGTTGATGACAATCCCAATGTGCCCACCACATTATCCTATCTTTTTAATCTTCACAAACTGAATGTGGAATGGACCTATTTCAATAATCCTTTAAAAGCTTTAGAATTTTTTAGAACAAAGACTTGTGATTTATTGTTTTTGGACGTTGAGATGCCTGAAATGAGCGGTTTTGAGCTTTTAGAAAAAATTCCAAATCCCCCTTTTACCGTTGTTTTAACCACCTATTCTGAAAAATATGCGGAACGTGCATTTGTGTATCTGGAGAGAAACCTACTGGATTTTGTTTCTAAAGACTTGCTCATTCCAAATTTTAGAAGAATTAAAGAACGTTTCTTGAACAGACATCGTGATGATTTCTTTTTAGTGAATAGAAATTCCATGTCTGATGAATTGGTTAAAATACAAATTAATGAAATTAAATATTTCTTTAGGGAAAAAGATTATATTTATGTTGTCGTTGGAGAAGAAAATGAAAAAGAGTTCTACATGAAAATGCCATTTTCCATATTGCCCACCTTGCTTCCACCTGATTCTTATTTTGATGCCCGCAGAGGGATCATCATCATGTTGGCCCATGTAGTAAATTATAAATTGGGAACTGTAACGATGGGTAAAGATAAAAACGGCAATCCTATTATCATCAGAATCTCTTACAGACAACATGGGAAGTTTATCAAACAATTGAAAGCAAGACACTCTTTGATCACCATGACAGAAAAAGAGAATCCTTTCTAAAATAGAATTATCCGGAACTGTTTTTTTTAATTATTTTCATCTAAAAATTTTGTAAAAAGTACAATATTTTTAAACAGAAAACGTTTGGGATTTCAGAACTTTTTTAACTACATAAATTTAATTTTATATGAATACACAAATTGATATAAGAGAATTAAATGAACGGATTCAACGGGAAAGCTCATTTGTTGATATGATCAACATGGAGATGAGTAAAGTGATTGTTGGTCAGAAACAGATGGTTGAGAGACTCATGATTGGTTTACTTACGAATGGGCATATTTTATTAGAAGGTGTACCCGGATTAGCCAAAACTTTAGCTATTAAATCATTAGCAAACATTATTGATGCCAAATTCAGCAGAATTCAGTTTACTCCTGATCTATTGCCGGCAGATTTAGTTGGAACTATGATTTATAGTCAGAAAAAAGAGGAGTTTATTGTCAAAAAAGGGCCATTATTTGCGCACTTTATTTTAGCGGACGAGATCAACAGAGCACCGGCAAAAGTACAGAGTGCACTTTTGGAAGCTATGCAGGAGAGACAAGTAACGATAGGAGAACAAACGTACAAATTAGAGGAACCTTTTTTGGTGATGGCCACTCAAAACCCTATTGAACAAGAGGGAACCTATCCTTTACCTGAAGCGCAGGTGGATCGTTTTATGTTAAAAGTAGTGATTCAATATCCTACAAAAGAGGAAGAAAAAGGGATTTTAAGACAACATTTGGAAGCATCATTTCCTACTACGAATACCATTTTAAAACCGGAAGATATTATTAGAGCCAGAGAGGTTGTGAAAGAGGTTTATATTGATGAGAAGATCTCCAATTATATTACTGATATTGTTTTTGCAACACGTTATCCATCTCAATATCAGTTGACTAAATATACCAACATGATCAGTTACGGGGCTTCCCCTCGTGCTACCATCAATTTAGCTTTAGCAGCACAGGCGTTTGCTTTCATCAAAAGACGTGGATATGTTATTCCTGAAGATATCAGAGCAGTGTGCCATGATGTGTTAAGACATAGAATTGGGCTCACTTATGAAGCTGAAGCTGAGAATATCACTACTTCTGATATTATCAATGAGATTTTAAACAGAGTTGAAGTTCCCTAATAACCATAACGTTATAAAAAATTGTTATTATAATGGAATCGGGAGAATTACTAAAGAGAGTTCGAAAAATTGAGATTAGAACCCGGAAGATCACACAGCAGATCTTTTCAGGTCAATATCACAGTGCTTTCAAGGGGAAAGGGATGGCTTTTAGTGAAGTTCGGGAGTATCAATATGGGGACGATATCCGCAATATTGACTGGAATGTTACAGCTCGTTTAAACCATCCATACATCAAAGTATTTGAAGAGGAGCGGGAGTTGACCGTCATGTTGCTTATTGATGTCAGTGGTTCGAACCATTTTGGAACCAGAAACAGGTTTAAAAGTGATTTGATCACTGAATTAGCGGCGGTTTTGTCTTTTTCAGCTATTGCCAATAATGATAAAGTTGGGGTGATCTTTTTCAGTAACAAAATCGAAAAATATATTCCACCTAAAAAAGGAAGAAGTCATATTTTAAGGATTATCAGGGAGCTGGTCAATCATGAACCCACTGAAAGTAAAACAGATATAGCAGAAGCGTTGCGATATTTGACCAATATCATTAAGAAAAAATGCACCACTTTTATTTTATCTGATTTTATCAATTGTGATTATGATCAAGCGCTTAGGATTGCTTCCAATAAACATGATATTGTAGCATTACAGGTTGTTGATCCTGGGGAAAAGGAATTGCCGACTATTGGATTAGTTCAGATGAAAGATCCGGAAAGTGCTCAGGTGCAATGGATAGATACTGCCAACCATAAAACAAGGGAAGCATATAAAAGGTGGTGGATTCAACAATATAGAACAACAGATGAACAGTTTATAAAAGCGGGAATAGATCACATTCAGTTGAGTACCAATGTAGACTATGTAAAGAGTTTGACTGAATTATTCAAGCGAAGAGGAGCCTGATTTTATTCTGTAAAGATCTAAATGTTAAAACAATACAATTATTAAATCAATTTCAAAAAATATTTTTGCAAATTGATTATTTGTAAAGAAAAAAGTTGTATTTTTGCAGCCTCAAAAAAGAATCGATTTCAAAATAGAAAAAATAGACGAAGATGAAAAAAGAGTTAATACAATATGTTGAGGATAACTTAGTATCTACAAAAGAGTTTCCAAAATTTAAAGCCGGGGATACCATTACAGTTTCCTTAAGAATTGTTGAAGGAGCAAAAGAGAGAATCCAACAGTTTCAAGGTGTTGTAATTCAAATTGGTGGTGAAGGTGTTACCAAAACTTTCACAATCAGAAAAATTTCCGGTGGTATTGGTGTAGAAAGAATTATACCTTTTGCATCTCCATTTATTTCTGAGATTGCTGTAAATAAAAGAGGGGTTGTTCGTCGTGCCCGTATTTATTACCTACGTAATCTTACCGGTAAGAAAGCCCGTATCAAAGAAAGAAGAGGCAAATAATCATACTGAAGAGCGGCATTTGCCGCTCTTTTCGTTTATATATCATTTTTTCTTATTTTTGCGTTCCAAAAACACTTGTTATGGCATTGATACATTCGTTAGAAACTAACGGTAATAAACTGTTCAAAAATAGAGGAATTATTCCACTTTACATTTTGTTAATTGCACTACCCATTCTATTATTTGGGAATCAAATAGTGTATAATTCCCTTTCAACAGATACCGGAGAATATTTTGTAAAACCGATAGTGTTAGTATTTTCTGTTGTGATCTCCTTAGCCGGCATGATGATTAGATGTTATGCTATTGGAACCACTCCACATGGTACATCCGGTAGAAATACCGAAAAACAGGTAGCCAAACAATTAAATACAAAAGGGATCTATTCTGCGGTCAGACACCCATTATATTTGGGAAATTATTTGATGTGGGCAGGATTTTTACTTTTTACCTTAGATATTCTTTTGTTTATTATTGTTTCATTGGTGTTTTGGCTCTATTATGAAAGAATCATGTATGCTGAAGAACGTTATTTGGAAAAACAGTTTGGGGACATCTTTAACCAATGGTCATTAAGAGTTCCTCCATTTGTTCCATCCTTGAAGAATTTTGAACCTGGAACCATTCCATTCTCGTTTAAAACCGTTTTAAGAAGAGAATACACCGGTTTGTTTGCCATGACGTTAATTTATACCATTGTGGATTATATCACGGCATATCGCTTTGAAGCATACATAATTAAAGATCAGTTTCCTTTTATTCCAATCAGAATTTCATTTTATGTAATGATTTTTGTTCTCATAATTATGTTGGTATTAAGAACTTTAAAACATCATACTAAAGTATTGGATAGAGTAGACGGAAGAGACTAATATTTGAAAACCATTTAATTTTTATTTTATGAAAGTATCTCATATTGAACACATTGGAATTGCTGTAAAAGATCTAAAAACAGCTATTCCTTATTATGAATCTATTTTAGGATTAAAATGTTATAACATTGAAGAGGTTATAGATCAAAAAGTTAGAACTGCCTTTTTTATGGTAGGACAAACTAAAATTGAGTTACTTGAACCTATGAACGAAGAGAGTACGATCGCTAAATTTATTGAAAATAAAGGGGAAGGAGTTCACCATTTAGCATTCTGTGTTGATAATATATCAGAATCTCTTGGAGAGGTGGAAAGCAAAGGAGTACGTCTTATAGATAAAGAACCACGTCAGGGTGCTGAAGGGTTGCAAATTGCCTTTCTTCATCCAAAGTCAACTCAGGGTGTCTTAACCGAGTTGTGCATGAATCCCAAAGATAAAGAATAATAATGATCGATAAAGAGTTTAGTATATTTGAAGTGGCCATGTTGATGAGCTTTGCTGTCAGTTGGCCATTTTCCATTTTTAAAACTTTAAAAACAAAGTTTGTACTCGGGAAAAGTCCCGTTTTTATGATTTTTGTTTTGATTGGGTATATTTTTGGAATCATTCATAAATTATTTTTCTCTTATGA
>JAGDMF010000018.1 GCA_017860455.1 Bacteroidota bacterium
TATCTCTCGATATTTATTAGTGTTTTTTCTCAAATAAGAACTAAACAATATAAATACTATTTAAGAATTTATGAACCTCTATGTTCAACTTATTATACAATAAAAGATGATAGCAATAAAAGTGACACAACTTTTATATACCTATCTGATTGTGATGGATCAATTCAAGAATATGGAGTGATTACATATATTTCAGGAAATAGAAAAGATACAATTGGTGTCGATAACAATGTAATTGCCTTAGATAAAGAGCATTATAATTTATATAATTTTTCAATTTATGCTGATCGTCTTTATAATTTTAATGACTATTTCAATAGAATAGTTATTGTTTACGGTAGAGGATCACTCCCAACAATCTGTCACATCTATAGTGAAAAGGAATTAAGTATTTATGAATTAATTGAAATTAGAAACGATATTATAAATGGTAAAAAGCCAGATTTATTAAAACAGGGTATTATTGAAATCTTATATGAAATATAACTTTAAGAAAATCTACTATTGTCTGATTATTGTTTAATCTTTTGAAAATTGAAAAGATTACTCAAAAAATTACATCTTAAAATAAAATAATCATTTTTATCTTTATATTGTATTTATTAATCAATAATTTATTTAACTATAGTCCGTTGTCCGTTGTCCGTTGTCCGTTGTCCGCCGTCTGCAGTCCGCCGTCCGCCGTATTTAAGCAAGCTTAGATACCATAATCTGAAGGATCAGATCGTCTGTTTGTTGCATTCCTTGCGATCCAATATGTGCCAGATTTTTGATGGTTTTTTCAATATCTTTGTCAATAATACCGTCGTTTTCAGAGATACAAATATTGTCCATTGCGAGTAAAACCGATTGAACAGCGGAAGAAACACCCGATGCAACCTTTAGAGCACACCCGATTTTGGCACCATCACATACCATGCCGGTCATGTTACCAACCATATTTTTGATTGCGTATTCTACGTGTTGTAAAGTTCCATCAGCGAGATAAACAATCCCGCATGCAGATCCAATGGAAGCAACCACAGCTCCGCATAATGCTGAAAGCCTGCCCAATTGTCCTTTGATGTGAATGGTAATCAGATGACTCAACATCAATGCCCGGGCTAAATCTTCCCGGGAACTCATAAAGGTTTCTGATGCAGCAACAACAGGTAAAGTTGCAGTAATTCCCTGATTTCCACTTCCGGTGTTACTCATAGCAGGTAAAATACTACCGGCCATTCTGGCATCAGAAGCAGCTGCCGTCATAGCCATAGAATTGGTGAGTAGTCCAAATCCTAAAATGTGTTTGTGAATATTGGTATGTATCGTTTTACCAACCTGTAAGCCATATTCGTGTTTGATCCCCTCTTTGGCTAATGCTTTATTGAGATCGGCAGATTGCAGAATGAATTCAATATCATTAAAATCCACTTCATGAATAAAATCCCAGATGGTCTGAACGGTAAGATTTTGATCCAGAATGGCATTCGATTCCTCTTTTTCGTGAATGGAACAGATCCCTTTATCTCCGGTTCCGGTGGACATATTATGCAAGATAGTTCCATCAAAATCGTAATAGGCAATCTGGTCATGTTCATCCTGAATGATTGTTTTGGCTTTATGGCTTCCGGAATTGGAAATAGCACAAATGTAGAGCTTTTTAGAAGTGACAGCCATTGAAACGGAAACCTTACCTTGTTCCACATTTTTTTTGGCTTTTTCAATAGCCGATGTATTAATGTCTTTCAGAACTTCGAGATTGTATTCTGTTTTTCCGCAAACCATAGCTAAAGCTGCGGCAATATCAAGACCCACCATTCCGGTTCCGGGGATACCTACACCCATCCCGTTTTTCAGGATGTTGGAGCTCACTTCAACTTCAATATTATCCGGTTCAAAGCCGTGCTCCCTCATGATTTCACACGATTTGGCAACAGCCAGAGCAACCGCGATCGGTTCGGTACACCCTAAGGCAGGTTTCACTTCACTTTTGACCAGTTTAATAATATCTGATATACGCTCTTTCGTCATTTTAATAAATCAACTTTTTAGTTTTTTTTGAAATAGTTTATAGCATTATCAAAAATATTTTGAACTTTGTTTCCGTAAATATTTTTGTATAAATGGGATCCTTTACGTTCGCTATGTCCCATTTTGCCTAAGATCAACCCACAAGGTGAAACGATCCCTTCAATGGCATAAAGTGAACCATTTGGATTGTGAGGAGCTTCCATGGTTGGGATTCCTTCAAAGTCGCAATACTGGAACGCCACTTGTCCATTTTGAAACAATTGTTTTGCGATCTGATCAGATACAACAAACTTTCCTTCCCCATGTGAAATGGCAACCTGATGTATTTCACCGGTTTTAAATGAAGTCAACCAAGGCGAATTAGTGGAAGCAACAACAGTTTTGGTGATATGAGACAAATGTCGGTTGATATCGTTTCTGTATAATGTGGGATCTTCAGGTTTTACAGTACCAATCTTGGCATAAGGAAGTAATCCAGATTTAACCAAAGCCTGAAATCCGTTACAAATCCCCACGATGAGGTGTTTTTTCTCTAACAAATGTTCAACAGAGGCTTTGATTTTGGCATTATTCAGAACATTGGCTATAAATTTTCCACTACCATCAGGTTCGTCACCGGAACTAAAACCGCCACTTAAAGCTAAAATATGAGCATCATCTATTAATGCAGCCAATTGATCAATAGATTCATTGATCATCTGTTCGTTTAGATTTTTAAACACAAAAATAGTGGTTTCTGCACCAGCTTGTTCAAAAGCGCGGGCGGTATCATAATCGCAATTGGTTCCCGGAAAAACAGGAAGTACTACTTTTATTTTGTCAATCGTTCCTTGATAGGCTTGGTAACTTTTTTCTCCATTGTAAAATGGTAGTTTTTCTTGAATCACTTTTTGGTGAGCTGGAACTGTTTCCGGATAGAGTGGATTAAAGGTTCCTCTCCATGCAGCTAACCCTTTTTCTTTGTTTAAAATGGTACCGTTGATGATCCATTGATCACTCACTTTTCCAATCAGGGTAGCCCCGGGGTAATTTAATTCTTCCTCTGTTTCTACCACGAAACTTCCGTATTGATAGTCAAAAAGAGGAAGTTTGGTTTCGATATCAAAACCCAGATTATTTCCGAAGCTCATTTTAGCCAATGCTTCTATAATACCGCCAAATCCGATGGTAAAGCAAGAGATGATTTTTTTGACTCCAATTTGTTGATAAACAAAATCAAAAAGTTGTTTAGATTGTTCAATATCAATTTTCGCATCCCGACTAACAGAACAGGGAAGAAAATACAATTTATTGCCAGCTTTTTTCAATTCGGGAGAGATGATTTTGGAACTGTTTTCTGTAGCTATGGCAAATGAAACTAATGTTGGAGGAACATTAAGTTGTTTGAAAGTTCCACTCATGGAATCTTTCCCTCCGATTGCTGGAAGATGGTATTGGTTTTGGATGTGAATAGCACCTAATAATGCGGCAAATGGTTTTCCCCATTTGGTATCCTCTTTTCCCAGTTTTTCAAAATATTCCTGGAATGTAAATCTGATTTTTTTATAATCACCACCAACTGCAACAATTTTAGCCATTGATTCAAGGATTGCAAACTGAGCCCCATGGAAAGGGGATCTTTCAGAAATAAAAGGATTATATCCAAAGCTTAGAATACTGGCTGTTTCAGTGATTCCATTTCTTACCGGAAGTTTTTGAACACCAGCCTGTGTTTCTGTTAACTGATATTTTCCACCAAAAGGCATCAAAACGGTTGATGCGCCAATCGTAGCATCAAAATTTTCGATCATCCCTTTTTGAGAAGCAACGTTCAGATCAGCCAGGCGGTTATACACTTGTTCTTCTAATCCGGATCCACAAACGGGTAATGGTTCTAAAATATTTTCAGGAATAGGTTCAACAGAAACTTTTGTTTTTTGTCTTACCCCGGAAGTATTGATAAATTCACGGCTGATATTCACGATGGTTTTGCCGTTCCATTGAAGTTTCAATCGGGGTTCTTCAGTAACGACAGCAATAACGGTAGCTTCAATATTTTCTTCTGTACAGTAGTGAATAAATTGATCTACATCTTCAGGAGCTACTACAACACTCATTCTTTCCTGAGATTCACTAATTGCAAGTTCAGTTCCGTTTAATCCTTTATATTTTGTTTTAACCGCATTTAAATCGATTTCAAGTCCATCAGCTAACTCACCGATAGCCACGCTAACGCCACCGGCTCCAAAATCGTTAGATTTTTTGATCAGTTTGGTCACTTCAGGTTTTCTGAACAGGTGTTGAATTTTACGTTCTTCGGGAGCGTTACCTTTTTGAACTTCAGCAGCACAAACTTCAAGAGAGGCTTCTGTATGTTCTTTTGATGAACCTGTAGCACCGCCGATTCCATCTCTTCCGGTTCTGCCCCCAAACATGATGATCACATCACCGGGAAGCGGTTGTTCTCTTCTGACCTGATTTGCCGGAACAGCACCAACAACGGCGCCAATCTCCATTCTTTTGGCTTTATAACCTTCATGAAAAATCTCTCTCACATGGGTACAAGCCAGGCCAATCTGATTTCCGTAAGAGGAGTATCCGGCTGCGGCTGTTTTGGAGATCACTCTTTGAGGTAGTTTACCATCAATGGTATTTTCAACTGGTTCCGTAATATTTCCTGCACCTGTAACTCTCATTGCCTGATACACATAGCTTCTACCGCTCAATGGATCACGAATAGCTCCACCCACACAAGTGGAAGCACCTCCAAAAGGTTCAATTTCGGTAGGGTGATTGTGGGTTTCATTTTTAAACATCAACAACCATTTTTCTGTCACACCATCTACATCCACATCTACAAAAACACTACATGCGTTGATCTCATCTGAAACTTCCATATCATCCAGATTGCCCGCTTTGCGTTCATTTTTTCCGCAAATGGTGGCCATATCCATTAAGGTGATCGGTTTGCGATTTCCATGCACTTTTTCTCTTAATTCCAAATATTGCGTATAGGCTTCCTGAAGTTGTGCTTCAAATGAAGAAGATTGAAAATGGATCGATTCTATTTCAGTTTCAAATGTGGTGTGTCTGCAATGATCACTCCAATAGGTATCTAAAACTTTAATTTCTGTTTCATAAGGATCTCTTTGTTCACTATTTTTAAAATAATCCTGAACAAAAAGAATATCTTCCAAAGACATCGCCAGGGAAAGATCCTCTCTGAAACGGGTAATTTCTGGAAGCGTATAATTTGTAAATCCTTCAAATATAGGAATTTCTGCTATTTCAATTCGTTCTGATGCATCTAAAACAGCCATATCTTTTTCACGGGCTTCCACTTCATTGATGCAATATTTTTTAATTTTTAACAGATCTTGAGTTGCTACATTTTGATCCAAAATGATCAATCGCGCACTTTTAATAACAGATTGATTTTTGGGATCTATCAATGATAAACATTGCATAGCACTATCTGCACGTTGGTCAAACTGTCCGGGTAAAAATTCGATAGCAAAATAGGTTACATCCTGAAGATCCATGTTTTCATATACCGTATCAGTGACAGGTTCTGAGAAAATGGATGATTTTGCTTTATCTAATAACTCAGATTCAATCTCAAAAATGTCATACACATTAATGAGTCTTAAGTTTTGAATGTTGAGGTGCAAGTTATGGTTCAATTCATTTTTCAACGCTTGAGCTTCTACTTGAAATGCCTCTTTCTTTTCAACAAATAGTCGAATTTTATGATAATAAGTCATAGGGTTATAATTTTGGCAAAATTAATGTATCTAATTCAAAGTTTGCAGATTAAATTGCAAAAACGAGAATAGTAAATATAATAGCAACTACAAAAGTGGAAGCAAGAATCCCTCTTCCGGTTAAATCATATTTTAGCTTTAGTAAATAGTATCTTAAAATAAAGATATTGGGAACCATACTGAGAACAATCAATTTTGAATTGGTAACCAAATCGATGGGTCCTGTTTTTTGTTCAATAAAATACATAATCAGTTTCAGGATTCCGAATAATATTCCGGGGAATAAAAATCCTAAAATGATTCCCATGATCAAGGAATCTTTTCTGAGTAAATCAACTATTCTTCCCATTTTTTTAAAGTATTAAGGTGTTTATGTGCTGTCATATCAAATTGTACCGGTTGAACAGAAACGTAATGGTTGGTTAAGGCCCATTCGCAACTGTCTACACCGTGATCGGTGTTTACTAATTCTCCGGATAACCAATAGTATGGTCTTCCAAAAGAGTCAATATGTTCTACTAAATCTTCATTCCAGTATCCTTTGGTTTGACGGGTAATTTTGATTCCGTTAATTTTTTCAAGAGGAATATTAGGAACATTAACATTTAGGCAAGTGTGATCGGGTAATCCTTCTTCCAGCACTTTACGGATCATTTTTTCGGCATACACCTTAGCTGCAGTAAAGTCAGCATGATTGGAGTAGTCTAATAATGAAAATCCGATTGCAGGAATATTTTCGAAGCTGGCTTCAATAGCTGCCGCCATTGTTCCGGAATAGATCAAACTTACGGAAGAGTTGGAGCCGTGATTGATTCCTGAAACAACCAAATCGATTTTACGATTTTTGAGAATCACTTTTTGACCCAGTTTTATACAATCAACAGGAGTTCCGTTGGTTCTGTAATAATGGATCCCATTTTCTGTTTTATATAGTTTCACACGAAGTGGAACATTCATGGTTATAGCGTGAGCCATACCGGAGCGGGGTCCGTCAGGAGTGATAACAATCACTTCTCCAAACTGAGATGCAACTTCTGCTAAAGCAGCTAATCCTTTCGCCTCATGTCCATCATCGTTGGTCACTAATAGGAGTGGCCTATGTTTTGTCATACGAGTTATTTTCTAATTATTTTTTGTTGAGATATAATATCGTTGTTTTGGTTGATTTGAATGATGTATAAACCTGATGCATAACCGGATAGGTCAATAATAACCCTGGATCCATTGATTGCAGTAATACTCAATTGTTTTCCATACATGTCAAATATTTGGTAGCTCATATTTTCTGTTGATACACTTTCAGGAATGGTAAAATAACAAAAATCTGATGTTGGATTTGGGAAAATTTCAAGATTACTCAAGTTATTTTCTTCAACACCTGTAGTCATTGCTCCTGCAATGCCAATCTCATAAACACGAGTGTGCGTGTAAGCACCGGTATGGTAAGTTAATTGAACTAAATCAACCCGTGGAGTAGTAACGGAAGGTTTTACTGTTGCCAAATAGCCGCAAGTTGAGCTGGTAGAAGCATCTAATCCATTCATTGGGTTTAACTCTCTTGCAAAGGTGATGTATCCTCTTATACTTTCAATTTTAGTGTATCCGGCAATGGCATCTGCATCTCCGATATTTTCAATAGGGATATTGATCATTGCAGTTTCCCCAAAATCTAATCTTTGGTTATTGTTTCCGGAAGTTTGATCATTCACAACAATATTTCCTGAAGAAGGGTAAGGAGCCAGAACATGTTCTTCAAATTCATAGGTTCTGGTTGTATTTTCATCGGTTAAAACAACTGTAAATGGAGCACTATGACCAAAAGGAACATTATTGGCAAATCTGATCTGGAACCCATTTTCAAAGGTCTGACTTGCCCCTGCATTTAGAGAAGTTAATAATTCAACAGAGTCGATGAGGGTAATAAAAGGATCGTTTGTTCTTATTTTGCAAGTAATATTTGTAGAGGGAAGGTTTCCAATATTTTCAATAGTTATGGTCATTTTGTGCGTTTTTCCGGTTTCAAAAGTTTCATTGGTTGTCCCTTGTTGGTTTCTCGTTACATGTGATGTGTAAGATAAGTAGGGTTCTGAAATGGTTGTCACAACAAATGATCCCTGATAAGGAATATGATTAAATTTGGTTATAACTACATAAACAGTATCCTGATCAACTAAAGAAGCAGGTAAAGTGATTGTAGCTGTTCCGTTAGCAATTACACCCTGAGCAATAATAGTGTCATTATGTGTCAAAGTAATAGCAGCATCATTGATAGGAGAAGTGATGATGATATCATCAGAGCCTACAGCTACCTGAGCTGGATGGTTAGCTGTAATAACGGTTCCGGCAGTGGTTCTGACCATCATGGATGGATCCCCAAATAACAACCAGGTTCTGTATGTAGCAACATCTGAATAGTTGTCCAACATTTTCATTAATCCACCGAATGAGATTCCGCCAAAAGTTCTTTTGGTGAATCCTGGGTTCATTTCTGTCATCACTTTGATACATTCATCCTGACCACACATAGGAGGATTCCAGGGTTGGTTGATGGTTGACATCAAAGCACCTACGGCACCTGTTGGTTTTCCTCCGGCATAAGCTCTTAGCCAAACTTCTGCAAAACAGAGTTTATTAACATAATTTCCGTTTTGACACGCTACAGAAAAAATAAAAGGAAGTTTATCATAATTGGCCAATTGTCCAATATTTGTATTGGTAAAGTAGGAAGTAACAAAAACGTTGTAATCACCATGTCCGCAATAGTTAATAACACCAATTCCTTGGTTTAAAGCATTTACAACTGAAGTTGCACTTGGATCTCCACTAGCGTCTAAACCACCTTGTGAGCCATCAAAAAACTCAAATCCTGATGTATAGGTATAGTTTTGAAGCATGTTTCCAATGTTTCTGATGTGTTGATAATCATATTCACTATTATCTCCGGGACCTTCAGCAGAACCAATTCCACAGAAAACAGAGTTGCTCGCCTGATCCAATAAACCCTGATCATACGCGATAAATTTATTTACTTGAATAGATACCTGATCCACATTTTCAGCAGATATTTTTCCTAATAAAAAGTCAGGATAATTATCTCCACCTGCTACTTCAGTGAAATAGTTGTCAGAAGTACCACCACTTAATGTAAAATAGGGGAATTGAGCATTGTCTCCCACAATAATAACATACGCCAGATTGTGAGCATTGTAAAAGTTCGTGATGTATGTTTTTATAGCTGCAGCAGTTGATCCCGCAGTTGAAGTTGGAACAATAGTGGTTGGAATTCCAGATTTAATTTTCCATTTTTTTAAAGGTTCTAAAGCTGAAACATAGGTAGCAGGTGCAATGATTAACAATTCACCCTCTTCGGTTAAAGCAGTATATTTTGCTGAGCGATATTTCTCATAGTTTAAAAAGTGTCTGGAATAAATCTCATCATAAACTTTATTGTTCTTTTTGGCAACTATTTGATTATCATTAGCTTCATAAGATATTTTGATAATCATATACTGATACACTTTTAAACTTTTAGCAGCCGGATTGTAAGCAAATGGATGTACTCCAATGGTAATGCCGTTAAAATCTCTTATTTGGTAAGAATCACTTAAAAAAGCAGGATGATCTCCCCAATAATCATCACTAAGATATTGATCTCCTTTAACATAAGGAACGGTATTAGGATTAATATCCCGATACAATCTCCCTTTGGAAGGTGCTAAATTGAAGTTTGGCACTAAAGTATAAGGACTCTCTAAGATTGTCAATGATGGGGTTGCTCCTTCAGGGATAATCAAAGATTTGGCTGATTTTAAAAGCTCAGGTGCGCCTGTTTCATCAACAGGATAAGCATTTCCCATAGCTAATTTATACATCACTTCTCCGTTTACATCAACCGGTGTTGTTTCATAGTAACTCGGAAAATCAACCCTGATAGTGATATCGGTGTTGGTTTGCGATACTAAAGTAAACTGGACATCCTGAGCTTGGATTCCCAAAACTAAAAAGAAGCTAATCAGAATTAAAAAAATAGATTTTTGTTTCATGGTATTATGGATTAATAAAATTTTTCAGTGAAATAACACTATCAATTACCCGCTGTAATTGTTCATCGGTAAGATCGTAATATACGGGCAAACTAATCTCTCTGGAGTAGTTGTCGTAAGCAACTGGATACTGGTCAATATTGTACCCTCTGTTTTTATAAACGGAAAGAAGAGGAAGCGGAATAAAGTGTACATTTACAGTTACTTCCTGTTCAAATATTTTTTGCATCAACAGATCCCTTTGTTCTTCTGTGATCCCTTTTATGCGCAGTGGATAAACATGATAGGATGAGGTTTTATCCTCCGTTTCATAAACAGGAATTTCAAAACAATCATAAGCAGAAAAAGCTTTGGAGTAGGCATCAAAGATAGCTTTTCTTTTTTCCAGCATATCATCATCGTATCGTTCAAGTTCAATCAACCCGATTGCGGCAAGAATGTCCGTCATGTTACATTTAAAACCTGCCTCAGTAACATCATAGCGCCAGTTTCCCAATTGTGTTTTGGCTAACGCATCTTTATTTTGCCCATGTAATGATTTAATACATAATGTTTTATAAATTTCATCATGATTAAAAGGTTCAGGAAGATTTAAGCAGATAGCGCCTCCTTCTGCGGTAGTAAGATTTTTAACAGCATGGAAAGAAAACACGGTAATGTCACATAAAGCGCCAGTTCTTTTGCCTTTGTAAGTAGCCCCAACAGAGTGAGCTGCATCAGAAAGTATGAGAATTCTACCTAACATTTTTTGTTCATCTGTATGTGGATGGAACATTTTTTGAATCTCCTGCTCCTGAACTAAATGGTTAATTTCATCATAATCGCAAGGGAATCCTGCAAAATCAACCGGGATCACCACTTTTGTTTTGGGAGTGATCGCTTTTCTTATATTTTCTACATTTATATTGAAATCAGGATTAACATCAACCATAACCGGAGTTGCCCCACAATGAACAACAACGTTAGCGGTAGCGCAGTAAGTGTATGCAGGAACGATCACTTCATCACCTTCAGAAACGCCATACCAGCGTAAAACCAATTCCAGTCCTGCAGATGCGGAATTTAAACAAACCACTTTAGGAACACCAACATACTCAGCTACTTTTTGTTCCAGTTTCTTAGTTCTTGGACCGGTTGTGATCCAGCCTGAGCGTAAAGCTTCAGTTACTTCAGCAATAATTTTTTCGTCAATTCTAGGGGGTGAGAAAGGGATGATCATAATCTAATCTTTTTCAGGAGTTATACGTTTTATTTTTTTAGTTGGTTTTTTTAATTCATAAAGATCGTTGATATTGGAAGCCAAATTGATATAAATGGGAGCAGCACCAACGGCATAATGTGATCTGGAGAAACTTAACCGGAATGTTTTTATATTGAAAGCAAAACCATAAGAGAATCCGGCAGCACTTTTATTTTGAGGAATATACATTTCCCGGTTTCTGTTGTAATTAAAAGAAGTGAAAAGGGAGAAGTTTTTAGAAGGTAATATTTCGACTCCAAAAGTAAAATGTCTGAAAAAATTGTTCACCTGTTGTGAAAAAACAGAAGGGTATTTATACTCACCGGTAATCGCGTCCACTTCTAAAAGAGGATCATTATCCCCTTCATAAGTCATGTCCCATTTGTATAACGAGTGTAAGCTAAGGTGAAGGCGAACCGGAACATGTTCCAGTCTTTTAGATAGTGCAAATTGAATATCAAAAGGTAGTTTTTCGTATTTTCCCGGCGTGTAGGTTACAATTTCAGATCCCATATTTTTGAAGAGCAGGGACATGGAGAACATTTTATCCGGAATGTTGTAAGTACCTGAAACATCGGTAGCGATGCCAAAGGAACTGTTTTCAGCATAAGCAGAATAAATCATTTTTAAATTAGCCCCAATAGAAAGGTTATCGGATAATTTTCTGCCCCAACCCACTGTGGCAGCATAATCGTTAACCGAAAAAGAACCGAACTCATTTCCTGTTTCGTCGGTATGTGTGAAAGAACCATATCCAATATATCTCAACTCAAAAGCGAAACTACCCATTTTTTTGAAAGTATGGGAATAAAAAACAGATCCATATCCAACATTTGAAAAATAATCGACAAAATTGACACCAAAAGAGGTGTGGAATTTATCAGAAATAGTGGAAGGATTTTGAAAAATCATAGTTGGGTCATCGTTATCAACGGAAATTAATCCGCCACCCAAACCACTGATTCTCGCAGAATAACTATAATTTAAGATATTATAAACCGTATTTCCTCCTATTTGCGCATAGCTAAAACCCATACTGCAAACAAGTAAAACAGCGATAATAGTTCTTTTAACCATTGTTATTGGAATAATTGGCAAAGATAAAGAAAAATGGGACACGTTCATTATATATATTTTAGATGAATAATATTTAAGAACGATTGAAGTGGACAAATATTTTATCAAATAGATTTGGGATCTATTTATATTGATAGTAGCTAAATCTTTATATTTAGGTCTTAATAGCACACAGATTACCACTGATTAGAAATAAGCTAATGTGAAAATGTGGTAATAAGCTAATTAAAAAATGAAAAGTCCAAAACTCAAATAATTCGGTTTTAATTAGTGGCATTTTTCTTTTTATTTTTGAATTATTAGTATCACAATGTTACACAGTGTTTTTCACAATGTTACACAGTGTTATTTTTGTCGGAATTTTATGATTGTATAGATAATACCCATTTTAATTAGATTCAAATCTAATTAAAATTATGTTATTTCAATTAAATTAATCCGTGGTCATCTGTTCAATAAGCGTCATCTGTGTGCTATTTGTCGTTCAAGTTATTTCAAGTTGATTTTTTAAATAAGAAATAAAAAATTCATCAGAAATAAATAAAAAAACTATTTTTGCGTTATCTTTAAAAAAGAGAGATCTAATGATTCCAAAAAATTAATCCATTTAAAAATCAAAGTTATGAAAACCAGAATTTGTTTAATTTTAGTATTGCTCAGTGCAATCAGTTTTTCTGCAATCGGACAAGAAACAAGCCGTGGAACGATCAGTGTTATCGGATCAAGTAGCGGGAAGTATATGCCCGATATCATCAGGTTGTCATTAACCATTAGAACAGAAAGTCTAACACAAAAGGATGCCATTTTACAAACGGATATTCAATTCGATAAAATGATTAAAAAACTGATCGACATTGGAATTAATGTGAAGGATATTAAATTAAAAGAAAATAATTTTGGTAAAAGATATGATTGTGATATTAATGCAGCTACATCCTTTTTTGCCTATAAAAGAGTGATTGTTGATATTCCAATGGATAAGGAAAAATTTATTAATTTAAGTGATTCTATATCCAATTTTAATATTCCTGAATTGATTTTTACCTATTCTTTTATCATATCAGATGCATATGAACAAATCATTCAAAAAGAATTGATACAAAAAGCTGTTGATAATGCATTTGAAATTGCCGAAATTATTGCAAAACAAAAAAATATTAAAATAGGAGATATTATTAGAATTGATTATGGTGATCTATATGGCTCTCGCGATTATCCATTGGAAATGGATGATGATATTTCTATCAGTACTTCAAGGGTTTCTAATGATCCAAATATTGCTTCTGAAATTTCATTTAGGGAAATAAAGGTAAATGAAACTATTAGTATTGAAGTAGCGATTAAAAACAAATAATTTTATTTCATACAAACATGAATAGTTATAAAAACCGTTTTATAAAAGTGCTTTTGGCTATGACTTTATTTATTTCATTTCTAAGTTGCTCCTCAAAAAAGCAATTAGAAAATAAGGAGGGTTTTCTTCAGGTAAAAGGGGGAAAAGTGTGGTATAAAATAACAGGAAATGGGGATAAAACCCCAATTCTTGTTTTACATGGTGGCCCTGGAGTTCCTAGCTATTATTTAAATCCTTTGTTAGAACTGGGAACAGATAGAAAAGTGATATTTTATGATCAATTGGGATGTGGACGATCTGATAGGGTTACCGATACTAACTATATGAGCCTAAACTATTTTGTAGAGGAACTTAAAGAAGTGACTAATCAACTCGGTCTTAAGAAATTTATTCTTGTAGGTCAGTCATGGGGTTGTATGCTGGGGATAGATTATTATCTTAAATACCCTGAAGGAATCGAAAAGTTGGTCTTTTGTAGTCCCAACTTCAGCACAAAAATGTGGCTGGAGGATGCTGCAGCTTTAATAGCTCAACTTCCGGATTCAATTCAGAATTGTATTCGTGAAAATGAAAAAAATGGCACTTATTCCAATCCTGAATATCAACAAGCGATATTGACCTATTATGAACACTTTGTTGGTCGAAAACTTCCTTGGTCACCTGATGTTCTTCAGTCTATGTCAGAAATTGGTGCCTCCTATCAATATTTATGGGGACCAAGTGAATTTACCGTTACTGGAGAATTGAAAAATTATGACAGAACTCCCGATTTAAAAAATATTAAAGTTCCTACTTTGGTTATCATTGGGGCATTTGATGAAGTAACTCCAAAAACATTAGATAAATATGTTAGTCTAATTCCTAATGCTAAATCAGCGATAATCTCAAATGCAGCACACATGACTATGCAGGATAATCCAACCGAAAATAATCAGGTTATACGCCGATTTTTGATGGATTGAAAAAAAATCTTTCCTTTCATTGCAATTTCTCATTTGGGAAAAATTGTGTACTTTTGCAGTTGTTATGAAGATTGTTGTCCTTTTATCAAGAGTACCTTACCCATTAGAAAAAGGGGATAAGCTGCGTGCTTATCACCAGATTAAGGATCTTGCCAAAAAACATGAGATCTATCTTGTAGCGTTAAATGATACCAAAATAGATCCTTTGGCCATTCAGGAATTATCCCCTTTCTGTAAAGATATTTTAATTCTCAATCTTTCCCGATGGAGTAGGCTTGTGGGTCTTTTTTATGCCTTTTTTAAAGGGATCCCTTTGCAATGTGGTTATTTTTATTCTGCAAAAGCAAAAGCAAAGTTCATAGATTTTATCAATCAAATTCAGCCGGATCATCTATTTTGTCAAATTGTAAGAGTGGTTGAATATGTAAAAGGATTAAAAATTCTCAAAACGTTGGATTACCAGGATGTGTTCTCTAAAGGGATGCAAAGACGTTATGAAAATGGCTCTTTTTTGGCGAAACCATTGTATTGGTTTGAGTACAAAAGACTGGTAAAATATGAACAGTATGCTTTCTCCCTTTTTGATCATCATACTATCATAACAGGCGTAGATCGCGATTTAATTCCCCATCCTGAACATTTTAAAATTGAAGTGGTTTCCAATGGGGTTGATTTTGAAAAATATCAAATTCAGGGACAACCGAAAGAGTATGATCTGATTTTTTCAGGCAATATGAGTTATCCTCCCAATATTGATGCTGCTGAATATATTGTCAAACATATTTTCCCGGTTTTACAAAAAGATTTTCCTAATCTGAAACTGGTGATTTGTGGAGCGGCTCCTTCATCCAGAGTATTGGCATTGGCATCTCCCCATATTACAGTCACCGGTTGGGTTGATTCCATGGCCACCTATTATGCCAAATCCAAAATTTTTATTGCCCCCATGAGGATGGGTACCGGTTTGCAAAATAAACTGATTGAAGCAATGGCGATGAAACTTCCTTGTGTTACCTCTACTTTAGCAGGTAAACCACTAGAGGGAGTGGAGTTTGGACAAGATATCATCATTTGTGAAACTGTTTCAGGCTATTTGGTAGCGATTAAAAAACTACTTACAAATCCTGATCTATATCACGCTGTTGCAGAAAACGGATACCAATTTGTTAAACAAAACTATAACTGGGAATCTATCAATACTAAATTGGAAAAGATTATTACCGGTCAAATAGAATCATAAAAAAAATATGAGAAGAAGATTTAAGTCTTATGTTATTGAAGATCTTGAGATATTAGATGCCGGATCTGAAGGAAAAGCTATTGCTAAAGTGGATGGACAAGTTTTGTTTATCCCTTTTGGAGTTCCCGGTGATGTGGTGGATGTTCAGATTACCAATAAGAAGAAAGGGTATATGGAGGGGAAAATTGTACAACTGAAAAAAGGATCACCCTATAGGATTGAACCTGTCTGTTCCCATTTTGGAGTATGTGGAGGATGTAAATGGCAAATCATGGAGTATCCCCAACAGTTACAATTCAAACAAAAACAGGTTTTTGATAATTTCAAACATCTAGGGAAATTTGATTTTCCGGAGATCAGCCCTATCTTAGGATCTAAAAAACAATACTACTATAGAAATAAATTGGAATACACTTTTTCTAATTTGAGATGGTTGGAGGATGAAGATATGGCCCTAAGAGATACCGGTATTGATCTGGAAGTGAGAGGAGTAGGATTCCATGTGCCCGGGAAATTTGATAAAGTAGTGGATGTTCAACACTGTTCTCTACAACCTGAACCAGGTAATGAGATCAGAATGGCTGTTAAAGAGTTTGCGATACAACATGATATCCCTTTTTACAATCTTAGATCCCATGAGGGCGTTCTAAGAAATCTTACGATCAGAACTGCTTCAACCGGCGAGGTGATGGTGATTCTGTCTATGACTGAATTAAGTGAACATACCAAAAAACTTTTAGAAACGATTCAACAACAATTTACTCAGGTAACTTCGTTGTATTATGTGATTAACAACAAGTTAAATGATACAATCTCCGATTTGGATTTGGTGTTATATGCCGGATCTCCGATCATAACTGAAAAAATGGAGGATCTCGAGTTTATGGTGAGTCCGGTTTCCTTTTATCAGACCAATAGTGAGCAAGCTTATACTTTATACAGTGTTGCTAAACAATTTGCTCAGATTGAGGATACTGACTTGGTTTACGATTTATATACCGGAACCGGAACCATTGCGAATTTTGTAGCCCGCCAGGCTAAAAAAGTGATTGGAATTGAGTATGTGGATGCTGCCATTTTGGATGCTAAAAAAAATTCAAAAAAAAACGGGATCACCAATACCCAATTTTTTGCCGGAGATATGAAAGATATTCTGACGTCATCCTTCATTCGAAAAATGGGAAAACCCTCTGTTGTGATCACGGACCCACCTCGTGCAGGGATGCATACGGATGTGATAGATCGACTTTTGGAGATGGAACCTAAAAGGATCGTTTATGTGAGTTGCAATCCGGCTACACAAGCCCGGGATATCACTTTACTGGCCTCTAAATATGACGTGACACGAGTGCAACCGGTTGACATGTTTCCTCACACACACCACGTTGAAAATGTGGTATTGTTAGAACTAAAGAACCAATAAAACTTCCTTTAGATCAATGTAATATTGGTCAAATCTGCTTTTCCGCTTCTCAAAAATTCATACGTTAAGCGATCCGCCTGACAATTGATAAAACTGATCCTTTTTAGTCGGGTTCCCTTAAAAAAGGTATTGATGATTTTGGTGTTTTGAATGGTTACCTTACTAAAAGAACTGTTCTCAAAAGCGCAATCCTCTATAACTCCTTCAAATACTGTATTTTCTATGGATGAACCATTAAAATTTGTTTGAGCTAAAATAGCATTTGTCAAAATACATTTGGATAAATTGGTGTATTTAAAAGTAGCTTCTGTTAAGTCTGCTCCGGTGAAATCACAGTTTTCTATATTAGCTGAACCAAATTTAGTCAATTTTAAGGAACAATCATTAAATATCACTTTTTGAAGATTAGAACCTTGAAATGAGCTATTACTGATATTGCTGTTTGTAAAATCACAATCCTGAATATTGTTATGTTTCAGTTGCAAGCCCGAAAGATCAGACCCCACAAATTTACATTTTTGCATGTTGGAACCATTGAATTTTTCGTGAAGATTACTTAACCCTGAAAAATCTGCATCAATCCAGTTTGTGCCGGACATATTCCAACTCCTTTTTTTTGCTGGTTTCTGTTCTTGAAACTCACTTGGAATTTGATGGGTGGGTTCAGTCATTTGCATTTCACGATTCATTCCCGAATCACTTTCCAGAAAGTAGTAAAGATCCACATTCAGGATTTGCGCCAGTTTGTTAAAAGTGATGATGTCAGGAATTGACTCACCCCGTTCCCACTTTCCGACCGCCTGAGGACTGATAAAAAGTTGTTCAGAAAGTTGTGCCTGAGAGAGACTTGCTCTCTTTCTGGCTTCGGCAATTTTAGTGCCGATCATTTTAATTTCAATTTGTACCATTTTTTTATGTTTTAAAGACACCGCAAAATTACAATCGTTATTTCGAAAAACAATGCAAAAATAGTATACTTTTAGTTGTAAAACAACTACTTTTGGTTGTAAAAAGAAAACAAATGGTTGTATTAATGACAGGAGACTGGTGACAGGAGAAAAATGTTCGATGTAAAACGTTCGACAAGTAAATGTATTAGATTTTTAATTTTTAATTAGCTTATTATCACATTATCATATTAGCTTATTAATTTGGGCGTTCCCCTTTGTCTGCGCTCAACCAGATTCTGAACAAAAACTAACAATTATTGCGTCGCTTGCCAAAGGGTCGGGCTCCGGCCCATACTCCTCGTTTCGCTGCAAGGGTCTGATCGGCCGGGCAGTAGCTCCTTCGTCGCTCTGCCCGATCCGTCATCCCCTAAGCAGCTCAACTTGCGGGGTATTTGGCCTGCGCCCTAACGCGCAAAACCGCAAGCGGTTTTTTTGAGGATAGGTGAAGGGAGACAGGAGACAGGAGCAGTTCGATGTTAAACGTTCGACGTTCGACGAAAATTCCTACTCTGTTGATCCGTAGTCTGTTGTCTGTTTTTTTTTCTTAGTTCCTTAGGAGTGATATCATTATTTGACTTCCAGCATTTTCAATAAAGAATCGGTTAGGATGTCCATACGGGAAAAAGCAAACCATTTTTTACCTAAATCTTTGAGAGAAGCTCCAATATGATAGAGCTCTTTTTGATCGATAATGATGAAACGGTCGTGACAATCGGATATTCTAATTGTCGACAAGGATGATTTCGTTTTGGGCTTTTTTGATAATTTCGGAAACAAACTTATAGGCATCGAATACTTGTCCATTGAAGAAAATTCCATGATTAGGAGGTAGATTGGTGTTGAGATGAATATCTATTTCCTGAAGTTTGGTTTTAACAAATGTCATATCATTTTCAAGATTATTGATTCTATAATTTGTAATTTGTCCTTTTAGTAAATGATCTTTTAAAATTTGAGTTGCCCAGATACGAAATTGAGTACCTTCTTTAGATTTAACTCTATATCCGACAGAAATAATGACATCAAGGTTATATAATAGTAATTTTTTAATCTGTGTTTTTCCTTGTATTGCACCATGTTGAGTGGTAAGTAAGAATTCCTTACATACCACTTCTTTAATTAATTCTTCCTCTTTGAATATATTCCCAATATGTTGGGTAATTGAAACTCTATTTCTTCCAAATAAGTAAGCCATTTGTTCTTGGGATAACCAAACAGTATTGTCTTCTATTCTTACTTCAATTCTAGTGGATGCTTGATCAGCCTGGTAGATTATAATTTCGTCTTTCATCGTGTAGTAGTTTGAGTTCTGATGGCAAAGATAAAAAAAATCGCAAAGGAAAAAATCACAAGGAATAAATATCAATTATTTTTTTATATTTGCAGACAAATAAATAAACGCAGTATGAGAAAAAATTCTTTAATCATCGTATTTTTATTGTTTGTTTTTTTTCAACAAAATTTTGAAAATAAAGCATTTGCACAATATAATCCAACAGGAATTATTTGGGTTCTTCCCTACAGACCGGATGCATTGCCGGTAAATGGAAATCGAACCGGAAATTCTGGAGTTAATTTAGCATTTGAAGATTTCCATGTAATTGAGTATAAATTTTTAGATTCTCTTTATATTAACCCTTACAATCAAAAATTGCCTATTTATCAAATTCGATTACAGGAAGATTATCCAAGCTCAGAATATGATTTTATTTATCTATTACATATTTGTTACCAATCTTTTTTTATTAATATTGCTTTACCCTATTATCATCCATATGTTTCTAATGGCGAATTAATATCAACAGATAATGGAGAAATTCATTTATTTTTTTATGATATAGATTTTCAGCAATCATTAGTTCCAACATCAAATACAAGGTCCAATAATAAACACATGAATAAAATATTACAAAAATATGATATTAAATCATATACGTATGATCCATTTGTTTTAGATGGAGATACTGTATGGAGAACAATATCAATTTTATGCCGTTATCAAGATGCTCTTCCTTTGTATTATGATTTATTAACTCTTCATTATCTTTACGATAAAATAGATGTTACTGGGTTTTATAATTTTAATGAAATAATTTTTCCATGTGGTCAATATACAGAAACAACTGATTATATAGAACCCTCAATTAGTATTTTTCCAAATCCGGCACAAGATGAGATTACTATTTCAGGAGTTGAACCGGAATCTGTTACTTTGTATGATATTATGGGGAAAATAGTTGTTTCAAAGTTTGATCCGGAAACAAATAAAATGGATATTTCGCAACTGCCAAGTGGATTTTATGTCATCAAGATAACTGCAAATGATGGCAAATTCTATACGGGTAAAATAGTTAAGGAATAGTTTCAAAGGACTACGGACAACAGACTACAGACTACAGACTACAGACTACAGACTACAGACTACAGATATGCAATTTGTTATGAATTAACTATATAGCAAACTTTTTACTTCTTACTTTTTACCTCTTACCTCTTACCTCTTACCTCTTACCTTTTACCTTTTACTTTTTACCTCTTACCTTTTACCTCTTACCTCTTATCTTAAAAACCGCTTGCGGTTTTGCGCGTTAGGCCGGAACCGAGAAAGCCCGCAGGGAGAAAGACGATGTGATGCAGGGAGTAAAAGAGCGAACTTGTGAGCTCCTTTTACGACCATGCAGCCACACGGCTTTTTACCGAGGACTTGAAGGTGTAGGCCGACGGTGGTGGGTGGAATCGTGGGATGGGAGACGCCGGAACGCCCAAAATAATAAGCTAATATGATAATGAGATAATAAGCTAATGAAATGAAGAATGAAAAATTAAGAATCGAGCACACGAGCACACGAGCACACGAGCATTCCAAACTATCGACTATAGACTTTTTAGGACATTTTTCGGATAATCACATCTATTTCAATCCCTTCAACGATATCAAATCTGGTTTTTTGGGAATCGGTGATTGCTGTAACAATTGAAAAATCAGTACATAACGTTTCCGTTTTGATGTAGTTTTCAAATTGTTTGAAAGCATGATCCAATTCTGAATGAGATTGTAAAGTGATGGCAATGTTGTCGATCACATCCAACTGTTGATCCTTACGGAAGTTTTGGATTCTGTTAACCAACTCTCTTACATAACCCTCCTCTTTCAACTCCTGAGTGATGGTAATATCCAACGCTACAGTCAACGCCCCCTGATTGGTTACAACCCAGCCCGGAATATCTTCTGCAATGATCTCTACATCAGTGATTAAGATCTCAACTTGTTCTCCATCAACATCAATCATCTTGCGACCCTCTTTCTCAATCTGAGCAATATCTTTTTGATTGAATTGGGTAATCTGAGCGGCAATTGCCTTCATGATTTTACCATATCTTGGTCCCAACGTTTTAAAATCGGGTTTGATTTTCTTCACTAAAACACCTTCGGTATCCTCAATAAACTGGATCTCTTTCACATTCACTTCGTGAAGAATCAAGTCTTTTACTTTTTCCACCTGAGCTACAAAATTGGAGGTTTCCAAAACAGGAATCATAATTTTGCCTAGTGGCTGACGCACTCTGATATTAGATTTCTTTCTTAAAGAAAGTACCATTGAACAGATCTCTTGTGCCAACTCCATTCTTTCTTCCAATGCTTTATCGATTAACTCTTCGTTTACCTTAGGAAAATCAGATAAGTGAATTGATTCAATATTTTCTAACCGGGTCACATTATTCAAATCAAGGAATAAACGATCCATGAAAAATGGGGCAATCGGAGAAGCTAATTTAGCGATCGTTACCATACAGGTGTACAAAGTTTGATAAGCGGAGATTTTGTCTTCACTATAATCGCCCTTCCAGAATCTTCTACGGCATAAACGAACGTACCAGTTGCTCAAGTACTCATCCACAAACTGTTGGATTTCACGACCCGCTTTAGTTGGCTCATATTCAGCATAATAAGAATCACAATTTTTAACGAGTGTGTTTAATTCTGACAATATCCAACGATCAATTTCAGGTCTTTTTTCAATGGCAATATCGGCTTCTTTGTAAGCAAATCCATCGATATTAGCGTAAAGTGAGAAGAAACTGTATGTGTTATACAAAGTTCCAAAGAATTTTCTTTGAACTTCAGTGATCCCTTCGGCATCAAATTTCAAATTATCCCAGGGTTGTGCATTGGTTAGCATATACCAGCGGGTGGCATCAGCACCATATTTTTCAATGGTTTCAAATGGATCTACTCCGTTACCTAAACGTTTGGACATTTTATTTCCATTTTTATCCAACACTAATCCATTGGATACCACTGTTTTATAGGCAACACTATCAAACAACATCGTAGCAATAGCATGAAGGGTGAAGAACCAGCCTCTGGTTTGGTCAACACCTTCTGCAATGAAGTCTGCAGGATATTTTTTCTCAAAAAGTTCTTTATTTTCAAAAGGATAGTGCCATTGGCAATAAGGCATCGCACCTGAATCAAACCAAACGTCGATCAGGTCAGCCTCACGAACCATTTTCTGACCGGTTGGAGAAACCAAAAAGATATCGTCCACGTAAGGTCTATGAAGGTCAATTTTATTATAGTTTTCTTTACTGAAATCATTAGGAACGAACTCTTTGTAAGGGTTATCCTTCATGATACCGGCAGCGACTGCTTTTTCGATTTCGTTATATAACTCCTCGATGGAACCGATGCAGATTTGTTCTTTTTTATCTTCAGACATCCAGATTGGAAGAGGCACACCCCAGAAACGGGAGCGGGAAAGGTTCCAGTCCACAAGGTTTTCGAGCCAGTTTCCAAATCTACCGGTTCCGGTTGCAGCAGGTTTCCAGTTGATGGTATTGTTCAATTCCATCATTCTTTCCTTGTAAGCGGTAGTTTTCACAAACCAGGAATCCAAAGGATAGTAAAGGACAGGCTTATCTGTTCTCCAGCAATGAGGATAGTTGTGAACATATTTTTCAACGCGGAACGCTTTATTCTCTTTTTTCAACCAGATGGAGATATATAAATCCAACGATTCTTCCGCTTTTTCATTCTCTTTTTCGTATTCAGGTTTAACATATCTTCCTGAAACAGTTGAATATAGATCAACATTCACAGCATCTTTCACGAATTGCGGATCCAAATCTTCGATGAGGTAGAATTTCCCGGTTCTATCCACCATAGGTTGGCGATTTCCCAAGGTATCTATAACTGCCAATGGGGGAACACCTGCTTCCTGAGCTACACGTTTATCGTCTGCTCCAAAAGTGGGCGCAATGTGAACGATACCGGTTCCATCGCTCGTTGTTACATAATCACCGGGAATAACTCGGAAAGCACCTTCACCGGTATTTACGTAAGGGATAAGTTGCTCATATTCCAACCCAACCAATTTTTTACCGGTTGTTTGAGCAATAACGCGGAACGGAATGTTTTTATCGCCTGGTTTGAAATCTTCCATCGCCAACTCACTGTTCTTTTCAGGGAAAAAAGCAGAAAGTAGATTCTTAGCCAGGATCACTTTGATCGGAGCACCGGAATAAGGATTAAAAGTATCCACAAGTACATACTCGATTTTCTCACCCACTGCTAAGGCGGTGTTGGATGGTAAGGTCCATGGAGTAGTGGTCCAGGCCAAAATGTATAAGTTTTCAGGAATGTGAACTCCACCGGGAAATCCCCATGGACATTCGGTCATTTTTTGTTCCTGTTTAACCTTAAATTGTGCCACAACGGTAGTATCCTTCACATCTTTGTAGCACCCGGGAAGGTTCAACTCGTGAGAGCTCAAACCGGTACCGGCGGCAGGTGAATAAGGTTGGATGGTGTACCCTTTATAAAGCAACCCTTTTTTGTATAATTGAGATAGTAAGTACCAAACGGATTCAATATATTTATTATCGAACGTGATATAAGGATCATCCAGGTCAACCCAATAGCCCATTTTTTTAGTGATATCATCCCACATATCTTTGTATTTCATCACTTCACTACGGCACGCCTGATTATACTCTTCCACTGTAATTTTCTTACCGATATCCTCCTTGGTAATTCCTAAAGTTTTTTCAACACCTAACTCAACGGGTAGCCCGTGAGTATCCCAACCTCCTTTACGGCTAACATACTTACCTTTAAGGGTTTGGTATCTACAGAATAGGTCTTTAATAGCTCTTCCCATCACATGGTGAATTCCCGGAGTTCCGTTTGCTGAAGGGGGACCTTCATAGAAAACAAACTCCTCATGACCTTCACGAAGTTGCATACTTTTTTCAAAGATTTGATTTTCTTCCCAATAATTCTTCATTTCTTTTCCAAGATCGGAAAGCTTAAGACCTTTATATTCAGTGTATTTCATAATTTTTTGTAGGTTATTTTACAAGAGTGCAAAGATAAGAAAAAAAGGCGAAAGGCGAAAGGCAAAAGGTGCAAGACGAAAGGCAAAATAAATTAGTTTATGAAAATGAGCACATGAGCATTCGAACACACGAGCACACTATTAATGTTAGAAGGCTCTGACTGCCCTTACATATAAAGTGTAGTATTTACCATAAGTATAAGAATAACCGTAGAAGAAGGAGTAGAACCAGGCTTCGTATGTATAATATTCTGAACTGGACCAATAGTAGGTTCGTACTAAAGGTGTGGTTGCGGTATTTCCATCATTTGTGAGGGCTTTTTGAATTTCATAAAAGTTATTCCATACCTGGTTGAGTTCAGCAACACTTGGTAAATACCAGTCTGTATAAACACCTGTTCCATAATTGGTATTGGAATAATCGGCACACAATTTTGCAGCACTTCCGGTATGCCCGCTTTGTCCGGTAATAGCGGTTGTATTGGTTCCCCCACTCCAGTCATTGGTTGTATTAATGGCAGTTCCGGTTACATTACTCCAGGCCTGAGCGGTGCTTAGATCCACCATGCTCACAATAAGTCCGTGCAAACCGGTATTATCCACCCAGGCAACTACACCCCCACCGTAAAGTTCACCGACATAATGAGCTGGGGTAGAAGCTGTTGATCCTGCAGCCTTTGCATATAGTGCATAAGGGACGCTTAAAAGTTGACTGGTTCCGGATATGGTGTATTGGATACCACCATTGGAACCGTCTGGATCTGTTTCTGTTTTGATAAAATAGGGACCATTTGCCCAATTGATGGCAGAGAAATTTCCACTTACTAAGGTGCCATTTCCAATTTGTATACTAACTAATCCATTTTCATTGGTATTGGGTGTTTGAGTTTCCACATATACCGGTGTTCCTGTCATAGATCCTTGTAAAATGCTGATTTGCATTGTTACTTGTGTATTGGTTATTAATGAGTTACTATTGTTTCTAACCACAGCCTGATAACTCATCATATCGGGCGTTTGTGCAGAAACTATTGAGGAAAATAGTATCGCAAATAAAAATGTAAAAAATTGTTTCATGGGTTTTTCAGTTTAATATTTTATAATTTTAAAAGTTTTAAGTTCTTTATTGTTTTGAATCACTTTAAGAATGTATGTTGAAGGGACTAGATCTCCCATATTTATGGAGGTTAGGGCATTATGAATTTTTTCATTTAAAACCATTTTACCCTGGATATCAAATAATTGATACGATAAATCGGTAATTTCCATATTTGATATGGACAATGATAAAAAATCTGTTGTAGGATTTGGATAGGTTTGAATATGGAGAAGAATTTGATCCATCTCTTCCAGAACGGATAGAACAGAGATCTCGAAGGGTTGTTGAACTCCTTCTGCTACTGATCCATTTGAGGCTTTTAAAGTATGATATGATACTTGTCCAACTGTAAAGCTCACTGTTCCACCGTTTCCTGAACCATTACCACCAGAGGTGTTCGTACTTGTTTGTGCTGAACTTATTGAAAACAGAAAAGTAAAGACACAGGTTAAGATTAATATTGGATGTTTTGTGTTCATTTATTTATAATTAGATAAAACAAAAATACAAATAATTTAACAATTAACAATTAAATATACTATTCATTTTTCATTTTTCATTATTCACTATTCACTCAAAAAGGGGATCCCTATTTTCGGTTAGTTTTGTATTAAAATTTCCCTTATTTTAGTGATCTGAAAAATGATATTTTGAAACTATTTTTGCCATGTTCAAAAATTATTAGACGACCATGAAAACCAATGTTTATATTTTTTTATTTTTACTGATATTTAGCAATCAGTTTGTTATTGGACAATCAGATGATTCTTTAAAATCTCCTTTTACTTTTGAAGGGAAATATGTTGGGGATGTTTTTTACAATTTTTCCGGAGGAATCAGAAAAGGAGGAACTTACTTAGGTATGGCAAGTTTTATCATTGGGTTGAACACAGAGGATGCAAGGTTATGGAAAGGAGGAGAATTTTATTTGAATGCTGCCAATACTCATGGAGGAGAACCCTCAGCAAAATTTATTGGAGATTATCAGGGTGCATCCAATATTGAAGCGGGAGATTTAACGTATATGCATGAATTATGGTTTAAACAATCATTTGGGAAATTTGCTATTGTTTTAGGTTTACAGGATTTGTGTGCTGAATTTATTTCCAGTGATTATGCAAGTTTATACTTAAATAGTTCATGTGGTGTTCATTCTACTATTGCCAATAACTTAGCTGTTCCTATTTTCCCCTTAACTGCTTTAGGAGTGCAGATTCATTATAATTTTACTGATAAATTTACTTTTAAATTAGCCCTTTTCGATGGTGTTCCGGATGATCTTTCCATGAACCAACATAATCTTAAATGGAAATTGAAAAAAGAGGATGGATATCTGTTTTTTTCTCAAATATCGTATCAAAATAAGTCGGTAAAATATCCGGGAAACTATAAATTGGGTTTTTATTACCACAACCCTTATAGTATAACAAATGAATTGGATGGAGGAGCCATTGAGATTAAAAAACATTCTAAAAATTATGGATTTTATTTAATTTTAGATCAAACACTGTATCAAAATAAAAATGGAAAAACGTTAAATATTTTCACTCAAACAAGTATTAGTCCCAAAAAAATAAATGAAAACTGGTATTTTTTTGGTGTTGGATTAAATTACAAAGGGTTTTTCAAACAAAGAATAGAGGATGAAGCAGGAATAGCATTATCTCATGCAGTCATTGATAACGCAATAGGAAATGAATCTGCTATTGAATTAACATATAAAGCCATTTTTGGGGATCATTTCTTTATACAGCCCGATTTTCAATATATCATTAATCCGGTAGGTACAGATAAAATATTGAAAGATTGCTTTATCGGTTTTGTAAGATTTGGAATCCAGTTTTAATAAATAGTTCTGTTAGAGATTAAAAAGTTAAAGAACTGATTTAATTATTCCGATAATTGGAAAATTTGGTGTAATTTTGCAGACTTATAAAATTGATTCGACAGAATGGTAAGCAGACGTTATTTGAGGACAAAGGTGATGCAAGGTATTTTTGCATTTGAAGCAAATGTTAAAGAGGAAATTAATCAAGGTGAAAAGAAATTAACAGCTTCAATAGAAAGTTGTTACACCCTATTCTGTTATTTTTTTTCCATATTTCCTGAATTTAAAAGGTATCGTTTAAACAAACAGGAAGATTTAAAAGGAAAAATTTATCCCACTTTTGAAGACTTGAATCCCAATACCAAATTTGTTGACAATATTGTGATCACTCAAATTGAGGATAACGTCACATTGAATAAACTTTGGAATCAGTTGAGCATACACTGGAATGACCAATCCGATTTCATTGTACAGATATTTCAGGAGATCGCTAAATGTCCGGCTTATATTCAATACCTGGAAAATCCAACCAGAAGCTATGAAGATGATAAAAAACTGGTTCTAGCGATTATTGAGGATGTGTTTTCTCAAAGTGAGATGCTTCATTGGTATTTAGAAGAAAAAAATGTTCATTGGTTTGATGATTACAATGAGGCTTTATTAATGGTTTACAAAAATATTTCAAATTTTACTGAAATTAAGGGAATAAATAATAAAATCACACCTTTGTATAAAGACTCAATAGAAGATGTTGAATTTTTTAAAACCTTATATAGAAAGACTTTAATACATGGTGATTCTTATTCCAAAATGATTGAGTCAAAATTGCAAAACTGGGAATTAGAACGTATCATGGGCTTAGATATGATATTAATGAAGATGGCGATTTGTGAATTTACCGAAATGCCGGAGATTCCAATTAAAGTAACCATTAATGAATATATTGAATTGGCCAAAATGTACAGTTCAACTAAAAGTGGATTATTTATCAATGGTTTATTGGATAAAATCGTGATAACATTAAAAGAAGAAGGAAAACTAAACAAAATGGGGCGTGGGCTCATTAATTAATAATAAAACGATGAAAAAAATTGCATTACTCGTAATCGGAGTGCTCATTTTATGGTCATGCGGTACTAAAAAAGATGATCAATATGGAGTGGAAATCATTTCAAATCCAGCAACAGCTAATGGTACTGATAAAAAAATTGCGGAAAAGATGCCTGTTTTAACATTTGAAACGGTAACCCATAATTTTGGAAAAGTGATTCAAGGGGAAAGGCTTTCCTACTCTTTTAAATTTAAAAATACCGGGAAATCAAATTTGATTATTTCTTATGTTGAAACTTCATGTGGTTGTACCACATCCACACCACCTAAAGAACCCATAGCTCCCGGTGAATCCGGAGAGATTAAAGTCACTTTCGATTCTAAGACTAAAAGTGGAGAAGTTACAAATCAGGTGATGATCACTGCAAATACATTTCCTGTAAATACATCACTAATCTTAAAAGCAAACGTTATAAGACCTTAATTTAAAAAAAATATCAATTATGAACATTCAATCCATTTTATTATTTGCCCAACAACAAACTGCCAATGGAAAATCCAGTGGTGGTGGTTATCAAATGTTAATCTTCTTAGGATTAATGATCGTTGTTTTCTATTTCTTTATGATTCGTCCACAACAAAAGAAACAAAAACAAGTTCAACAATTCAGAGAAGGTTTGAAAAAAGGAGATAAAGTTGTTACTATTGGTGGTATTCATGGAAAAATCACTGACGTACAAGACACCACTTTTACAGTTGAGATTTCTGACGGAGTTAAAATTACCATTGAAAAAGCTGCAGTTGCAGTTGATGGTAATGATGCCAAAAAATAGATCTTTATGTCTGAGGTAAAAGATGAAAAGAAGAGGTACTCCAAAATCACATCAGGAACATTTCTGATCTGTCTGGGAATTGCTGTAATGGGATGGTTTATTGTAACCTTCTCAAAAGAGTATGTTCAAACTGTGGGGTGTACGATTCAATTTACTCAATTACCTAGAGGGATCAAACAGATCAATTCATCTGATTCAATTGTGACTATAACTTTTAAAACTAAGGGTTTTAATTATTTAAAGCACAGTTTTACAGATAAATACACATTTCTTGAACTTTCAGTTAAAGATTTAACAAAAAAGAAAGGGAAAAGAAATGTGTATTCATTTTCTAAAAAAGAATTATCTGATTATATTCGTGATACCGGCTATTTTGGTTCTGCATTTTTAGAGATTGAAAAACCGGAATCTTTGACGATTTATATGAAATAACATCCATGTTAAAAATTGCCTTAACAGGAGGAATTGGCACCGGGAAAACGTATCTTTCCAAACATTTCATCGAAATGGGAATTCCGGTATTTTATGCAGATGAAGAAGCCAAAAAATTGTATTCGGACTCCATAGTTTTGCTACAGATCAAAGCCAAATTTGGCACATCTGTATTTTCCAATCAACAGATCGATTTTGCGAAACTGGCTGCTTTGGTTTTTTCAGATTCAAAAGCATTGGAGTGGATGAACCGACTGATCCATCCCATTGTTTTACAGTTATTTGATCAATGGAGTATAGATCAAAATACGCCAACAGTTATGATGGAGAGTGCCATCATTTATGAAGCACATTTGGAAGGTTTTTTTGATAAAATTATTGTTGTTGATGCTCCATTACAGGTTCGTATTGAGCGGATCAAAAAAAGATCTCCCCACCTTAAAGATGAGGAGATTATGAAAAGAATAGAAGCGCAAATTTCACAAGAAGAGAAATGTAAACGTGCCGATCTGGTTTTACTAAATAACTGATTATCTCGTTAAAGCGGCAGCCCCTAAAATAGCAACACTATTTTCTGGTAAAGAAGATAAAAGAATAGGAATATCCCTGTTAAAAATAAAAAGTTTATGTTTTAAAAAGGATCTTTTAATAGGATCTAAAAATACATCACCTGCCTGAATGGGGCCACCCATCAGGAATATCGCTTCCGGTGAAGAAAAAGTGACTGCATTAGCCAGGGCAATACCCAAAAGATACCCTGTTCTTTCATATGTAGCAATGGCCAGAGGATCTCCTAATTTAGCTGCATCAGAAACATTTTTGCCGGTCATTCCATGAAAAACATCTTTTGTTAAAATACTATCCGGATATTGAGGCATCAATTCAAGACAATTCCAAACAATTCCACTAGAGGAAGTGTATTTTTCAAGGCATCCTTTGTTTCCACAACCACAGGGTCTTCCTTCAGGAATCAAAATGGCATGGCCCATTTCTCCAGCTAAGCCATCATGTCCATAAACTAACTTTCCATCTATTACTATCCCGGTACCAACACCTGTGCCTAATGTGAACATCATGAAATTTTTCATACCTTTGGCTCCACCATAGATCATCTCACCATAGGTAGCAGCATTAGCATCATTAGTAACCACAACAGGATAAGGAAATTGTTGATGAATCATATCCCGAAGTGGTAATATCCCTTTCATATTCAGATTGGTTGCATTTTCAATACTGCCTGTATAGTAATTAGCTGCCGGAGCCCCAATGCCCACACCTGTAATAGATGCTGGATCAAGATCTTTTACTAAAATTTGAATTGCTTTAACCAAATCATCAACAAATAGCTGATGATCAGAATATTGTAAAGTTTTTAAATTTTGCTTTGCAATTACTTCGCCCTGATCGTTTACAAGACCAATATCGGTATTGGTTCCTCCAATATCGATTCCGATTGAGAATAGATGGTTCATTTTTGTATGGTTAAGATAGTACTTCCAATTAATTTATCATAAGAGGTTCCCTCTTCCTGAAGATAGATGAGGATCATATAATTATTTTTTGTTTGCCAGTGAGAACCTTCAATATACGTTTCATCGATCGATTTAGAATCTTTTGGAACATAGACATATTGATAATTATAAAAACCTTGTTTTAGATAAAGTGATGTTTCCCAATACTTTGTTTCCTGATTATACTCCAATTTTGCATCAGGAATGATTCTCCAGTCTGTTAATTCTCCAAAAACATAAAGATCACCACCACTTACTTTAAAATCACATCTTAAAGAGAAATGAGTCAGAACATAATCTTCAGATATTTCACTGTCAAAATCATAATTGGCCCAAAAACAAGCTCCTTTTAAAGTAGTATTTGTTTCATAGGCTCCAAATGGTCTGGCCATATCCTCCATAACATAAGCCTGGTTGATTTGATTTTCAAAATTGATAGAAACAATTCTATCGGATAAATTTCTTAAAGTTCTAAGATCAAAAGTTCTGAATTCAGCACCACCAAAAAATAGATTGCTATTCAGATTATCGAAATAGAAACTAAACTCACCAGGTTTTAAGGATCGGTAGGTAAGACCCTGAATCGCATTATCCCATCTGCCATTTTGTAAAATAGTAGCATGTAAATACAAAGCGGGATTTCTTATGGCATATCCGGAGGAATAGACTGTAAAGTCAACTTGTTGTTTAGTTTCCTTAAAGTTCACATCAACAGCATTTTGAACAACACCAGATATTCCTACAGCTAAAGGTTCTTCCACCATAATACGCCTTGTTAAAATGGGGTGATCAGGAGTAGTATCATAAACAAATAAAAGATAATTTCCTGATTTGGTTAATTTTAACATATCATTAGGAAACAACAATGAATACTGGGTATAGTGTTGAATAGTATTAAAACCATTTGTATAATCTTTAATTTCATCTTCCAGAAATCCATCGATATACTCAATCGGATTTAAAGGGGAAAATTTCCAGTCATGACTACAATGGATCAACGTATATTTTAAGTAACGGTCTTTTTGATCCAGATCATCAAAGACCAAATGGAGCTGATCTCCCGAATTTAACTTGATGATAGGCTGACTTAATTCCTGATCAGTTCTGGCTACTTTTACACTTTTAATAGCTTCGTCAAAAATATTATTTTCAGGAAGAATATTGGGGTAATTTTGTCCGGAGAGTTCCAGACAAGTTATGAAAATCAGGAAAAACTGAAATATTCTTTTCATAAAATGAAATTAGAATGCAAAGGTATGAAAAAAAGTAACAGGTTACAGGTAAAAGGTAAAAAGTAAGAGGTTACAGGTAACAGGTAACAGGTAACAGGTAAAAAGTAAGAGGTTACAGGTGATAAAAGTTTTAAAAATTCTTTATTTTTGCAGAAATATATCGTATGACATTTCAGTTTGTTGAGCCTTCAGGTTTTTTGAAAAATTATATCAAAAACTACTGTTTTATGGAATCTGATTTTCATGAAGCAGATATAGTAGAACGTGTAATTCCGTCTGATAGTATTCAAATCATGTTTCACTATAAAAATCCATTTGTTGTATTGGATCTTAATTTAAATGGCAAAAAGCAACCCAGATCGATCATTAGTGGATTAAGTCATTCCTACTCAGATGTTTCTACTAATGGAGAAACTGGAGTTGTTTTTATTAGTTTTTATACGATTGGAGCCAGTTATTTTTTTGATTTTTCATTATCAGAGATTGAAAATCAAAGTATTGATTTAATGGATGTTTATAAATCGGAAATTGAAAAAGTGGAGGAAATGTTGTATGTCAAAAATACAATTCAAGAGCGAGTACAAGTAATAGAACAATTTCTGATACAACGGTTTACACCCATAGTTTTACAGGATCATCTTTTTTTAGAAAAGGGAATTGATTTAATTAAAAAATCGGGTGGTCAAACCAATGCAAAAACTATTTCACAACAATTAAACGCAACAACAAAAACAGTAGAACGTAAGTTTTCCCAATATTTGGGGAAAAGTACAAAACAGTTGATTAATTTAATCCGTTTTCAGGAAGTACTTCATCAATTTGGAGGATCTAATATGGGTAGTTTAACAGATTGTGCCTATAAAAATGGTTATTTTGATCAATCCCATTTCATCCATGAATTTAAATCCTACACGGGATATACTCCAAAAGAGTTTCAAAAAAGATATCCTCAATACAATAGTGATGGAGAAAAATGTTGATTTCTTCATCATTTTGTCTGATTTTTACAATTTACTTTGATCTTCCTTTTATAGTTTTGTAAAATAAATAAAATAATTTATCTAATTAATATAATGATTCTTATATATGAAAACCGATCAAATTATCATCAAAAATGCACATACTAATAATTTAAAAAATGTGGATATTGAGATTCCGAAGCACCAATTAGTAGTTTTCACGGGTGTTTCGGGTTCCGGAAAATCGTCATTACTTTTTGATACGCTATATACAGAAGCACAAAGACAATTGGTGGAAACATTTTCCACTTTTGCCAGAACCCGGATGCCTAAACTTTCAAGACCAGACGTGGATGAGATTCTGAATTTATCAACAGCCATTGTGATTGATCAAAAAAGGATGGGTAATAATCTGAGAAGTACTGTAGGAACAGCAACAGAAATTAACACCTATTTAAGACTACTATACTCCCGAATTGGAAAACCATTTATTGGACCTTCCTTTTATTTTTCTTTTAATCATCCGGAAGGGATGTGCCCTCACTGTAATGGATTGGGAAAGCAAATTAAAGTTGATATAGATCTTTTTTTAGAAAAGGATAAAACGATTAAAGAGGGAGCAATCACACATCCACATTATAAAGTGGGTAGTTTTTTATGGAAAGAATTGATCAGTTTAGGTCTTTTGGATGTGGAGAAACCAATAAATCAATATACCGAAGAGGAATTACACTTTTTATTGTATTCAGAATCTTTTGCGGTTGAAGGAGCTAAAGAAAAATTATCTTATAACAGAAATTTTGAAGGTATTGCCCGAAAATTGGAAAAAGCTGTTGCTAACAGAGCCGATGATGAAAGTTCAGAAGAAGAAAAAAATAGTTATACCAAATATTTCACCTATAAAACTTGTGAACATTGTAATGGTACACGTATCAATGATAGAGCCAGAAGCGTTACCATTCTAGGAGTTTCATTAGATGAACTTTGTCAAAAAGAGTTATTTGATGTACTTCCATTTGTAGAACAAATACACGATGAGATCTCAACACCCATTTTGAGAAAAGCCAAATATTTGTTACAACAATTGATTGAAATAGGAGTTGGCTATTTATCATTAGATCGCGCTGTCGGGAGCTTATCTGGAGGTGAATCTCAAAGAGTTAAAATGTCAAAACAACTGGATTGTAATCTGGTGGATCTTTTATATGTACTGGATGAACCTTCAATAGGTTTACATCCCAGAGATACAGCTAATCTATTGAAGATTTTAAATCGTTTAAAAAAACACGGAAATTCGGTTTTTGTAGTTGAACATGATTCCGATATTATTCGGGCAGCAGATTGGATTGTAGATATGGGACCTCAAGCCGGAAAACAGGGAGGAATGGTAGTGTATAATGGTCCATTTGAAGGATTAAACCAATCTGAAAGTATCACTGCTCAATATTTAGAAAAAGTAAAAAATCAGAAATATCATCGAAAAATTTCCAATTCCTACTTTGAGATTAAAAATGCAAATGCACATAATCTTAAAAATGTTTCCGTTAAAATCCCTGAAGGAGTTTTAACTTGTGTTACAGGAGTTGCCGGAAGTGGAAAAAGCAGTTTAATACATGAATGTTTTGTAAAAGAACATCCCGAAGCTATAGTTATTGACCAATCTCCTATTGGAAAATCTTCAAGAGCCAATGCCGTTACTTTTATTGGTGTTTTTGATTTGATTCGAAAAGAGTTTGCTTCCAAAACAAATAGTGATCCATCCCTGTTCAGTTTTAATTCGAAAGGGGCTTGTCCAAAATGTAATGGACAGGGTGTCTTAACTTTTGAACTCCATTTTTTAGATTCTGTAAAAACGGTTTGTGATGAATGTGAAGGGAAAAGATACCATTCAGATGTTTTAGAATACAAAGTGCAGGGAAAAAATATTGCTGATGTTTTAGATATGAATGTTAATCAAGCTTTTGATTTTTTTAAATCCATGAAAATTAAATCCCATTTAGCACTTTTACAGGATGTTGGATTAGGCTATTTAAAACTGGGTCAATCCTTAAGCTCATTATCAGGTGGAGAATCACAAAGATTAAAAATTGCCACAGAATTAAAAAAGGAGGGAAATATTTATATCATGGATGAACCAACAACCGGACTACACATGTCTGACATCGATAATTTTTACAGAATTATAAATAATTTAGTTGATAAAAACAATACGGTTATAATCATTGAACACAATCTGGATATAATAAAATATGCAGACTGGATCATCGATTTGGGTCCTGAAGGAGGAAAGAGAGGGGGCGAATTGTTGTTTCAGGGAACTCCGGAAGAATTAGTAAGATGCTCCAAATCAATTACAGGTCAATATCTTGATCATTATTTATAAGAAAAAAGCAATATTAAAATTGCAAATGACTACATACAAGTACAGGAGCTACATTGTCCACAATCCGGTTTATCGCCATAAATAGTAACCAGGAAAATGCCACTATTTGATTTATTAAATGCCACAAGTTCTGAATCCGACATAAAATCGAGCAACACTTCATCCGGGATAATAATCTCTTCTTCACTCATAACTTGAATATTTGAGAAGCCTTGCATTTGGAGCATACTTAAAAACAGATCTTTTGGAATTGATTCTGACATATCTCCAACCCATTCTTCAGCAGCCTTTAAAGCAGATTCCGAATAGGTTCCCTTCCAAAAAATATCGGAGATACAGAAACGACCCTTACTTTTAAGGATTCTATAAATCTCTGAAACACCTCTCTTCTTATCCGGTAACATTCTAAAAGTATTGTCACTAATAACGACATCGGCTTTTTGACTTGCAATAGGCATATTTTCAATATCTCCAAGTCTGAACTGAACATTTTGAAATCCATGTTTATCACAACTATTATTTGCGACTTTAATCATTGCTTCAGTAATATCAAGGCCAATCACTAAACCGGAATCACCCACTTTATTTCTTGCAATAAAACAATCATGACCCATAGCGGAACCTAAATCAACAACCACTTCACCGGATTGAATAGGTGTATATTGAATCGGATTACCTTTTTTAAAATTTATTTTGATACCGGAATCGGCTTCATTTTTATCTTTCCCCTTATTGAGTAAAGCAGCTGTATTACTACAGGTTCCACCGCCACAACAGGATGAAGGGTTTATCAGATCAGCTTGTTTGGCTAAATCTGTATATTTTTCTTTCAATAGTTCTTTTAAATCTTTCATGGTATGGTTAAATATTTTGGCAAAAATATGATATTTTTGTGATTCAATAATTACAATTTATGAAAACAATGTTCCCATTTTATTCTGAACATATAAAGCATTGGAATATAGATCAATCAATTCTTTTTTTAAACCATGGGTCTTTTGGTGCAACTCCCATTAAAGTATTAGAACAACAACAACAATTTCAATTACAATTAGAGCGTCAACCTTTACGCTTTTTCATGAGAGAACTTCCGGATTTACATCAAAAAACACTTCAACATTTGGGTGCTTTTTTACAATGTAATCCTCAGGACTTAGTTTATGTAAGAAATGCAACAGAAGGAGTTAACACTGTTTTAAGTAGCATTCCATGGCAAAAAAATGACCGGGTACTCATCACGAATCACATATACCAAGCCTGCAAAAATGCTTTGTTTATATATGCCCAAAGATATGGATTTGAGATTGATGAGGTTGAAGTAAGTTACCCTTATCAAAATGAAGATGAAATTGTGCAATGTGTATTAAAAGGGATCACAAAAAACACCAGATTATTACTAATCGATCATATTAGTTCACCAACAGCTCTTCATTTTCCTATAGAAAAAATAGCCAGCAATTTAAAAGGGAGTAGGGTAGAACTATTAGTTGATGGAGCACATGCTCCGGGAATGATACCTATACAACCATCAGAGACAGGGGCACAATATTACACAGGCAATTGTCATAAATGGTTATGTGCTCCGAAAGGAGCAGCCTTTTTATGGGTAGAACCAAAGTGTCAGGAATATATAAATCCTTTGAATATCAGTATGATTAATGTAAAAACGCAGAGTTTTCAGGATCGTTTTTATTGGGGAGGCACACAGGATCTTTCATCCTTTTTAAGTATTCCAAAAGCGATAGAGAGTATTCCTGAAATTTTTGGAAAAAGTTGGGAAGAAGTGATGGAAAGGAATTATATGATGTCGAGAAAAGTAAGTCAACTGTTGAGTTCCAAACTGCAACAATTAGTTCCTATTCCCGAAGGAAGCATTATAAATATGTGTTCCCTACCATTGCCAAAGTTGGGAAGAGCATTACAGCCAGGTGAATTTGATCCATTACAGGAGAAGTTGTATTATGAATATAAAATTGAGATACCTGTAATCAATTGGGGAAGAGAAAATCAGAGGTTTATCAGGTATTCTTGTTTTGTATATAATAGTTTAGAGCAGTATGAGTATTTGGGGGAGGTATTGGAAAGGGAGCTTTTAAAAAATAAATAAAATTGAGGCTTTAGCCCCTCAATTTCTTATTCCGAGAAAGTGTTGAAACAGATAGATTTAATTTGACAACTTTTGTAATAATCAGTTATATAATTATATACAAAATTATTTTTCCACACTATCTCGGAACTATTTATTGGAAGCATCGCTCAAAGCACAATTTTGATAGATTTTTAAAATTGACAATCCCAATTTTTTTTCTAAATCCTCTATTTCCCACTCATTTTCCAACTTTCTCAAATACTAAATCAACTCTTTGAAATAAAGAATTGAATTTATAAATAAAATTGGAACTATCCTTCAGATCTCTTAGTTGATAAACATCACACTTTCTTTGTACCCCAGCTTTCCCCTTTTGTTCTGTAATCCGTCAATAGCCAGGTGGTAAGCACACAGATCAAAATGT
>JAGDMF010000041.1 GCA_017860455.1 Bacteroidota bacterium
AATATAAAGAATCAATCTTTAATAATCTGATCAGACGAATGGTCGTTGCCGATAATATTACCCATGAACAATTAATATGCACCTAAGCGTTGACCTCTAAAGAATAAAAAAAGAAGTTTTAAAAACAAATACAGATTGTTTTACTGATGGTGATTTTGAGGATTTTAAAACCTGGGATGAGTTAACTATTACAGGAAATAAAATTGAAGAAAAAACTTTCGATAAAAACATTTTTATTAACACAAAAAAAATTAAATATAATGAACAAGGGGAAATTATTGAATCAAAAGACAGTACTAATAGATTCTATTATGATCATTTAAATAGATGCATTAAAGAAGAGTATATATTTGAAATCGGCGATACTTTAAAAACATTTTATCGATATAAATCATATAATAAACCTATTGAAAAAAAGATCACCATAAAAAAATGGGATACAAAAAAATAACAAAATCCTAAATAAAAATTTAATCACGAAGCTATAAGGGGAAAAATCTGTGAAAATCTGTTTTATCTGTGTCATCTGTGTGCTATTAGGACGAAGGACGAAGGATGAAGGACGAAGGACGAAGGACAAAGGACAAAGGACAAAGGACGAAGGACGAAGGAGAATTAGCAAATTGGTGAATTAGCAAATTAGCAAATTAATTCGTGAATTCGTGGCATTATTTTTTCAAAATTAGTTACAATAGATAAAATTGTATATTTTTGTGAAAAGAATATTTTATCAAAATAAAAATTAGGTCTTTTTTAATAAAATCAAATCAAACTATAAAAAAAATGGCAAAAAGCGGATCAATGCCCAATTACAAAACGATAGATGATTACATTGCGGCTCAACCTGAGAATGCCCAAATCATTTTAAAGGAATTGAGAAAAATAATTAAAGATGCTATTCCTGAAGTAATTGAAATTCAAAATTATAAAGTTCCATCTTTCACATTGGTTGCTGGTTCAAAACCGGAACAACAATTGATGATTGTAGCATACTCAAAATATGTAAGTTTTTATCCTTTTCAAGCAACAGTTGATCATTTTGTTAATGAACTAGAACGATTCGAAATGGGAAAAGGAACTGTAAAATTTCCTTTTAACCAACCCTTACCTAAAGAATTAATCAAGGAAATGGTGATATTTAGAAGAGATGAACTTATTAATCATTAACAAATTAATTCGTGAATTCGTGGCAATATTATCTGTTAATATCTGTTTAATCTGTGTCATCTGTGTGCTAATAATATGAAATTTAACCAAATCCTTACCTCCGGTAGCAAATACAAATCCCTAAGCATTATTGCGTTCACCTTTATTGGTGCAATCGCATTACTTTACTTTTTTGTTCAGGATCCTGATGCCAATGACCCTGATTACAACCGATACCTTATAGAAACTGAACAATTTGAAGAGATTGATAATCAATATTTTAGACAAATTGAAAAAGATTCAACCAATATTGAATTGTACAGGACTCTGGTACTGGAACATTTTGCGATTCCTAAAACAAATACTTCCGTCAAATTTACCACTGAACGCGATGATGTTACTTTATACCAATTTTTACTTCAAAAGATTGATTCAGGTGATTCAGTTCTTAGAGATTTGGGACTTTATGGATTAGGACTCTATTTTGTTGAACAGGATTTATATCAGAATGCTCAGGAAAGTTTTAGTTTTATCAACAATAGAAACTTAAAATACCTGAATAATTCAATTGGTTATTGCTTATTACAGGAAGGAAAACTGGATTTATGCGAGCCCTATTTCTTAAAAGAGATTGAAAATAATGGCAATCAAGAGGGTGCTTATACAAATCTTATCAATACTTATTTGGTTCTAAAAGATAAAACCAAACTTGATCAACTCATAAAAGAGGGTAAAAAATCATTTTTTTCTTATGGTCAACTGACTGATTATTACCGTTTATCAGGGAAGGTGATCTTTTATTTGTTTCTTTTGATTATCAATCCATTTTTGAATCTGGGACTATTTCACTTTTTAGGAGCCTTGTTTATTACCCTGATCTGGATATTTTATCTGAGAAAACTGGATGTTTTTGAACCGGAAAAATGGAAATTTCTGATCCTAATATTCGGAATTAGTGCATTATTAACCCCATTTACACTGATTATTTATGATTTTGTTCATAATCAGCTCCATTTCAATTTGAATGGTTCATTTTTCAACGATCTGATATATTGCATCTTGGGTATCGGACTTATTGAAGAAACCATCAAATTAATCCCATTATTGATCCTACTAAAATTCACCAAACAGATCAATGAGCCGATCGACTATATCATTTATGCATCTATTTCAGCTTTAGGTTTTGCATTTATTGAAAATATGTCCTATTTTGGAGGGTACGGACTGGAATTGATCCATGGTCGGGGACTCATTTCCGTAGTGATTCACATGATTTGTTCTTCGATTATCGGTTATGGAATAAGTATTGGCTTTGATCATCAGAAAAAATTCTATATAAGACTTATCCTTTCTTTATTGATTGCATCAGCGGCTCATGGTATGTTTGATTTCTGGCTCATCAATAAAACATTTTCCTTCCTCTTTTTCCTATCCTTTTTTGTTTTCATCGTTACAGTTTCAGTTTGGAATAGTATTATAAATAACGCCATTAATTTTTCGATTCCGGAAAATAGTGATATCTCCCGTTTGGATCTGAAAAGGATTCAAAACTACCTGATGATAGGATTGTCCGGTTTACTTTTAGTTGAATTTGTATTGATTTCTATTCAATTTGGGCCTACAATTGGAAGAAGTCAACTGGTAAGTTCGATTTTTCAGGGAAGTTACCTAATCATTTTCCTCTCTTCATCTATGAGTAGTTTTAAATTCAAAAGAAACAAAAAAGGGAGAATCACACCTGAATTAATAGATCAGCAACCAGAAATCAATCAAAGGTACGAGTTTGTTTATCACTCCGCTCAAAAGTATGATATTTTCCCCTGCTCCGGAGTGATAACAGAGCAAAAAATGATCAACCATGATGACAACTGGTATTTGGTTCAATTGGATCAACCGATTGAAAACTATGAAGTTTGTAGTGATCATGTGATGATTCAATTGTTAAAGGTTTTCAAAACTGAATCCGAAAATCCATTGTCTGATTCAGTCATGATAGCCGGAATATTTATGATTAAAGATATTCAGGTTTTATTAAATCCCAGAATTAAACGGGAAGATCTCTATTTTTGCGCCTGGGTAAAACTTAATGAGATATAGACTCCTTAAATAGGGATCATTTAAAAATATTATTGGAAGTGTACTCATTTTTGTATTACTTTTGCATTATTAAATAACCAAACAAAAAACAAAATTTAAAAAACAAAAGTCATGGAAATTACATTTGATGGAAACAAAGTGATCACTGCTCATTTAAACGGACACGAAATTAGAACAGACCAACCCGTTGAAGGGGGTGGAAGCAATAGTGCACCAACTCCTTTTGAACTCTTTTTAGCTTCATTAGGTACCTGCGCCGGAATCTTTATCAAAGGATTCTGTGACAATAGAGGTTTATCTACTGATGGTATTAAATTGATTCAAAACATGCAATATGATCCCGAAAGCGGCTTACCAACTGACATCACCATTGATATTCAGGTTCCGGCTTCCTTTCCTGAAAGATATGTTCCTGCATTGATTCACGTAGCCGAATTATGTAAAGTAAAACGTACAATGGACAACCCTCCTGCTTTTGAAGTGAAATCTACAATAATTTAATTATGATCGCTTATATTATCGCACTTGTAATGCTTATAGTAAGCATTTTTGCATAAAAAAAGAAAGTAGCCACATCGGCTACTTTTTCTTTTTATGGGGTTTCCCTTTTAAACTTTGTTCCAGTTTTTCCTGCTCTTTCAATAAAGTCCTCCAATCTTTCGTTGAATCCATCGTAAGATCAACGGTCAACTTATAGTCTTTCTTCTCAATATCTAAGATAGTAATCGGCTTTTGTAAGAAAGTTTCAATCTCTTTTAACACTTCCTTTTCCTCTTCACTACAGAAACTAATCGCAGTTCCCCTATTTACACCACGACCGGTTCTCCCCACTCTATGCACATAATTTTCAGGAATATCAGGAAGATCATAGTTGATTACAAAATCCACATTTGGGATATCTACTCCTCTGGCTGAAACATCAGTGGCAATCAACACTTTGTTTGTTCCGCTTTTAAAACGTTCCATCACAGCAGTTCTAACCTCTTGTTCTTTATCCCCATGGATTGTTTCAGTTTTTATGTCAACCCGTTCCATGGCGTTTAAAACACGTTCTGCTCTCACTTTTGTACGAACAAAAACCAGAATCTTGGCTTCCGGATTTTTAAAAATAAAACTTTCAAGGAAAAACCGTTTATGATCCATCTCAATATAGGAAACGAAATGGTCAATATTCTTAGAGACTTTATCTTTGGGTGAGATTTGAATACGGACAGCATGTCTCACCAAACCGTATGCTAAATCTTTAATATTCTCGTTGATAGTAGCAGAAAAGAAGAGGGTTTGACGAAATCTTGGTAATTTTTTAACCAGATGGCGCATATCTTTGAGGAAACCAAACTCCAGCATACGATCTGCTTCATCTAGTACAAGGATTTCAACTTGCTCGAGATGAATTACTAGTTGAGATTCAAGGTCAAATAATCGACCCGGAGTGGCAACAACTATTTCAGCGCCCTTTTTCAATTGTTCAATCTGGGGATCCTGTTCAGTACCACCAAAAAGTCCTAAAACCTGAATATCCAACCCTTGAACAAACTGCCGAAACACATCTGCCACCTGAATAGCCAGTTCGTGAGTTGGAACCATAACAAGGCATCTCACTTCTCCGGGTTGCAATTTTTTAGTATTGGTAGCCAGGAGCTGAATCACAGGGATCGCAAAAGCGGCTGTTTTTCCGGTACCGGTTTGAGCAATAGCGAGCACATCCTCCTTTTTTAGGATCGGAGTAATCGCTTTGAATTGGATATCAGTAGGTTTTTTAAAACCTGCAGTTTCTAAATTGGTTTCTAATTCAGGGACAAAACGGTATTGTGAGAATTTCATAAAAAAGTGATCAATTAGAATGCAAAGATAAGGAAATTAGTAAATCGTAACGCTTCCTTTTACAATTTTTCCTCCCTCTCCTTCGGTTTTATAAAAGATCACGTAAGCATAAACTCCATTCAGACAATGATCTCCATTCCATCCTTGTTCGTTTTGAGCTGTAAAGACTAAGTTTCCCCACCGATTGTAAATAAAAATGGAGTATTCTTCGACTTTTTCAGGATAGGTGAAGATTGGTCTAAACTGATCGTTTAATCCATCTGAGTTCGGTGTAAAACTGTTGGGAATATAAACTTCCTGTTCACATTGTTGATAGGAAACTTCTATATCTGAGGTTTGTTGAAAACATAAATTGGATACTAAAACTTGATAAACGCCTGCATATTTCACCAAATAGCTTGATAGTGTTGAACCATCCTGCCACAAATAATCACAATAGGGTGTTTCTGCTGAAAGTAGTAACTGTTGACCTTCACAAATGGTTGTATCATTTCCTAAATCTATTTCGATAGGATACAAATACCCCACGTTAATGGTATCGCTGACATGTAAACATTCATCTGTAACTATGACCCAATATTGTCCGTCGGACTGCACTAAATAAGTAGTATTTGTAGACAGATCCTGCCATAAATAGTTCGCAGGATGGGGTTGTTCAGCATTCAGAACCAAAGTTGCTATGGCACATAAAATGGAATCG
>JAGDMF010000019.1 GCA_017860455.1 Bacteroidota bacterium
TGTTGAAAAACTATTTGACAACACAATCAAAATGAACAAATTGTAAAAATTGTATTTTTAAACCTGACATTTTCCACACTTTCTCGGAATAAGATATTGATGGTATTTTCAAAATTTATAGTTTCAAAATAAAAAAGTCCACCCCATTTTTAAAATTGTTAAAATATCTTAATTGATCCTACGCTCCCCCTTTTTTTACTATCTTTGCAAATTCGTTTAATAAACCTTAATTTACATTTATTTATCAGATTATGAATATTTTAGTATTGAATTGTGGAAGTTCATCCATTAAGTACCAGTTAATCCACATGAACGATAGTGCCGAAGTTAAAGCTAAAGGCCTTGTTGAAAGAATTGGTCTTGAAATGGGAGAATTTACCCATAAACCAACAGGAAAAGATAAATTTTATTTGCAAACACCAATTAAAGATCATAATGTTGGAATTAAACTCGTTCTTGAAGCTTTAACTGACCCCAATCATGGCGTAATTTCTTCTTTAGATGAAATTAAAGCTGTTGGTCATCGTGTAGCTCACGGCGGTGAATTCTTTAAAGGAAGTGCTCTTATTGATACGCAAGCCCTTATCAATATTAAAAAATGTTGTGAACTCGCTCCTCTTCACAATCCTGCTAATGTGATGGGTATTGAGGTGATGATGGAAATGTTGCCAAATGTTAAACAAGTAGCCGTTTTTGATACTTCATTCCATCAAACTATGCCGGCTGAAGCGTTCTTATATGCCCTACCTTTTAAATACTATACTGAAAATAAAGTTAGAAGATACGGTTTTCATGGAACAAGTCATAAATTTGTTGCCCCCAAAGCAGCTAATATTTTAAATAAAAAATATGAAGATCTTAAAATTATAGTTTGTCATCTTGGTAATGGAGCTTCTATTTGTGCAATAAATCAAGGAAAATCTGTTGATACATCAATGGGCTTTACACCTGTTGAAGGGCTTATTATGGGTACTCGAAGCGGTGATTTGGATTTAGGAGCTTTATTGTATATTGCAGAAAAAGAGGGACTTGATTATCAAGGAATGAACGCTTTAGTTAATAAAAAATCTGGTTTAGCCGGAATCACTGGTGGAAGTTCTGATATGAGAGATATTAATGCCGGAGTAGCTGCTGGTGATGAACGTAGTATATATGCATTTAAATGTTTTTGCTATAGAGTAAAAAAATATATTGGCGCTTATACCGCTGCTATGAATGGAGTTGATTTAATCATTTTTACCGGTGGAATTGGCGAAAATGGCATTGAAGAAAGAACTGAAATTTTAAAAGACCTTTCTTTCTTTGGCGTTGATTTCGACCCAATTGCTAATAATGTTAAAGGTGAAGATACTATTATTACTAAACCTGGTAGTAGAACAACTGCAATGGTAATAACTACCAACGAAGAATTAGTTATTGCTACTGATACTTTTAACTTGGTTCAATAATTACGGAATGTTCATAAACTTATGACTCTGTAAAGATATCCGCCATTTGGGATGTTGTAAAACATAATCAACAATTTTTGGCATCATTATTTGGGAATTGCTCCATTCAGGTTGTAAAAACAGATGGCAATTCCCTTTTATTTTAGCTGCATTTTCTTCTGCCCATTCAAAATCTTTATCATCATAGATGATCACCTTGAGTTCATTAGCTAAACTTAAAATCTCTTCTAAAGGTGGATGGTTATGCTTTGGTGATAAACAGATCCAGTCCCATTGCCCACTAATAGGTTCTGAACCAGATGTTTCTAAAAATAACAAAACATTCTGTTCTTTTAATTGATGACATAAATATTGTAAATCATATAATAATGGTTCTCCTCCAGTTACAACAACTGCTTTTGAAGGATTTGCAAGTATTCTCCCTATCACTTCATCCGTGTTGGTTAATTGATGTTTGGATGCGTCCCAGGACTCCTTTACATCACAAAAAAAACAGCCAACATCACATCCTCCAATTCTTAGAAAATAAGCAGGTTTGCCTGTATGAAATCCTTCCCCTTGCAATGAATAAAATTCTTCCATAATAGGCAATAAATAAGGAGAATATGGTCTGAGTTCTGAATGTAACATGAATTTGAAAATTGTGACTAATTTTTTTGCAAAAATAATGAAAAACATCGTTCCTCTCAAAAATAAATCATATTTTTGCAAGTTATAGGAATTTGAAACCTATACTGTGTTGAACCCATTTATTCAAAACTTATGGAAAATTTTATCGTCTCCGCTCGTAAATACAGACCCTCAACCTTTAATACTGTTGTAGGACAAGAAGCTATCGTTGCTACTTTAAAAAATGCAATTAAAACCAATCAGGTTGCTCAAGCTTTCCTATTTTGTGGACCCAGAGGTGTCGGTAAAACAACTTGTGCCAGAATATTTGCTAAAGCACTTAATTGCGAACACTTAACCGATGATTTTGAACCTTGTAATGAGTGTCCCTCCTGTAAGTCTTTTAATGAAAATGCTTCTTTTAATGTTTATGAATTGGATGCAGCTTCTAATAATTCAGTGGAAGATATTAGGTCTTTAGTTGAACAAGTTAGAATTAGCCCTCAAGGAGCTAAATATAAAGTGTATATCATTGATGAGGTTCACATGCTCTCTAACCAAGCATTTAATGCTTTTCTTAAAACATTGGAAGAACCTCCCGCTTATGCTAAATTTATTCTGGCTACTACTGAAAAACATAAAATTATTCCTACAATATTATCCAGATGTCAAGTATATGATTTTAAAAGAATTCGTGAAAATGATATTATTAAACATCTGAATTTTGTTGCTCAAAAAGAACTAATCATCGCTGAAGAGGAAGCTTTAAGAGTAATCGCTTCTAAAGCAGATGGTGCTCTCAGAGATGCTTTATCTATCTTTGATCAATTGGTGAGCTTTTCAGGTAATCACATGACCTATCAGTCTGCGATCCATCATTTGAATGTTCTTGATGTAGATAACTATTTTAAAATGACCGATTTCCTTTTTAGTGAAGATCAAACTGAAGCAATGGTGTTATTGGATGAAATTTTGGCGAAAGGTTTTGATGGACAACATTTTATTTCAGGATTAGCCGGGCACTTTAGAAATCTTTTATTAGCCCAAACTCCAGGGACCGTTAAGTTAATGGATGTTTCTGATTCCATTAAACAAAAATTTACAATTCAAGCTCAAAAAGTTGATAAAACATTGTTAATTAGAGCATTAGAAATTTCTAATACATGTGATTTTAATTATAAACTTTCCAATAATAAACGTCTTTCTATCGAAATTTGTTTATTACAAATCAATGGAAACTATGTTTATAAACTAAAAAATAGTGTCAGGCAATCACGGGAGAAATAGTCAACAACCATCTTCAGGGGAGTTGAATTCTATTCAGGTTTCGACCCCTCAGCAATCATCAAAACCATTCATTGCCCCATCCGGTACTCCTATTAAAAAATCCCCTCCAATCGCTGATATTGTTGAAGATAAAATTTTTGAAAAGAAAGAAATTATTCCGGTTGTTACCATCGAACAACCTACAATTACAGAAACAAGTGAAAAATTGATGGAAGAAGAACCCCAAGAAGTTTCATCAGTTGAAGTGGAGTCTTTATTAAACTCATCTTCGGTTGAAGAAGAGGGTGAGCTTGACTTAAATCAATTTTCAAATGTTTGGAATCAACTTTTTGAGAAAATTTTTAGTAATATCCCTACCATTTATTTTCCTTTAAAAGGTATTGTTCCTGAAGTAAAAGATAGGATAATTCAGGTTAGATTAAAGAATGAATTACAAAAAGAACATTTTGAACCTAAAGTGAGGGATATTTTAGCCTTTTTGAGAACGAATTTGAGTGATACATTTGAAGATATTTCTATTCATGTAGATGAAACTTATGTGGCAAGAAAAATTATATACGATTCAGTTGATAAACTCAAAAACCTATCCGAACAAAATCCAAATTTTGAACAATTTAAGTCCATTTTAGATCTAAAAATTAAAGAATAAAAACATGAAGAAAATTTATATTCTATTATTAATTGTATTTGCTTCTTTTATTGTTTCAGGACAAACCTTAGGTTATCAGGGAGTTAATCTCCATAGAGCTGTTCCGGATGGTAAAGTGGATAGTGTTTGGTCCGGAATTGGATTACCTTCAGGTTTTTCCGGCAAAGATGTTATTATTGGATTTACTGATTGGGGTTTTGATTACACGCATCCCGTTTTTTATGATACGAATATGACAAATTATCGTGTTTTGAGAGCCTGGGATCAGTTTAAACAAAATGGACCAGCTCCTACCGGATTTAATTATGGTAGAGAATATATTGGTCAAAATGAATTATTAACAGCTCTTTGTGATACTTCAAATGTGTATCAATATGCTTATCACGGGACCCATGTTGCCGGAATCGCGGGTGGTGCCGGTGCGGGGACACAATATCGAGGGGTTGCTTTTGATGCTAATTTAATCTTTGCAACCTTTCTTGTAAATGAACAAGCTGTTATTGATGCTTTTCAATGGATGTATAATGTTTCTCAGGAAGAACAAAAAAGATTGGTTATTAATATGAGCTGGGGCCTTTATTATATTGATAATTTTACAGGAACCGGAAGAATTGGCGAAAAAATGGAAGAACTTTCTGACTTAGGGGTTGTTTTTGTTACAAGTGCTGGTAATAATGGTGATGTGGACTTTCATATTAGTCATAATTTTGAAAATGAGGCAGATACATTGAAAACGCTCATTAATTTTGCCAGTGGAAGTAACTACCAATATGGTGAGTCCATCACAATGACTAATTCTCAAAATACACCTTTTTCATTTGCCGTTCAAGTTCTGAATAGTTCCTATCAACCTTTGGTTCAAACCCCATTTTATAATACCGCTGATAGTTCTTGTTTCCTTAATCAATATATCGTTGTAAATAATGATACCCTTTTTTACACAGTTGAAATAGATCAAATGGATCTTAATAATGGAAGACCAGAAGTTAGATTACGTTTAAAAAAACCAGCAACTACATATAAATTAGGATTATATGTTACAGCTGATTCCGGTATTTTTCATGCCTGGAATATTATAGAATTAACCAATGATGTCGGAAACTGGGGTGGAACTTTTACTGCACCCGGTTCATTAGTTGGATGGAAAGCAGGTGATTCCCATTTTGGATTAGGTTCTCCTGCAGTTGTAGATTGTGCCATTACAGTTGCCGCTCATAAATCAAGAGTAGTTACCCCTAATTTTACTATTGGTGGTGAAATTGCCGATTTTTCAAGCTTTGGACCCACTATTGATGGTGTTGTAAAACCCGAAGTTTCTGCTCCCGGTAACAATGTTGTATCTTCTATTTCCAGTTATACCAATCAATTTTCAGGTTCTTATACCAAAACAATTAACTTTCAAGGTAGAGACTATAAATTTGCTGCTTTGTCAGGAACCTCAATGTCATCCCCTTTTACTGCCGGTGTTGTGGCATTGATTCTTCAGGCAAATCCGTACCTTTCTGCAAGTCAGGTAAAAGAAATATTGATACAAAGTGCCAGAAATGATGAATTTACTGCTGCCTCTGGTGAAGAAAGATTCGGATATGGAAAAGTGGATGCTTATCATGCTGTGATACAGGCATTACAAACTGTAGGGATTGAACCTATAGTATTTACTGAAACTAAAATTACACTTTTTCCTAATCCATCTTCTGGTGCTTTGTATATTACTACTCAGTCTGACCATACAATACCTTTACAACTATTCGATTTATATGGAAAGTTAATACTTGAAACAAATATAGATCCAGGAGTTACTTCCTTTGATTGGAATTACTTACCTTCAGGATGCTATATTCTTAAACTGAATGAGGGAAAGATTTCAACTGCATATAAATGGATAAAACTATAAAAAATCTAATGAACTGATTAAACTATGGACACATATATTCCTAATGAAAGGTTAGAATCTTTGACGATTCTGAAGAAATACAAAGTGTTATTGGGTGCACTTAAAGAAAAAACGACGAAAGAAGAGAGAAAAAAATTTAGTAAAGCTTTTGCTTTAGCAGTGGATGCTCATAAAGATATGAGACGCAAAAGTGGGGAACCCTATATTTACCATCCTATTGCAGTTGCTGAGATTGTCGCTAAAGAGATCAACTTAGGAACCACTTCAATGATTGCTGCACTTTTACATGATGTGGTAGAAGATACAGATTATACCATTGATGATATAAAAGATATGTTTGGTGAGGAAGTTGCCAATATAGTTTATGGCCTTACTAAAATTGAAGATATAGTAATGGATGATAGTCAATCTGTTCAAGCTGAAAATTTTAAGAAAATCCTCCTCTATACCGTCGGAGATGTTAGGGTTATTTTAATTAAACTAGCTGATAGATTGCATAATATGAGAACTTTAAGTTCGATGCCTGCTGAAAAACAGCTAAAAATAGCTTCTGAAACCCAATTCTTTTTTGTTCCAATTGCCCATAGATTAGGTCTTTACACTATAAAAAGTCAATTGGAAGATTTGGCAATGAAATATCATGATCCCATCATGTACGAAAATATTTATCGTCAGTTGAAAAGTAGTGAAGCGATTAGAAAAACATTGATTGAAGATTTTGCAGCGCCAATTAAAGAAAAACTCAAACTGGCAGGTATCAATGCGGAGATGACCAGTCGTGAAAAATCAATATATTCCATCTATCAAAAAATGATCAGGAAGAAAATTGATTTTGAAAATATATATGATATCTTCGCTATTCGATTTGTTTTTGATGCACCACCCGAACAAGAAAAGGATATCTGCTGGAGAATTCATACTATTATTACCGGTTTGTATAAAACAAATGCCGAAAGAGAAAGAAACTATCTAACGAACCCTAAAGCAAACGGTTATCAATCATTGCATCTCACTGCAATGAGCCATGCCGGAAAATGGATCGAAGTTCAAATCAGATCTAAAAGGATGGATGAGATATCAGAAAAAGGTTTCGCTGCCCATTTTAAATATAAAGAAGAGAACAAAACACCAATAGAATACGAAAACAGAGTAGAAGATTGGTTAACTAAAATTAGGGAAATGCTGAAAAGTGAAGAAACCAATGCATTGGAATTCCTTAATGAAGTTAAAATGAATCTTCAACTAAAAGAGGTGGTCATCTTCACACCTAAAGGAGATAGAAGATTACTTCCCTACGGAGCAACCGTGCTCGATTTTGCATACCATCTTCATACAAATATTGGAAATCAATGTATTGGTGCAAAAGTAAATTATAATATTGTTTCTTTGGACTATGTTTTGAAAAGTGGTGATCAGGTAGAAATTATAACTTCTAAAAAACAGTTTCCAAAACCGGAATGGGTTAATTATGTCAAAACTTCTCATGCAAAAGAAAATATTAAAGATTCAATCAGAATTAAACAAAAGAAACTGGTTGGAAAGGGACAAGAAGTACTAAAAGGAATTTTCGAGCAGTTAAATATTGAATATAATCAACACAATGTCGGAAGAATTCAAGCGGATACAAAAATCAGCTCCGTCGCAGAATTCTGGAGCCATATTGCAGAAGGTGTTATTACTGCCGAAAGGATAGAAAAGATTTTTAAAAATAAAAAATACTCCGATTATAAACTGTTTAGAAGAAAAATTTCTACCGAAATCAAAGAAAAATCAATCGATTTACTGATTGATGAACAATTGGAGAAAAAACCTGAAGTGTTCCTAATTGATGAAACTTCTGATAATATTCGCCACGTTGTTGCCTCTTGTTGTAACCCACTTCCGGGTGAACCTGTTGTAGGATTTCAAATCTCAAATGATGTAATTGAAGTTCACATGACCAGATGCCCGAAAGCGATCGAACAAATGTCAAAATTTGGTAATAGAATTATTAAGGCAAAATGGAATAAAGATCAGGATATCGCCTTTTTATCCGGATTGAAATTTACCGGATTTGATCGAAAAGGTGTGATTAAAGAGATTATTGATGTTGTAACCAATCAACTGGATTTGAATATTCGTTCTCTCGATATGTCCACTAAAGGAAATATTTTTACCGGCAAAATGATGTTGTATATTAAAAATGTGAAAGCACTCAATGAGCTTATAGAAAATTTGTCAAAAATCGATCAAATGGAAAAAATTGAAAGAATTGCTCCTGAAATTAACTGAAAAACGAATATTGAAAAGGCCTAAATGGGGGATATTTAGTTAATTGTTAAAGATTGTTAATTTTTTATTTGTTTAAAAATCAAATATATAGCAAAATACGATTAAAAAAAATAAAAAAAAATTGTAGTAAATTAAAAAAAAGAGTATTTTTGCATGCTAATTTAAAAAATTAAAACTATGGCAGAAATTATTGAAAGAGTACAAGGAATCATCGCAGAAAAACTTAGCGTTAACCCAGCTGATGTAACTCCTGAGAAAAGTTTTACAAATGATTTAGGAGCAGATTCACTAGATACTGTTGAACTAATAATGGAGTTTGAAAAAGAATTCGGAATCTCTATTCCTGATGATCAAGCTGAGAAAATCTCTACAGTTGGTGATGCAATTACTTACATTCAAGCTAACGTTTAAATCACCTAACACTCCTTTTTTCAAGATATGGAAATAAAGAGAGTAGTTATTACAGGATTGGGGGCACTTACTCCTATTGGCAATAATGTTTCTTCTTATTGGGAAGCATTGTTGATGGGGGTAAGTGGCGCAACTCCAATTACAAGATTTAATACTGATCTGTTTAAAACTAAATTCGCTTGTGAAGTTAAAAACTTTGATCCTCTTGAATTTATAGATCGAAAAGAGGTTCGAAAAATGGATTTAGTGGGTCAGTATGCCATGGTTTCCGCAATGGAAGCCGTTAAAGATAGTCAAATAGACCTTAATACTATTGACAAAAATAGGGTAGGTATCGTTTTTGGAACAGGTATTGGCGGTTTTACCAGCCTTTCTGAAAGTTTTGAAACCTATCTTCAATCCGGAAAAACTCCCCGTTTAAGTCCTTTTTTTATCCCTAAAATTTTAGGAGATATGATTGTTGGGAATATTGCCCTCTATTTTGATATCAAAGGACCAAGTTATATAACCACATCAGCTTGTGCTTCTTCAGCTAATGCAATTATAGATGCTTTTCATCTTATTCAGTTAGGAAAAGTTGATATGATGCTTTCAGGTGGTTCAGAAGCAGTAATTTTGGATACACCAATTGCAGGATTTAATGCTATGAATGCTCTGTCAACCAGAAATGAAACTTACCAGACCGCTTCTTCCCCTTTCGATATTAACCGGGACGGTTTTGTAATGGGAGAGGGTGCAGCAACATTGGTTCTGGAAGAGTATAACCACGCAATAGCAAGAGGTGCCAAAATTTATGCTGAAATTGGTGGTGTTGGAATGACTACAGATACCCATCATATCACCTCTCCACACCCTGATGGAGAAGCAGCCTTCAATGCAATGAAATTAGCTCTGGATGATGCATGCCTTGATGTTACATCCATTGATCATATCAATACTCATGGTACAGCCACTCCCGCCGGAGATATTTCCGAATGTTTAGCTATCGAAAAACTTTTTGGAGAACACACTCCAAATATTTTAGTTAATTCTACAAAATCTATGACAGGCCACCTTTTAGGTGCTGCCGGTGCTGTGGAAGCAATCGCTACAATTTTAGCACTTCAAACCGGTAAAATTCCTCCAACAATTAATGTTAATGAGTTAGATCCTGAAATTCCGACTCTCAACTTTGTTCTGAATAAAATGATAGAAAAGAATATCAATGTAGCACTTTCCAACTCTTTTGGATTCGGAGGTCATAATTGCTCTATCCTTTTCAAAAAAATATAATCATAAAAATACTTCTTTGATTCTTCTAAAGAAAAAACCGGGTAATAAAACCGAAGAAGCTGTTGCTAATTTTCTTCGGAATGTTTTGGGTATTAAACCCAGAAATATTTCCCTTTACCAGACAGCTCTCATTCATCGCTCCGCTTCTACCCATCATAAACTTTTGGGTAATCTGAATAATGAACGATTGGAATACTTGGGAGATGCTGTTTTAAGCGCTATCGTTGCCGATTATTTATTTAAAAAATATCCCCTCCATCCTGAAGGTCCTCTCACTGAAATGAGATCAAAAATGGTATGCCGTGAAAGATTAAATTCTATCTCTAGAAAAATTGGATTGAATAATCTGATCTCAATGGAAACCGGAAATGGAGCTAAATCTGTTGATGGAGATGCTTTTGAAGCCCTAATTGGAGCACTTTTTCTTGATAAAGGGTTTAATCAAACTAAAAAAATTGTTTTAAATAAAATCTTCCTTACTCACATGAATGTGGATGCGATTATGTTGGAAGACCATAACTTTAAAGGAAAATTGATCAACTGGGGACAAAAAAATAATATTACTGTTAAATTTGAAAACCAATTGATCATTGACGAAAATTCTAAAAAATTACACAAATCCATAGTTTTTGTCAACAATAAACAATCGGGGGAAGGATTAGATTTTACTATTAAAAAAGCGGAACAAATTGCAGCTGCAGCAGCCTGGGAAACCCTTTCAGAATGGAACTATGAAGGATAAAAAAAATAGTAACCCAAACATTCAGAATGAGGCTTTCGGTTCTCTTAAGAAATATAAATTATTTGCTCTTAAATCACCATTGGATCTGATCCCATTTACTGCTTCATTTGAAAAACTGATGCATCAACAATTCTCTTTCCTTTTCAGTTATATGGTGAATCCTGATAGATTTAATGCACAATATAATGTGATGTATTCTTTGTTTCCCAAAGATATTCATTGTTGTATCATGGAAAATAAAACCGTTATTTATAATGATGAAGAGTCATTGTCTTCTAACAAAGAAAAAAAGCTACCTTTTCAAACATTATCATTATTTGAAGACGTTTTATATCTTTTTAATAAAAATGGATTTACAATTTATAAAACGGAAATTAAAGACTACGATTACCTCTGTCTTATTTTTACAGATAAAGAGAAAACGACAGATCATTATACCCAATTATTTATTGAACAACCTATTTTTAAAACGGTTGATCTTTCCTATTTAGTGGATAAAGATAATCCAGATATCAATAAAACAAATTTTCAATTTCTTAAAAAAACATTTTCTGACTTTGAAATTCAAATCTCAAAATTTCACCATAATAAATTAAATCAACTATTAGGTGAAAAAAATAGAATCCTAAATGAAAATTTTAATCTCCCTTTAAAAGTTTTTATTGAAAGTGATATTACACAAAAATTAACCCAAGATGTTAATGATGACTATATTCAAATCTTAACTCAAGAGGTTGATTCCCTTTAACAAACCCCCAATATTCCTTTTTTTGGTGTATCTTTGCCAACTAATTTTTAAAAAACTTCATAACAATAAATGAAAAAACTATTTTATTTTTTATTTCTGGTTTTTATACCTGCATTTTCTATTGCCAATACCATCCCAATTCATATTTTAAAACAGTATGCTCATACAGCAGCTGAACAAAGAGGTTTCAAAACACAAAATCTTGACATTAAAGGGGAATACTATTATCTGGATGGATCCGATACAATATTGGCGATCTTTACTTTTTCCAATTCTGGATACGTGGTTATGAGTGCTGATAATTACGCTACTCCGGTTTTGGCTTATTCAACAACAAGTGATTTGGATTTTAATCATTTATCCCCTGCTTTTATTTATTGGATGAATATATACAAAACTCAAATTGAAGATGCCAGACGATTACATGTATTACCGAACGAAATGATCAACAATCAATGGAATCAATTACAAGGTAATAATTCCAAAAACACAACGACGGTAGTTGTTGAACCTCTTATCAAATCAATGTGGGATCAAGGGAAGTATTATAATCAATTTTCACCTGTTGATGATGCATCACCATCAGGATATGATAATAGAGTCCCTGTTGGATGTGTTGCTGTTGCTATGTCTTCCATTTTGTATTATTATCGTTATCCTGCTACCGGACAAGGATTCAATACCAACTATACAGAATATGGATCATTTTCAGTCAATTTTTCACAACAACATTATGATTATGATGCCATGCAGGATCAATTGAATCATTATAATAGTGAAGTTGCTAAATTGATTTTTCATTGCGCTACTTCTGTTGATATGGATTATGGAGTGGATGGATCAGGTGCTCAGAGCTTTGATGTTCCATCAGCATTGATTGGAAATTTTAAATATGCTTCAACGGCTAGTTTAAAAAACAGAAATTCAAGCAATGCAACAACTTGGTTGAATCAAATCAAAAATCAACTGAATAATAAAAAACCGATCTATTATTCAGGATACTCTTCTGAAGGGGGACATGCGTTTGTTTGTGACGGCTATGACAGCGATGATTTGTGCCATTTTAATTTTGGATGGGGAGGAAGTGGAAATGGGTTTTTTACTTTAGGTTCTGCTACAAATAGTGTTGGGGGATACTATAATGATCAAAGTATAATTATTGATATTGTTCCTGCAACATTTCCAACTATTTCCAATAATTCTGTTTTAATTACTTCAAAATCAGGAACTGTTGAAGATGGAAGTAGCATTAATAACTATGCAGATAATTCAAATATTACTTACATTATTGCACCACCAAATGCTTCACAGTTTTCTGTAAATATTCAATCTTTACAATCAGAATCAGGTAATGACACCCTCACATTCTGGAAAGGGGATCCCTCCAATGGAATGTGGGTTGCTTCCTATTCAGGAACTTTATCCAATATAAATCTAACTATTTCAACGGATTCTCTTTACATCACTTTTAAATCAAATAGCTCCATTAATGATCAAGGTTGGAGATTGTCTTATAATGCAACAACTTCAATTACAGGGTGTTCTCAGGTGCAGGTTTTTACAATTCCTACAGCAACTATTACCGATGGATCTCCCGTTGGAGATTTGTATCCGGCAGAAGCAGAGTGCTCCTTTTTAATCAGACCAACCGGAGCTCAAAATATTACACTACTTTTTAATCGATTCGATTTAAGTCCTGAAGATTATATTGATATTTATGATATTACTACAACCAATAGAAAACATTTAGATTGCTTTTCCGGATCTACTATTCCACCAACAAAAACTTACAATTTAAGAAAAATCCAGGTTATTTTTAAGTCCGATAACAAATCGGAAAGAGATGGTTTTGAAATGGTTTATACAATCAATACTAATATTGACAATGCTGATCAAAATAGATTTATTTTATATCCAAATCCATCACAAGATCAATGTACCTTAACATTACAAGAAAATCCGGTAAGTTCATCTTCCATTTTTATTTATGATACTTTCGGAAGAGAAATCAATACATTTGCAATAGAATCACAAACTATTACTTTAGATGTATCACAATATCCTTCAGGTCTCTATTTTGTAAAAATAGTAACTCCTTCATTTACTCAAACAAAAAAACTGGTTAAAAATTAATTCATAAAGAATATTTTTTACTTATGAACCTCTATTCATTATCTTCCCAATTACTGAAAACGAGAAATCATAAGTACTCTCGTCCTGTGATACACATCACTATTGCAGGAGTTGCTTTAGGTATGATCATTATGCTGATGGCTCTGATCATTACCGGTGGCTATAAAAAGGAGATCAGAGAAAAAATTGTCGGTATGGGTTCCCATATTAGAATCTCTAATTATGATCAAAATTACTCGTTTGACCCAATTCCATTCAATCGAAATCAATTTTTTATTAAAGATCTAAAAGCGAATCCTCATATTAAAAATATTCAATTTTATTCGACAAAAGTTGGCCTTATTAAAACTTCCGATCAAGTGGAAGGGATCGTTTTAAAAGGAATAGACTCCACTTTTGCATGGAAACAATTTCAGAAATGTTTACTTGAAGGGGATCCCATCTTATATAATACACCGGAATTAAGTAAACAGATTTTTATCTCCAAAAAGTTAGCAGTTAAGTTGAAATTAAAATTGGGAGATAAAGTATCAACATACTTTGTTCAGGATCCTCCTAAACAAAGAAGTTTCACTGTAGCCGGAATCTATAATACCGGAATACCGGATTATGATGAAAAATTTGTACTGGCTGATTTAAGACATGTTCAAAAATTAAATGGCTGGGATTCAACCCAAGTGGGAGGTATTGAATTGTTAATTGACGATTATTCGGAGATGGATCATCTCGGGGAATCGATCAATCAATCAATTGGGTATCATCTTAAAGCAGAAACAATTAAACAATTGTATCCCAATATTTTTGAGTGGTTGATCCTTTTTGACACCAATGTAATTGTACTCCTTTGTATAACCATGTTCGTTTGTGTTATTACGATGATCTCCTCTTTTTTTATAATTGTACTGGAGCAAACCAAAACAATAGGAATTCTCAAAACTATCGGTATGGAAACGCGAACCATTTTCAAACTTTTTATGTTTATGGCATTAAGATTGATCGTGAAAGGACTTATTTGGGGCAATGGCATTGCAATCACTTTAAGCTTGATTCAAAATCAGTTTCAAGTATTGAAATTAGATCCGGATACCTATTATGTGTCAGCAATTCCTGTAGAATTAAATCTTATCTATTTTATTTTGGTTAATCTGGGGGTGGTTTTTGTTTGTTTGGCTTCTTTAGCTTTACCTGCACTTTTTGTTTCTAAAAAAATTGCTCCGGTTCATGCCATTCGGTTTGATTAAAAAATTACGACTATGAAAAAACTGTTTTTACTTGATGCTATGGCTCTCATTTACAGAGCATATTATGCCATGGCTCGTTCACCCAGAATCACTTCAAAAGGATTAAATACTTCCGCTATTTTCGGATTTACGAACACACTGTACGATGTAATCAAAAATGAGAGACCAACTCATTTGGGAATCTCCTTTGATACCGGAGCTCCAACTCTGAGACATGCTGAATTTGAAGCTTATAAGGCTCATCGTGAATCTACACCGGAGGATATTATTCAAGCCATTCCTTATATCTATGAAATCCTCAATGCGTTCAACATTCCAATTATTACCAAAGATGGATATGAAGCAGATGATGTTATCGGCACACTAGCCAAAAAAGCCGAACAAGAAGGATTCCAGGTGTATATGATGACTTCTGATAAAGATTATGGACAATTGGTTTCCGAAAATATTTTCATCTATAAACCGGGTAAATTTGGACAACCTGCAGAAGTAGTGGGAGTTAAAGAGGTTTGTGAAAAATATAGTATTGCTGAACCGGAAGAATTGATAGATATTTTAGGATTATGGGGAGATGCTTCTGATAATATTCCCGGAGTTCCCAATATTGGAGAAGTAAAAGCAAAAAAGTTGATCGGTCAATTTCATACCATCGAAAACCTTTATAAAAATATTGATCAGGTTGATAATCAAAAAATGAAAGAAACCCTGATTCAGTTTCAGGATCAGGCTATGCTTTCCAAATCATTAGCAACCATTATTCTCGATGTTCCTGTTGAATACAATTTTGAGGATATGAAACTGGAACAACCCAATCCTGAAAAACTAACAAAGATTTTTAATGAATTGGAATTCAGATCTTTAACTCAAAGAATTTTAACAAATAATTCGATTCAATCTGCTCCAAAACCTACTATTCCTGACCTTTTTTCTTCAGTTGAAGATCAGGAACAGGAAACCACTTCATCAACTTTTTCAACTTTTGCCGATCTTACACACGATTTTAGAGAAGTTAAAACTCCTGAAGATTTAAATCAGAAATTGTGGAATGCTAAAACACTTGCTTTTGATTGGATCATGGTGAATGAAAAAATTGCCGGATTTACTTTTGCTGAAAATAAAGATACAATCTATTATCATATCTTAGAAAGTGTTGAGAAAAATTATTTGACCTTTTTAAAACTCATATTTGATTCGCATCGTGAAATTGTTTCCTATCAGGTAAAATCAACATTCAAATATTTAAAAATGTTGAACAGGTTCTATTCTACCCGTTTTTTTGATATTCAAATAGCTCATTACCTTCTCCAACCTGAAAATTCCCACCAATTGGAGAGAATGTCAGAAAACTACCTGGATTATGCCCTTTTACCTCAGGAAGCTGAAACCACATTTGAGAATATCATTAGAACTTCCTGCGAAAAAATGGAGATCTATTTCCCATTGTATCAGATTTTTAAAAAGAAATTAATGGATAATAATATGCTTACCCTTCTTGAAAATCTGGAGATGCCTCTCGCTGAAGTTCTTGCCGATATGGAACTTACAGGAATTAAACTGGATAAAGAGGTGCTCTCAGAAAGTTCTGAAATGATCACCCAAGAACTCAAAGATATTGAAAATCAGATCTATCAATTGGCTAATACTACTTTTAATATTGGTTCACCCAAGCAATTAGGAGAGATCCTTTTTGAAAAAATAAAAATCATTGATAATGCTAAATTAACGAAAACGAAACAGTACCAAACCGGGGAGGAAGTGCTTCAAAAACTAGTGAATAAACATCCAATTATCTCTCTGATTCTTGAATGGCGTTCACTTTCCAAACTCAAATCTACCTATATCGATGCTCTACCACAACTTATCAATCCAAAAACCGGGAAAATACACTCCACTTTTCAACAAACGGTTGCGGCTACAGGACGATTAAGCTCAGTGAATCCAAATCTTCAAAATATTCCAATCCGCACAGAAAGAGGCAAAGAGATTCGAAAAGCATTTATTCCTTCCTCACCGAATCACACACTAGTTTCTGCTGACTATTCACAAATTGAACTCAGGGTGGTTGCTTCTGCTGCGGAAGATCAAAATATGATCAATGCCTTTTTGAATCATGAAGATATTCACACCGCTACAGCATCACAAGTTTACCATATCCCGGCATCTGAAGTTACCTCTCAGCAAAGAAGGTATGCCAAAACAGTGAATTTCGGTATCCTTTACGGAATATCAGCTTTCGGTTTATCTGAAAGATTACATATTCCCCAAGGGGAAGCGAGAAACCTTATTGTGGATTATAATCACTCTTTTCCGGCTATTGAATCTTATATGAATGAAGTTATGGAGTTTGCCCGGAAAAACGGCTATGTGGAAACGCTGATGGGACGAAGACGCTATATCCGGGATATCAGATCATCGAATGGCCTTCTGAGAAAAGCAGCTGAAAGAAATGCGATCAATGCCCCCATTCAGGGTACTGCTGCCGATATTATTAAAGTAGCCATGATTAATATTTTTCAGGAATTGAATGCATTACAATTAAAAACCAAAATGATTCTTCAGGTACACGATGAGTTGATTTTTGATGTTCCCAATGAGGAAATTGAGGTTGTCATGGAATTGGTTCCCCGATTGATGAATCAGGCAATGTCATTAAAAGTACCCCTTGAAGTGGAGATCAATAGTGGCTCCAGTTGGTTTGATGCTCATTAAACATGCTGAAACCTATCATCACCATATTGGGTCCTACAGCTACCGGAAAAACACGTATAGCTGCACTTCTGGCAAAAGAGTCAGATGGTGAAATCGTTAGTGCCGATTCTCGTCAGGTTTACAAAGGTATGGATATTGGAACCGGCAAGGATTTGTCCGAATATCAAATTGATGGTTATCATATCCCATTTCATTTGATCGATATTGTGGAGCCGGGAATAGAGTATAATGTTTTTAGATACCAACAGCTTGCTTATCAGGCGATTCAGCATATTCAACAAAAAGGAAAATCAGTGATTTTGTGTGGTGGAAGTGGAATGTACATTGATGCCCTTCTGAAAGGTTACAAACTGTTCCCGGTTCCTGAAAATCTGCTATTGAGATCAACATTCGAAACATACTCAGATGAAAATTTGTCTGAGCAATTAGCACAATATAAATCACTCCATAACCATACTGATACCGAAACCAGAGTGCGTCTGATTCGTGCGCTTGAAATTGAATATTATTATAGTGAACATCCAGAAATTCAAGAGATTGCACAACCTATCCCTTCGATTATTTTTGGACTGAATGGGGATCGGGATTTGATTCGATCAAAAATTACCAAAAGATTACACGAGCGACTTGAAACGGGAATGATTGATGAGGTAAAGTCTTTAATTGATCGGGGTGTGGATATTAATCAGTTAATCCGTTATGGTCTGGAATATAAATATGTAACCCAATATATTCTGGGTGAACTCGACTTTAATACGATGTTCAATCGTTTAAATATTGCCATTCATCAATTTTCAAAACGGCAAATGACCTGGTTCAGAAAAATGGAACGGGAGGGTTTTTTGATTCATTGGATCGATATCTCATTTACCGAAGAACAAAAAATGGATCGAATTCACCAAATAATTGTCGAAAAAAAGGTGTAAATTTGCAAATCAATTCAAAAAAGTATGAAAATCATCAATGGTAGTGCGTTAGCCAAGAAAATTAAATCAATTTTGGCGATAGATATCGCTTTTTGTGTCGAAAAATATAACAGAGCTCCAAAATTAGAGCTTGTTTTAGTAGGAGATGATCCCCATAGTGCTACTCATGTGGGTAACAAGAAAAAAGCAGCGAATGCCATTGGAATGGAATGTGATATTCATTCCTTACCTTGCCATACTTCTCAGACAGAATTACTGGAGTTAATTGATCAACTCAATAAGGATGCATCTGTTGATGCCATTCTTGTACAATTGCCTCTTCCTAAACATATAGACACCAATACAATTATCAATGCCATCGATTACAGAAAGGATGTAGATGGTTTACATCCCATGAATGTCGGTCTATTATGTACTTCAAGTGATGACGCTATTATTCCCTGTACTCCAAGGGGAATTTTATCACTTCTTCAAGAGGAACAAATTGAGATTTCAGGAAAACATTGTGTTGTTATCGGAAGAAGCAATCTGGTAGGAAACCCTACGGCCAGACTGATGTTGAAAAACAATGCATCTGTAACCATCTGTCACTCCAAAACCCGTGATTTACCTTACTTAACACGTCAGGCAGAAATTTTAATTGTAGCTATTGGTTGTCCAAACCTGATCCATGCCGATATGCTCAAAGAAGGTGCCGTCGTTATTGATGTGGGTATTAATAGTATTGATGGTAAATTGGTGGGCGATGTTTACAATAGTATCGATGTACCCAGTATTGAAAAAATAGCTTCTGCCATTACTCCCGTTCCAGGTGGTGTTGGCCCCATGACTATTGCCTCCCTGTTACAAAATACGTTCGATATTTACAAACGTAATGTAGTTAAATAAACAGCTTAAAACCTTTTCATTAGTAGATAAAATTGTATCTTTGCGCAAAGTTTAAAGATATGAAAATACAATGTAGGAAATGGATCTCCTTTGTAGTCCTTTTAGGAGTTTTTTCAACCACCTTTGCTCAACTTGCACCGTACAAAAATAGCAATCTCCCCATCAATGTAAGAACTACCGATTTGTTAAACAGAATGACTCTGGAAGAGAAGTTCTGGCAGCTTTTTTTAATTCCCGGCAATCTATCTATTGGTAAAGATAAACTACAGAATGGAATTATGGGATTTCAAATTACCGATCACTATTCATCAGCACAAGTAGCTGAACAGATTTTGTCTTATAATTCTCAAAATCCTATCGTAACAGCGGAAAGAATCAAAGAGATCAACCAAATGCAAAAGTTCTTTGTAGAGGAAACGAGACTGGGAATCCCCATTTTTATTGTTGATGAGTCTTTACATGGATTGATTAGATATGGGTGCACCTCTTTTCCACAATCTATCGCTATGGCAGCCTCCTGGAATCCCAACCTAATGTATCAAGTGGCGGATGCTATTGCAGCGGAGTGTAAAATGAGAGGCGTTACCGATATTCTTTCTCCCGTTATCAATTTAGCGAGCGATGTTCGATGGGGCAGAACGGAAGAAACGTATGGTGAATGTCCTTTTTTAACCAGTACTATGGCAGTTGCTTTTGTGTATCCATTTGAATCAAAAGGGATTATAACAACTCCAAAACACCTCATTGCCAATGTAGGTGAAGGTGGAAGAGATAGCTATCCTATCTATTGGTCCGAATGGTATCTTAGACAAACTCATCTTCTCCCTTTTGAAGCGTGTTTCAAAATTGGAGGTACCCGCTCCGTGATGAGTTGCTATAACTCTCTAAACGGAATTGCTTGTTCATCAAATAGTTGGTTGTTGAAAGATATTGTCAAAAAGGAGTTTGGATTTAAAGGATTTGTGCTATCTGATGCCGGAGCTGTGGGAGGTGCTAATGTGCTCCATTTTACAGCTCAAGATTATGCGGAGTCAACTGCACAATCAATCAATGGCGGATTAGATGTGATTTTTCAAACCTCTTATGATCATTATCCCCTGTTTAAAGAAGCATTCGATAAAGGTATGATTGATCCTCAGGCTATTGATGATGCCGTTTACAGAGTGCTATCCATGAAGTTTGAATTGGGTTTATTTGATCATCCTTATTTGGAAGTACCTGAAAAAGATACCGTTACTAATTGTAGAGCACACCGTGATTTATGTGAACAAATGGCCGAAGAATCTTTTGTATTGCTTAAAAATGACACTCAATTATTACCCCTTCAAAATATAAAATCTGTAGCATTAATCGGATTTGATGCAGATACAGTGCGTTTAGGTGGTTATAGCGGCCCTGGTGCTCAAAAAATCTCCATTTTACAAGGAATGAAAGAACGTTTTCCAGCTGATATCCAAATCAACTTCTCAAAGGGAATAGAAGAAATAAATACATCTAATTATCAGATGATTACTTCTGATTATTTCCCCAACGGTTTAACAACTGAATATTTTGATAATTGTAATTTCCAGGGTAAACCTGTAATAACCCGAAAGGAAACTCAAATCAATGGCTCATGGACATTATTTTCTCCTGATCAAAAACTTCTTCCTTACGATCAATACTCTATCCGTTGGCAAGGAGATCTTATTGTTCCTGAAGCAGGAACCTATCAAATTGGCTTTGAAGGGAATGATGGATATAGATTATCTATCAATGGAAAAATTATTATAGATAATTTCAATAAGAGATCCTATGGAACTCAAACCGTCCCTTATAAATTTGAAAAAAATAATAAGTATAAAATTCTTGTTGAATACTACGAGACTGCAGGAAATGCTCGTTTCAAAATGGTTTGGAATTATGGTATTGATCTTAAAAAGAGGGAAAAAATGATTCAGGATGCCGTAAAAACAGCACAAAAGTCTGATGTGGCCATTATTGTTGCAGGTATTCATGAAGGAGAGTTTCAGGATAGGGCTTTTTTAAATCTTCCCGGAGATCAGGAAGCTTTAATTCAGGCAGTTGCCAAAACCGGAAAACCTGTTGTGGTTCTTTTAGTTGGAGGGAGTGCTATCACGATGGAATCCTGGAAAGATAAAGTAAAAAGCATTGTGATGATCTGGTATCCCGGTGATGAAGGTGGTTATGCAGTCGCCGATATGTTATTGGGAAAAGTGTCTCCTTCTGGAAAACTTCCGATCACCTTTCCTATTCATGAATCTCAGTTACCTCTCACTTATAACCATCTGCCAACCGGAAGAGGAGACGATTATTACAATTTAACCGGACAACCTTTATTTCCATTTGGATATGGGTTATCTTATACTACTTTTGAGTATTCCGATATTCGTTTTTCAAAAGATACTATTCAGTCAAAAGGTTCATTAACTGTTACTTGTACCTTGAAAAATACAGGGAAATTTGATGGAGCTGAAGTTGTTCAACTGTATGTCAAAGATATTATTGCTTCTGTTTCACAACCGGTTGTAGCCTTGAAAGGATTTCAAAAAGTGTTTCTAAAACAAGGGGAATCAAAACAAATCTCTTTCGAAATCACGCCTCAGGAACTGAGAATATTAAACGCTCAAAACCAGTGGGTGGTGGAACCCGGTGAATTTAGAATCATGATAGGCAGTTCCAGTAAAGATTTAAGATTGAAAGGAAATATTACAGTTACTCCTTAGGATTAAAATATTCCCAGGCAATTAAACAAAGATTTGCAATTATTTCTTCATTAACATCTTCACTTTCTGTAGATTGAGAAACAAAAACGGAAATGATAAAACCATTTCTATTTGGAAGAAAAACGATTCCAACATCATTGGCAGCAGCAGTGACCCCATTTGTATTGGACCCTGAAGATCCGGTTTTGTGAGCGACAGGTGTTCCTTCAGGAAGTTTCCCTTTGAGCCTTTTCATTCCTGTTTCCGTATTGAGCATACATTGAAGTAGAAATTTTTTACAATCAACACTTAAAAACGTTTGATTCTGTTGATGAAAATCAAATAAAATCCGATTACATTCCGCCGGTGTGATCCAGTTTTTATACTGCATATTCCATGATTTGTGCATTTTAGCTTCATTCACTTGAATGGAAATATTAGGATACCCTTTTTCTCTGAAATAATCTTCCACAACCTGAGGTCCACCAATCAGTTTCAGCAAATAATCACAACCGTTATTATCGCTTTGAGACACCGTAAAATCTATGATTTCAGCTAAAGTTAAAGTTGTTCCTTTGGGATATAGATCACGAATGGGACTCCATGTTTTTGTCTTCAGATCCGATTTTTTAATCACCATTTTTTGATCTAAAGTGAAAGTTCCTTTATCCACTTCAGCAAGAACAACCATTGCAATATGAAATTTGAAAACACTTTGCATAGGAAATTGATAGTTCCCATTTACCCAGGCAATCACATTCCCCATTGAATCGGTAACAACTACTCCCACTTTGGCTTCTTTCTCTTTCAAATAGGACTCCATTGCACGATTCAATGGATTAACCCTTTGAGTTTGCGTCAACCCAATATTACAGATTAGCAGTAATAATCCAATAAAATATGTTTTTTTCATAATAGATATAATGAAGGACAAAGATACAAAAATATTTTGGGCGTTCCGGTATTTTCCTTTCACACAATCTACCCGCATACCGTCGGCATCCGGCCTGTACTCCTCGCAGTGCCGCAAAGTGTTGTCCCGAAGCGGCAGTAGCTCCTCCGTCGCTCTGCCGCTTTCGGGCACCACTAAGCGTCCCTGCTTGTGGGGTACCTGGCCTCCTGCCTAACGCGAAAAACCGTAAACGGTTTTTTAAGAATTGAACCCCAATTATAGATCATATCCTATAATTGGTAGATATAAACCTTTACTCTGTTGAATATTTTTGTATTTGATTAATTTCCAGTATATTTTTGTCCCATAATTTAAAAAATACAAACTATGAATAATCGAAAATTAATTTTATTATGGGTAATTGCCCTTCTTATTTCTGTATCTTGTTCAAGCTGTAAAGATGAGGTTGTAGATAATCTTCCGGATGTAACCGATTATCCTGTTGTGGGAACCAATCAAAGTGAAGCATTTGATGAAATGAACGTGATAACTAAACCTGTTGCCGGAGATCCGTTTTTTGGTCAAAATGCAAATTATAGCGGAAAAACTCCAAAATATGTAAAAAATGATAATGGCACCGTTACCGATATGGTTACCGGTTTGATGTGGCAACAAACATTTGACCATAATGGAGATGGTTCCATTAATGTCAATGATAAAGCCGTTTATTCAGATTTAGCATCAATAGCAGAATCATGCACAACCGGTGGATTTACCGATTGGAGACTTCCAACCATTAAAGAATTGTATTCTCTAATTATGTTTAGCGGAAAAGACGTAAGTAATCTGATGGGTTCGTTATCAGGGGGTGAGATTCCTTTTATTAATACAAATTATTTCGATTTTGCTTACGGGGATGTTGATGCAGGAGAAAGAATTATTGATGTTCAATGTGCTACAAAAACAATTTCAGTTGGGGTGACTCAGGAAACATTGGTTTTTGGTGTTAACTTTGCAGATGGAAGAATAAAAGGGTATGGTGTAACCATGCAGGGTCAACCTAAAAAATTTAACTATTTGTTAGTAAGGGGAAATCAAAACTATGGAGTGAACCACTTCGTGGATAATGGAGATGGAACCATCACCGATAATGCTACCGGTTTGATGTGGATGAAAAATGACAGTCAATCCGGGATGATTTGGAAAGATGCTCTTAGCTATGCTGAGAATTTTACTTTTGCAGGTCACAACGACTGGAGATTACCCGATGCCAAAGAGTTACAAAGTATTGTAGATTATACAAGATCACCTCAGACAAGTAGTTATGCTGCAATAAATTCACTTTTTAATTGTACTTCAATTACAAATGAAGCAGGTGAAATCGATTATCCGTTTTATTGGAGCAGCACTACACACGCATCTTCAAATGTTGGCCACTTGGGCGGATGGGCAGTATATGTCTGTTTTGGCAGAGGAATGGGATATACCTCCATGTTTGGATCAACTGCAACTTGGGTTGATGTTCACGGTGCCGGAGCTCAGCGAAGTGATCCGAAATCTGGAGACCCAACCGATTTCAATACCGGAAATGGACCTCAAGGAGATGCCGTGAGAATTAATAATTATGTTCGATTGGTAAGAAAAGCACAATAATTTCATACTTTTGTAAATCATAATCGCTGTACAATATGTTGACTACTAAAAAAGGTGAAAACGCCATTTATCTGTTAATTTGGTTAATTGTCCTAGGGTTTCCTTTGCTTAATATACGCTCGGATCTCTCATTTAACTGGACTAAACTTTGGATAGATTGGATCAGAATTGTTCCTTTTATCATCCTTTTTGCCATCAATAACTTTTGGATTGCACCCAGCTATCTGTTTAAAAAACGGATTCAATATTGGATATTAATCTCTGTTGCCATTATCTTAATTACTTTTTGCGCTGATTTTACAAAAATTTTCAGAGATTTACTTGTCATGGATCCGATGAATCCTGATGAACAGTTAAGAGAGATGAGACCTTCACCCCATCATGATCCATCTATTTTACCTAGAATGTTTGATCGTATTATTTTTTCTTATTTAATTATTGGATTTAATATTGCTATCAAAATGATGTTTAAACGTCAGGAAGACGAAAAAAACAATGAAAAACTACAGAAGATGCATTTGCAAACGGAATTGGCTTTTTTAAGGCAACAGGTGAGCCCCCATTTTTTCATGAATACACTCAACAATATTCACGCACTCATTGATTTGGATTCAAAACAGGCACAGGATGCCGTTATCAAACTTTCAAAAATGATGCGCTATCTGCTGGAAGATTCCAAACAAGGAATAAGTACAGTACGGGAAGAATTTGACTTTTTAAATTCGTATATAGATTTGATGAAAATACGATATCCGGAGAGGGTAAAAATAAATTTGGAATTTAATATTCCAAATCCGGAAAGAAAGATTCACTCTCTGTTGTTTATCTCACTTGTAGAAAATGCTTTTAAATACGGAATCAATCCAAATGAGGGTTCACTTATTGAAATTCAAGCACTTATTGTAAACGAAAAGCTTCAATTTACGGTCAAAAATGGGATTTTCTCAGAGCATTTAAATAATAATCAAACAAGAGTTGGCATTGAAAATCTTAAAAAACAATTGACCCTCATTTACGAATCCAATTATAATTTAGAATTGATCGAAAATAACAACACATTCCAAGCACAATTAACGATACCCTTTGAAAAATGATAACATGTATTACCATCGATGATGAACCTTTAGCCTTAAAACAACTTTCCGGATTTATTCAGAAAACTCCATTTTTGGAATTAAAAGGAGTTTTTGAAAATGGACAAAAAGCAACTGAATATTTACAATATAATCATGTCGATTTGATGTTTGTAGATATTCAGATGCCCGGAATGAACGGTATGGAATTTGTTCAATCTTTGGAAGTTTCACCTGAGGTGATTTTCATAACAGCAACAAGAGATTATGCTGTTGAAGGATTTCAGGTAAATGCTCTGGATTATGTTTTGAAACCGATTGATTTTGAATCCTTTTTTAAATCAGCAGAGCGTGCGAAACACCATTTTGAATTAATCCGTAATCAACATGATGCAATTCAAATCAATTTGAATCATATTTTTATTAAAGCCGATCATAAAATTATCAGATTGGAAATCAATAAAATACTTTATATTGAAGGGATGCGGGAGTATGTCAGAATCCACTTGGAAAATCAAAAACCGATTATGACATTAGTTCCGATGAAAGTTATTGAAGAGAAACTACCCAAAAATTATTTTATGAGAGTTCATCGTTCATTTATTGTTAACTTAGAAAAAATCACAACCATTGAAAGGAATAGAATTATATTTGATAAAGAATATATACCTATAAGTGAACAATATAGGATAACCTTTCAAAACTATATCAACGATAATTTTCTATTATAAATTTTTCAAAATGGCTGTTACAAGATATTTTCGACATTGTATTTTCTTATTGATTAACGTTTTGTTCTTCACCACAACATTTTAACAGAATAGCTTAATTGATAAAACACTGCATTACAACACATTAATGATTAATGGATTTCAAAAAATGTCAGAGAATGATATGAACTATTCTGAAATATATAAAGGTAAATTAATCAATATTGTCATTTCTTGTCATTAAACCAACATATTTGATTTCAAATGGAACATTTTCTTCAGTTAACCCATTGTATTTTATCGTATATTTACTTCCAATTTTGCTAATTCTGATTGTATCATTTTTCACATCTTGCATCATCGGTTCCATTGACATAAAAAAATCAAACAAGGTATCAACATATAAATGATTGTAACTATATAAAGGCAATTCTTCTCCATTTCCTCCTTCAAAAAAAATCAGCTGACCAGTTGGAAAATCGGTAATATCTTCTGGTAATGTTAAGCTAAAAACGACTCCTTGATCTGTTCCTAGTAAAGATTCTAGCCATGAATCATAATTTGCATTAGGGCCCAATAAATAACAAGTAAAATCAGTACCCCAAAAACTAGAATAGTATCCAGAAGTTAACTCATAATATTGATTTCCAAATTTTAAATAACTGGTTGGATTTGAAGGAGGATTGGGAACAATTGGATCTTCGGGATCTGTACATGAACTGAGCGTGACTGCTGTTAAGCATAAGGCCAGAATGGCAAAAATAAAATTTCTCATAATTGTTGTTTTTAAATGTGAAGTTGCAAAGATAAACTTTTTTTAAAAAACACCAAATTAATTTTATTTTTTTTTATAAAGTAAAATCCACATTCAAAAACAGATTATGCTGGAAAACCAAAATGGAATTATTGGGTTTAAATCCTTGATAATTCAATGAAAACTTCATTTTTGGTATTGGGCTGTATTGAATACCACCAATCAATCCCACACCATCCACCTGATAAGTCCATCCCGGAAGAGTAAGTTGATCTCTATTGGAAAATACCTGATCTAATCTTACCATAGCGCCCCATTTTGAAGACCAGTCATAAACTCCAAAAATCGAATATCCATACGTATTTTGGGTGATCAGATTGTTGTTGTTGATCCTCCAGGTAAGGTCAAATCCAACTCTTAATTTTTCCTTCCACTGAAATCCGGTAAAAAACGAAACGGTTTGTTGCAATTCAGACAGATTGGGATTTTGACCCTTTTGAAAATCATAGTACAATCTGTTTTTCCAGTTTTTAAACAATATCAAATCGATTCCGGCACCCACTTTAAAATCACTATATTTATCCTGGTCAAATCTAAAACCTTCCCCATTGGTAATCGCTAAATCAAACCCCAAAATATTAGAGGGTTTGTAATATGCAATCATACCAATATCTGCACTTGGAGCTTTCAGATAGCGGTCATGAAACATCTCTGCAACATACCGGTACTTCCAGAATTTCTCTTGGGTAATATAGTGATTTAGAGGTATTGAACCTGCTAAAATTTTAAATTTGGAAGATGGAGCCCACTCTAAATAGGCAAATTTTAAAAACATGGTGTAGAATGATCCCTCTTTAGAAGTATTGGATACAAACATTTGATTACCTAATGAATCCCAAACCATTAATGTTCCTACGGTAGTAGGTCTTCCGGCATCAATCACAATTTTACCTAAAAATTGTTTAGAAAACTGATATTCATATCCCAAATAGGCCCGGGCAATGTAAAAACCCACTCTTTTTGTTACATCTTGTGTAGGATTATAGTTGATATTCCCAAAAAGTTGAATGATGGGTTTGCCGGAAGGGGCAAATGTGGTATCCCTGGAAGCACCATTCTTATCGGAATGGCTTTCTTCAGAATATCCTGAAAAGCTAAGACTGAAGATAAAACAACATACAAAAAAGAATTTCATTTTTTTCATGGTGGAAGATTTTCATTAATAATCTAATAATCATTTTTATTGATTATTTTAACTCACAAATATAATAATAAAACAGATAAATTCAATCAATCAGTATAATACTAACCGATGGGTTGTTCTTTAAAGTATTTATTTTTAAAGTAAAATGCCAATTTGACCAATGCAATCATTACCGGTACTTCAACCAAAGGTCCAACCACAGCGGCTAATGCTTCTCCCGAATGGATCCCAAAAATGGCTACTGCAACGGCAATGGCAAGTTCAAAATTGTTGCTTGCTGCCGTAAAGGAAAGTGTTACAGATTGCTTATAATTGGCCCCAACCTTTTTACTCATGAAGAAAGATAATACAAACATCACTATAAAATAGATCAGTAATGGAATTGCAATCATCAGGACATCTAAAGGTATTTTTATTATATATTCACCTTTTAATGAGAACATTACAAAAATAGTAAATAAAAGGGCAATCAATGTAACCGGACTGATTTTAGGAATAAATGTAGTATGGTACCATGTTTTGTCTTTGATTCTGATTAGGATAAAACGGGTTAAAAAGCCGGCAGTAAACGGAATTCCAAGATAGATAAAAACACTCTCTGCAATTTGTCCCATCGTAATATTCTCTACAATTTCATTGGTTGGTATTCCGAACCACCCCGGCATGATCGCGATGAAAAGATAAGCATAGAGTGAGAAAAACAGAACTTGAAAAATGGAATTAAAAGCCACTAAACCAGCCGCATATTGTGTGTCTCCTTTTGCTAAATCGTTCCAAACAATCACCATGGCGATACATCTGGCTAATCCAATCATGATGATTCCATACATATAGGGCAAATTGGCGTTGTTTTGTCCCGGAAATAGTTTGAAGAAAATAATGGCAAGAGCAAACATCAAAAGGGGTCCAATTATCCAGTTCTGAATCAAGGATAAGGTTAACACTTTCACATTTTTAAATACATCACCTAATTCTTCGTATTTGACTTTTGCCAAAGGAGGATACATCATTAAAATTAACCCAATGGCTAATGGAATATTAGTTGTACTGTTTGGAGAGGCTTTCAAACTATCCCAAAAATCTGCAATTTGAGGAAATAGATAACCGGACATTACACCTAAAAACATGGCTAGAAATATCCATAATGTTAGATATCTGTCTAAGAAATTTAGTTTAGGATTGGATGGCATGGCTATTTTACTTGAATGATGGGATAAAAATCTTTAATAAAACCTTGCTTTATTTGATCTCTAATCTTCCGGTAAACAATCAGTTTTTCCTCATCGGTACCTGTTGCATCGGCAGGATCTTCAAATCCAAGATGTAAACGATTTTTTACATTTCCGGTAAAAACGGGACATACTTCTTTTGCATGGTCACAAACTGTAATGACATAGTCCCAAGGTTCAGCAATATATTCATCCACAAAATGTGGGGTATGATTACTGATATCTATTCCAATTTCTGACATCACCTGTACAGCATATTTATTAACCTGTTTTTCAGGTTTTGTTCCTGCTGATCTAACAATTAATGAGGAATCTATCGTTTTCATAAACCCATGTGCCATCTGACTACGGCAACTGTTTCCGGTACAAAGAATTAAAATTTTCATGATTAATGATGATGAATAAATTGTTCAATTATAAAATAAATACCTACTAAAATGAAAAGTATGGCGACAATCCGTCGAAACCAGATTTCAAATACTTTTATTTTATTGTAAAATTTACCTACACTGGATAGAGTAAAAGCGATGAGGAATGCAAAAATTATGACAGGAAGACCGGTTGCTATCGCAAAAACAAAAGGAAGTATCATTCCGGCACTGGATGAGATAGTCAATGGCATTAACATGCCAAAGAACAACATAGCACAATAAGGACAAAAAGCTAAAGCAAATACAATTCCCATAATCAATGAAAACCATCCACTTGCTTGTTTTCCGTCCTGTTGTAATTTATCAGTCCATTTCCCTAATCCCGGAAGTTTGATCTTGATGAAGTCTAGCATGAATAAGCCAATCAAAATCATGATGGGCCCTAATATTTTTTCACCATAAGCATTAAAAAAGGAAGCTATGTGAAATTTACTGGCTCCAAAATAAAGGATAGCTGCTAAAATAACATAAGTGATAATTCTTCCAAATGTGTATATTAATCCATTGATAAAGACTCTTCTTTTGTTTTCTAAATTTTTGCCAATATAGGCGATTGCCGTAATATTTGTTGCCATTGGACAAGGACTAATGGCGGCCATTAATCCTATAATAAATGCAGATAAAATTGGAAAATTGGAGTTTGCTAAAAAGTTTTGTAATAGTTCCATATTATAGATTTTTTTGAATAGTATCTTGAATAGATTTTCTGAAAAAATCAGATTCTTTTCGGGCATAGGTAAAAGCAAATTCAGTTAAATCAGTTGCTTTTTCTTTGCCATTATTAAATTTTACAAAAATTAAAGAGGAAGAATATACCTGGTATTTTTCTACTAAAACTTTATTCGCAGATTCTTCCCAATTAAGATAAGAGACCCCAATTGATCCCTCTTTTATTTGTTTTGAAAAGCTTTCAGTCATCAATTTTTTTAAATTTTCTTCAACTGCATTACAGGTAGGACATCTATGAGATCCATAAAAGTAATAAAGATGAACTTTTTCTGTAGTTTGCTTTTCAGTTGTGTTATTTGCGTTTGTTGTGTTCTCTTTTTGTGAACCTGAATGACAGGAAACAAAAATGAAAACCGTTAACAATGAGATTATTAATTTTATTTTCATGATTTTATTTATTAATTGTTATTAATCTTCTAATAAATGGTGAAACATTTGTTGTGCAATATTCCAATTCTGTCTATTCAAACAATATTTGATAAAAGGGGGTTCTGTTTCACCTTGAATCAAACCGGCCATTTTAAGTTCTTTCAGATGTTGAGATAAAGAAGATCTTCCAATCGGAAGCTCTTCCACTAAATCTCCACTGTAACAACAAGTTCCCATCTTAGATAATTTTTTTAAAATGAAAACTCTGACAGGATGACTCATTGCTTTAGCAAATAGTGCTGTTTGAATCACCTCTTCTGAAAATTGATTTTTTTTAGGCATTGATATACTGTTCAATATATTTTTTTAATTCATCTTTTGATGGTACTCTTCCGGAAAAGGCAACCTGGTCACCCAAAACCAATCCCGGAGTGGTCATAATTCCAAATTGCATAATTTCCATGATATCATCAATTTTAATCACTTCAACAGGGTAATTATTTGAGCTTACCACTTCTCTTACTGATGCTTCCAATGTTTTACATTTTGCACATCCTGTTCCTAACACTTTGATTATTTTTTCCATTTTTTATTTTTTTTATAATTTAATCTTTTTACAAATTTACGAAATATTTTTATTATTTGCAAGTCCTGGTTTTGTAAGATAATATACACATTACAATTTTTACAATATTAATAACCTCAAAATGGTTTTTTTGAAATTGAAATAGTCTAATATTTTTTTGCATTAATAGTGATACTTTCAATTGTATTTTTATTCTTTCTGAATGTTTCTATTTCAGTGACACTTAAAAATGGTGTCAATATTTCATCTGGAAGATCAATAGGGTGTTCTTTTCTTATTTCTATCTCTTTAAATCCTGCATTTTTTATGATATTCAAATAGTCATTTTTTTCTAAAGCACCTGAGACACAGGCTGCATACATATCTGCAGCTTCAAGAATACCCTTGGGTAGCTCACCGTTTAAAACAACATCAGAAATGCTGAAATGACCATCCTTTTTTAATACACGAAAAACTTCCTGGTAAGCTTTATTTTTGTCAGGGACTAAATTCATCACACAATTACTAATAACTACGTCAATCGAGTCACTGGGTATTGGAAGCTCTTCAATATCACCTAAAATAAATGTTACATTATCAAACCCCAATCTCAATTTGTTTTCATTTGCTTTTTCTATCATTGCAATAGTAAAATCCACGCCAAATACTTTTCCGGTTTTGCCAACCTGATTTCTTGCAATAAAAACATCATTTCCAGCACCTGAACCTAAATCCAAAACGGTATCACCTTCTTTAATTTCTGCGATTTTAGTGGGTAATCCACAACCTAAACCATAATCTGCAATCTCTTGATAACCTTCCATATTTTTATATATTTCATCTAAAAATGAAGTTGGTTGGCTAGGAGAACAACAAGTTGAACTACATCCACATCCGGTGTCATTTTTAATAACTGCTGTATAGGTTTTTTTTACAGCATCTTTAATGTTATTTGTCATCTCTAAATATTTTAAGTTATTTATATTGAAATAGTTAAATTAATTATTACAGCAACCAGTTAAATATAAAGCCCACAATCAGAATGCCTGTTGCAACAACCCCAATAAATGTGGCAATCAAAGGCCATTTTAAGACTTTTTTTAGAATGATGATTTCAGGAAGTGACAATCCGATGGTGGACATCATAAACGCCAGGGCGGTTCCAAGTGGTACCCCTTTTTCGATGAGCACACTCACAATAGGGATAATTCCGGCTGCGTTGGAATAGAGAGGAACTCCTACTAAAACAGATAATGGAACAGAATACCAATGTGATTTATCCATAATGGAAACCATAAAATTTTCCGGAACAAAACCATGCATTCCGGCACCAATACCGACGCCAATAATGATATAGATCCAAACTTTTCCTACAATATCTTTTACGGCACTATAACCAAAACGGATGCGATCTTTAAAAAGTAATTTTTGCTCTTCCTGAGTATTGTTCCCAAATCTTGATTTGTAAACCCAATCGGCAACCCAATGCTCCAGTTTTAATTTGCCAATAATATATCCGGCAAAAATGGCGATTAATAGTCCTGTACCAATATACATTAACATAACTTTCCACCCAAATAAACCATAAAGTAAAATAACGGCCACTTCATTGATCATAGGTGCAGCAATTAAAAAAGAGAATGTTACACCCAAAGGAACGCCGCTTTCTACAAATCCAAGGAAAAGGGGAATCGCTGAACAAGAACAAAAAGGAGTTACTACCCCTAACAGACTGGCTAAAACATTTCCGGTAAATAAAGATTTGCCTTCCAATGCTTTGCGGGTTCTTTCCGGAGTAAAAAAGGTTCTGATGATGCCAACAATAAAAATAATTAAGGTAAGCAATAGCATCACTTTAGGAACTTCAAAAATAAAAAAGCGCAAACTTTCAGTCAAATGGGTCCCTTTTTCCAATTTAAAAACAGTATCAATCAGAAAATTGGTGATAGGTTGAAGATTCCGGTATAATAAGTACCAAACGGGTAATAATAGGAGTGGAATTAATAATGCTTTACGATTTGAATTCATGATATTTTGTTAGAATAGTTTTTGAATAAAAAATATATAAATATAATAGAGTCCTACCAGAATGAAAATAATGGCAACGATCTTATTAAACCATTTTTGAAATGTTTGAATCTTTTTATAAAAATTTCCTACACTTGAAACGCTAAATGCTAATAAATAAGAAATTATGATTACAGGTAATCCGGTAGCAATTGCATATACAACAGGGAGATATAACCCTGAAGGACTTGCAATACTCATAGGAATTAACATGCCAAAGTATAGAACTCCGCTATAGGGACAAAATGCTAATGCAAACACAATTCCTAAAAGTAAACTGTAAATCCAACTTGCTTGATCCGATTTTTTTTGAAATCTGTCTGTTAATTTACCTAAAGAAAGAAATTTGATTTTTATTACATCTAACATTAAAACACCAATAATGATGAGTAAAGGGCCTAACCATTTTTCTCCATTGGAAGCCAACATTTTGGTGAGTTTAAACTGATCTGCTCCCAAATAAAGAATAATTCCAATGGAAGAATAGGAAATCGCTCTACCTAAAGTGTAAATGAGTCCATTAAAAAAAATCCTTTTTTTGTTTTCAATATTTTTGCTAATGTAGGCAATCGCTGTTATGTTTGTAGCTAATGGACAAGGACTTATGGCTGTCATGAGTCCTAAAATTAATGCATATAAGACTGGAATCTGAGTATTATCCAGTAAATTTTGAAGAAATTCCATCTTTATTTCAATGCTTTATTGATTTCAACTTTTAATAATTCTTTGTACTTTTCAGGGTTAGTTTTAGCATATTGAAATGCAGTGTCTGTGAAGTCATTTGTAGTTCCGTTTGCATTTATGATTAATAAAGTTGAAAATACAATTTTATATTTATTGACAAGATTTTTATTTACATCCTCATCAATATTAATAGATTTAAATACGATTAATCCTTTAGAAACCTGATCTTTATATTGTTCATTTAGAACGGTTTTAGTGACATTTTCTACTGCATTACAGGTTGCACATCTATTGGTAGAGTGAAAATAATAAACAGTCACTACTTTACTATTGCCGGATTGAGCTAGAGCATTTAGATTTGAAATCCAAAAAGTAGATAGAAATACTGTTAACATTAAAATAAATAGTTTTTTCATAAGGGTTAATTTTTTTTGTTAATTTTATTTTTTAAATATTGTTACTCATACTATTTTATAATTAAGTTACTTATTGATGCTATTTAGAGCATCCTGAATTTCCTTTTTGGTGGGCACTATTCCCTTAAAAATCACTTTTTTGTTAATAACCAAAGCAGGTAAATATAAAAAACCGTAACTCATTATTTGAGAAAGATCTTCTATTTTTTCGACTTTAGCATCAAAACTATTATCTGTAATTACTTCATTTGTAATTCTTTCAAGCTTATTACACTTGTTACACTGAGCCCCTAAAATTTTAATTTCAATACTCATAAAATTGATTTATTCAAATCATTTTAATATTTCGCAAAATTACGAAATATAATTAATAAATGCAACTTTTTTTGGATATGATTAAAATTTGAATGGTCGTTTTGGGGCAAAAAAAAAGCCACTAAATGTGGCTTGGTGAGAGCGGAAGACGGGTCTCGAACCCGCTACCTACAGCTTGGAAGGCTGTCGCTCTACCAAATGAGCTACTTCCGCTTTTTTTTTGAGTGGGAGAGGAAGGATTCGAACCTCCGAAGACTTCGTCAACAGATTTACAGTCTGCCCCATTTGGCCGCTCTGGAACTCTCCCAAAAAAAAAGAGCCGGTAGACGGATTCGAACCGCCGACCAGCTGATTACAAATCAGCTGCTCTGGCCAACTGAGCTACACCGGCTTTTTTTAGTTTACTGTCAAAGTACGTTTCCCGATTAGGGACTGCAAAAATACTACTTTTTTCTTTACAAACAACTAAAAAATCGATTTTTTTTAATTTTTTTATAATTATCAAAATATCAAATAGATATTATAGTTAAAGTATCTTTTTCATTATTTTATTGATCAAATTTTATAGAATAATAAATGAAACATCTGAATAAAAAGGTAATTAGAATGATAAAAAGGGCTTAAAAGGACCAGAAATGAGAAAAAAACGAATTGATAATATACATTAGCGAAAATAGTTAAGGGTCGGTTTCCGGCCTAAACTCATGTGCTCATGTGCTCAAAAAACTAACTTCTAATATATTAGAAAGCAATATCTTTTACTTGAAAACTGTTAAATGTTACTTGTTACCTGTTAAATGTTACTTTATTTGGGTACTTGGCCTTCGCCCTAATGCGGGGTTCATCAACCGACGGAGCACTCATTCCATATTCTTATAAATAACGGGTAAAATTATTTGAAAATACTTAATAATAAACTAAATTCATATTTTCTTGTTGATACTTCAAAGCTTAACCCTACTTTTGTAAGAATATATTTTTTTGTTCGATTTTTTCATTTTTTTTGTTCAATCGTTCTTTTTTTTGTTTATATTTGTCACAGTACTTTTTA
>JAGDMF010000042.1 GCA_017860455.1 Bacteroidota bacterium
AAAAACATATTAAATAAAAAACACTGTGAAACACCTTATAACACTGTGGAACACTGCGTAAGTTTTTTAACTGATTTAATAACTCATTTTTATAATAGGATCACAGTGTTTCACGGTGTTAAACGATGTACCACAGTGTATTCGTTTGTCGTTATTTGATTAACTAATATGCATTTAAAATGTTTAAAAAACATATTAAATAAAAAAACACTGTGAAACATTTTATAACACTGTGGTACTCTGTGTTATTTTTTAATTGAATTAAAAGACGAAAGACGAATTTAATTGCAAATAGCTTAAATTCAATAAGATAAAAATATTAAACAATTTTTTTCAGATATAGTCCTCTAATTCAAAAAAAAGTTGTACTTTTGCACCCTCAAACAACGAGCGGTGCTGTAGCTCAGTTGGTAGAGCAACGGACTGAAAATCCGTGTGTCGGCAGTTCAATTCTGTCCAGCACCACAAAAAAGGCCTGAACTAATGTTCGGGCCTTATTGTTTGGATTTAACTAAGTAAGTTCTATTAACACATTTGAAAGAGAAACTGTATGGTAGATGTTACTTTTTATTTAGGATCTGTAGTAAATAATCATTGATTAGAGTTTCCAACTGATACGTATTAATGATCTCTTCCCCTTTCATATTTAAAACTTGTATATCCATATATCTGGATTGGTTTTGTTCCAGTTTAGTTAAAGATTCTTTGTACTTAACTTCATCATTTGAGTAGGTAATTGTGAACATATCTTCTCCATCTGTCATAATGCCATCATGTAAAATAACTTTTACTTTTTTGGCAATCCCGGGAATTTTTATATTTTTCCAGCAAACGACACCTCCTGAACCTTCAGGTTCTCCATACGTTTTGGATAGAATCATTTTTACCTGATCCAGATTCCCCTGAATCACAGTAAATGTTCGCGTTGTGTCATTAGGGAAAAATTGCTTGGAAATACCTAATTGATACTCTTCTTGTTGAGCATAACTCACTAGAGTTAGCATTAAAACGGCCAAGGCTAAAAAAAATTTTTGCATAATCTTAGTGCGTTAATTCAATATCAGGATAGGTGGTTCCGTTGATGGTAATATCCACTAAGTTATCTAAAGTGCCATCGCCAAAATCGATAACGATGTCTCTGTTACCCACTTCAATATGTAAAATTCCGGATACGAAATAACGATAAGCCATCACTCTTACTAAAGCTACGTCGATAGTATGGGTGTAATCGTTACCGTTTCTGTTGGTTCCGGTAAATGAACCGGTGATTTCATACGTGTTATCCCAGATGCTGGGTGTATTGATGCCATCAATTAAGGTTCTGGTTTTCGTTCCGGTTCTGGTGTATGTGGTTCCATCGGTAAATGTCACCATACAATTAGCTAACTGAATAGTAGTTACCAAAGGAGAAACTTTAGTGATGGTAATAGTACCGGTTATCTGGTTGTTGTTGATGGTAAAATTAGTAAATGTGATCACCCTTACAAAAGTGGAACTATCTGGGCCACCGGTTACATGAATATTCACGATTCCGTTTTTCACTCTTGAGTTAGGGAAATTGGGATTTGAATAATTTACAAAAGTAACGGTAATATCTCTGGATCCATCCGGATTAGTAACGATGGTATAGGTTTTGGAGCCATCTTTAGTTCCATTACCAATGCCTGATTTATCTTCTAAAATCATCGTTTGCACATCATCCGATTCGGCAATCATATCATCAAAATAACCATCAACCTGAAGATCATCTTTTGCTGCCTGTTTTCTATCTGCATCATCTATGTTTCCGTCACATGATGTTAGGGTAAATGCAGCGAATACGCCTAATAATAAGAACCATTTTCTTGTTTTCATACTTGATTTTGTTTGTAAAAGTGAAAAAATAAAGTCTAATAATGTAATAACTACAAATATTAGACTTTTATTATGGAAAAGGTTAAAATTGCAATAATTATCGAATTATCGTTTTTTCAGTTTAAGAGAAACAAGAATCATTCCAAATGTAATAAGGGCAATTCCAATAAAATTCCAATGAAATCCATTTGTTGTGGTTGTAAGTAAAATCCCAATCAAGGCTGAACCGGTAATTTGTCCGATACTTGTAAAAATGGTGATTAATCCCTGACTGGTAGAACGATCTTCCACAGATGTATTATTGAGAAGTATATAACGCAAGGAACTTCCGGAAAGGATGGAAAGTCCCAATCCAATCAATACTCCACTTACGTAATAAAATCCTATTATTCCATTTACTTGAGATAAAAAATAAAACCCGACAGAGAGCAAACTTAATCCGATCATAATGATCCATTTTACGCCAAACTTATCAATCATTCTTCCGAAAATGGGAGATCCAATCGCAGTAGCAAATACAAATGGGGTTAGCATAAAACTAGCCATGGAAGCTTCCACCTGGAATTCATGAATCACGAACTTAGGAATAAACACAAAACAGGCTTGTATTAAACCGGTTACTACAGCTAAAATACCGGCAATCAGAATTTGTGAATTCTTAAAAAAACTAAGTTTAATAATCGGATATTCGATATATTTTTCAGAAACAATAAGAAAAACAAACGCTAAAATAGCTATGATGAAAGGGATCAATACAGATAATTGAAAAACAGATGAAAGAGTATTCCCTTTTATACTATTCATCCCGTAAGTAAATGCAGTTAAAGCTATTCCCAAAGTGATAATTCCTTTCCAATCTATTTTGATAGTTTTGAAAACACTTTGTTTTGGAAGTATTTTGAAACTATAAAATATTAAAACAGCCGCAATCGGAAGGTTGATGATGAATAAAAAATTCCAAGAAAAATAGCTTAATAAAAAGCCGGCAATAAAGGGGCCTAATAGAAAAGCTAATCCAAATACAGCTCCAATCAAGCCTAAAATCCTACCTCTTTTTTCAACGGGAAAAAGATCCCCAACCAAAGCAGAAGCGACCGGAAAAATACCACTAGCACCAAATCCTTGAATGGCTCTTCCCACAATAAGCCAGTTAAAATCGTTAATAAATGATACAATAACAGACCCTAAAGCAAACAAAGAAATGGCAATAATATAGATATTTCTTCTTCCATATTTATCTGATAATCTTGCAAATAAAGAGATCCCTACTAAATTTAACAGTACATAACTGGAAAAAATAAATCCTGATTCCCTGCTGGTTATATGTAATGTTTTTTCGATCATTGGGATCGCCGGTCCCACAATCGAAATATCGAGAGCTCCCATTAAAACGCCAAAGAATAGCAATCCTATGATCTTATTATTTTGATTTTTTTCAATACTTTTTGTTTTCATTTCTTTAAATATCAGCGTTTTAAGTTCATTATTTATTGTTTTCAGCCATCAGTTCTTCCCGATGTTTCCGGTATTCAATGATTGGTTTATCTCCAATAATTAATTTTTCATCCATCCTTAATGTACTCTTTTTGGGAATTTGGGTAATCACGATCCTTTTATCTTGTCGTAGGATAATAATACTGGAGACTTTGCCAAAATAGTTAACGATTTGTTTTAAAACAGGAATTTTAATAAATTTTTGATAAAATCGAATATAGACAATTGAATTTTCTTCATCAACCGGGACGAACGCTGCAAAAGCACGAACTTTATCTGCTATAAAATTCTGCCATATATTGGGATAATGGAATTTTAAATAGAAGAAATCTTTATAATCTTTTATTTCTTCCGGTTTAAGGGGTTTTGTATGTCCGTCATCTACTACATTATTCACATAAAAAGTGATCATTTCACCTTCCCGTTCCACCACAGGACCATTTACCAAGGTTTTATTCCCTTTTCCAATTGTTGTTTTATGAACAAAAGGTAAATGAACGACATCTAATTGATTTTCAATGGATCTCGAATAATGGACACCCCAATGATCTTTAAAACTTGAATAAGAAAAATCTTTCAACTCAGTAAAAAAGAAAGGTTCAGCGGTTATTTTTTCTTCGGCACCATACCAAACCCAGATCAATCCGTAGTTTTCATAAGTTTTATAATATTTAACCTTCATTGATTCAGGAACAGAAGCATTTTTCCCATTTGCCGGAATGGTGGTCACTTTTCCTGATTTATCATAGAGAAAACCATGAAACGGGCACTCTACTTTTCCATCAACGATCTTGCCACACGATAAAGAGGCACCCCGGTGACAGCATTGATCATGAATACAGGAAATGGAACCATCATCATTTCTCCACAGAACCAGATTTTCACTAAATCTTTTAATTTTTAAAGGTTTATTCTTTTTTAATTCCTTAGAGTCAAGGACCACATACCATTGATTGTAAATCATATTATTTTGTTTTTGGTTTAACGGACGAATTTTTATTGAATTAGTTCACAAAATTAATAAAATTTTTGGGTCTTAGGTTTAAGGTTTTAGTTTTTAGTTCTTCACTCCTTACTCCTTCGGCCTTATTCTCCGCACATTTAGCACACAGATGACACCGATGAAACAGATTTACACAGTTTGAATGTCAATAGTCGATAGTCAATGGTCGATAGTATTGAAAATATGATATGTAGGTTTAAGGGTTTTTATTATTTTCTAAACAAAAAAACTGATAGCTGATACCTGATAGCTGAAAGCCCTTGGCCTTGAGCCTCCCTTGCATTAGGGCGGAGCCGAGAAAGCCCGCAAAGGAGGAAGCCGATGTGATGCAGGGAGAAAAAGAGCGAACTTGTGAGCTCCTTTTTCGACCATGCAGTCACACGGCTTACGACTGCGGACTTGAAGGCGGAGACCGCCCAAGTTAATAAGCTAATGAGATAATAAGCTAATGAGATAATAAGCTAATAAGCTAATTGAATTAGTAATGAAGAGTGAATAATTAATAGTACAATCTTTTTGGTCGATAGACTTTTGGCTTTTGACCTTAGACATTAGACTTTTCACTGATAAAAATTGTTAAATCAAAAGTCTATGTCGGAAAAATTCCCTAATTTTGCCCCTTATTAAATATTATATTATGGCGATTGAATTATCCGAACAAGAAATTATCAGAAGACAAAAATTAGAGGAGTTTAACAGACTGGGAATCAACTCTTACCCTGCAGAATTGTATGAAGTGAATGTAAATTCAAAAGAGATTAATGAGAACTTTCCCAAAGATCAGTCTTTGTATCAAAATGTTAGTTTTGCAGGAAGAATCATGCACCAAAGAATTATGGGAGCCGTTTCTTTTTACGAATTGCAAGATGCACACGGTAAAATTCAAATTTATGCCAAACGGGATGAATTGTGCCCGGGGGAAGATAAAACCTTATATAACGGCGTTTTTAAAAAATTAGACATAGGCGATATTATCGGTGTTAAAGGGTTCGTTTTTTATACGCAAACCGGCGAAATCAGTATTCATATTAAAGAGTTTACCATTTTGTGTAAATCTCTTCGTCCACTCCCAATTGTAAAAGAAAAAGATGGTGAAGTGTATGATGCTTTTCAAGATCCTGAACAAAGATATCGTCAAAGATATGTTGATTTGATTGTTAATCCTCAAGTAAAAGACACTTTCATCAAAAGAACTCAATTGGTAAACACCATGCGTAATTTCTTAAATGAAAAAGGGTATCTCGAAGTGGAAACTCCAATTCTTCAGCCTTTGTATGGTGGTGCCGCGGCTCGTCCTTTTAAAACACACCACAACAAACTGGATATGACATTATACCTTCGTATTGCGAATGAATTGTATCTCAAAAGATTGATTGTTGGTGGTTTTGATGGTGTTTATGAGTTTTCCAAAGACTTTAGAAACGAAGGGATGTCAAGATTTCACAATCCTGAGTTTACACAAATGGAGCTTTATGTAGCTTACAAAGACTACGAATGGATGATGAATACCGTTGAAGAGATGGTAGAAGCAGTTGCATTAAAACTTCATGGAACAACACAAGTGCAAGTGGGTGAGAATATTATTGACTTCAAAAGACCATGGAAACGTTTCACCATGTATGGTGCTATCGAACATTTTACCGGCACTGATATTTCCGGAATGAACGAAGAGGAGATGGCAGAATTTGCTAAAAAATGTGGTGTTGAAGTGGATGCCTCTATGGGTCGTGCTAAGTTAATTGATGAGATCTTTGGAGAAACTTGTGAAGCGAAATTGATTCAACCCACCTTTATTCACGATTACCCAATCGAAACCTCACCTTTGACTAAAAAACACCGTTCAAAACCGGGCTTAACCGAAAGATTTGAAGCCGTTTGTAATGGAAAAGAGATCTGTAATGCCTATTCAGAGTTGAACGATCCAATTGACCAAAGAAAACGTTTTGAAGATCAGTTGGAGTTAGGAAAAAGAGGAGATGAAGAATCTATGGTTTTAGATGAAGATTTCCTAAGAGCTCTTGAGTTTGGTATGCCTCCAACAGCAGGATTAGGAATTGGTATTGATCGTTTATCAATGATCATGACCAACTCTCCATCTATTCAGGATGTTTTATTCTTTCCACAGATGAGACCTGAAAAGAAAAAAGAGGTAAGTTCAGAGCAAGACTTCATCAATGTTGGCGTTCCTCAACCTTGGATTGCAGCTCTTTACAAACTCAATATCAATACTTTAGAATTATTAAAAGAAGCAAATCCAAATAAATTACTTAATGATTTAGGCGGAATGAGAAAAAAACTCAAAATGGATGTTCCTGCTGTTCAACTACAGGAGATTCAAAACTGGATTGCAAATATCAAATAAAACCTTAATAATAATCAACCTATTAAAAAAATCAAATATCATGAAAAAAGTACATAATTTTAATGCCGGCCCTTGTATCCTTCCAAAGGAAGCGATCAACAATTCGATTGAAGCTCTGAAAGACTTTGTATCTCACCGTTCAAAAGAGTGGGAAGCAGTAATGAAAGAGTGTGAAGATTTATGGAGAGAATTATTAAATATCCCTGACAATTACAAAGTATTATTCTTAGGTGGTGGTGCAAGTTTACAATTCTGCATGGTTCCAATGAACCTATTGGAAACCAAAGCTGCATACTTGGAAACAGGTGTTTGGGCAAAAAAAGCATTAAAAGAAGCTAAAGGATTAGGTAATGCTGTATGTGTTGCTTCTTCTGCAGATAAAACTTACAATTATATCCCTAAAGGATATGAAATCCCTACAGATGCAGATTATTTCCACATCACAACCAACAATACTATTTACGGAACTGAGATCAAATACGATATGGATTGCCCTGTAACTTTAGTTGCAGACATGTCATCAGATATCATGAGCCGTCCTGTTGATGTTACCAAATATGGTATGATTTACGGTGGTGCACAAAAAAATGTAGGACCTGCAGGTGTTACTTTTGCAATCATCAGAGAAGATATTTTAGGAAAAGTATCTCGTTATTTACCAACAATGTTAGATTACAGAACTCATATTCCAGAAGGTTCTATGTTCAATACTCCTCCTGTATTTTCGATTTATGTAATGACTCAAACCTTAAAATGGTTAAAGAGCATTGGTGGATTAGAAGCGATGAACAAAATGAATGTTGAAAAAGCAAATATTCTTTATAACGAAATCGACCGTAACCCTATGTTTGTAGGAACAGCTGAAAAAGAGGATCGTTCTTTAATGAACATCTGCTTCGTGATGAGCGAACAATACAAAGATAAAGAGGATGCTTTCATGGCATTTGCAAAAGAACGTGGTATGGTTGGTATCAAAGGACACCGTTCAGTTGGTGGTTTCCGTGCTTCCACATATAACGCTTGTCCAAAAGAAAGTGTTGAAGCTTTAGTAGCTTGTATGCAAGAATTTGAAAAATTAAACGCTTAAGATCATGAAAGTATTAGTAGCAACCGATAAACCATTTGCAAAAGCAGCAGTGGACGGAATTAGAAATATTGTTGAAGGTGCCGGTCACGAATTAGCACTTTTGGAAAAATACACTGATGTTAATGATTTTTATGCAGCCGTTAAAGACGCTGATGCATTGATCGTTAGATCAGATAAAGTGACTAAAGAGGTGATCGATGCCGCTCAAAATCTTAAGATTGTCGTTCGTGCCGGTGCAGGATATGACAATTTAGATTTAGCCGCTTGTACAGCAAAAAATATTGTGGCCATGAACACTCCGGGGCAAAACTCCAATGCTGTTGCTGAGTTAGCTTTAGGGATGATGGTCTTTATGGCACGTAATCAATTCACACCCGGTACAGGTGGTGAGTTATTAGGGAAAAAACTAGGGATTCATGCTTACGGAAATGTAGGTAGATTAGTAGCTAAAATCGCTAAAGGTTTTGGAATGGATGTTTATGCTTTTGACCCATTTGTATCTGCTGAAAAAATGAGTGCAGAAGGGATTAAACCTTGTCAAAGTATTGAAGAAATGTACAGCACCTGTCAGTATATTTCCTTACATATTCCTGCTAATAATCAAACTAAAAAATCGATTGGTTACGATCTTTTATCAAAGATGCCAAAAGGGGGTTGTTTGGTAAATACGGCTCGTAAAGAGGTTATTCATGAAGAAGAATTAGTAAAAGTTTTAGAAGAACGTGCTGATTTAAAATACATTACTGATATCGCTGCTGATAATCAAGCTGAGTTGAACGAAAAATTTGGAACAAGTGTTTTTGCATCTCCCAAGAAAATGGGTGCTGAAACAGCAGAAGCCAACATCAACGCCGGTCTAGCATCAGCAAACCAGATCATCAAATTCTTCCAAACGGGAGACACTACTTTTAAAGTAAATTAAAATCCGACCGTGTTCCTACAATTGGGGACAAGAGACTGGAGACAGGTGTCTGGTGTTAATCAGAAAATGGCAGATTTGCAAGGTGCAGGTTTGCCATTTTTGGTTTTAAAAATGGTAAATAATGGCAAAACGACTTATTGAACTGTAAACATTAATAGGTACATTTCCTAGAGGTATGCGATATTTTATAGAGTATTCCCAACTTATTTTCCCTGAAAAGATACCCAAATCATTTAATATTGGACCATTTATTCCTACTCCGAAAGCCGGATTGTTGATTAATTCTTTATAATGAATGTCACCATAACACCGATAATATCCAAAATTATAAGAACCTTCAATAAAAAAACGGGATTTCCAAAAATAGTACCTTGCATAAAGAGATGCATTAATCATATTTACTGTAATATCTTTTAAAGAGTTATTTGCATACATTTGTTGATAATAAAGTGAAAATGAGATGGAAAAATTATTAAAAACAAAATAGGAAAAAGAGGGAGCAATAGTAAAACCATAACTGCCAATATTTAAAGAATAATAATCAAATTTTGGGAATAAGGTAACACCAAGTGTATAAGATCCTTTTTTATAAGGAAGCATTGTTGATGGCGATCCAAAAAATGAAATAGAGAGTAACAATAGGACGAAAAGAACAAAACATTTTTTTTTCATAAAAAAGAAATCTTAGAAATGATAAGTTAAACCAATTTTTAAATCTAAAAGAAATGGAGGTGCTGAATTAGTTGGTTTTCTTAGATCAAAAAATGAATGATAAATAACATGAAACCCTAAATGATCGTTAAACACTCCTAAATTTTGTCTAAAGATATGATGGAAACTTAACCCATAAGAAATTCCTGAACTATATTCTAATCTTTCACCATATATTTTATTATAATCTTTCTTATATCCATAAAAATAACCCAGATCAAAAGAGATTTTGCGTGTAAAAAATGGAAAATAAGAAGCATAAGGTTGGATCAAAAACGAGTTTTCAGAACTATAAAAATCAGAGAGTATGTAATATTTTGTATTTTGGTACGCTATAAGACAAGAGATAGATAAGTTTTCATAAACAAAATAACTCATATTTATGGCATAAATTCCCCCTTTTGGTTTGGGCATTGAATCTACTTTAGCACTAGTAATGATAAAAGATGGCATTACTGATAGGGTAATTGAAAAATTATTTTTTTGGAATTGCTCAACAGGATTAGGGTTAAAAAGCTGACCTTTAGCGATCAAATTTATTAGAAGAAGTAAAATCAACAGCGTTTTTTTCATGACATATATATTTTCAATGAATCAATATTATCTAAAAAAGATGATAAAGTATAAACTTGAAGTTAGATGCAAATATATTAAAAAAAACAGAATGTTCAATTTTCATTATTCATTCGTCTGCAGTCCGAAGTCCGCTGTCCGTAGTCTTTTTTTTCTGGGCATTCCCCTTTGGCTGCGCTCAAGCCATTTCCGAGCAAATATGAATAATGGTAGCGTCGCCAGCCAAAGGGTCGGTCTCCGCCTGCAAGTCCGCAGTAATAAGCCGTGGGACTGCATGGTCGTTAAAGTAGCTCACAGGCTCGCTCTTTAACTCCCTGCAAATTGGGTATTCTATTAAATGATTGGTAAAAAAAATTGTAAATTTTTCATTCATTGTAAAATATGGAATGTAGCGATTTTACATCCATGCTTCACCAACCTTTTAACAGAATATGCAAGTAGCACTCCGTCGGGTAGTGAACCCGCATTAGGGCGGAGGCCAGGTACCCTAATAAAGTAACAGGGAACAGGTAACAGGTAACAGGTAAAAAGTAACAAGTAACAGGGAACAGGTAAAAGGTAACAGGTAAAAGGTAACAAGTAACAGGTAACAAGTAACAAGTAACTGGTAACAAGTTACAAGTAAAAGGTATTGCTTTCTAAAATATTATAATTTAGATTTTTGAGCACATGAGCATATTGAGCATCACGAGCACATGAGCACAGGCCGGAGACCGACGGCAGCAGGGTTGGATTGTGGGATGGATGATGCCGGAATGCCCAAATTATAATTTTAATAATTTTTTTACATCATTTGTGAAGTGTTGGATATCCTCTTCTGTTGTGTCCCAGGAGGTCACCAATCTGATTTCGTGCGTGTTTTCATTCCAAACATAAAAGAAATGGTGTTCCAAAAGTTTTTCAATGAGTACCGGATCCATTTTCACCAGAATGATGTTTCCCTCTGTTTCCTGCGTAAACTCAAATGGAGCTATTTGTGATAACTGTTCTCTTAGTAAATGGGCCATCTTATTGGCATGTGTCGCATTTTTTAGCCATAAATCGTTCTCTAAATAAGCATCAAACTGGGCAGAACAAAACCTCATTTTAGAATATAACTGAGCTGATTGTTTGCGGATATATTTCATATTTTCAGCCAACTCTGGTCTAAAAGTGATCACAGACTCACCTAACATCATTCCATTTTTAGTACCACCAAAACTAAGTATATCCACTCCTGCATCAGCTGTAAGTGCTTTCAATGAAACCCCTAAGGAAGCAGCAGCATTTGCAATTCTCGCCCCATCTAAATGTAGATACATATTATTTTGATGTAAAAGATCTGCTAATTCATTGATTTCCTGAATAGTATATGCAGTTCCCAACTCTGTTAACTGAGAGATATAAAGCACTTTGGGTTGTGCATGATGTTCAAATCCAAACTGATGAAAAAAGGGTTGCAATTTGTCCGGTGTAACTTTTCCATTTGATGTAGAAACACTTTTCAGAGAAGCACCAGTCAGCCACTCCGGAGCTCCACATTCATCAACAAAAATGTGCCCGGTTTCAGCAGAAATGATCGCATGGAACGTTTGAACACAAGCTTTTAAAGCACAAATATTCGCCCCAGTTCCATTAAACATGGGAAAAAACTGCGCTTTTTCACCAAAAATCCGACTTATTTTTTCAGACACTTTTTGAGTATAAGGATCATCCCCATAAGCAATTACATGGTTAACATTAGCATTATTAATAGCATTTAAAATATCAGGATGTATCCCTGAATGGTTATCACTTCCAAAACTTCTCATTTTTATAAAATTTGATGTAACAAAAGTACAAATCTTTACTTTTTGTTCGGCACACTCTTTTTCAATCATAATATTTGTTATTTTTGCACCCTTTTTAAGCATTATAGTAAACTTTCATTTATGCTGTTTAACACCATAGAATTTGCTCTTTTTTTACCGATTGTGCTCATCCTTTACTTCTCTATTCCCCATAGATGGAGATGGTGTATCCTTTTAGCTGCCAGTTACTACTTCTATATGTGTTGGAAGGTGGAGTATATCTTTTTGATACTATTTTCCACGCTTATAGATTACTTTATGGCTATACAGATTGAAAAAAATCCAAATAAAAAATGGAAGTTTCTGCTGCTATTGGTCAGTTTGGTAACCAATTTTGGATTGCTTTTCTATTTTAAATATTACAATTTCGTAAGTACTTCCTTAAACGAATTATTTGCCTATATCAAAATGGACACCGAGATCCCTATGATGAAACTACTTCTTCCTGTAGGGATATCTTTTTATACATTTCAAACCTTAAGTTACACTATTGATGTCTTTTTTGGCAAGCAAAAAGCGGAAAAACATCTGGGTTATTTTGCATTATATGTTACCTATTTTCCTCAATTGGTTGCTGGTCCCATTGAACGATTTTCCACATTAACCCCACAACTTAAGGAGAAACACACTTTTACTTATGAAAATCTGAAAAAAGGGTTTCAGATGATATTGTATGGACTCTTCATCAAAATGGTAATTGCAGATAATCTATCAGGTTTTGTAGATCAAATTTACAATAATCCTACTCAATATGGATCAAAAGATTTAATTACCGGCATCTTTTTATATTCATTTCAGATATACAGTGACTTTTTTGGATATTCAACCATCGCTATTGGTAGTTCCATTTTATTTGGTGTTCATTTGATGGATAATTTTAAAACGCCATATTTAGCGAAGAATATTGCTGAATTCTGGCAACGCTGGCACATCTCTTTATCCACTTGGTTCAGGGATTATGTTTATTTTCCAATGGGGGGCAATAAGGTAGCCAAAGGGAGATGGTTTCTTAATATAATGGTTGTTTTTGTTGCCAGCGGGATCTGGCATGGCGCCAACTGGACCTTCCTGATCTGGGGATTTCTCTATGGTCTAATTTACATTTTAGAAAAATTATTTAATGATCTGTTTCATATCCATAACAAATGGAAGCCTTTCACAATTGGGCATCTATTACTGGCATTAAAAACTTTTGTTTTAGTAACATTGATCTGGATCTTTTTTAGAAGTCAAAGTTTTCACGACGCAATGGTGATGTTTCAATCGATATTCAGTAACAACAGTTCTCCGAAAGCGTCCTTGATTATCCCCGCTTTTGTATGGATATTTTTAGGATTATTTATATTGAGTGATTTTCTTTTTTACAACAAAAGATTTGATATTCAAGTGAATAAAATGCCATTTTGGGGAAGATGGGTTGTTTACGCCGTATTGATATTCAGTATTATTGTTTTTTCAGGAGTTGATAACTTCCCATTCATTTACTTTCAATTTTAGAAAATTATGTGGAAAAAAGTCGTATTAAATTTCTTGATTTTAATAGGAGTACTTGTCATAAGCAATTATGTTTACACCAAATGGTTTTTTGAAGATGACCTCAAAAAAAACTCGGATATTATTCAGATAGTTCGAGAACTCCCAAAAGAAACAGAGATCGTTTATGTAGCAGAATCATCTAATATTACCTATAGAATGGATGATTTAGACAAACGAAAGATCTCTGAATTCATTGGAGATTATTATCCAGGTATACAAGTGAGTGATCTTACAAAAGCCGCATCACATGCCGGAATTTATAAAGTTTTATTAGAACAGATTCCTAAGGAAAGCAAGGTAAAAATAGTGATTATAACCTTAAATTTGCGTTCATTTAATGCCCAATGGATCTATTCTAATCTGGAAACAGCGCTTCAGAAAAGTGTAGTATTACTAAAAAACAATCCCCCTTTAGTGAATCGATTTTTATTATCCTTTAAAGCGTATGATATTAAGACCGACAAAGAACGGCAAGCCCAAATCATATCTTACTGGAAATCAGCCAAATTTAAAACGCAACATCTACCCTATAAAAATGTGATTGAATGGGATCGGTTTATGGCACAAAAGGGGATTCTTGATTCATCAGGAAGATATGACACTATACTTACACCATTAGCTTGCAGTTATATCAAAACTTATGCATTTGAATTAGATACATTGAGTAATATCAGAATTAAAGACTTTGACAAAATAATCAAGCTAGCCAAACAAAGAGGATGGAACCTTGTTTTCAATTTATTACCTGAAAATCTGGAGCAGGCTGATCGTTTGGTAGGAAAAGAATTAGTTCAGATGATCGAACGTAATGCGGAGATTCTAAAAAAATATTACTCTAATAAAGGAGTTGTAGTTGTTGACAATTTACATTTAGTTAAAGATGACCAATTTATTGATCGGGATTTTCCCACTGAACATTATGCTGAACAAGGGAGAAAAGCGATAGCCGAACAAGTATCCAAAAGTTTAAAATGTTGGTATGGGTCATATTACAAAACTCCTATTTACACAACGATTCCGAAAACGACCCTTTTAAACACATGTGAAAATTCGGAGATTTGGAACCAGCGACAAACCATCACAACAGAAAAATCGTATTCCGGGACCAAATCGTCCTTATATTATGGAGAGAATCCATATTGTATAACATTAGAATATCCGATAGGGCGAGTATCAGATTCATTAAAGAACAAACTAACGATTTCCTTTTGGTATTTACAAAATTCTGATTCTGAGGCTTCTCTGATTATTGAATCGATCAAGTTCAACCAATATCATTTAACAAATCAATATTCAATTACGAATTCAAATTCAAAAAAGGGTATCTGGGAGTTTTATTCCACGACCATTGAATTAGGAGATAGCATGAAAAATGCGGATGTATTAAAGATCTTTTTGTATAACCCAACCGGAGAGAAGAAATACGTCGATGATTTTTACGTAAATTTTCAATAAGGCATAAGATTCGAATGCTCGGAATGCTCGATTGCTCGATTGCTCGAATGTTCTTTGTGCTCGTCTGCAGGGGCGATTCATCCGGCGGAGCAATTATATCCTAATCTAAAAAATGATTGGTAAAAAATTCACAAATAACTGATTTGTTGACAGATATAAAACTTTTTAATTTTCATATCTTTAGTACCAATCTTATATTAGAATAGAATATTAGTGGCAAACCTGTACATTTCATAACAAAAAACAAGCACATAAAACTCTTATCACTTTTCTATTATCACTTTCACTATTCATTAGTCTGCAGACCGCCGTCCGTTGTCTGTAGTCTTTTTTCAGGGCATTCCCCTTTGGCTGCGCTCAATCTAATCCATAACAAAACAAAAAATGAGCCCCATCGCTAGCCAAAGGGTCGGTCTCCGCCTGCAA
>JAGDMF010000020.1 GCA_017860455.1 Bacteroidota bacterium
CTCGTTTCGCTGCAAGGGTCTGATCGGCCGGGCAGTAGCTCCCAAGGTCGCTCTGCCCGATCCGTCATCCCCTAAGCAGCTCAACTTGCGGGGTATTTGACCTGCGACCTAATGCGGGGACTGGGGACTGGTGAAGGGAGACTGGAGAAATTCGACGAAAAAAGTTCGACGAAATTCTTTAAAATGCTAATCTGCAGACCGCTGACTGCAGTCTGCTGTCTTAAAGTAGCTCCGAGGGTGCGTTATATTAGTATTTAGCAAATAACCAAACATGCTATTTTTTGAAGTATTGATATCTATTCTGATAAATGATTGGTACAGATCCTTAGCAGAATCAGTATTTTATAGATTTTACTAAAACAGAATATTTTACAAAAATCGCCACCAACCTTTTAATAGAATAGTAAAATGAAGTCGATTGCTAGTGTGCTCGAATGCTCATGTGCTCAATTTTTCATTTTTCATTCTTTTTCACACAAAGAACACTAAGAAATTTCACTCAGAGTTCTCTGAGATAAAATTTCTTAGTGTTCTTAGAGGTGAAATTATAAAGTTAAAAAAATAAAGTATTTAAAAAAAGTGTATATTGGTTGTAATGGGTTCCACTATATTATAAGGTAAAAGACACAATTCACAAACATCAAACTTTAAACATCGAACGTTTAACGTAAAACGTTTAACGTTTAACATCGAACGTCTCAATAACAAAATAATGCTAAATGTTTGCGATTACATTAATGGTTATTATCGTTCTGATCAGTCCTTTTAAACTGTTTTCATCACTTTTCATAGTTTTCATTTTCATTGTACAAGAGTATGAATCAGTCATATAGATTTCAAAATTGTCCCCAAATTGATCCCAGCTATTCATCACTTTTGTACCTTCTTCTCCCATATTTGTAAACCATTTTTGTGGATATTTCGTAGTATTCAATTCCATATACCCATACGCAGAATATTTTTTAATCGAGGAAGCAAATTTTGTGGTACTCATATTTTTGGGTCCATAACTGCCACTCTTGAATCCGGAAATAGTGGTTAAGTCATTGGTAATTAAACACATATTGTTGTTGTATTGGTAATATAGTGAAATGCCGATTGGAGTAGCAACCTCTTTAAAATCAGGGTGTTCTTTCACCATTTCTTTGGGAATTAAAGTTACAATTTTATCCAAAAATTGTGAGTTTTTGAGATCAAATGCAACCCCAAATAATGGTAAAGTAACAGGTTCGTCACTATTGGGTAAAATAATCTCTGCACCACCCATTAAGTTAATCATAAAACTACCCCCTAAACCGGCGAATAGTTCCTTGAATGAGATCCCTAAATTCTTTTCTAAATCTATGAATTCTTGATTGGTTGCATATAGTTCATCCCACGCTGCAACGGCTGCATTCATATTACTACTTGCCGCAAAAAATCCAAGAGAATTTTCAGGAAAATAGTTCAAAATTTTCTCATTAAATTGAATTGGTTTGTTGCCGTATTTTTCATACATTTTTTTCATTTCCTCATTAGGGGTAAAATTAAATGTACTTACAATCTCCCCTTTTTCAAAAGTTACGTTTCCGGAAAAATAGCTGTCAAAAATGTTATATTTTAGATTTTTAATAAGTTCCTGATAATCGGGAACACTTTTTATAATATTCGTAGATCCCCAGATTCCAATATCTTTTTTATCCTTATAGAATTTATTAAATTCCTCATTTTTAGATATTTGGTCATTTTCGTTTAATGCAAATAATAATGTTACCTGAAAATCAATTTTTTCAGAACTAATATCATCAGTTGCAAAAATTAGTATGGCCTTGTCTTCATCCCAGGCTATAACCACATTGTCATCAACTTTACAATAGCTGGTACTGATATTTTTCACAATTTGAGGGTTATAATCAGCAGTTTGATTTGCTTCAAATATAAAATCATTAAATTTATTATTGTCATTTAATTCCATAGATAAGCAAAAATAGTTCGTATTTGGAGTTTGACTCAGATGGTAAAAAAAGATATCAGATTTAAGATTAATACCGGTTTCAGTTGGATCTTTGATTATTTTATCCATCAATTTACCTGATGCGGGATCTTCACTCTTGATATCATTAATGATGGTAGTAAAGTTTGGATCATCCATCAGTTTATCCAATTCCCCTTTTTCAATGAGTGCTTTGGGATTAAATACCATCACCAAATTACTTGTTTTTGGAATCAGGGTTAAACTTTTCGACGGACGATTGCAAGATGAAAGGATGAGACTCAATCCAATCAACAACAAAAATAGATTTTTGATTCTTGTGAAATTTTTCATAATTTTAGATTTAATGGAATTATTAATAATAAAAGTAATTAAATTCGAAACGTGTAATGATCCTTCCCCATGCAAAAACAACGAGCAAAGATAATGATTTTTTTATTCTGATATTTTTTTTATTTTTGCAAAAAATTACACATTATGAAAAATCGAATTCTATTTCCCTTAGTCTGTTTCCTTTTATTATTAAACACAAATCTTAAAGCGCAAGAATTTAAGTATGGATTGGTTGGAGGTGTTGATGTTACAAATGTCAGATATATTAATACATCAGAATTTTACGATTTTCCGAGTCCTTATAATCCTATGATTTCATTTAACATAAACGGATATGTTGGGTATAAAAGTTCAGGATTCTGGGGATTTTCTGCGGAACCTGGCTTCATTCAAAAAGGGGGAAAACAGAAGTATTCACATTTAGGTAATCTTATCGATGTGAGATTTCAGTTTCATTATATTCAACTTCCCATTTATGCTGATTTTTATATCCATAAAAGGTGGTCTATATCAGTAGGTCCTGAATTTGCCTATTTGGTTCATGCCAACGTTAAAGCTCCAGATATTTCAAATGAAATGTCTCTGAAAAATTTTGATAGATTTGAACTTTCTGGATCAGTAGGGGTTAACTTCAAAATCAATAAACATTTTGATATTGGGTTGAAATACAACCATGCTTTCACCTCTTTTGACGAAATTATATGGACCGACGTGTGGGGATATCCTCATGGAGAATCGAAAGAATACAATTTTTATTTCCAGACCTTTGTCAGATTTAAGATATAAATGTAAGAACAAAAATTAATAATTTATGTCTGATTTTTGGGATCAAAAATTTAATGAAGTGAAAACAATGTGGGGGTTACAACCTTCAGATTCCGCTATTTTTGTTAATGATTTTTTCTTACAACAAAATATTAAAGATATTTTAATTCCCGGTGTGGGATATGGAAGAAATGCAAAACTATTTCTTCAAAATGGAATACAAGTTACAGGGATTGAAATTTCAGAATTTGCAATCAGTTTGGCGAAAAGTGAATTACATTTAGACTTTCCTATTTATCAGGGATCAGTAAACGATATGCCTTTTGATCGTAAAAAATATGAAGGAATTTTTTGTTATGCTTTGATTCATTTGCTGAATAAAAGAGAGCGTAAAAATTTGATAGAGAATTGTTTCAATCAGTTGCAAGATAATGGATACATTTTTTTTGTCGCGATATCCAAAAAAACAAGTTTGTATGGATCCGGAAAACAAGTAAGCAAGGATAGATTTAAAATGGAGAAAGGATTACATGTTTACTATTATGATGAAGAATCAGCTACAAAAGAGTTTAAAAACTATGGATTGATTGATGTTCAAGAGATTGATGAACCCATAAAATTTATGGAGAACCAACCCCCTCTTAAATTTATCATGATAAAGTGTCAAAAGACGGCAGAAAAATGAAAAATGAAAAATGAAAAATGAAAAATGAAAAATGAATAATGTGTCAAGGTGCAGGGAGTTTCAAGTTTGCAAATTACAAACTGATAACTGAAACCTGATAACTGATAGCTGACACCTTTTCGCCTTGCGCCTTTTGCTCTTCGCCCAATTAGCTTATTAGCTTATTATCACATTAGCTTATTATTTTCTGGCACGATATTTGTATAATACATTTAAATTTGACTTTGAAGGTTTCATTTTTATTTCGTACTTTTGCAACCTCTAAATTTTAAATATAATAAAAACATAAAATTATAATATAATGAACGTTAAACACGAAATGAGTGATGCTCTTGTTCAAGAGTTAGTGATTGAAATCGCAAAAGATGATTACATTGCAGAGGTTGAAAAAGAATTAAAAAAACATAGAAAAACTGCACAAGTGCCCGGTTTTCGCGTTGGAAATGCTCCAATGCCGATGATCAAAAGATTGTATGAAAAACATTTGATCTCTGATGAAGTGAATAAACTAACCAGTAATACTTTGTATAACTACTTCGAAGAGAATAAGATAGATACTATTTTTGAACCAATGGTTATTGATGAAAAATCAACCATTGATTTCGAAAATTCAGATCATTTTGTGTTTACTTTTGAATTCGCTATCCGCCCAACATTTGAATTAGATCTTGCCTCTCTTCCTGTGGTGAAAACATATCAGGTTTTGGCTGACCAAAAACAAATTGATGAGTACGTAAGCCAAATTCGCAAAAGACAAGGAGAATATTCAAATCCTGATTCTATCGGTGATGATGATTATGTGACCCTTCATGCCAATGATCAAACTTTCAATTTCTTCTCCAATGATCTTTCTGATGCCGGAAAAGCGATCTTTGTTGGAAAAAGTTTGAACGAAAAAATTGAAAATGTTTCTTTAAAAGAAGCTTTCGCCAATGAAATGATCCTTAAAAAAGCGTTAAGATTAACAGATGAAACTTACAATGTTGATGATACTTACACATACAATGTAGAGATTGGATCTATTGGCAGAGTGGGAATGGCTGAAATTAATGATGAGTTCTTCGCCAAAGCATTCCCTGATGGTTCAGTTACCAATATGGAACAATTAGAAGCTTATGCTGCCAGTCAAATTACCGCTCAATGGAAACAGGAAACAGATCGTAAATTTATGAATGATGCGATCACAACCATCATTGACCATACTAAAATGGATCTTCCTGAGGCATTTATCAAAAGATATATCTTAAAACATGCTAATGAACCGATCACCGATGAGAAATTAGAAGAGGAGTATCCTAAATATTTGAACTCATTCAAATGGCAATTGATTGAAAATAGAATAGCAGAAACAGAGAATCTTCAAGTTTCTATGGAAGATGTGGAAGCATATATCCGCAATTTCTATTATCAAAGCTATTTCAAAAACTTCAATCAGGAAGATGTTGCTGACAGATTGAACGAATTAGTGAAAGAACAATTGAAAGATCAAAAACAAGTGAAAGCATTATATGATCAGTTGTTTGATGAAAAAATGATGCAGGTTTTGGATCAAAAAATGAACATCGAAAGAGCATCCGGTGATATTCAGGGATTTATTGAATATATTTCCGGTCAAAAAATGGAAACAGAAGAGAAACCAAAAAAAACCAAAAAAGCGGTAAAATCAGAAGAACCAACTGAAGAAACCGAAAAACCAAAAGCCAAGAAAACAACCAAAAAGAAAGAAAATGAATAGTAATGAATTCAGAAATTATGCCCTCAAACATAGAGGCATAAGCAGCATGAAATTACACAGATATGAATCTGTGGCTGAAGGATATATTACGCCTTACATCATTGAAGAACGCCCCATGAATATCACTCAGTTGGACGTGTTCTCCAGATTAATGAAAGATAGAATCATCTTCCTCGGAGTTCCGATCTATGATGATGTTGCCAACATCATTCAAGCACAACTTCTGTTTTTGGAATCTCAGGATTCTGAAAGAGATATTCAAATCTATTTAAACTCACCTGGTGGTAGCGTTTATGCAGGATTGGGAATCTATGACACCATGCAATACTTAAAACCTGACATTTCTACAATATGTACGGGAATGGCAGCTTCTATGGCAGCCGTTTTGTTATGTTCAGGTACTACAGGAAAAAGATTTGCTTTGCAACACTCCAGAGTGATGATTCACCAACCGATGGGTGGAACACAAGGTCAAGCCTCCGATATCGAAATCGAAGCTCGTGAGATTCAGAAATTGAAAAAGGAATTGTACGAAATTATCGCCCACCACGCAGGTAAAGATTACGAACAAGTGTGGAAAGATAGTGATCGTGATTACTGGATGATTGCATCTGAAGCGAAAGAGTATGGTATGATTGATGATATCCTTAGACAAGAAAAACAATAATGGCCAAAGGAAATCAACAAAAATGTAGTTTTTGCGGTAAACCCATTAGTACCAAAGAGTTATTGATTCATGGCTATGAGGCATCTATTTGTGAAGAGTGCGTAGAAACTGCAAAAAATATTGTAGATGAACATCAGACCAGCACTAGGAAGAAAGAAGTATTGGCCTTAAAACTACTCAAACCCATCGAAATTAAAGCAAAACTCGATGAGTATGTTATTGGTCAGGATGATGCAAAAAAAGTCATTTCCGTAGCCGTTTATAATCATTATAAAAGATTGATGCATGCTCAGAAAGAGGAAAAAGAAGTGGAGATCGATAAATCCAACATCATCTTAGTAGGGGATACCGGTACGGGAAAAACACTGATAGCTCGCACAATTGCAAAACTTTTAGATGTCCCATTCTGTATTGCTGATGCTACTGTTTTTACTGAAGCCGGTTATGTCGGAGAAGATGTGGAAAGTATCTTAACCAGACTTTTACAAGCAGCTGACTACGATGTAAAAAGAGCAGAAAGAGGGATTGTATTTATTGACGAGATCGATAAAGTGGCCCGAAAAGGGGGCGATAATCCTTCCATAACACGTGATGTTTCCGGTGAGGGTGTTCAGCAATCTTTATTAAAACTCTTAGAAGGATCAGTAGTAAATGTACCTCCTGCCGGTGGAAGAAAACATCCGGAGCAAAAGTTTATCGAAGTAAATACCCAAAATATTCTTTTTATTGGAAGCGGTGCATTTAACAGCCTCGATAAAATTATTGCAGAAAGATTAAATACCAATAAGATCGGTTATAACCAAAAAAATAGAGTGTTGGATAAAAACAATATGTTGCAATATATCACCGCTCAGGATTTGAAATCTTTTGGTTTAATTCCTGAATTGTGTGGTCGTTTCCCAGTGCTTACCTACATGTCAACTCTTGATAGAAACGCACTTATCCGCATCTTAAAAGAACCTAAAAATGCCCTCATAAAACAATACGAACATCTATTTGAATTTGATGGTATTAAACTCTCTTTTACAGATGATGCCATCGATTATATCGTGGATAAAACCGTTGAACTAAAATTAGGGGCACGTGGTTTGCGCTCTGTTATGGAGAAAATTATGACTCATGCGATGTATGAATTTCCTTCTGCTGATATTAAAAAAATTGCTATTGACAAAAAATATGCTATCGAACAGTTTGGAGAAGAGCAAGTTTAATTGATTTCTTAATAATTGTTTACAGGCATTCGTATTTAAAAAAAATGAATTATCTTTGCATCTTCATATCATCTCTGTGAAGATGCTTTTTTTTGACTAGATGGATAAAACACCTACTATTGCTAAATGGATGTGGTTTCGCAAGATTTTTTTCTTTGCTTTCCTTTTCATTCTTCTTTTTTTACCCCCGGTAAATTTTCCGGGATTTCAATTTAAATTACAGTTCATAGACTTTTTCATTCCATTTATGCTGTTTTGGCTTATATGGAAAAAATATCGCCTTTTTAAATTGGTGTATGTTAAAAACCTTATCGTTTTTATTGGAGTTATCATCTTCAGTATCCTTTTAAATTTTAGACATAATTCGTTTAATGATCTCTTTGAAGTGTACGATATCGTTAAGTATATTGTTGTTTTTCTGGTATTTAAAGAAATTTATCAACCCCAAATTAAACAATTGGCTATTGATATCGCTTTTGTACTATTAATAGTGTTTAATTTGATGCACTATCATGATATTTTTGGTTTTAATGAACACATAATGCCTTTGTATTGCGGGGAACACAGTATTCATCTGCTCACATTCGGCTATAATTCTATCGGGGAACCCGCTACTAAGAGGATGTTGGGATTGATTGGAAATCCGAATAATAATGCTATCCTATTCATGATCTTTTTGATCCATTATCTTCCTAAAAAGGGATGGTCCACTAAAGAAATGTTGTTTTTTTATGCCGCAGTCATTGCAGTTTCTGCTTGTCAATCGAGAACAGGAATCATTGCCTTTGCCGCAATTTTTGTAGTCAATTTTATTATTGTGAAATGGAAATGGTGGAAAATTGCAATTCACACATTTTTTGTGGTTCTACTATTGCTGCTCTTCTTTAACTTAGAAGCTTTTTCTGAGTATCTTCATCTTGATTTTTTAGCAAGAAAAAAACAAAATAAAGATTATATCATGTCTTTGTTTAACGATGAAGCATTTCAGGGCAACTCGTGGCAAAAAAGATTGGAAATATGGGAGGATCTTTTATTGGAGTCATCTAAAAAGCCCATTTTTGGTCATGGCCCAAGAAAAAACCATTTCTATTCCTCTCAGTTGTATTCTGAGAATGAGTATGTATTGATCCTATGGAGATTTGGTATAATTGGTTTATTTTTTTATTTATGTATTTACTTAATCCCAATAAAACAAACCCTCAAATTAGCCCGAAGTGAAATTGATTCAAAAAATATATTGTTATTAATCGGATTGTTTTTAATCACTTCAATAACAAATGTTCCCTTATCCAATACTATTTTAGCTCCATTTTTCTTCTTGCTTATGGGTAGTTATTATGCCACTCATGATATCTCATCATTATTAGGATGGATGAAAAATATTAAAAATGTAAGGATTCAAAAAGCAACTTCTAATGAATAGAATTTTTAACTCCTTTGTTTATAGATTACATCGCTTTTTTGCTCGCTTAAGTGCTCCAGTGATGGTGTATGGATACAAAAGATTTGATGGACTTTTTCTTAAAAATACCAGAATCAGCACATCCACAATTATTGTATCTCCTGAAAATTTAATGATTGAAGATCATGTTTTTATAGGTCACTATAATTTTATTGAAGCATCAGGTTCTCTGACTATCCAAGAAGGGGTACAGATTTCCAATTTTGTTTCGATCTCAACTCATTCTATGCACAATGCGATCAGATTGTATGGTAAGGATTTTAGAACTGTTAAAGAGAAATCAATTCTTGAAAAAGGTTCAATTTCTATTGGTGCCTATTCATTTATTGGCCCCCATAGTGTAATATCACCCAAAACCAAAATCGGAAAAGGCTCCATCGTTTCAGCTTATAGTCATGTAAACGGTGTTTTTCCCGATTTTTCTGTTATCGCCGGTAATCCTGCAAAGGTGGTGGGTTCAACTCAAAAAGTGGATGAAGCATTTCTCAGTTGGAATCCGCTGTATCGGAGTACTTATTTCAATCAAGAATTTCTGGAACATGACAAACCTGTTTAAACCGAAATTTTCATCGGAATTTGTTCGCAATTCATTAACCATTTTTTCTGGGAATGTGGTTGCTCAGGCAATCCCTTTCCTTGCAGAACCTGTTTTAGCAAGGTTATATAATCCTACAGATTTTGCTGTACTCGCTGTTTATTTGTCTGTGGCCAATCTGTTTTCTATCATTGCAACCGGTCGCTATGAAATGGCCATAATGCTTCCTAAAGAAGATAAAAAAGCAGTCAATGTTTTAGGCCTTTCGGTATTGATTAGTATTGGTGTTAGTTTGCTCTCATTTCTGATAGTTTGGATTTTTAACTCCCGAATCTGTAAAATCTTAAATAACGAGGATGTCTCATCCTATTTGTATTTGGTTCCCCTATCTGTTATATCTGTTGCCTGGTATCAAATTTTCAATTATTGGAACTCCAGAAAAAAGAGATTTAAAAATGTGATGTTTTCAAAAACTACACAAAGTGTTACCAATGTGTTAGTTAATTTAGGTTTCGCTATCAAATCTTTAGGATTGGTGATGGGGCAGTTTTTAGGGTACCTTTTTGGAAGTTTTGTGTTATTGTTCTCCTTCTTAAGGAAAGATAAAGATAAATTGACTCAGATTTCACGAAAAGATATGAAGGAGGTTGCAGTTCAATATCAAGATTTTCCTAAGATCAATTCAATTCATGCTTTTGGAGATGTATTAAAACAAAGTGGTGAGGTATTCCTTCTTTCCTATTTTTATTTTAAAGATAAAGTGGGATTACACTCTCGGACTTTACGTTTGCTTTTTGCTCCATCGTCCATGATTGGAAGTGCAGTTGGGCAGGTTTTCTATCAAAAAGCTTCAGAAACATATCAAAATGGAGGAGATTTAAGAGGATTACTGATCAAAGTATTAAAAACGATGGCTCTTATTGCCTTTCCTGTATTTTTGACTGTTGCCCTTTTTGGTGATGATCTTTTTGCCTGGTTTTTGGGAGAACCTTACCGAATGGCAGGGGCTTATGGCAGATATCTGGCTCCGTGGCTCTTTTTTAACTTTATTACTATGCCTGTTTCTCAAATTCCTTTAATTGTTTCCAAACAAAAAAAAGCATTTTTAATCAGCATTCTTGGACATACCATGTATCTTTCTGCTGTAATTATTGGAGGATTAAACAAAAATATTCTCTTAGGATTCATTTTATTAAGTATATTTTCAACACTTTATTATATCGGAATTATCCTTTGGTTTATTAAAATTTCAAGTATTAAAAAATCAGAAATAGTATGAAAAAGCTATTACTTATTGGGTCTAATTGTGTTCATACCTATAATTATTTTCATTTAATCAAATCATACTTTGATCAGGTGGTTTTAGTAACCGATGAGGAACATGAACTGAAAGATGATCACATTTCTGCCTACTATTATGTCAACTCCTCATTAAAAAAACTGAGTAATTATCAAAAAGCAATTCAGACCTATAAAGACATTCTTAAAACAGAAAAACCGGATATTATTCATATTCAGCAAATTAGCACTTATTCCTATTTGCTTTTAAGAGCTTTGAAAAGATCAAAATTACGCATACCCGTTGTGTTAACCACCTGGGGTAGTGATGTTTTGATTTTACCAAATAAAGGTTTTATATTTAAGAAAATGGTGCAATATGTTTTGAATCATTGTGATAGATTTACAACGGATGCTCAGTTTGTAGCTGATAAAATGCAGCAGTTGGCTCATAAACCATTACATACTGTGATTGCCAATTTCGGTATTAATATTGTAGATATTGAAATTGAAAAAGAGAATCTGATCTATTCGAACAGACTACACAAACCTTTATACAGAATTGATAAAATTATCATTGCTTTTTCAAAATTTGTAAAAGAGCATCCCGATTGGAAATTAGTAATAGGGGCAACAGGTACTGAAACAGATAAACTGAAAGATCTGGTGACTCAATTGGAATTAGATAATGAAATCACTTTTATTGGTTGGGTTGATGCGACCATTAATTCAAAAATGTACGCAAAATCAAAAATATGGGTTTCAATTCCGGAGAGTGATGCAACTTCCATCAGCTTACTTGAAGCGATGAGTTTGGGTTGTGTTCCGGTTGTTGTCGATTTACCGGCCAACAGAGAGTGGATTGAACATCATAAAAATGGAATTATTGTTCAGGATATTGATGCCAACTTTTTGGAGGAAGCTTTATCCCTCAATATGGAAGAAGCCGCTGTTATAAATGAACAGATTATCAGGGAGAAAGGAACTAGAGAAGTGAATAGACAAAAATTTATAAACATTTATGATCAAATTAGATAAAGAAAAAGAGACTTTGCTGATACCTTTATATGGAAAAGCAGTAGAAACCCAAAAGAAAAGGGCTATATTACATGATGTCAAAGCTTTGGAAATCATTAATAATATTGATTATGATTTTAGTAAACTCAGAATTCCTCAGAAAACTAATACCATGATGAGCTTAAGAGCTCGTTTAATTGATGATAGTTGCATTTCTTATCTCTATAATTCTGAAGATACATTAGCTATTCATTTGGGTTGTGGATTAGATAGCCGTTATAACAGAATTAACAATTCAACCGTCCATTGGATTGATTTAGATTATCCTGAAGTGATTGATATAAGAAGACAATTCTATCCTGAATCAGAAAATTATCGTTTAATGGGTTCATCAGTAACAGATTATGAATGGATTGAAAAAGTCCCACAACAATATAAAAATAATATAATCATTGCAGAAGGATTACTAATGTATTTATCTGAATCAGAAATAAAAACTCTATTTGAAAAATTAAAACAAAGATTAGGTTCATTTGTTATCATTTTTGACGCATTTAATAAGTTTACATCAAAAAAAGTAAATAACCATCCTTCAATAAAAAAAACCGGTGCGGAAATTAAATGGGGCTTAGATCATTCAGGTGAACTCGAAAAATGGAATCAGGATTATAAGCTGATAAAAGAAATTTACTTCACCTCAAATTCAATTTTGAAGAGAATGGGTGGTTTGAAATTCATAATTTATAGGATGTTACATTTCATTCCCTTAGCAAGGAATGCTCAAAAAATATTCATTTTTCAAATGTAAAGGGGTCGTTGATTAAATAACTAATAATCTATATCAATAAGTCCTTTGCATTAAAATAAAAACTAATAAGTATGAAAAAAATAGTATTTATTTTTATTTTAACCGGATTCATTTTTTATGGATTCAAAGGTTTTACTCAAGTTACCTCCAATAAAAATCTAATTGGTTTTTCTCTGGGTTTTATTCCCGCAGTTGAGAATGGTATCTATTTTGGAGAGCCGTGGGATTTTAACCCAAAACAGGAATGGAGTAATCCAATACAGCTTTTTTATGAAAGAGAGATTCACCAGATTTTCAGAATTGGAGGTTATGTAGGTTTTTGTAAAAACAATTTTTCTGCCGGATCTGCTGATATTTATTCATTCAAAAAGATCACTTTGGGTGTAAATGGTTTGCTGAAATATCCGAAAACAAAACTACATATACAAGTGGGTGGATTTTTTGGATATGGAATTATAGCTGCTAACAATTGGAATTACTTACAGGGTGTTGATTTTGGCGGACTTGTTGGTCCTGCATTTGAAACAAACAAATGGGGCGTATCTCTTCATATTATGGCTGGTTATGCTCCTTTCAATAGTAAAGGAACACCTGAAAAAGTATTACTGTATATTCCAACCCTCGCCTTAAAAGCCTATAAAAAATTCTAACACTATATAAATTTCCCTTTTCCCTTTCCCCTTTCTCCCTTCTCCCTTTGCCTTTTGCCTTTCGCCCTTCGCCCTTTGCCTTTTTTTTATTATATTTGCAGGTTAAAATTGCAATGATGGTAAATTCACTTTTCGAAAGTTTTAAACACGCTAACATATTGGTAATCGGTGATGTTATGATTGATGCTTATCTGAATGGAAAGGTATCCAGAATTTCACCCGAAGCACCCGTTCCAATTTTAAATGTTAAAGACCGCGATTATCGACTAGGTGGAGCAGCTAATGTGGCAGGAAATCTTAAAAAATTAGGAGCTAATCCAATCTTGTGCTCGGTTATTGGTCATGATGATAAAGGAAAACTTTTTATTGAAAATTTACTAAGTCAACAATTAGAAACTGTTGGTATTTTAAAGTCTGAGGAAAGAAAAACTACTATAAAATACAGAATCATTGGCAATAGAATGCAAATGCTTCGTATTGATGAAGAAGATGAGTTTCCTCTTACGAAGAATGAAAATGACCTGTTTATTGCTCAAATTAAAAAAATCTTGGCAACAACTAAAATTGATGCTATCATTTTTCAGGATTATGATAAAGGGGTTCTTAATAAAGAGAATATTCAGCAAATTGTTGAGATAGCCGGATCCAAAGGGATTCCAACAACTACTGATCCTAAAAGAAGAAATTTCCATTTCTATGATGGCGTGACCCTTTTTAAGCCCAATCTAAAAGAATTGTGTGATGCCCTCCATTTGAACCAGGATGAGATTACTATCCCCGATGTTCATCTGGCTGCCAAAAAATTTGCTGAAATGCACCATATTGATTTATTAATGGTGACTTTATCTGAAAAAGGGATCTCCATTTATGACAGATTAACAGATCAATTTTTTCATCAAAACGCTTTTATACGTGAAGTTAGCGATGTGTCAGGTGCCGGTGATACTGTAATTGCTGTCGCTACTTTGTGTGTTTGTAATGGTTTACCCGCTCATGAAGTGGCTCAGATTGCTAATCTGGCCGGTGGAATTGTTTGTCAGTTCGTGGGTGTTGTTCCTATTGATCCTGAAATATTATCCAAAGAATTGGAATCCCAATTTCCAAATCATACTAAATGAAAAACCTAATCGTTTAATATTTTTTTAAATGAAAATGAAAAAACTTACAATTATTCTGGTGTTACTCATGGTTCTTGTTTCCATGTCTGTTTCCGCACAAAAAAGATTTGGGGTTCCTAATCTTCTCAAATATGATAAACAACGGTTTCATTTCGGATTTCTTATTGGGTTTAATCAGTTCGATTTTTCAATTACCTCTAAACCAAATTTATCTGAATATGATTCTTTGATGAGTATTTATACCTCTCCTCTTACCGGCTTTAATCTGGCTATCGTTACCAATATGAGATTAGGCGATTATTTTGATTTACGTTTTATTCCAGGTTTAGCATTCGGAGACAGAGTCGTAAATTATTCCGTTAAATATTATGATGGGATAGAATATCCCACTAAAAAAAATATTGAATCTGTCTATCTGGATTTTCCACTGCTCGTAAAAATGAAATCTTCCAGAATGCACAATGTCAGAGCTTATGTAATTGGTGGAGCTCAATATAGCCTGGATTTAATTTCCAATGCCAGAAAACAGGAATCTAACCCCAGAGAAACCTATCTCAAAATATATCCTCATGATTTTCAGGCTCAGGTTGGTTTTGGTTTTGATTTTTATATGACCTACTTTAAATTCTCTACTGAATTTAAAATGTCTTTTGGCCTCGATAACTTACTAAAAGTGGAAGATAATATGTATGCAACCAGTGTTACAGCGTTGAGATCCAGAATTGTACAAATATCTTTCCTCTTTGAATAACCTGTAACATTTTTAAATTAATAATTACTAACATAATATGGCAAACAACGACGAACTCTTTAAACAAATTATCTCCCACGCCAAAGAATATGGCTTCATTTTTCCATCCAGTGAAATTTATGATGGAATGAGCGCTGTTTATGACTACGCACAGTTAGGTGTTGAACTTAAAAATAATATCAAACAATATTGGTGGAAAGCCATGGTGCAATATAACGAGAATATCGTGGGTATTGATAGCGCCATTTTTATGCACCCCACAATATGGAAAGCCTCTGGTCATGTGGATGCTTTTAATGACCCTTTGATTGATAATAAAGATTCCAAAAAAAGATATAGAGCAGATGTACTTATCGAAGATTATCTTCAAAAATTAGAAGATAAAAACGAAAAGGAAGTTGAAAAAGCTAAGAAAAAGTTTGAAAACTTTGATGAAAAATTGTTTAAGGAAACAAATCCCAATATTCTTAGAAATCAAGAAAAAATTAATAGTGTTTCCTCCCGATTTGCTGAGCTAATGAATCAATCCGATTTAGTAGGGATCAAGTCCTTGATTGAAGAACTTGAAATTGTTTGCCCTGTTTCTGGTTCTAAAAACTGGACTGATGTTCGTCAGTTTAATTTGATGTTTTCAACACAAATGGGATCTGTTTCAGAAGGAGCAGATACGATTTATTTAAGACCTGAAACCGCTCAGGGTATATTTGTCAACTTTATCAATGTTTATAAAACCGGCAGAATGAAAATTCCATTTGGAATTGCTCAAATTGGTAAAGCATTTAGAAATGAGATTGTTGCTCGTCAGTTCATATTCCGTATGAGAGAGTTCGAACAGATGGAAATGCAATTCTTTGTTCGCCCCGGAGAAGAGATCAAATGGTTTGAGTATTGGAAAAATGAACGGATCAACTGGCATAAATCTTTGGGTATTGATCTTGCAAACTATCGTTTCCATGATCATGATAAACTTGCCCATTATGCTAATGCAGCAACGGATATTGAATTTAATTTTCCTTTCGGATTTAAAGAATTGGAAGGAATCCACTCCAGAACAGATTATGATTTGTCTCAACATGAAAAGTTCTCCGGAAAAAAATTACGCTATTTTGATCCTGAAACCAATGAAAGCTATATTCCTTATGTTATCGAAACATCCATTGGGGTGGACAGAATGTTTTTAGCCGTTTTAGGTAATTCATTTACTGAAGAAACTTTAGCGGATGGATCTCAAAGAGTTGTACTCAAAATACCACCCGTTTTAGCTCCTTATAAAGTAGCGGTACTTCCATTAGTGAAGAAAGATGGCCTTCCTGAAAAGGCTAGAGAAATTATGGATCTACTGAAAATGAAAATGATGTGCCAATACGACGAAAAAGATGCCATTGGAAGAAGATATCGTCGCCAGGATGCCATTGGAACTCCTTACTGTATTACTGTTGATAATCAGTCGTTGGAAGATAATACCGTAACCATCCGTGAAAGAGATACCATGCTGCAAAAAAGAGTTCCCATTTCTGAAATTTTGCAATCGATTATTCTATAAATACTACATAATTCTCTGAATACTTAGTATTTACAATTTAAATTTAAAATAAAATGAAGCGTTTTTTTATCCTTGTCATTTTGACTGTAATGGTACATTCAATTTTCGGTCAAAAGTTGAATGCTTTGTTAACCTACCGCTCCTTCTGTGATGAAGAGCTCTATCCCTACATCGAATTTACTTTTTTCTTTGATGGGAAATCTTTGGTGTATGCCAAAAATGAAAACAATAAGTATCAGGCTGCAATTCAAATAACTGTAGAAATTAAAGATTCAGCAGCTAAGGAAATGTACCAGAAAATGGACTATATTTTAAATAGTGTAGAGATTGAAAATTTAACAGATGCAGACAGACCTAGTGTTTATGATATCCAGAGAGTGAGAGTTCCTGCTGGTGAATGTATTCTGAATTTTAAGTTAAAAGATTTGAATAGTTCAGATTTACCCTCTGTCACATCATCATCATTGAATTTGAATTTTTCTGAAAATACCATTTCAACCTCCCCTATATCTTTATACAAACAATTAACCGAAATAACAACTCCGGATCCTATGTTTGACAGATATGGTTTTAGTACTATTCCATTTTTTAAACCATTTATTCCCGAAGCGTATAATCAATTATTTTTCGCTATTGAAATTTATAATACTCTTAAAGTTTTAGCTCCTCAAAAAACTGTGTTTGCAAGAACTTATGTTAGAAATGCTAATACGAAATATGTTTATAATGAGACCATTCAAATGTCAAAAATATTAACTAAAAATTTCACATATTATATTAATAAAATTGACATTACTAATTTACCAACCGGTGAATATGATCTTATGTTTGAATTGTTTAGCGAAGATTCTACCACATTGTATTATGTGACTTCTAAATATTTTCAACGTGAAAATCCAAAAGCAATCCCACCTATGCAAAACTACGATAATTTAAGTTTTATAGGCTCTTTTGTGGAAAAAATGAACAATCTCAAAGATATGAAAGAAAATGTTTCCTGTTTATATCCAATTGCAACTATGGCTGAAAGAGAATTTATTTCGAGCAATATTAAAATTGCTTCTTTGGATCAATTGAGAAGATTTTTCTACGGCTTTTGGATCAACCATGCACCGTTAAATCCTGAATTGGAATGGCAAAAATATGCAGCAAAAGTTGCATTTGTAAATAAAGAATACGGAAGCACACTAATGAAAGGTTATTTAACCGATAGAGGTCGCGTTTATTTACAATACGGACCACCCAATTCTATTGTGGAACAACCTTATGATTCTCATTCCTATCCTTATGAAATGTGGCAATATTTCACCATCAAAGAGCAATCAGATGTTAAATTTATATTTTATAATCAAAATCTTGCAAGCAATATTTATGAATTGCTCCATTCTGATGCCATTGGAGAGCTCAAAGACCCATTCTGGAAAGTGAAATTGTCAACCCGAAATACACCAATCTATAATACTGATGAAAGAGATATTGAAGATTATTATGGTAGTAGTGCGGATGAAGATTACAAATACTTTAAATAAGTAAACCTATTCTATGATTATCAGAACTCTTGATTTTTGTTTTTCACTATTATTTATTCTTCTTTTTATTCCCATTTTTATAATCCTTAGTTTTCTGATTTTACTAAGTTCCAAAGGAGGTGTCTTTTATGTTCAAAAAAGAGTTGGCCAACACAATATTGATTTTAAATTGTTGAAATTTAGGACTATGCGTGTTGGGGCAGATCAAAAAGGACTTTTAACGGTTGGAGATAAAGACCCAAGAGTTACCCGAATTGGACAATTTCTTAGGAAATTCAAATTGGATGAACTCCCACAGTTTATCAATGTGCTAAAAGGTGATATGAGTATTGTTGGACCACGCCCGGAAGTGAGAAAATATGTGGATCAATATACCGAACAACAAAAACGGGTACTAACTGTAAAACCCGGAATCACTGACTACGCCTCTCTTTTGTATATAGATGAAAATGAATTGCTGGCCAAATCTTCTGATCCTGAAAAATGTTATTTGGAAGAAGTGATGCCTGCAAAAATCAAATTAAACTTTAAATATATTGATAATAAGAGTGTTAGAGAATATGTAAAAGTGATTTTCCTTACAGCTCAATCCATATTTTTAAATAGAGCCTAAATTTTTTTACTATGAATTACAAATCTACTAGATTACAAGTATTTCTTTTTTTGCTTGCTGCTTTATTTTACAATTTTAATAATAAAATAGTTGCTCAGGATTCGCTTTATATTAAAAAAATTACCTGCGATCTTTCTGCACCAAGTATGTTTGGAAGAGGCACTCCTTATCAGGGTGAATTAAAAGCAGCAGAATATATTAAAAATGAATTGATTCAACTCCAGGTGTCCCCATTGGGAAACTCTTACTTCCAAGATTATGAGATTTATGGGTACGATATGTCAGGAAAAGTTTGTGTAGTGCTAAATGGGGATACGTTAAAAAATTTTTACGATTATCGCCTCCCATTTCATACACCTTCCATTAATGGCAACTTCTCAATTATTGAAGCCCCATTGGAAATGTTAGACTATACTTTTGGAAATAATGTATATGTTTTTACGGAAAAAGCTTCCAAAAAATGGAAAAAGTTTTATAAACGGCATCATCTTGACTTTAGCAATCAAATGATCTACTTTAATATGGATAAAATAAAAGATTTAAAGTTGGATTCACTTACTAAAAAGAGGATTACGGATAATCTCAATAATTGGAAAATCGATTCTACCAATTGTTTTGGCTTTAAAAATGTTTTAATTGGAACATCCAATTTGCCCGGTTTTGGTACCAGAACCATGCCGGAAAAAACTTTCTCATTTTTTTATATTAAACCTGAGTTTCTCCAAAAAAAGAAAAATATAATAGATATTCATTTTACCAATAAAATGGGGTATAGGAAAACACAAAATGTGTGTGGGATTGTTCCCGGAACTCATTTTCCTGATACTGTTATTCTTTTTATTGGACATTATGATCATTTAGGACAATTAGGGGATGACTGCGTTTTCAGGGGGGCATTTGATAACGCTTCAGGAACAGCGTATGTACTAGCTTTTGCAAAATATTTTGTGCAACATCCTTTGAAATATTCTACTGTTTTCGTCTTGGCAAGTGGAGAGGAGAGTGGATTACAAGGATCAACCTATTTTGTAAATCATCCGTTAATTGTTTTAAAAACAGTAAAAATAGTACTCAATTTTGATTTGTTATGTGGTGGTAATGATGGTGTGCTTTTCTTTAACGGGATAGATTCACTTTGTACCCCATTCTTGAAAATTATGGATCAAGTGAATGAGAAAGAACAGATCGTTCCTAAAATTGATAAAAGAAAAAATATTCCCAATAGTGATCACTATCCATTTACTCAAAAAAATATTCCGGCACTTTTTGCATTAACAATGGGTGGATTAAAACCTCCAACACACCATCCTGACGATATATGTAGTTCCTGTGGTTTTGATGCTTCTGAGAAAATAATGAAATTGTTTATCCGAACACTCGAAAACTTTTAAACTATGAAACTTTTTATTGTACCTACACCTATAGGAAATTTAGAAGATATTACCATAAGAGCTTTAAAAGTGCTCCAGGAAGTGGATTTTATTTTATGTGAAGATACCAGAACCACTAAAAATCTATTGAAACATTACAATATTGATAAGAAATGTTATCCTTATCATATTCATAATGAACACCAACAGATTAAAAACATCATTCAGATGATCAGCAACAGTACCAGTGTTGCCTTAACATCTGATGCCGGAACACCCGGAATTTCAGATCCAGGATTTCTTTTAGTTAGAGAATCAATAGCATTCGGAATTGATGTTGAATGTTTGCCAGGTGCTACTGCATTGATTCCTGCATTGATCAATTCAGGATTTCCTTCTGATAGTTTTTATTTTCATGGGTTTTTGCCTCACAAAAAAGGGAAAGAAACAGCTCTTAAAATGTTGGCTCAAAGGGAAGAAACGGTCATTTTTTATGAATCACCCCATCGGTTATTAAAAACATTGCAAATGATGATTCCCCATTTTGGATCTGATCGTAAAATTGCCATTTCCAGAGAGTTGACTAAGCTTTTTGAAGAAAATTTTAAAGGGACACTGGAAGAAGCAATCACCCATTTTTCAACCAAAGAAGTGAAAGGGGAGATCGTAGTGGTTGTGAACTCACTCTAAACTCTGTATTTGAAATTCTGACATTTTTTGATTAAAAATATGACAGATTGTCATTTATTTGTCACTTTATTGGGTTTTTAATCTTGTTTTTCATTTTTTTTAATTTAAAATTCACTCCTTTTTTGATGGTATGATTATTGATAATATAAAGCGAACAAAAAAAGACAATTAACAATCTATATTAATAATAAATCATAAAATTATGGGAAAAATTATTGGAATCGACTTAGGAACAACCAACTCTTGTGTTGCAGTAATGGAAGGTAGCGAACCTGTTGTAATTCCGAATAGTGAAGGTAGAAGAACAACACCTTCCATCGTAGCCTTTGTTGGTGATAATGAAAGAAAAGTTGGGGATCCTGCAAAACGTCAAGCAATTACAAACCCAACCAAGACAATCTTCTCTATCAAACGTATTATGGGTGAAACTTATGACAGAGTTACTTCTGAAATTAGCAGAGTCCCATACATTATTGAAAAATCTGCAAATAATCTTCCAAAAGTTAAAATTGATGACCGTTTCTATACTCCACAGGAGATCTCAGCCATGGTACTTCAAAAAATGAAAAAAACTGCAGAAGATTATCTTGGTACTGAAGTGACTGAAGCTGTGATTACAGTTCCTGCTTATTTCAGCGACTCTCAACGTCAGGCAACTAAAGAAGCCGGTGAAATCGCAGGTTTAACAGTTAAACGTATTATCAATGAACCTACAGCAGCTGCTTTAGCTTACGGTTTGGATAAGAAAAAAAGCGATTCTAAAGTAGCCGTTTTTGACTTAGGTGGTGGTACTTTTGATATCTCAATCCTTGAATTAGGAGATGGCGTTTTTGAAGTAAAATCAACCAATGGGGATACTCATTTAGGAGGTGACGATTTTGATCAAAAAATTATCGACTGGTTAGCCGAAGAGTTTAAAAAAGATTTTAATATTGACCTTAGAAGAGATGCTATGGCTCTTCAACGTCTTAAAGAAGCAGCTGAAAAAGCAAAAATTGAACTTTCCAGTTCCAATACTACAGAAATCAATCTTCCTTACATCATGCCGGTAGATGGTATTCCTCAACACTTAGTACGCTCACTTACACGTTCTCAATTTGAACAACTTTGTGATGATTTGATCAGACGCACCATTGAACCATGTCGCAAAGCGTTATCTGACGCTGGTTACAAAACATCAGATATTGATGAGGTACTCTTAGTGGGTGGATCTACCCGTATCCCTGCTATTCAAAAAGTAGTTGAAGATTTCTTTGGAAAAACACCATCTAAAGGAGTAAATCCTGATGAAGTTGTTGCTGTTGGTGCTGCAATTCAAGGTGGCGTATTAAGTGGTGATGTAACTGATATCCTTTTACTAGATGTTACTCCTCTTTCTTTAGGTTTGGAAACTTTAGGTGGTGTGATGACTCGTTTGATTGAATCGAATACAACCATCCCTACCAAAAAAACAGAAACTTTCACTACTGCTGTGGATAATCAAACTTCAGTTGAAATTCATGTGTTACAAGGGGAAAGACCTATGGCAAATCAAAACAAGAGTATTGGACGCTTCCACTTAGATGGAATCCCTGGAGCTATGCGTGGTATTCCACAAATTGAAGTTACTTTTGATATTGACTCAAACGGGATACTTCATGTAACTGCAAAAGATAAAGCCAGCGGTAAAGAACAAAAAATCAGAATTGAAGCATCATCCGGTCTCTCTGATGATGAAATCAAAAAAATGAAAGCAGAAGCAGAAGCCAATGCTGAAGCAGATAAAAAAGCAAAAGAGGAAGTTGAAAAACTAAATATGGCGGATTCTTTGGTATTTAATACCGAAAAACAACTTAAAGAGTTTGGTGATAAAATTCCTGCCGAAGATAAATCAATTATTGAAGCAGCTGCTGCAAAATTGAAACAGGCTCACGATGATAAAAACTTTACTGTTATTGATCAAGCTACTACAGAACTCAATAACGCATGGAATGCCGCATCCTCAAAAATGTATGCTCAGGGACAACCTACTTCGGGACAAGAACAGCAATCACAACAATCTCAAAATACCAATTCCAAACAAGATGATGGTGTAACAGATGTTGATTTTGAAGAGGTTAAATAGTCTAATTTAGATATCTTCATAAAACAAAAATAGGGCTCCGGGAGGAGTCCTATTTGTTTTATAGACAGCGGACTGCAGACTGCAGTCTGCAGTCTTTTAGCATTATAGCATTACCATTTCAAATAAAGTCCGGCGGCACCAAAACTAATTTTGCTGTAATTGCCTCTGGCATAAATTCCAAAATTATCGGTAATACTATATCTAACTCCCACATTTACAAAATAATGGAAAAAATCTGAAGCATCATAGTTGGGTGTTGCGGTACTCCCCATTTTATCAATATACTGATCGGCACTCCAACCTGCATTAAACCCTGCAAACAAATCAAAATGATCAAATAATGTGTAATAAATATTGGGTCCTCCACCAACAACCACATTGGAATTGCTATTGGGACTAAAAAATGTTAATGATCCAATAAATTCAACCCCAAATCTTAAATTTTGAAATCCAAAAAGATTGTCTAAAGTGCCATAAGTGATCGATAACTCACCGGGAATCCCATCTTTTGGAAATCCAACACCTACAGATACAAGGAAATGACCTTTGTCCAATACAGCATCATTTTGGGCATAACTGTTTCCCACAAATGCTGCTAAAATCAAAATAATAAAAATTCTTTTCATGATGAGTTTTTTTAAGTTTGTATTAAAGTGCAAAAGTAATTTTTTTTTATGAAATATGAAATAAATTTTCATTTTTTGATGTTCGATAATCGCTCGAAATTTGATATTAATTGTAATTATTTTTTGAAAAACTTAAAAAAATACCCAAAAACTGAATCGTGATAATCTAAAAAGAACCTAAAAAAATGGCTTTATTAATTTTAACTATAAGAAAATAAATGAGATATAAAAATTTTAAAAAATTTGACGAGAGATAAAAAAAATGTTGTATATTTGCAATCCGAAAACGATGATATGCCGCGTTCGTCTAGCTGGCCCAGGACATCAGGTTTTCATCCTGAAGATCAGGGGTTCGAATCCCCTACGCGGTACCAAATGAAGCTCCTGAAAAAGGAGCTTTTTTTATATTTATACATGAAACTATGAGCGGACTCTATATCCATTTCCCCTTCTGTCTTTCCAAGTGCATCTATTGCAGTTTCTATTCAGTTATTTCCGATAAATATCTTAAATTATATTACCCTGCTTTGATTCATGAGATGAATCTGAGAAATGAGTATCTGAATAATTCCCCAGTTGAAACCATCTATATCGGTGGAGGAACACCTTCCTTAATACATGAAGCTGATCTTAGATCAATCATCAATGCAATCTATCAACATTTTAGAGTTTCTGAAAATGTAGAATTTACTATGGAAGCTAATCCGGAACAATGTACATCCGATTATCTTAAAAATCTAAAAAACATTGGGGTGAACAGACTTAGTATTGGTATACAATCATTGAATAATCAGATTCTTGACTATTTAGGTAGAAAACATACTGCAGAAATGGCTATTGACGCGGTAGAAAATGCCTGTAAGGCAGGCTTTGACAATATTTCCCTAGATTTAATCTATGGGATTCCGTTACGATCAACACAACAATGGATCGAAGAACTACAAAAAGCGCTTAAACTTCCTATTCAGCATCTTTCAGCTTATGCTTTGACGATTGAAGAGAATTCGATTCTGATCAAAAGATTCCAAAAAGAGGGGACTCCTTTCCATTATGGAAAAGATCAGGATGAAGATCTGGCTTTACGGGATTTTAAAACCCTCCTTTCCATCATTGAGGAATCCCCTTTGAATCAATATGAGATCTCCAATTTTGCTATTCCCGGTTTTGAATCAATACACAACAGTAATTATTGGAATGGAACTCCCTATTTGGGATTGGGCCCATCTGCACATAGTTTTAATAGCCATTCCAGATGCTGGAATAAAGCTTCAATCAAACAGTATATTGAAACAATGAACTCTTCGGAACCTGTTTTGGAGTGCGAAGAACTTTCAAATATCAATCGTTTTAATGAAGCCATTTTGTTAGGTTTAAGAACAATTAAAGGGATTAATCTGACAGATATCCAAAAAAAATTCGGAGAAGTTTTGTTTCATCAACTTCTCCGAAATATAGAACTTTTAAATCCTGAATGGTACCAATTAGTTCAAGATCGTTTTTCACTTTCCCAAGAGGGGCTGTTTTTAGCTGACTTTATCAGTGAAAAACTTTTTGTAACAGAAGATTAATATCTATCAATACAATTCAGATCCTGAAAAGCGATTTTTAATCGATCAACCAATGTTTCTTCCCCTTTTCTTAAAAAAGCTCTTGGATCATAATATTTTTTATTTGGTTTATCTTCTCCTTCAGGATTGCCGATTTGAGTTTGTAAATAATCTTTTTTATCTTTGTAATATTTCATAACACCTTCCCAATAAGCCCATTGGGTGTCTGTGTCAATGTTCATTTTAACAACACCGTACTGGATTGCTTCCTGAATTTTTTCAGGTTCTGAACCACTGCCACCGTGGAAAACAAAATTAACAGGATTGGATGTAGTATTATATTTTTGTTCAATATATTTTTGAGAATTGTGGAGAATGATTGGTTCCAATTTCACATTTCCGGGTTTATAAACACCGTGAACATTACCAAAGGAGGCTGCTATAGTGAAATTAGGACTAATTTTAATCAATTCTTCATAAGCAAAGGCCACATCTTCCGGTTGAGTATATAATCTGGAACTATCCACACCTGTATTATCCACTCCATCCTCTTCACCTCCGGTAATCCCTAATTCAATCTCTAATGTCATCCCCATCTTAGACATACGGGTAAGATACGTTTTGCAAATTTCAATATTCTCGGTTAATGATTCTTCAGAAAGATCTAACATGTGAGAACTGAAAAGGGGTTTTCCTGTTAAAGCATAAAATTTTTCACCCTCATCTAATAATCCATCAATCCAGGGTAATAATTTTTTAGCAGCATGATCTGTATGTATAATAACAGGAATTCCATATAATTCAGCCAATTGATGAATATGTTTGGCTCCGGATACAGCGCCTTGTATGGCAGCTCTTTCCCCATCATTTTTCAATGATTTGCCGGCATAAAAAATGGCACCACCATTTGAAAACTGAAGAATTACTGGTGAATTTACTGTTTTGGCAGCTTCCATAACTCCATTTACGGAATTTGTCCCTACTACATTCACGGCAGGTAAGGCAAATTTCCCTTTTTTTGCGAAATCAAAAATGGTTTGCAAATCTTTTCCCGATACAACTCCGGGTTTTACTTGTGTTGAAATTCTTTCAGACATAACTGTATATGTTTTAAAAAATGTTAAAAATTCGTTTGGCAAAGATATGTAATTTTGATCAAAAATGGGTCGCTTAATATGCAATATTTTTGTACATTTGTACCCTATTAAAAAAATTGATATGAATAGATCATCATTTTATTTCCTTTCATTATTTTGCTTGCTTTTTATCAACATAAATAATACCCATGCTGCATACTTAAAAGATATTCCAAGAGTATTAATCCAACCTAATGGTGATACCCTTCATTGTTATGTAACTGGGGATGAATACTATAATTATCTTCATGATGTCAACCATTATACCATTGTTCAAAATGTGGCAACCGGGTATTTTGTGTATGCCATGAGAGAAAATGAATCCATTGTTCCTTCAATGTATATCGCCGGTACAGTGAATCCTGCAGAAGTGGGACTTAAACCTGGAATTATTATTTCACCGGAACAGTGGAGCGCTAAAAGAACAGCTTTTAATACGCAAATCCCTCCTAAAAATTCACAATCGATTACGGAACAAAACCATGGCCATCTTAATAATCTGGTTGTGTTTATCCGTTTTGCAAGTGATGTTAACTTAACAACCGGTTACTCAACGGTTCATAATATGTTTAATGATTCTACTGCAGCTGCTGTTTCTATGTATAATTACTTTAAATCAACCTCTTATAACCAGTTGTTTGTCACTTCATCATTTTATCCTGCTCCCTCCGGAAACACTATTTTGTCCTATCAGGATATCTATGAAAGATCATACTATTTGCCCTATTCCGCAACCAATACAAACGGTTATAATGGTGACTCTGAAAGAACTTCCCGGGAACATGGCTTGTTGCAAAGAGCTACCAATTATATTGCTTCTTCCGTTCCAACTTCCTTAAATATTGACTATGACTCCGATGGTTATGTTGATAATATTTGTTTTGTTGTGAAAGGTGAGGTTGGTGATTGGGCTGATCTGTTATGGCCCCACAGATGGGTATTATACACTCAAAATGTGTATATAAACTCTAAGCAAGTTTATGATTATAATTTTATGTTAGAAGGAAGTACAGGATATTTTGCTACTCATGTATTATGTCATGAAATGCAACACACTCTAACGTTTCCCGATTTGTATCATTACAATAGTAGTAATGTAGACGCCGTTGGTTCATGGGATTTAATGTGTTCAACCAATAATCCACCTCAAAACTCTGTGGCGTATGCAAAAATGAAATATGGAAACTGGATCAGCTCCATCCCTACCATCACAACACCCGGAGTTTATACACTTAACCCCTTGGCAACATCACCCACAGGTAATGCTTACAAAATGGCAAGTGAAGTCCCCGATCAATTTTATGTGATAGAATATAGAAAAACCGATTCACAATTCGATAGTTCTATTCCGGGAAGTGGAATTCTGATATATAGAGTAAACGAAAATTTTGATGGCAATGCCGGATATAACGGAACCACAGTTTTTGATGAAATTTACATTTTTAGACCAAATGGAACCAATACGGTAAATGGAAATTTGTCCAATGCTTTCTATAATTCTACTGTTGGGAGAACCGCTTTTAATTCAACAACAAATCCCCGACCATTTTTAACAGATGGAACATTTAGTAGTTTGAGTATTACCAATATAACAGCTGCAGGGACAACTATCTCTTTCACTTACAACGGATTACAACCCAGTATCATTCCAAATATTTCTACAATGGATTTTAGTGGATATGTTCCCACAGGTGCTATTCCACAAGCTGTTTCTGTAAGCGGTCTATTTTTAACAGATTCTATTACTGTAACAGCAACTTCACCCTTTTTGGTTTCTAAAAATAATTCGGTTTGGTACTCAACTCTTAAGTTACCTTCAAATGGCGGTTTATTATACGTAAAATACAATTCACAAGTGATAGGTTCTCATACCGGAACCATTACATTATCTAGTGGTACAGCACAATCAGTTGTTTTGAATCTTACTGGTACGATTTGTGATGTGGTAAATAGTTTTCCTTTTACCGAAGGATTTGAAGGGGGATCACTCCCTTCCTGCTGGTCTCAAACCTTTGTTTCCGGTCAGGTGAACTGGGTGTTCCAAAATGGTGGACATGATGGCGGATCAGGAACCAATCACCCGGCTACTGCACATACTGGATCAAAAAATGCTTTGATGTTTTATGATTCTAGTAGTGGATATAAAACAAAAATGATAACTCCTGCTCTTAATTTATCCGCGATCTCTAATCCTCAGCTAACTTTCTGGATGGCTAATCCAATCTGGGGAGGTGATATTGATGATTTGAAAGTGTATTATAAAACAACCGCATCCGGAAACTGGATCCTTCTTAATTCCTATACTACCAATGCTGAAAACTGGACCCAAAAAACCATAACCCTTCCCAATCCATCAGCGACCTATTTTATTGCTTTTGAAGGTGTAGCTAACTATGGTTATGGGGTTTCGTTGGATGATATTGTTGTTAATGGCACAGTTATCAATCATCAAATTACTGCTTCTGCCGGTTTACATGGCTCCATTTCTCCTAATGGAAATGTTACGGTAAACAACGGAGCTAATCAAATCTTTAATTTTACACCTAATTCAAATTATATGGTGGATTCAGTGTTTGTTGATAATAGTTATGTTGGTCGTTTTAATTCGTATACTTTTACGAATGTGACCACCAATCATTCCATTTATGTAAAATTTAAAATTCCAAATACAAATATTTTAGTGGATCCGGCAAATATGAACTTTCAAACGATTATTGGAACTGTTTCAACCTCACAGACTGCCCTTATTACAGGAGTGGATCTCATCGGCAATATTACGGTATCTGCTCCTGAAAACTTTGAAGTGTCCATCAATAATAACGTTTGGGAAAATAGTTTACTTTTTGATGGAACGGTTCCAAACACAATCTTTGTTAGATTTAATCCATTGACTATTGGAACTTTTAATGATTCCATTTCCATTAATAGTGGTGCCATTCATAAAAAAATTACAGTTAATGGAGTTGCTTCCGATCTGATGTTTACCATTTTATCTATGTCAAATGCAGGTGGAACGATCAATCCGGAAGGCCCTGTATTAGTGGAGAATGGGAATGATCAAACTTTTGTGATCACTCCTGACCCCGATTTTATATTGGCAGCTTTGTATATTGATGAGGAGATCGTCCCCAATACCAACTCCTACACCTTTACAAGTGTCGATAATGGTCATATTATTTATGCGTACTTCGCTGACCCTACCAAAATTAATGATCTCAATTCGAATGAATCTCTTTTCCTTTATCCAAATCCTGTCATTTCAGAATTTTCAGTATCCACTTTAAATCCCGATTTTACTATTCAACAACTTCATATTTATGATGTTACCGGAAAATTATTGCTTTCATCTCAAAACCTCTCCAATTCCACTCAAATCAACATGACACCCTTTTCTCAAGGAATCTATTTTGTAAAAATAACAATCAACAACCAAACCATCACTAAAAAAATTCTTAAACTCTAATGCCCCATCCTTTTTACCTATTACCTATTACCTGTTACTTGTTACCTATCACCTATTACCTATTACCTATTACCTATTACCTTTTACCTGTTACCTTTTACCTGTTAAATATCCCCTATGTCTTACACCATCGACTTTACCAAACTGACTCAATTTGTTAATTTAGAACTCGCTGCCAAACAAGTTGTTGAAGGTTTTATTACCGGTATTCATAAAAGTCCCATGCACGGATTTTCTGTTGAATTTGCTGAACATCGCCAATACAATACCGGTGAGCCAACAAAGCATATTGACTGGAAATTATATGCGAAAACAGATAAATTATTTACGAAAAGATTTGAAGAGGAGACTAACTTGCGTTGCCAATTGGTGATTGATAACTCTTCATCAATGTATTTTCCTATTAGAAATACCTACTCTTTAGCGACACCCAACAAAATTTTCTGGTCCGTTTATGCCGCCGCTGCTTTAATTCAGATTTTAAAAGGACAACGTGATGCCGTTGGTTTAAGTCTATTTTCTGATACTCTCGAACTTCATACTCGTGCCAGAGGAAGTGAAGCGCATCAGAAAATGATCTATCGCGAACTCGAAAAAGTGATTCAGCCGATTGATAAAGAGGTTAAAAAGAATTCCATGGTGACCGATACCCTTCATAAAATTGCCGATCAGATCCACAGAAGATCCATGGTAGTTATTTTTAGTGATATGTTTGAAAGTCAGACCAATACAGATGAGTTAATGTTAGCTTTGCAGCATCTGCGGCACAATAAACATGAAGTGATCTTATTTCATACGTACGATAAAAAACTGGAGTTTGATTTTGCTTATGAAAACAGGCTTTATAAGTTTTTAGATATGGAAACCGGTGAAGAACTGAAACTTCATTCCAATCATATCAGAGACTATTACAAAACTGCCATTTTCGAATATTTTCAAGAACTTAAAATTAAATGTGGACAATATCAGATTGATATGATTCCCGTTGACATCAATAAACACCTGGATCAGGTACTTCTTCCATTTCTACTCAAACGCAATTAAAATCAATATACGATGTCTAAACTTACAATTACTCAATGGGGCGTGTCCGACAGACCACGTGAAAAATATCTGTCTAATGGATTCTCACACCTATCCGATGCGGAATTGATTGCAATTTTGCTTCGCAACGGTTCCTCTAATGAATCTGCCGTTGAACTCTCCAAATCTATTCTCAATAAACATGACAATAGTTTGAATAAAATTGCTGATCTATCCGTCAAACAATTAACTCAGTTTAATGGAGTGGGCCATGTGAAAGCGATCACACTGCTTACCGCTTTTGAATTGGGACGAAGGCGAACGGTTGAGAAAATCAAAGACCAGGATCGGATTTTATCCCCTCAGGATTTGTGTCATTTTATGCAAGATAAAAATGGATTTAAACCCCACGAAGAGTTTTGGGCGATTTATGTGAATCAAAATTCCAATATTTTAGGCTCTCAGATGATAGGGCAGGGGGGACTTACTGCCACTTCTGTTGATATCCGGCTGATCATCAAAACTGCTCTGGAACTTTCTGCAACCGGCCTTTTTGTTTGCCATAATCATCCATCCGGACAATTAAAACCGAGTCAGGCCGATAAAACACTAACGCAACAGTTAAAAGAAGCAACCAATCTGCTCAATATTCAGTTGTTGGATCACGTAATTGTCTATAAAGATTCATGTTATAGTTTTTTTGAAGAAGATATTTTATGAAGAAAAAAATAGTAACCATTGTTGGGGCCAGACCTCAGTTTATCAAGGCTGCCGCTTTAAGCAGAACCATTGCTGCCTATTATAGTGATGATATTCAGGAATATATCATCCATACAGGGCAACATTATGATCCGGAAATGTCAGATGTTTTCTTTGAAGAACTCAATATTCCCAAACCCCATTTTCAATTAGAGCATCAGGAATCCTGGACAGATGGCGAAAATGAGGAGCGCATTCTGGCCATAATCAAAATTCTTAGGGAAGTTAAACCCGATTTTGTGATAGTTTATGGTGACACTCACTCTACATTGGCCGGGGCAATGGCTGCGTCAAGAGAAAAAATTCCGTTGGTCCATGTGGAAGCAGGTTTGAGATCTTTCAATAACAATATGCCGGAAGAGTATAATCGGGTGAAAACAGATCAGTTAGCTCAAATTTTGTTTGTTCCAACTGAAACGGCCATTCATAATCTCGAAAAAGAGGGCATTTTTACGAAAAATGATAGTACAGATCTTATAAATCAAAAGTGGATCATTAACTGTGGGGATATCATGTATGATAACACCCTTTATTATAATGAAATACTTGAATCACAAACAGATATATTACAAGAACTCGGAATAAAGAAAGATCATTATATTTTGGTTACTGTTCATCGGAATTTCAATACAGATCAGCCGGAACCACTACAATCCATTTTTGAAGCACTTCTCAAGATAGCGCAAGAAATACCGGTAGTATTGCCTTTGCATCCCAGAACGATTAAGAATATGGATCAATTTTTTGATGATCCATTTATTAATAAGATCGAAAAGTGTAAAAATCTGATACTCTTAGAACCACTCTCTTTTTTGGATATGGCAGCACTTGAAAAAAACTCCAGAATGATCATTACTGACTCAGGTGGGGTTCAAAAAGAGGCCTATTTTTATCAAAAACCTTCCATATTATTAAGAGATGAAACCGAATGGACCGAGATTGTAACCACTAAAACAGCCATTTTAGCCGGATATAACACCGAAAAAATACTAAAAGCGTATCACCAACTGAATCAAGCTGTGCCAAAACAGTATCCACCCATTTTTGGAGATGGCACCGCCGCCTTCATGATTTTGGATTTTTTGCTATCCAAAGATTGAAAAAGTCGATTGCTCGAATGCTCGAATGCTCGATTGCTCATGTGCTCAATGTGCTCAATTCTTCATTTTTTATTTTTCATTTTTCATTTTTCATTATTCATTTTTTTTAACACAAAGACCACAAAGTTATTTTCCACTGAGTTCTCTGAGATAAATATCATAGTGTCCTTAGTGATAAAATAATTTTAAAAAACATTCTTATTTAAAAAAGTTGTATATTTGTCACGAATAAAACAATATGTTAAATACACTGATGAATATTAACGAAGACTGGGTTGACCAACGCAACTCCTTATGGAACACCCCTTACACCTTCTCCGGCAAAGAGAAAGATGCAGAGACTGGTTATGGATGCTTTGGAGCTATGAATAAAGTTTTAGACTTTTTTGAAACTATGGATAATAACAATAATTCAAGAGAATATTGTATGTTAATATATGATGCAACTTATCCAAAAATAGATATACATCCATTTGTGAGAATGTCTTACATTTTCATGATGGGGGATAAAGTTGTTTGTTATATGACTCCAAATGGGAAAATTGCAGGAACTGTTACTTTTACTCAATTTAGAAATTTAGGGGCTAAATAAAAAATCCAAATGAAAAGAATAAAATATTATGTATTTTTTGTGATTATTTTTTCCGTGTTTCAAAATGTAAATGCACAAAAAATTGAAACAATTAGATCTCAAAATAAAGAATTTTTCATGTATAATATTTCATATGAATTTGATTCATATTCTAAGGATTTTGAAATATTGGATACAGTCAATAAAAACAATAAAATAGTTGTCTTTAATTCTGATTCTCTCATCAAATATGAAATTCCACATAGCTTTGACATTACATATAAAGATTATCTTTTTTTAAGCAATAATGGAGATTATATTATTCATATTTTTGACGGTTTAGATGATAAAAACAAAAATAGTATAGAAATATATGAAAGGGGTATTCTTAAAAATTCAATTAAGTTACATGAACTAATCAACATTGACACTAATTGGGATGCTAAACTTTTATACTCTGCATACAAAAGTGCATCTTTCAAAGAACCAGATTTTCTTATTTTTGATCCTGACGTTACGGAATTTGAAAGAAAAATCACTAAAAATCCTTGTAGAATTTTCAATGATACTATTTTTATTTATACTCAAACAAATGAATTATTGTTAATTGATATTAAATCAGGTAAATTTAAAAAGGAATCATTTAACTATATTAATAAAGAAAGACTTGATTTACTTGATCCTGAAAATTGTTTTAGAATAAACTATAATAATTCAATTAGGGATTTAATTTTTAATAAAAATATTGATTTTGATCAGTCAATAGCAGATTGCTTTGATATGAAAATTGATACAGCCAACTTGTCTTTTTATTACAAAACTTATTCTATATACATTGGATTACTAATTGATTCTAAAGGAAATGCAATTATTTACACATTAAATAATAGAAATTCTTTGGATAAAAGAAAATTAATTGATTTTATTGATTCAAATAATTTTTTACCCCTTTACCTTCCAAAAGGAGTAGATTATTACTTGGTTGAAAAAAATATAAATCTGATTCCAAAAGATTTAAAAAAAGCAAGAATTGAAAAAATTCAATCAGATAAAGAAAAAATTCATAAAGTTAAAAAGTCTATAAATACTTGGATTAAAGCAGATACTTTAAATGGAATCTATATTCCAGTTGATTTAAACGATTGCTTTAAACATATAGACTCGATCATTTCGAAAAGAGATCTTGAATCTATCAAAAATTTTGAATATTGTAAAGAAACTGATTTCAGGTATATTGGATTATCTATTTGGGTTAAAGATAATTGGATTATTGGGCCAGGGACTACTAGATTATCATCTTATTTCAATAAAAAAGGGATTAAAAACGAAGACGAAATGACTTCTATTGTTGTTGACTCGTACTACAAATATTTAAGAAATGAAAATGTAAATGAGCGTAAAATTTTTAGAAAAATTAAATCAGAGAAAAGAAATAATCCCAAAATTAAAACTGTTAATTTAATTGAAAATAATATTTTTGATCCATTACAAGCTGATTCTATTAATGGAAAATATATACCAAAGAATTTAAAAGATTGCTTTCATTACCTCGACGAAATACTATCTGAAAAGGATATTCTAGCATTAAAGAATAATGAAATAATTGAAAATTCTTTTTTTTCAATTGGTTTTTGTAAATGGGTTGATAAAGATCTAATGGCAAATGGATTTTCTCGTTTAAGTTTTGATATCCTCATTAATAACTATTATTATAGGAAAAAAGATCAATGTCTAATTTTGGAAAAATATAAACTATACTTACAAATTGGAATGAAAAACATTCAATAACATTTAAGTCTCCCCCAATATTAAGGCAACAAAATTTGCAAATGAGTATTTAGAGTGCTCGAATGCTCATGTGCTCAATTTTTCACTATTCATTATTCATTTAGAAATAGAACGCTGATGCCACGGATTTTAAAACACCGATTTAAACAGATCCGTCTAAATCCGGTGCGCCACGAGGCGTGTGTATATATAAATTAAATACCTAATTGTATGAAAGTTACAATCAACCCAATTTGCCGTTCAGGTTGAAGCCATTGCGATAATGTAGGAGGAAACGAATACATTAAAGCT
>JAGDMF010000021.1 GCA_017860455.1 Bacteroidota bacterium
CATTAACGGAAACTGGGTTGACCAACGTAATTCTTCGTGGAACACCCCTTACACATTCTCCGGCAAAGAGAAAGATGCTGAAACCGGGTATAGCTACTTTGGGGCTCGCTACTACGACAGCGGCCTCAGCATTTGGCTCTCTGTTGACCCGATGAGTGATAAACATCACAATTATACACCATATGCTTATGTTTATAATTCACCCATTATGTTAAAAGATCCTTACGGATTAGATTCAATTTTTTTTAACTCTAAAGGTTCTGAAATAAATAGAATTACTTGCAAAAATAATTATTTTTTTCTAAAACATTCAAATGGCAATATAACATATAAAGGAGAAAGATATTATCAAGGGTTATCTAAAGAATCATTCTTTGGTGATAGAGGAGATAAACAACAATTATTTACAAAAATTGACGAAAGGTTTAATCAAAATCATGAATGGAAGTTTTATGCTTTAGCAAGAGACCATAAAAACAACACGCATACAGTCAAAGATTTTATAAAAGAATCCCCTGAACATCATTATTATGATTTTAAGAATGAAGTACTTTTTAAAGAAGAAAATCCTACAACTGTTTTCATGGTTGATGGAGTTCTTCTAAATGTAAATGAAGTAGGTAATATTTTATGGGGTGCTACAGCAGCTTCATTTGGATTTAATTCATTTTATGCGCAAAGTGGAGCTTATTTATTTACTTTAATTGACGAATATCAAGCAGATGAAGAAGGTGAACAACAAGCTATAGCAATAGGGGTTACTATTTGGAGAAAATTTAATAAAAAATAAGTATGAAAAGAATATCATTTATCATTACAATAATATTTCTTCAAATAATATTATTTCAATCATGTAGTATTTTTAATTCTAAATTAAAAACATCAAAAAAGTTTCAGATTGAATTTAATATAAACAAATCAGAATATATTAAGATTAAAGATTTTTTTGTAAATAATTCTGATTCTATTTTTAGTATAATCTCCAAGTCAGACACTTCTTGTTTTATATCCAAAAAAAAATCAATAAATGATTTAGGCATTTTCAATAAGTTTAATATTCAAGATAGTGTAAGCATAAAAAATATTTCCGATCGTGAACTGCTTAAATCTATTCATCGATTTATGATAGAACAAAATATTAGTCAAATCGTATTTATTGATAATAGTTTAAGTTTTTGCTATTTTTATTCAAAAATACCATGTTTTAAATTAATATGGAATAAAAATGAAAGTACAGAAAAAATTAATGAAATTATTAAAGTAAAAGGAGATGATTTTTTTTATTGGAAGTATAATATTGACAAAAATTGGTGCATTAAAGGAATACCGTGCTTTAATTAGTATTTGAAAAAGTTTTTTTTTAATGAACCCTGTTTAATTACAATAAAAATTATCTTGAACGGAAATTGCAAATAAACAAACTTTAACTATTCTCTTTAAAATTAATTTGTTAGCAAAATTATATTATTGAACTGACATAAAAAGCATCCCAAAAAAGGATGCTTTTTTGATATATATCAAATTTAAAATTTTTCCTTTTCAATCCTGATTCCAAATTATTTTTGTAAATAAAAACAAAAGTTTGGAATGCTCGAATGCTCATGTGCTCAATAATCATGGACTGGTGACGGGGGACAGGAGACGGGAGAAGTTCGACGTTCGAAGTTAAACGTTCGAAGTTAAACGTTCGATGTTCGACGAAAATCGGTATACTCAATTTAAAATTATTCATTTTTCATTTTTCATTTTTCATTTTTCATTATTCATTTTTCATTTGATTGCATTAGGGCGGAGGCCAAATACCCCGCAAGTTGAGTTGCTTAGGGGATGACGGATCGGGCAGAGCGAGCCTGTGAGCTACTGCCCGGCCGATCAGACCGCAGCAGGGTGGGACGGTGCGGTGGTGGCTGCCGGAATGCCCAAATAATTCAAATCTTTCTCGTCGATTTTTTTTTGTACATTTGTAAGTTAAACTTTATGATTGTTATAATGAATAAAATATTTTCTTATGTATTGATATTCAGCTTTTTATTGTTTTCAATATCACTGAATGCGCAAACTAAAAAGTCAGTTTTAACCCTGTGCGAAAAAGCTGTTAAGGAGATAGAAGCACAAAATTATCCAAAAGCACTTACGTACCTGAATAAAGCATTATCTAAAGATTCTTCCTACCCTGAAATCTATATCAGAATGGGCGATATTTATAATTTTACCCTAAAATCTTGTGATGCTGCGTTTTGTTACAATAAAGCAATCAGTTTGATGAAAAATCCTGATCCAATCCTCTATTTGTATGCTGCGGATGAGGAGTTGAAGTGTGGCTCCTATCAGGGCGCTTATAATAATTATCAATCTTTTATTTCTAAATCTCTGAACGAAGAATTATTAAAACATGCCCGGGAAAACTTGTTGAAGTGTTCTTTTGCGATTCAGGCGATCCAAAATCCGGTGAATCTTGTTCCTATCAATATGGGGGATCAAATAAATTCTCTCTATGATGAATATCTGGCAACCCTTACTGCTGATGAAGAGGAGATCATTTTTACCGTTAAAAGACCCCGCGATAAAAACACGATATGTACTTTTTGTGCGACGGAAGAGGATTTCTTTTATTCTAAAAAAGATTCTTCAGGAAACTGGAATAACCGGGTTTCAATGGGTGCTCCCATCAATTCATCCTATAACGAAGGAGCTCAAACCATTTCACCGGATGGAAAGTATCTGTTTTTTACAATCTGTAACGCAGAAAGCGGCTACGGAAGTTGCGATTTGTATTGGTCTAAAAGAATAGGTGGCAGATGGTCCCGTCCGAGAAATTTCGGAGCTCCTGTGAATACTGTTTATTGGGAGTCTCAACCTTCTATCGCCCCGGATGGTAAAACGATCTATTTTACATCCAACAGACCGGGAGGTTTTGGTGAAACAGATATCTGGAAAACCGAAATGATTGAAGAGGGCGTTTTTACCGTTCCTGAAAACTTAGGTTCCATCATCAATACTCCAAAAGCAGATGATGCTCCATTTATCCATCCTGATGGTTCTACCCTTTATTTTGTATCTGAAGGGCACCCCGGAATGGGCGGAAGAGATATTTTTTATGCAGTTCAACTGGCCGATCAAAGTTGGGGAACTCCGAAAAATATGGGTTATCCGATCAACACATCAGCTGATGAACTCAATATTTTCATCAATGCAAAAGGCACCATTGCCTACATTTGTTCTGACAAAGAGGGAGGTATCGGAGGTTTGGATATTTACTATTTTGCTTTAGATGAACATCTTAGACCTACTCCTGTTACTTTTATGAAAGGACAAATACGAGATAGTGAAACGGGATCTCCTCTTGAAGCTGAAATTGAAATGGTAGATTTAAAGGATAATAAAGTGATCACTTCTACCAAATCAGACCCGATTACCGGTGAGTTTCTGGCTTGTATTAAAACCGGTACTAATGTTTTGCTTAATGTATCTCATCCTTTCTATCTGTTTTATTCAGAGAACTTTAATATTAAAAAAGAGGCTACTGAACTGGAACCGATTTTGAAAAATATTTTATTACAAAAACCTACAGCAGGTTCCACAATTCAAATGAAAAATGTTTTCTTTGAAACCAATGAAAGTACGCTCAAAAAAGAATCTTTTGTGGAATTGGATATTTTAGCTGACTTTCTTACTAAAAATAAGAATTTAAAAGTGGAAATCGGAGGTCATACCGATAATGTAGGAACAGAAGAGTTTAATCTGAATCTATCTTTGGAAAGAGCGAAATCTATTTCAAATTATCTAATTTCTAAAGGAATAGATCCTTCCCGCATGATCTCTAAAGGGTATGGTGAATCCAAACCGGTTGCTACCAACGACACGGAAGAGGGTAGGGCAGCGAATAGAAGATCCGAAATCAAAATTATTGAAAATTAAAACTATGGAACTCATCAATACTCCCATTCAGGGTGTTTTTGTACTAAAACCCAATCTATTTAAAGATGATAGGGGCTATTTCTATGAAAGTTATAATCAAAAAACTTTTGAAAAATTAGGCATTTCTGATCATTTTGTTCAGGATAATCAATCTTGTTCTCAAAAAAATGTGATCAGAGGACTCCATTTTCAAAAACCCCCTTTTGCACAGGCCAAGTTAGTGAGAGTGGTTCAGGGAGCGATTTTAGATATAGCTGTTGATATTCGGAAAGATAGTCCTACCTTCGGTAAATATTATGCGGTTGAACTTACATCTGAAAACCATTTACAATTGTACATTCCTATCGGTTTTGCCCATGGATTTGCTGTATTGGAAGATCATACCATTGTACAGTATAAATGTTCAGAATTTTATAACAAAGAGTATGAAGGAACCATTTTATACAATGATCCAATAATAAATATTGATTGGCATATTGAGAATCCGATTTTAGCTGCAAAAGATATGCAGGGATTAGATTTTAATACTTTTATTTCTCCTTTTTAATATGACAAAACTAATTATCTTTGATTTAGACGGAACATTACTCGATACCCTTCAGGATTTAGCAGATTGCACCAATTTTATTTTAAGGAAATACGGATTTCCGGAACATCCACTAGATAGTTACAAGTATTTTGTAGGGAATGGGATTCCTGTTTTAATTCATAAAGCAGTTCCTGAAGGCACATCAAAAGAGGTAGAAGAAAGTGTGTTAGCTGATTTTTTACCTTACTATGATCTTCATAAAGCTGATCTGACAGCACCTTATCAAGGGATTGTAGATCTTTTGGAACAACTACACCAACAACAGATATTGATAGCTGTTGCATCCAATAAAATTCATGATGCGATGGCTCCTTTGATGAAATACTATTTTCCTTCCATTCCATTTTTAGCCACATTGGGAAACAGGGTAGGAGTTCCTCCCAAACCGAATCCTGCCATTGTAGAAGAAATCATTGGTTTATCGGGATTTAATAAAGATGAAATTTTATATGTAGGTGATACCAAAGTGGATATGGATACTGCGCAAAATGCAGGACTTCGTGCGGTGGGTGTTTTATGGGGATTCAGAGATCGGGAGGAACTGGAAGGTGCCAGTGCGGAATATATCATTCAAAACCCGGGGGAATTACTGGATTTGCTGACACGAAATAGCTATTAGTTATAAGGTTTAGGGTTTTAGTTTTTATTTACAAATTAAAACTGTGGAACTCATTCTAACATTGAGGAACTCTGTGTTAGAAAAAAAAAATCCAAATAAAAATGCCACGAAATAATAATGGAAAATATTCAAGAGAAAAACTAAAACTGATACCCAAAACCTAAAACCTTTAAACCCCAAATTTAGATCCTCACAACAGCCTGTAAGGTGGTCCTGTTCTTTTGTTCTACAAAAATCTTTTTATTTCCGATCACTTTTTCAATTGCTTCATCGGTGTAATGGCGAATGGTGATTAGCTCAACTTGTTCGTTGTATTTTATTTTATATTTGGTAGTTAACGCCTGAATCAAAATATCCAATTTTTTAGAATCATGATCAAAACAGATGGAAAAGCTCAATGCTGAGTTTTGCATCAAATTGATTTTAATATGATTTTCAGAAAGTAAAAGGAAAATTTCAGATAAACTATTAACATCAATAAAAGAAAAATCTTTAGGGTATACTGAAAATAGTATTTGATCCCTTTTAAAAATGTAGGAAGGGATGTAGGAACTTGGATTCACATTTGCAATTACAGAGCCCTCATCTAATGGGTTTTCAAAAGACTTTACATACAATGGGATCTGTTTGTTTTGAAGAGGTTTTAAAGTTTTTGGGTGAATGATAGTGGCTCCGTAGTAAGACAATTCAATTGCTTCTTCGTAAGGAATTTCATCCAGTTTCACGGCATCCGGAAACAGTTTGGGATCGGCATTCAGGAGTCCAGCCACATCTTTCCAAATAGTCACATCAGTTGCATCAATAGAATAGGCAATGATTGCGGCAGTGTAATCGGATCCTTCTCTACCTAAGGTTACAGTTTCTTTTTCAATGGTTCCTCCAATAAATCCCTGCGTGATTTTCAGCTTATCGGGATATTTGGCAAAAGTTTCTTGAATCAATTGAGATGAGGTGATCCAATCCACCTGACCTTCTCTGAAACAGTTGTCGGTTCTGATCATTTTAGAAGCATCTAGCAATTGATTAGGAAAATGGTTAAGATTTAGATAAGCAGAAACGATGGTTGTTGAGAGGTATTCCCCAATAGGAACGATTCTATCGTATTCATAATCATAAGATTCTGAAGGGGTATCTGCCACAATGGTTCTCAATTGATGAAACAGAGGTTGTACCTTTTTATAAATGACTTGTTCGTGATTGTCAAGTTCTTGAATAATAGCAAGATGATACTCTTCTAATTGGGTGAGTTTTGATTCCAGCTCTGTTCGATTGTGGTACCAACAGTTCAAAACCGACTCCATTAGATTGGTTGTTTTCCCCATAGCAGAAATAACAACAACCAGATTTTCATTTTTAAATAATGAAATAATCTTTTTTACATTAAGCACTCCCTGAGCATTTTTTACAGATGCTCCTCCAAATTTAAAAACTTTCATTATTTTTCAGCGTAAATAACGGCTAATACAGTTTTTCCTACCACATCCAATGTTTTAGCATCAATATTGGACATATTATCTGCGGAAGTGTGCCAGGTATAAGTAAATCCGGTCCCGGTAGAGTTATCCTGATGGATGATATCAACCATAGGAATTCCGGTTAATTTGTTAACATAAAGGTGGTCGTCAATCAACGGGTTGGAAGGTTCATTGATAAAAAAGTCATGAAAACCTAAACGGTGAGCTTTTCCCCAAATTTTTTGAACAATAGGCTGCGCATATTGAATAGAAACACCCTCCTGATAAAATTTAGCACCTGTGCCACCTACCATATCGAGTAAAATGCCATAATCTGCCTTATAGTTAAGTACATGAGGGTTTTTAGCCCAATATTGAGATCCGAGGCACCACCAATCACCTTCCACTTGAGTTCCGGATGGGGTTCCCCAGTCTTCGGAATCAAAGAAAATGATATCAATACCAATTTCCGGATTTTTGACAGCTAATTGTCTGGCAATCTCTAATAAAATGCCCACACCACTAGCTCCATCATTCGCCCCATCAATCGGTTTTGTTCTGTTTAAAGGGTTAGCATCATGATCAGCAACGGGTCTTGAATCCCAGTGTGCTGCTAATAATACTCTTTTGGTTTTGTTCATACCAAAAGATCCAATAATATTTCTCGATTTCAATTTTTTCCCATCATACGTGATTGCAGTGAATGGTTGAATATAAACCGTATCGCAATAAGATTTCAATGTTGAGATTAGATAGTCGCCACATTGAATATGAGCGTCTGTATTAGGCACACGTGGTCCGAATTTAACCTGATTACTGACAAAAGAAAATGCCGAATCGGCACTGAAAACAGGTGCCGATTCGTATTGTTGTTCTGAAGTAGTATTGTTTGATGTTTTGTCTTTGCAACTGACTACTAATAGGGCTATTATTAGTAAAGCCAATAGGTCTCTTTTCATGAAGTTGTTTTAGTTTATAGTACCGTTATTGTTCCTCTCTTCATGGTTTCAATACCACGATTATCTACAATAATGAGAATATATTGATATACGACATTAAGAGGGAGTTGTCCATACACATCACCACACCATTTAAAATTCTTATTGTATGTTTTATAAACAACCTGACCAAATCTGTCAAAAATAGTTAACTCAATATGATCAATAAGATTAGCAGCATACAATTCTACACAATCGTTTAATCCATTTTTATCAGAAGGAGTAATAGCTGTAGGAATATAAATGGGGGGTTCACAAGCAAGGATTTTTTTAAAAGAGCTGGCATTACAACCGTTTTCATCTGTAACAGTTACACTATAAGTACCATGTTCTGTAATGATAATAGATTGGTTTGTTTCATCATTACTCCATAAATAGGTAACGTTTTCCGGGTCTGCCAGAGCTTGAAGTTCAGCAGAAAAAGTTTCACAATAATCCTGATATTGCTCAATTCGTACTGAAGGTTTGTCAATTTCTAAAGTAACAGTAACAATACTATCACAACCATTCCAGGCAGCATTTGGATATGTTACTTCATAATTTCCGGGAACTGTCCACGAATAAACATCATTAGGCCCCATTAATGGGTCAGTGTAAACATAAGGTAATTTTTCTTCACAAGTAGATACAGTATCGGTTGTTATCATAGGAATACTAGGTGTTAATTCAATGGTAATTGGTTGACTGTCATTTGAACCCGCATTGCAAACACTATCAGCATCCCAAATAGTTAAAGATACATTATAGGGACCCGTACCATCATAATAATGGATAGGACTAATTTCGGTGGAAGTTTGACCATCTCCAAAATCCCATAAAACATACTGAATAGGTTGATAGACATTTCCTCCATTATTAATCTTATAAATTTCACTTGTGTTTGTAAATTGAACTTTATTTGTACACTCATCAAATTGTTGTTCCCATGTAAAATTAGGGAAAAGATCATAATAGTTTACTGAAGCATTAAATTCAAATGGAGCATTCGTTTCCGAAGTCATCGTACATTTAAAAGAGGTTTCACTGGTGTTTCTAACTCTGTTTAAATAATATTGGCCAGCAGCTTCAGCAACTTCAACATTATTGATATACCATCTATAATTTTGGAACCCTTTTGGGGCTTTTAAATACACATTGTCATCTCCACAAGCTTGAACATCAATAGTTCCTTTTAGTCCATATCCTGTGAAATAACAATACGTGTAATGGGCTTGATATATACATTCAGAAACGATAACTCTTAATCTAACTGTTTGACCAATATAGGGTCTTAAGTCAAAAGCCATACGTACCCAACTTGCCCAAAAAACAGGAGTTGACCCGGGGCATAAGAAACGATAACCTGGCAATAAAGGCTGACAACAAGGGTGTATAACCGGGTCTGTAGTTGTTTCGGGAATAATATAGTAGGTACTATTCAAGTAGGAACCGGTAATAAAATTTCCATTTAAATCGGTTACTTCAACTCTATATAATGCATTTTCAGTTTTATTATGATGTTGCGGTCCTTCGGTTACAAAAGAAAACCAATAAATTAAAACGTTTTGATCTTCGGTGGGGTTAAAATAATAAGTGGTTGCTGAACTTGCAGATGGATAGGAACCTGCATTTTCATCACCCATTCTCATCACTCTTGGTATTCCGTAATTCACAGTATCCCAGTCTGATATACTTGGAAATGTGTATAAATAAACTCCCGGAACATCTTGAATACAGGCTCTGGTATCATAAGTGCCAGAGGTCATAATGTTATGGGAACTTGGACTTTGAAATCCGTTAACATGTCCTGCTAAAGTGAGAGGAACACAACTTGTTGCTGAACGTGCTAATCCGGATGTTCCATAAGTTAGCTGGCAATATCCGTTGGTAACATTCAATTCATTCAAAGTTGCAGGTACCAAAACAGGAATCCCTTCATAAGGAACAATATTCGGAGGTAATTGTGCTTTAGCAGTTGAAAATGAAGCTAATAAAACTCCAAAAATGCATAATGTTTTTAATAATTTAATCATAATTCACATTTTTCTTTATTAAAGAATCAATTTACAAAAATAATCTTTTTTTTAATACACAAAGTTTTCAATTATTTTTTATTCTAAAGAAGCATTTTTTTCTAAAATGTTGCTTTTTTATCAAAAAAAAATTAGCACATTGCACATTAGCACATTAGCACATTAGCACATTAGCACATTAGCTCATTATCTCATTATCACTATCCTCCATAACTATATAATGAGGTCTTCCTTTGGCTTCATCAAAAAGGTGCCCAATATATTCTCCAATAATACCAATCACTAAAAAATTGATGCAAAACAAGCCGCTAATCAATATAACAAGAGTAGTATAACCACCTACAGGTTTATCTACAAACCACATAATTAATGAGTAAATAGCTACAACAACACTTAAAAGTCCGGAAATCAATCCACTCCATAATCCTAATTTTAAGGGGACTTTTGAAAGTGTAGATATGGCTGAAAAAGAAAGGGTTAACAATTTAAAAAAGGAATATTTGCTGGATCCCGCAACTCTCTTAGGTGCACTAAATGGTAATGTGATTTTTTTAAATCCGATCATTTGAATAAATCCTCTTATAAATCGGGTTCTTTCCCGGTATTCATTTCGTAAAAGGTGGATAATTCTTTCAGATATCATGAAAAAATCGGAAGCATTCGGTTCTAGCTTGCTATTTAACATTTTATTAGTAACCGAATAGAATAATTGGGAAGTGCTTCTTCTGAAAAACCCACCATCATCACGATCTTCTCTTACCATATTAATAATGTCGTAACCTTCATTCATCAATGCAACCATCTTTGGAATCATAGAAGGTGGATGTTGTAAATCAGCATCCATGCAAATAACGGCATCTCCTTTACATAAGTCAATTCCTGCCAACATAGCTGATTCGTGCCCATAATTTCTGCTGAAATGGATTGCTCTGACATGAGAATTTTCCCGAACTAATTGATTGAGGATCTCGTAACTTGAATCTGAACTGCCATCATTTATAAATAAAATTTCGTATTCATAATCAACAATTTCCAATTCAGACATGAGTGTCTTGTAAAAATGGGGTAATGATTCTTCTTCATTAAATAAGGAGACTACAATGGAAAGTTTTTTCATTTTTATATTATTGGTATTCATTATATAAGATCCATTTGGCATCATTTTCTAAAGCTTTTTCATAACTGATTCCCGATTCTAATGCCTTTAATTGAATCGATTTTTTACTATCTATACTATTTTCTAACTTATTGCTAATCTGTTTAATCCATGCTTTTTCATACAAAACAGGATACCAACCTATCCGTTGTAACGGTATTTGGGGAAATAAATTGTTACTTATGGTGAGCGTTCCCGGAATGATCCCATTACCTTTGATCCAAAAACTACAAATTTCAGGTTTTTTGAGAAAGTGAATATTGTTATAATGGAAATTACCGGTTTGAACCATCTTTTCCTCTTGAATGGTTAATCCAGAAATGGAATCTGTGGCAATCGCAATTCCTATTTTTTTATAGGGAGACAAATATCCTACTAAAAGAGAATCACCCCTGTTTCCCTCTATTTGTTGTTTAAGTTGATCTCCTCTTATGCACAACAGGCTAAAAGCAGCATCGCCGGTTTTAAATGCCTGAGAAAAAGATATCAGATACACTTTGCTTGTACTGTCTCTAAAATGATTGTAAAATTCAGAATAATCAAGGTAGGAATCAATTTTAAGTCCATAATGATCTGCAAATCCGGAAAATGGATTTCCTTGTCTTGTAATAGGCTTAGAAAAATAAGCTTTTGATTCATGCAGAGGCGCCACATAAACAGCGGAATTTTGTCCGATCTGATGCTCCTGAAACAGATACTTCATTACTGTTATCCTTTTTTCAGCTACTTTCAAATCCTCGCAAACTTTTTCATTGATGTTTTGTGTAATTACGGTTGCAATAAAAAGAACCAAACTGATGATTCCTATGATTGAATATTGGATCCATTTATTCGTTTTACAAAACTTAACTAATAGCAGGATAATCACCATGCACAGCACAAAAACACTAAAGTTTGAAAAGTAGGTTGTGACGTAAATGTTGGGAATTGTAGAAGTGTATTTTTCAGATAATGCTAAGGGAAGATGAGGTAAAATTGAAAATAGAAATGCAATAAATCCAATCCCTATTAACTTTATATTCTTTATCTTATTATCAGTTTTTAGGCTTAAAACAATAAAAATTACCAACACAAAGATTCCCTTCATAAAAGCGGTTACAGATGCCTGTTTGAATGCTAATGTGAAAATATTAATGGTTTGCAAATCCTGAAGAGAATATTCCAGAAGAAAAAACTTATAATTGACCAATGAACTTAATGGATATGAGTAAATCGTTAAATTATATAAAGTTTTATAGAAAATTTCCGGAGTTAATTCAGCGGAAAAACTATTCCCCTGATATCCGCCTGAATGAATTTTTGAATAAATAAAGTAGGTGATAATGTAAAGAAGTCCGAAAATGAAAAATGGTAAGATCTCTTTGATAAAAGTGAATCCCTTTCGCGAAGAAAAGAGCTCCTTAATTTTGTATTTGTTTAATAATAAGATACCTATGAGTAAATAAAACACCAGATAACTTTCGTAAAAAAGGGTAGCAATACCCATGAGCAAAGAACTAAATAGGATATAGATGTATTTTTTTGATTTCCAATAAGAAAGTAGTAAATGGAGAGATCCTAACAGAATGGAAAATGAAAATGAAAAATAGAACGGATATGCAGCTGTTGCACTATGATCTCCCGTAATTTGAAATAATGCACAAAAAAGAACGCCACTTAGTAGTCCGATATAAAGATTGTTAAATCCTCTTTTGATCAGTAAAACAAACAATAAAAATGCTAAACAATGGGGAAAAATAAGCATGAAGTGGAAGTAAAAAGTGGAGTCGATGAGGTATGGAATTTTATAGATCCATAATGTGAATAAGAAATAAAATCTCCCTGTCCCCTGAGCAAATTGAATGGAATTTTTTAAAATGTTTTGTTTGGGCCATAACATATAACCCAAATCATCTCCGGTAACAATACCAATAGAGTTTAATGGGAAAAAAGTGATGAAAAGAAGCAGTGTCAAAACTCCCCACAACCAAATATTTTTGTTATCCTTCATTCAAATACATTTTTTGCAAAAATACACCATTTTATAAAATAATATTTACTTTTGCAAGTTATTGCTTCAAAAAGATCATGAAATTGATATTTAAACATTTGATTTTGCTTGTTTTGCTCATTTTGAGTATGACATGGTCAAATGCTCAAACATCAATCCAAAAAAAAACCAGAATCATCCTTATAGATTCATCTTGTGTAAAATTAGATACTCTTTCGATTCTACCCGGAAGCTTTATGATCAACAATCTAAATCCGGAATTGTATGAAGTTGACTATATTCAAGCCACCATTTTTTTTAAAGATTCTTCCGCTTTTGGAAAAGATATACAAATCAGTTATAGTACTTTAGATTATGATTTTTCTAAGCCTTTATACCATAAAAAGTTGGATTTGATCTCACCAAAAGGGAACACCTACCAACCGGATATTATTACTTTTCCGCTTGGGAACTTTCAGCCTTTTAGTGATAACAATACCTTAGAATCAAATGGTTCCATCGCAAGAAGTTTTTCTGTGGGGAATAATCAGGATTTTGTTCTGAACTCAGCTATGAATATTCAACTGTCCGGGTTTTTAGCACCGGATTTGGAAATAAAAGCGAATATTACCGATAAAAATGTTCCGGTTCAACCGGAAGGGAATACTCGCATTATTCAGGATTTTGATAAAATATTTATTGAACTGAATTACAAAAACCGTTGGATTTTAACAGCAGGTGATATCGAAATTCAGAAACCATATAGTCACTTTTTGAATTTGAACAAAAAAATAATGGGGGTTACTTTTTTTACAGATCAAAAATGGGACAAAGGAAACTCTTTCCAATCTAAAACCGGAGGTGGAATATCAAAAGGGAAATATGCAAGACAAAAATTAAATCTTCAAAATGGAAAACAAGGGCCCTATAAGCTAACCGGAAATGAATTAAATACTGTGGTGATCATTTTATCCGGATCTGAAAGGGTTTATATGGATAATAAATTGTTAACAAGAGGTTTAGATCAGGATTATACGATCGATTATAATACCGGTGAGCTCACATTTTCAGCCAAAAATCTGATCACCACTGAAAAGGAGATCAATGTGGAATATGAATATTCTGAACTTTCTTACAGCCGATATTCTTTATACTCTTTCAACCAATTCAAAAGTGAAAAAAATTCCCGGTTACTAATTACTGTTAATTTTTTTAATGAACAGGATCTTAAAAACAATTCGATTCAGCCCACTTTAACCGATAGTATGAAATCGTTTTTAAGTACCCTGAATGATGCAGAATTGCCTCTATATCCCGGAATTGATACCTCTTCGTTTTATCCCGGTGAGATTCTATATGTTCATAAAGACACTACCATTAACGATTTAGTATATCAATTTTATCAATATTCAACAGATCAATCTCTAACATTGTATAGGTTAAATTTTACTTATTTAGGTGAAAACCAGGGTGATTATATTTTAATCTCTTCCGGTGCCAATGGAAGGGTTTTTCAATGGGTTGCCCCCATTCATAATGTAAAACAAGGCAATTATGAGCCTGTTATTAAATTGGTTATGCCAAAACTAACCCAAATGGGAACCATTGGATTACAATATGATTTATCAAAATCATTTGCCATTCAATCAGAATTTGCTTTCTCCAATTATGATCAAAATTTGTTCTCAAAACAGGATGATCAGGATAATGTAGGATATTCCTACTTGTTAAATGCTACCTATTCTAAAAAATGGAATGAAAATGATTCTATATTGAAAGCATGGAATTGGAATAGTTCTGTAGGATACGAATTTGTAAATAAAAATTTTTATACTCCGGAACGCTACAGATCGATTGAATTTTATAAAGATTATAATTTGGATGATCAATATTTAGCTTCTCACAATCAACATAATTTGATGTTTAATTCATCCATTTCAAATGAAAAAAGGGGAGAAACCAAATATCTTTTTAATTATTATACTATTGAACAAGAGTTTACATCTTTTAAAAACCAGATTATTTCCAATCACAATTTTAAAAATTATTTTTTTCAAACCAATACCTCTTTCTTATTGAAAAATGATTCCTTACACTCAAGTATTTTTTGGAGAACTTTAAGTAGCTTTTCTAAAAAATTCAGATCATTTGAGACCGGATTTATAGAACGATTTGATCGAAATATATTTAAAAATCTTTTATCTGATTCATTAGAAAGAAATAGTTTTCAAATCAATGAACTATCCTGGTATATTCAGAATACTGATTCAGTAAAACATAGTTATAGGTTACAGATTAAAAATTTTCTAGAAGATAAAGTTCAAAACAACCAACTCAACAGAAATCAAATCGCGTATGAAGTGCAAACTAGCTATGAATTTCTCATTCAGCAAAATCAATCGATTAATGGAGTAGGAACTTACAGAAAAAGTTATTTAAAAGATTCCATGAATCTATTCAATCAGGAAGATTTTTTTGTTGGAAGTCTTGAATATAAAGCACGGTTTTTTAAAAATGCGTTAGTTTTGAATACATACTATGAAGCAGGCAGTGGGGTAGAACAAAAGAAAATTTTTTCGTTTATCAAAGTTGCGGTAGGGCAGGGAACCCATATTTGGAACGATTATAATCAAAATGGTATTGAAGAATTAAATGAATTTGAAATTGCTGTTTTTCAAAATGAAGCCAATTATATTAAAATCTGGATCACATCTAATGAATATATCAATAGCTATTCCAATAGTTTTGTTCAAACCATTCAATTGAAACCGGCCCTTTTATGGGGTAACAAAAAAGGGTTTTTAAAAGTTATTTCTGGTTTTAATAATAATACGCTTGTAAGATTTTATCAGAAAAATACGCGAACCCATCTTTTAGAGGCTGTGAATCCTTTTAAAATCGATTCGCAAGATAGTTCCCTGATAACATCCAATGTTGTTGTAAATAATAATTTGACATTTAACTATTTCTCATTTTGTAGCTTTGATTATTATTACAAATATACCAATAATAAACTTTTTCTATATTACGGACCGGAATGGAATTCAAATCAATCAAATGAAATAGTAGCAAGATTCAGAATTGGGAAAAAAGTGATTTTTAAAACAGCACTATTAGGAAGTCAGAAAACAAATAACTCCACTTTTTTTGAATCGAATAATTACAAAATTGATTTGAGACAATCTAAATCGGATATTCAGATAACGCTTCCGTTCCATTTGTTACTTAATCTCAATTATACCTATAAACAGAAAAAAAATCTTTTGGGTACTCAAAAAATGTTGGATCATGAGATGGAAATGGAGTTACAATACCGCTCTCCCCAAAAAAGCACCTGGATGGCAAAATTTAAGTATTTGTATTTAAAATCCGATCAGAATCTATCCGGAAATATAGGTTATGATATGCTAGAAGGAATGGCATTAGGGAAGAATGCAGTCTGGAGTTTGGTTTATCAGTTTCAATTTTCCGACTATTTGTTACTTGATTTTCAGTATTATGGAAGAGCATCACAGTTCAACAAAACTATACATACCGGAAATATGCAAATTAAAGTGATTTTTTAAAGGCTATATTTATACAATGTCTAAATAAGGTATTTAAAATACATTATAACAGATAATTAACATTGTTAACAATCGAGTGTTGAAATTAATGAAAAAAAAAAGATACAAGCTATAAATAAAAGGTGTGTTTTTTAAGTAAAAATTATTGTATTTTTGAGGGTTAAATTTTTTACTAAAAAAACCGAAAAGATTGTAACATTTTTTTAAAAAGTAAGTAACAGTTAAAGATAGGAAAATTAAGAATTGGCTAGGGAACTCAACATGTTGACAGTAAGGATTTTAACAAACTAAAAAAGCAAAAACAAAAGTAAACGACTATGAGACGAAGCGTTACTATTTTATTTTTTTTGTTAATTAGCGGTTTTTGCGCTAATGCGCAACAAGATGCTCAATTTACATTATTCCCATGGGCTAATTATTATTTTAATCCGGGATCAGCAGGTGAGCAACACAATACGCTTTGCTTTACCGGTTTGTTTCGTCAACAATACGCCGGTTACCGTGATGTGATCCCCAATACTGATTCTTCATATAGTACAGGTGGTCAACAGATTCTGTTTAATATGGAATCTTATTTAAGAAAATTAAGAGGTGGATTAGGATTATCCATTATCAAAGATAAAAACGGTTGGTTTGAAAATGTTGGATTACGTTTAGGATATGCATACAAATTGAATTTACCTTCCGGTAGATTAGGTATCGGATTTCAGGTTGGCTTTTTACAACAATCTTTAACCGATGCAGAATTAAGACCAATTCAAATAGGTGACCCTGTTATTGAGGCTTTAGTAAAAGAACCTTTTATGAATTTTGATGTGAACTTCGGATTGTTCTATAAAGCATCTAATTGGTATGCAGGTGCTTCTGCAACTCAGATTTTATCCAATGTCAGAATTTCAGGAGAAAATCAATTTTTGAAATTAGCCAGACAAATATATATTCATGGTGGTTATGTATATGCGGTTCCATTTGATCCTGCATGGACTATTGAACCTAACGCTATGATAAAAACAGATTTAAGTATTATTCAATTTGATTTATTAGTATTGGCAAGATACAATAATATATTATGGGGTGGTTTACATTATCGTATTCAAGATGCTGTATCCATAGTTTTTGGAGCAAGACCATTCTATAGTGATCCTAATCCTTATCTAAAAGGTTTAGATATGGGATTATCATACAGTTTTACAACCAGTGAATTGGGTGGATTTCAGGTAAATCGAAGTATGGGGGATATTGAATTTGTGGTTAGATATTGTTTCGATATTTTTAGACCGGTTTATAACGTAGGTTATGGACAATCAAGGAATATATACAAAAATCAGTATTAACAATAATTTATGACAATTAAACGTTTTCTACATTATAAAGTGAACAACATGAAAAGATTAGCATTTGTATTTTTAGTTGCTGTTTTATTTTCAGCATGTCAAAATTCTGGAGACGGACAGTTAGTCGGTGTTCAAGATCGACCTGAGTATCTCGATTTATCACCATTTGGAATGGTTTATGTCCCAGCCGGTCACTATACCATGGGTACAGGAGATCAAGATGTTCCCTACGCAACTACAAACCAATCAAAAAGTGTTACAGTCGTAGCATTTTGGATGGATGAAACCGAAATTACCAACAATGAGTATCGCCAATTTGTAGAATGGGTGAAAGACTCAGTAGCACATTGCCTTCTTGGAGAATTAGAAGGGGATGAAATTAGAGGTAAATATGGTCATTATCTCAGATATGACAAAAATACCGCTTTTGGTGATAATGAAGAGGGTTCCATTATTGAACCAAAATTAATCAATTGGAGAGAAGAGATTCCTTGGGATTCTAAAGATGTTGAAGAGATCGAAGCTCTTAGTCCATTGTTTAATAAAATTAATTCAAGATATTACCATTATCGTCCCAATACACTTAATATTTCCATGTTGAATTTTGAATATTGGACTATGGATTTAAGTGCTTACAGAGATCGTGAAGATCCAACCATTCGCGGTGCTGCCGTTAAAGAATTGGAAGGTAGTGATTTAGGAGGTATCTATGCTAATCGCCCCAGTCACTTGAATAATGGTTTTGAGAAATTTATTCGTAGAGATGTTGTCAATATTTATCCTGATACCCTTTGCTGGAATCACGATTATACTTACTCATACAATGAACCAATGGCTTTGAACTATTTCTCTAATCCACAGTTTGACAATTATCCTGTTGTTGGTGTAAGCTGGAGACAAGCTAAAGCATTTGTTTACTGGAGAACTCATATTCGTCATGCATTCTTAAATTCAATTGCTGCTGCAAATGAACAAGAATTCAGATTACCAACTGAAGCTGAATGGGAATGGGCTGCCAGAGGAGATCTCGACAATAACCCTTATCCATGGGGAGGTCCTTATACTCAAAATGCTAACGGATGTTTCTTAAGCAACTTCAAACCACAACGTGGTAACTATGCAGCTGATGATAATATTTATCCAGGTATTGTAGCACATTATCATCCAAACGATTTCGGCTTGTTCGATATGTCAGGTAACGTAGCTGAATGGTGTAACGATGCATTTGATAAATCATCTGTTAACTTTACACACGATTTGAACCCAAGTTATGTATATTATGCTAAAAAAGGGGATTCTCCTGAAAAGAAAAGAAAAGTGATTCGTGGTGGATCCTGGAAAGATATCAGCTATTTCACAACTGTTTATGCTAAAACATTTGAATATCAAGATACTTGTAAAGCTTACGTAGGATTCCGTTGTGTTCAATCTTACATGGGTCGCCAAAGAGGGGATAATTATTCATCTGCATCTCATATTTACTAGAAAATTACAAACAAATCATTAATAAATCATTAAATCATTAACTAATTAAAAATTTTATTATGGGACTTTATCAACTTGTAAGAAGCAAAAATTACAAAAATTTTATGGCGAAATTGTACGGTTTGGGTGCAGCAGTAGTAATCTTAGGAGCGTTGTTCAAAATTCTTCACTGGCCTGGAGCTGACATTATGCTTATGGTAGGTATGAGTACTGAAGCAATCATTTTTTCTTTCTCTGCTTTTGAACCTCTTCACGTAGAATATAACTGGGCTTTGGTTTATCCTGAATTAGCCGTTGGTCACGAAGATGAAGGTGCACCAAAATCTAAAAAGAAAGAATTACCAAAAGGTAATATCACTCAACAATTAGATAATATGTTGGAACAAGCTAAGGTGGGACCTGAATTGATTGAAAGTTTAGCTGCCGGAATGAGAAACTTAGCTGATAATGCTAAAAAATTAACCGGTACTGCTGATGCAACTTCAGCAACTGACAATTATGTAAATAGCTTAATCAAAGCTGGTGAATCTGCAAGAAACTTAACTCTTCAATATGATAAAACAGCTTCTGCTATGTCTTCATCTTATGATGTTCAGGCTCAAAGCTCTCAAGTGATTATTGATAGTTACAAAAAAATGGAACAAAGTGTTAAAGCTTATGCTGATACCTTAAATTCATCATTAGAACAAACAATCAAATATAAAGAAGAAGTGGACAAACTTACTAAAAATGTTGCTCAAATCAGCAATATCTATGGTAATATGTTAGCTGCAATGGGTGGTAAATAATCATGCAATGCCAATATCAATCTAAATTATTAACAATTTAAAAAGAAAAGATTATGGGTGCAACAAATTGTCCGGAAACCCCCCGGCAGCGTATGATTGGGATGATGTATTTGGTGTTAACAGCAATGCTTGCGCTAAATGTATCTAAAGATATCCTGAATGCATTTTCAACCGTTGATGAGGCATTGACAATGTCAACTCAAATCACTAATAAGGGAATCTCAGGTTTCCAAAGAAAATTAGCATTGGAGAAAGCATCTCAAGGTGAAGCCAAAGTAAAAAATGCGGAAATTATGGTTAACGAAATCGTTAGAGAATCTGACCAATTGGTTGACTATATTGAAAAAATGAAAGTGGAACTTTTAATTGCAGTTGATGGAACTGAAAAAACAGAAGACGGAAAAATCAAAACTGCTAATGATATTAAAAGTAAAGATAATATCAGTAAAGCTCACCGCTTTATGTTTGGAGAAGATAAAGCTTTAAATTCCGGTAAAGCAGTTGATCTTAGAAAAAAGATTGAAGCTTACAGAAATAAAATCTTATCTTTTGTGAAACCTGAAGGAAGACAAATTATAGGTGATCAAATTGGATTAAAAGTAAACGAAAATTATAAGAATAAAGATGGTGCTCCAGAAAATTGGGAAGTTCACTATTTCGGCCATCAAATTATGATTGCTACTTACACTTTACTTAACAAAACTATTGGTGAAATCAGAAATGCTCAATCTATTATGTTGAATTATGCCATTGGATCTACAACAGCTGATGACTTCAAATTCAACCAAATTCAAGCCAGAGCTATTCCTGTTTCTCAAATGGTATTTCAAGGTGATAAATATTCTGCTGACGTAATTGTAGCTGCATTTGATGACAGACAAAGTCCGGAAGTTTATTACAGAATGGGTGCTGATACTTTAATTTCTACTGAAGGCGCAACTCGTTTGGATGGTCAAAACGGTATTGTTAAGTTGGAAATTCCAGCAGGATCTCCAGGTGAACAAAAATTCGCCGGTTTTATCAGAGTTACCAAACCTGATGGAACACAAACTAACTACGCATTTAAAGATAAATACACCGTTTTAAAACCATCTGCTACTGTAGCAGCTGAAAAAATGAATGTATTTTATGCTAATATTGATAATCCGGTTTCCGTTAATGCTCCTGTAGCACCAGATAAAATCTCTATCAATTTAACTGGTGGCGGTACTGCAACTAAAACTGCACCGGGTAACTTTAATGTTAGAGTTACTGATGCAATGGTTGGTAGAACTGTAACGGTTAATGTAAGTGCTGAAAGTGGTGGTAGAACCGCTCAAATGGGTGGTACTGTATTCCGTGTAAAACGGGTACCTGATCCACAAGCCAGAATTGGTGGTAACTATACCGGTGGTAGAGTTTCTAAAAACGATCTTTTGGCTAATCCATTTATTAATGCTCAAATGCCTCAGGATTTTGCATATCAATTACAGTGGAAAATTACTGCTTATCAAGTAATTTTTAATGTAAAAGGGATGGAAGATACACCAATTACAGTTCAAGGAGGCGCATTTACCGAGACTTTGAAAACTAAAATCAAAAATGCTATTCCCGGGACAGTTATTATTTTCCAAGGAATTAAAACGTCTTCTGAAGCAGGACCAAGATCTTTAAATGAGATCACAGTTCGTATTAAATAGTAAAAAAATAATAAACATGAAAAAATTAACCTTAATTTCGATTGCGCTTTTCTTCGTGGGTTTCATTTTTGCTCAGGAAGAGGGTGGTGGTAGCACCTTGCAACAACCAACACGTCCTGTAGAGTTTCCTTGGCAACAAATGGATGTCGATACATTTTCTGTACCGGTTTCTCCCGTTTTTATCCGCCAAAGTGATGTTTTCTACTATCATACCGTTTGGAGAATCATTGACTTAAGAGAAAAAAGGAATCATCCTTACTATTTTCCAACTACCAGAAGAGGTACCTGGAGAAGCTTAGCTCAAACCATTTTTGATGCCATCGATTTTAACCATCCTGAAAATCTTAACTCACTTCCTGTTTATAGTGATGAATTTTGTGAGTTGAAATTAACTCCTGAAGAAAAGAGAAATATCCTTTCCAATCCAAAAACAAGGGATATTATCGATCCTGAAACTGGTCAAAAAATTAATACTGAGGATTATCTTGAAGAGTTTCAGCCTTATGAAATTTTATCTTATAGGATTAAAGAGATTTGGTTTTTTGATAAACAACGGTCTGTTTTAGAAGTAAGAATACTTACTATCACTCCGGTTGTTGAATATGAAAGGCCTTCTGCTGCTCCGGATCCAAATGCAACACCTTCTGCTGATGAAGAGGAAAATTATGTAGAGGTTCCAAAAGCTCAAAGATCTGCAGGTGTTATTAAATGGGATGATTTAAGACCTTACCTCGTTAAACAAGAGATGTTTAATGTAAAAAACAATGCCGCTCGTTTGTCTTATGATGATGCAATCACCTGGAAAAGACAATTTGCAAGCTTTGTTTTTCAAGAACAAAATACTTATAGCGATCGTATGATTCAAGATTATATTAAAAATCCAAGAGATCAAAGAATTGAATCTGATATCATTATTGATAAAATCAGATCCTTTGAACATGAACTTTGGGAATTCTAAAATTTTTCATGTTAATTTGAAAAAGGCTATCCAACAGGATAGCCTTTTTTTTCGTACTTTTGCACCCTATATTAAAATATGTATCACAATGGACTATAATTTTAGAGAGATCGAGAAAAAATGGCAGGAAAACTGGCAAAAAAATAAAGTTTTTAAGGCTGAAATCGATAATTCCAAACCAAAATTCTATGTATTGGATATGTTTCCTTATCCATCTGGTGCCGGTTTGCATGTAGGACATCCATTGGGATATATTGCTTCTGATATCTATTCTCGTTATAAAAGACAAAAAGGTTTTAATGTTTTGCATCCTATGGGTTACGATGCTTTTGGATTACCTGCAGAACAATATGCTATCCAAACAGGTCAACATCCTGCAACCACTACTGCAATCAATACTGCACGTTATAGAGAACAATTGGATAAAATAGGGTTCTCTTACGATTGGGATAGATCCTTTAAAACCTGTGATCCGGATTATTATAAATGGACCCAATGGACTTTCATCCAACTCTTTAATCACTACTATTGCACTGATGCTCAACAAGCAAGACCTATTTCTGAATTAGAGGATGTATTCTCTATGGAAGGAACGAAAAATATTAAACCGGCTCAAACAGAAAAATTATCATTTACTGCAGAAGAATGGAACCATTGGTCTCATGAAGAACAACAACAGATCCTATTGAATTATCGTTTAGCTTATTTGGCGGATACCTGGGTAAATTGGTGCCCCAAATTGGGAACCGTGTTAGCAAACGATGAGGTTGTAAGTGGATTGTCAGTTCGAGGAGGTTATCCTGTAGAACGTAAATTGATGAAACAGTGGATTTTACGTGTTTCTGCTTATGCTGAAAGATTGCTACAAGGGTTAGAAAGTGTGGACTGGTCAGATTCTATTAAAGAGATTCAAAAAAACTGGATCGGAAAAAGTGAAGGTGCATTTATTCAATTCTCATTAGATCAACATCCGGGGACTTTGGATATTTTTACCACAAGACCCGATACCATCTACGGGGTTACTTTTATGGTGCTTTGTCCGGAACACCCTTTGATTGAACAACTTACGACTCAAGAACAAAAAGAGGAAGTAACTTCCTATATTTTTAAGGCCAAAAACAGAACTGAAACAGAACGACAAACTGATGTCAAAAAAGTTTCAGGTGTTTTCACCGGTTCTTATGCAATCAATCCTTTTACTTTGGAGAAAATACCGGTTTACATTGCAGAATATGTTTTAGCCGGATATGGCACCGGAGCGATTATGGCTGTTCCTGCTCATGATAGTCGTGATTATGCTTTTGCCAAATTTTTCCAATTGCCTATTAAAGAAGTGATTAGTGGAGGTGATATCACCAATGAAGCGTTTGAAGCCAAAGATGGGATTTGTGTTAATTCTGAGTTAATCAATGGATTAAATGCCAAAGAGGGAGCGAAAGTGATCATCGAAAACGTAAAGTCATCAGGAATTGGCTACGGAACCATCAATTATAGATTAAGAGATGCCATTTTTAGCAGACAACGCTACTGGGGAGAACCATTTCCGGTTTACTATAAAAACGGATTACCTTATATGTTGTCTGAGGATCAACTTCCATTGTTACTACCGGATATTGATAAATATTTACCTACGGAAACGGGAGAACCACCTCTTGCAAGAGCGCAAAACTGGACAACAAAAGAGGGTTATCCTTTGGAAACAAGTACTATGCCCGGATTTGCCGGTTCCAGTGCTTACTACTTAAGATATATGGATCCCCATAATCAGGAACAGTTTTTTACTAAAGAAGCCAATCAGTACTGGGAAAACGTGGATCTATATGTAGGTGGGTCAGAACATGCTACAGGACACCTTATTTATTCAAGATTTTGGAATAAATTCCTCTTTGATATCGGATTAACGGTTAAAGATGAACCATTTCAAAAAATGATTAATCAGGGGATGATTCAGGGGAGATCTAATTTTGTATATAGAATTAATGGAACCAATACTTTTGTATCATTAGGTTTAAAAAATCAATATGAAGTTACCCCAATTCATGTGGATGTAAATATTGTAATCAATGATCACCTTCAAATTGAGGCATTTAAAAAATGGTTACCTGAATTTGAAAATGCAGAGTTTATCCTTGAAGATGGAAAATATATTTGCGGCTGGGAAGTGGAAAAAATGTCCAAAACCAAATATAATGTTCAGAACCCTGACGATTTAGTGGATAAATATGGAGCAGATACACTGAGAATGTATGAAATGTTCTTAGGACCAGTGGAATTGGCTAAACCTTGGGATACTAATGGAATTGAAGGTGTTTTCAGATTTATCAGGAAATTCTGGAGATTATATCACAATCATGAAAATATTTTTACTGTTACTGATGAGGCCCCAACACGTGAGGAGCTTAAAATCTTACATAAAACGATACAGAAAATTGAGAGTGACAATGAAAGATTCTCATTCAACACTGCTGTAAGTGCTTTTATGATCTGTACCAATGAATTAGCAGAAAAAAAATGCAATAAAAGAGCTATCTTAGAACCATTGCTTATTCTTCTTTCCGCTTATGCACCTCATATTGCTGAAGAATTATGGTCACTTTTAGGCCATGTCGATACTATCACTTATGCAAAATATCCGGAGTTGGATCCCTCCATTTTAGTTGATAATAGTTTTAATTACCCTGTTTCATTTAACGGAAAAACAAGATTTTTCAAAGAGTATTCTGTGGATATGAAACCTTCCGAAATTGAACAGGATATTCTCCATTCACCTGAAGCGGCCAAATGGATTGAAAACATTACTATTAAAAAAGTGATCATTGTCCCTAAGAAAATCATCAATATTGTTATTTAGTTTTTAAATATCCATTGTGAAACAAAGAGACTTTATTTTTAACATCAGCATACTTCTGTTTTTGAATTTACTCATCAAACCTTTTTGGGTATTGGGGATAGATGTTGGTGTTCAAAATAGCGTAGGAGCGGAACAGTACGGGTTCTATTTTGCAGTGTTTAATTTTACTTTCCTGTTCAATATGATATTGGATATGGGAGTAACGAATTTTAATAACAGAAATATTGCCAGACACAATCAGTTGCTAACCAAGCACATATCTGGTATATTATCATTAAAAATGGCTTTAGCAGTCTTTTATATCCTTTTTTCTTTTGTTGCTGCTTTTTTAATTGGGTATAAAGATTTACAATTGAAGATTTTATTCTGGGCAGCTATCAATCAGATTCTGAACTCATTTATACTTTATTTGAGATCTAATATTTCAGCATTATTGTTTTTTAAAACAGATAGTATTCTGTCGGTATTAGATCGGCTGCTGATGATCATTTTTTGTGGAATTTTACTATGGGGTGGTGTCACAACAGGCCCATTTCAGATAGAATGGTTTTTGTATGCGCAAACTGCTGCTTATGTTATTTCTGTGATTATAGCCTTTTTAATAGTTTATAAAAAAGCAAAACCAATTAAATTACATTGGAATTACAAGTTTTTCAGAGTGATATTGAAAAAAAGTTTTCCTTTTGCTATTTTATACCTATTGATGTCTTGTTATAACAGAATTGACTCAGTCATGATAGAGCGATTATTACCTGATTCAGTATCATCCTATCAAACAGGAGTTTATGCATCAGTTTTCAGGTTATTGGATGCCTTGATCATGGTTTCCTATCTGTTTTCTGTTATATTATTACCGCTGTTTTCCAAGATGTTAAAAAATAAAGAGAACTTATTGCCTATCATTAAAAGTTCATTCTCTTTACTTTTTTTCTTTGCCATTTCTGCAGTTGTGATATTGGTTACTTATCGAACCGATGTTTTAAATGGCTTGTATCATGAACATATTCAGGAGAGTTCAGAGGTTTTTAAAATCTTGATACCTTGTTTAATTCCGGTATCATTTACATACATTTTTGGTACGCTGTTAACAGCTAACGGAAGTATGAAATTATTAAACATTACCGCTTTAGCAGGGATTGCAGTGAATATTATTATCAACATTATTTTAATTCCTCAACTACAAGCCAAAGGAGCAGCTTTTGCAAGTTTATCTACTCAAACCCTCGTTTCCATTTTACAAATTATCATTGCATTTAGAATCTTGAAAATATCCTGGAAAATCATACCGCTTTTAAATTGTTTATTTTACTTGATTCTATTGATATGCGGAGTTTATATAATCCATGAGTATATACCTTTCCAATGGACTTATTTGATCCTTTTAAGTACTTTATATGCTTTTTTGACTGCATTTGTAACCAAACTGATCCCGATTTCATTTATTAAAAAAATTATTTTTTCTAAAACACAAATATAACCGTTTCAACCTTAATTAAGGTTAATAAATTAAAACAATATGAAAGAAGACTTAAAATTTGAATCCATTTTAGTTCATGGATGTTCAGATCATGATGAGTTTGGTGCAGCAGTGTTGCCCATTTATCAGACATCAACCTTTAGATTTAAAAATGCTGACCATGGGGCTGCATGTTTTGCCGGTGAAGATCCAGGGTATATCTATACCAGAATTGGAAATCCTACCATTAATGCACTTGAAATGACATTGGCAAAATTGGAAAATGCTGCTAAATGTGTGGTAGTATCCAGTGGAATGGCTGCTGTAAATACTGTTTATATGGCATTTTTAAAAGCAGGAGACCATATTGTATCAACAGATGCAGTTTATGGTCCTTCCAGAGTGGTAATGGAAAAATGGTGGTCACGCTTTGGTGTTGAATCCACTTATGTTGATACTACCAATTTAGACAATATCTCAAAAGCGATTCGCCCTAATACCAAAATGTTGTATCTGGAAACTCCAACCAATCCTACAATTGCGATTACAGACCTTAAAAAAGCATCAGAAATAGCACATCAGCATAATCTAATTGTTGTTGTTGATAATACATTCTGCAGTCCGGTTCTTCAAAGACCATTGGATTTAGGTGCAGATGTTGTTTTACATTCAATGACTAAATTTTTAAATGGACATGCTGATATCGTTGCCGGTGCTGTTATGGTAAAAACCGATGAGTTAGACAAAATTGTTCGTCCAACTATGATCAATTTAGGTTGCAACATGGATCCAACACAAGCATTTATGGTTACAAGAGGGTTAAAAACCCTATCAATCAGAGTGAAAAAACAACAGGAGAGCGCACAACTGATTGCAGAATGGTTAGAAAAACATCCAAAAATTGCATCAGTAAGCTATCCCGGATTACCATCACATCCTCAATATGAATTAGGGAAACAACAAATGGATGGACCTGGTTCTTTGATTAGTTTTGAATTAAAAGGGGGAATTACAGCAGGTAAAAAATTAATGGAAAACACCAAATTAATACTTCTTGCCGTTTCTTTAGGAGGTGTAGAAAGTTTAATTTCACATCCTGCATCTATGACACACTCCAAAATGAGTAAAGAAGCTCGTTTGAGTAGCGGAATTACCGATGGATTGGTTCGTTTTGCAGTAGGTATTGAAGATTTTGAAGATATCAAAGCTGACTTAGAAACAGCATTATCCTTTTGTTAAAAATTATTAATTTCATATGAAAAATAGAATTGGCTTGATGATTTTGCTATTTTCTATTCTTCTTATAATAAGTGGGATAGCGGCAGCTTCTTTAGGAGTTGTCTCTATCCCTTTTTCACAAGTAACCAGAATTGTTTTATCCCAATTTGGAATTACAGACACTAACGGCATTCCGGATCATTACATTTTGACAGTCTTACAACTAAGATTACCCCGAATCATCATGAGTCTGATGGCCGGAGCAGCTTTAGCGATTTGTGGTGCAGTCTTTCAATCTGTGTTTAGAAATCCGATTTGTGATCCCTATATCCTTGGAATCTCTTCAGGAGCCTCGTTAGGAGCTGCTATATCCTTTATTATTGGGTTGGATGTGATTATGTTCGGAATTACAATACCGGCTCTTATTACGGCTTTAATTACGTTATTTGTTATTTTAGGAATTGCAGGAATGGCTCACAAAAATTCGGTACAAACCTTATTGCTAACCGGAATTGCAGTCAATTTTCTGATTTCTGCTGTGATCACTTTATTGATAGTATTAAACAAACAGGAGATGCAGAAAATCATTTTTTGGACTATGGGTAGTTTTGCATCTGTATCTTATAAAGAGATCCTCTTTTTTATACCCTTATTTTTGAGTTCCCTATTTGTCTTGTTTTTTTACTCCAAAGATCTGAACATCATGCAACTGGGTAGTGATTCTGCCAAAAATCTGGGAGTCAACTCAGGTAGAGTTACAATAATTACGCTTTTTGCCTCCTCGTTATTGATTGCAGGTGTAGTATCTATATGCGGAGTGATTGGCTTTATTGGACTCATTGTGCCACATATTGTTCGCCTAATTTGGGGAAATAACAACAGAACCCTATTTATTTTTTCCATTTTTATTGGAGCCCTATTTTTGTTAATTGCAGACACACTCTCCCGAACGATTGCATTTAACTCGGAACTTCCGGTCGGAAGCATCACCGCCATCGCCGGAGCACCCTATTTCATTTACCTTTTGTTGAGACAAAAGAATGAAAAATGAAAAATGAAAAATGAAAAATGAATCTAAATATAATATATTCAATACTATAGGCTATTGACTATCGACTATTGACTATCGACTATCGACTACATTTTCATCGCCTTTTGAATAATTGCATCCTCTTTATTCAAAACAGGATAGAAAGCTTCATCCCGATAGATATTTCGTCCAATTAAGGCTTTTAACCAGATTTTAATTTTACCTTTTTCAAAACTATTTAAAGTTCCAAGTTTTACATTCCCTTTTTTGGAATAAAACTGAATGTATTGATTTAATATATCGTCTGTAATAACGAATTGGTCAACATATTGACCAGCAGATTTATATGATTTTGTGATTTGGTTTTTTTGTTGGGTAGAATAGTTGAAACAAAATTCAATGAGTAACCCGGAATTGATCAGCTGTAAATAAGCATCTGAATATTTGGAATGATCAAGAGGAACAAAAACATCAGGCATAATGCCACCTCCACCATAAACAATTCTTCCATTTTTAGTTTTATATTTTAATTTGGGATTAAATTTTGTACTGTCTGCACTCATTAACTCTCCATCATTAAACCGTTTTGCAAAATCCTGATAATAGGCATCAACACCCTCTTTGTAATCTCTTTGAATACATCTTCCACTTGGAGTGTGGTAGCGGGCAATGGTCAATCTCAAAGATGAACCGTCATTTAATGGAATCATTTGTTGTACTAATCCTTTTCCAAAAGATCTTCTTCCAACAATGGTACCCCGATCATTATCCTGAATCGCTCCGGCAACAATTTCACTAGCAGAAGCACTAAATTCATCAATAAGGATCACCACTTCACCATTTTCGAAATCACCTTCAGATGTGGCGTAAATTTTTTCAGATTTGGTATGTTCTCCTTCAGTATAGAGAATCATTTCCCCTTTTTTCAAAAAATGGTCACAGATACGAATAGCAGCATCGAGATAACCACCTGCATTCCCTTGTAAATCAACAATCAACTTTTTCATTCCCTGATTTTTAAGTTGATTCAGCGCTTTGGTAAATTCATCATAAGTGGTTTCCCCAAATTGATTGATTTTGATGTAACCTGTTCCTTTACTGATCATATAAGAAATATCCACTGAGAAAGTTTCAATCACATCTCTTGTGATTTTGAAATTTATCTGATTTGGGACTCCCGGTCTAATGATGCCGATATCCACTTTCGTGCCCTTTTTCCCTCGTAGCAATTTGAACACTTTTTCATTGTTAATTCCCTGTCCCACCATTTTATTCTGATCCACTTTTATGATCCGATCACCCGCTTTTATTCCTGCTTTTTCAGATGGTCCTCCGGCTATTACATTGATAACCATAACAGTATCATTCATAATATTAAATTGAATTCCCACTCCTTCAAATGAACCTTGTAAACTTTCCTGTTGGATTTTATTCTGTTCAGCACTAAAATAGCTCGAATGAGGATCTAATCCTTCTAACATCGTTGATATCGCTTTTTCCAGTAACTGATTGTAATTCACGGTATCAACGTAATTCCTGTTGATGTAATATAACACCTCTTCCAGTTTGCTGGATTGCTTGAGGGCAATCTTTTCCATTTTCCGGTCAATGATGTAAGAAACAAAAAACAGAATAAGTGATACTGAAAAGAGGAAAATTAAAATATAAAAAAGAATTTTGTTAAGAGTCTTGTTCATGTTAATTCGAATTAATAGGTATACTGGTTAGTAAATTAAAAAACGAGGTGTTACTTTTTTAGTGCTTATTTTTTTGTCTGTTTAAAGAAGCCTGATGCAGGAGATCTAAAAAATCTGCAAGGAATTTTTGATAATCAGCATCAGAAAGAGCAGATTGCTGATATTTTTGAACCACTTTTTTCCACTGATCAGGTTGCAATAATGCCAGGTTGTGACTATTTTTAATTTTAGCAATCTCATCCACAATCTCCATCCTTTTCTTGAGAAGTTCACTAATTTGGGTATCAATATGACCAATGAGATTTCTTTCTTTAACCAACTGATGCTCTGTTGTTAAGTTTACAGATGATTTAAAATTCAGTGATTCAATTAAGTCAAAAAACTGAGTAGGGGTAATCTGTTGATCGGCATCACTTAATGCAAGTTGAGGATTATGATGAACTTCCACCATCAAACCGTCAAATCCATAATCTAAGGCAATCTGAGAGATCTCTTTCAGGTAGTTGACATTTCCGGCAATATGGGATGGATCGCAAATGATTTGGAGATCAGGAAAATGTGTTTTTAAAGCAATAGGGATCTCCCAAATCGGACTATAACGTAATACATGTTCACTTTCTACAGAAAAACCTCTGTGGATGCTCATAATTTTGGGGGCATTTGCTTCCTGAAGTCGCTCAATAGCCCCAATCCATGTTTTTAATTCGGGTGTGATGGGGTTTTTGATCATCACTTCTATTGGAAACTGTTTGACAGCATCCGCAATCTCCTGCACTAAAAAGGGATTGACGGTAGTTCTGGCTCCAATCCAAATAGCATCGATTCCGTTTTCATAGCACCATTTTACATGTTCTCCCCTGGCAACTTCAACACAAATCGGAAAATGAAATTGTTTTTTAATTTGAGCAAGCCATTCCAAAGCAATCTCACCGACGCCACAAAAATCTTTTGGACTTGATCTGGGTTTCCAAACGCCGGTTCGAAAGTAAGAGATGGGTAATCCGGTCTGAAATAGTTGTTCTGCAGTGAGAAATAATTGTTCTTCACTCTCAGCAGCACAAGGACCGGCAATGATGGTGCTGTTTCTTAGTTCCATAATTCGGATAGAATGTTTATTTCTGCAGGGATGCAAGAAATTTTATATTCTCCTGAAGGAACTAATTCACCTTCCACTTCCCCTAATAAATCAGCATCAGATTTTAAATATAATTGTTCTGTTCGGAACAAACTGATCTCAGATAGCTTTTGGATATGAGATCCATCAAACAGATATTTTACGTTTTTAATCACTTTCATTTTTGAGATTTGTTCAATTTGAATCACATCAAAAAGATGATCGTTGGGTATTGCATCCGGGCATTGCATCATACCATTTCCGTTAAATTGCCCAATTCCAATAGCCATTGAAAAAATCATTTTTTCAGTTGTTCTCTCTTTTGATTCAATAGAAACGGGAACAGCTTTATGTTTCAGGAGTGTTTTTAACAAGCCAAAAATATAAACGGCAGCAGGGAATAAAATGGGTTTATGTTCATTGGCATTTTTAATAATGGCAGCATCAAAACCAAATCCTGCAATATTAATAAAGTATCTTCGAGCAATAACCTCATTATTTTTAATCACTTCCACTAATCCAACATCATGGGTTGTAAAGTTTCCTCCGGAAATGGATCCCATGGTATATTTAAAATTATTTTTTTTGAAATGTGTTCTAAGCCAATCGTTTCCAGTTCCTAGTGCGATCGGAATCATATAAACCTCTTTTGGATCAATTTCACTGTCCATAATGCTGTTAATGAAATTGTTAAAGGTGCCATCTCCACCAATTACAATGAAATGACGAAATCCATCTTTACACAGTTGTTTGATGAGCATTTTTGCATCTTCCACTAATTCCGGAACATGGTATTCGTATTGAATAGGTATCGATTGCAATTTTTTTTCAATTTGTGCCCAGAATCTTCCACTTCTGTGAGACATAGCACAGGGATTAAGAATGATTTGCCAACTATATTCTTGAACGTTGATTTGCATTTGTGAATTTTTAAACCTGCAAAATTAACATTTTTTTAGTTATGATCTTAATTATAAAAAAATTAATTACCAGAGGATCTGTTATGGACTTTTCTCCATTTCTAAATATTTTGTATCTTTGTAACCCAAAAAAATGATTAAAAAATACTAAATAATATTAATAAATAAAAACAAATATATCATGTCAAAACTATTATTATTAGGAGATGAAGCGATAGGGCAAGCGGCTTTAGATGCCGGAATATCAGGTGTTTATGCTTATCCCGGAACCCCATCTACTGAGATCATGGAGTATGTGCAACACTCTAAACAAGCAGCGGAAGGTCAAGTTCACAGATCATGGTCTGCTAACGAAAAAACAGCCATGGAGTCTGCAATCGGAATGTCGTATGCAGGGAAACGTGCTTTGGTATGTATGAAACATGTCGGATTAAATGTGGCAGCCGATCCATTTATGAATTCTGCCATTACCGGTGCAAATGGTGGTTTGGTTTATTTAATCGCAGATGACCCTTCCATGCACTCTTCTCAAGATGAACAGGATTCCAGATTTTTTGCAAAATTTGCCTATATTCCTGTATTTGAACCTTCTAATCAACAAGAAGCTTACGATATGACTTATGATGCGTTTGCTTTTTCTGAAAAATATCGCATACCGGTCATGTTAAGAGTAACAACGCGTTTAGCACACTCACGTGCAGGTGTTGCCAAAAAAGAATCACTTCCTCAAAATGAAGTAAAATTATGTGATAATAAAAAACAATTTATTTTATTACCAGCACATGCCAGAGTTTTTTATAGAGAATTATTAGCGAAACAACCATTACTTGAAAAAGAATCGGTTGAATCAAAATACAATCAATATATTGATGGATCCGATAAATCTATGGGAGTAATTGTTTCAGGTATTGCTTATAATTACTTGATGGAGAATTATGTAGGAACAAAATGTCCATATCCTGTATTAAAAATTACACAATATCCAATTCCAACACAATTAGTTGCCAGAATGGTAAATGAATGTGAAACGGTTTTAGTGGCAGAAGAAGGATACCCATTAATTGAAGAACAATTAAAAGGATTATTAAACGCAGGAAAACCTGTTAAAGGTCGTTTAGATGGTACTTTACCAAGAGATGGTGAATTAAACCCAAATTTATTGGCTGTAGCGTTGGGATTAACGGATACTTACGGAGCAGATGTTCCTGAAATCGTAGCCCCTCGTCCACCAGCACTTTGCTTAGGTTGTCCTCATATTGATTCCTATACTGCTTTAAATCAGGCGATGGAACAATATGGTCCCGGTAGAGTATTTTCAGATATAGGATGTTATACTTTAGGTGCACTTCCACCCTATAATGCTATCTATTCCACAGTTGATATGGGAGCATCTATAACCATGGCCAAAGGTGCTTCAGATGCTGGCTTACGTCCTGCTGTAGCTGTTATCGGTGACTCTACATTTACCCATAGTGGAATCACTTCACTATTGGATTGTGTTGTTGAAAATACTCCTGTAACCGTTTTTATTTTAGATAATTTTACTACCGGTATGACAGGTGGACAAGATTCACATGCATTAGGCAGAATTGGAAATATTTGCAAAGGTTTAGGTGTTGCAGAAGAACATATTCGTGTTATTACTCCATTGAAAAAAAATCACGAAACCAATCTCCAAATTGTAAAAGAGGAGTTAGAATATCAAGGAGTTTCAGTCATTATTCCAACCAGAGAGTGTGTGCAAACCCTAAAAAAGAAACTCACCAAAAAATAATCATTGAACTTGAATTGTAAATTGAAAAAAAGAATAACAATATGAAAATAGACATCATTTTAGCGGGAGTTGGCGGACAAGGGATTTTATCCATTGCATCTATTATTGGATATGCGGCTCTAAAAAAAGGATTACATCTTAAACAAGCTGAAGTTCATGGAATGAGCCAAAGAGGGGGTGATGTACAATCCCATTTCCGTTTAGCAGATCATGAAATAGCCTCAGATTTGATTCCTCAGGGACAAGCAGATCTTATCATTTCTGTAGAACCAATGGAGTCATTAAGATATCTTCCATGGCTTTCATCAAAAGGATGGTTAATTACCAATGATCAACCGTTCATTAACATTCCTAATTATCCTGCACCTGAAGTATTAAGTGCTGAATTGAATAAACTTCCCAACAAAGTGGTTATTAATGCAGATAAAATTGCTAAGGAATTGGGCTCAGCCCGTTCTGCAAACATGGTGATTTTAGGAGCAGCTTCACCATTTATTGAAATCGATTTCAAAGATATTGAAAATGCTGTAAGTGAGGTTTTTGCCAGAAAAGGGGAAGAGATCGTAAATACCAATTTAGCTTGCCTTCGCGCAGGGAGAGAATTTGCACAACAAAACAAATAAATATGAAAAGGAAAAATATTCTTAGATCATTATTGTATGCTTTAATAGCAATCTCATTGCTCTTTTCTATAGATAGTTGCTCCTCAAGTAGTAATTATCTCGACAAAGGAAGACCTTCCAAATATTCAAAAGTAAGAACCAGACAACCGAATTGGAGCTCAACGACATCTTTAAATACCCGTTATAAAAAGAAAAAGAATAGAGGAAAACACACTGCTAAGAAGAAAGCAAAATATAATGCCACTACAAAATCTCAAGAATATAATACCAAAGATTAATTTCCGAAAATTATTAAAATCTAAACCGGAATACATGCAATATTCCGGTTTTTTTATCGTTGAAAGTAGGTGTTAATAATTAAAACAAACTGAAATCAGAAAATCTAAAAAACAAATGGAAATTCATAAGTATTGTTTTGTAGTTGTTGACGATGATCCTAATAATGTAATCGTCCTGAACTATATCTTACAGGGGTGTGGTTTGCAAGGGGAGATTATTTACATTGATAATCCAAAAAACGCACTCGATTTTTTTGAAACCCATGATTGTGATTTATTGTTTTTAGATGTTGAAATGCCCGAAATGACAGGGTTCGATTTTTTAGAAAAACTTAAAAAACCTCCTTACACTATTGTTCTTACTTCCTATCCTCAAAAATATGCTGAAAATGCTTTTAAATTTTTGGATCGTAACTTAATAGACTTTATTGCCAAGGAAAATTTATTGCAATCATTACCTCGAATTAAAGAAAGATTTTTAGAAAAATTCAAAGATTACTATATTTATGCCAAATGCAAAAGTGGGATTGATGATATTGCAAGAATTCCATTTTCAAAAATCAAATATTTTAATAAAGTAAGAAATTTAGTATATCTGGTTTGTGGAGATGCTCCTGAGGATTCCTACTATATTGAATCAGACCTGGAAGAGATTGAAAAACTATTGCCAAAAGGGAGTTATTACAGGGTTAGAAAAGGGAAAACCATTGTAATTGCTCACATGAAACACTACATTTCAGGAACTCTTAATTTAGGTGCCGATCACGAAGGAAACGAGATTACCCTTGACGTTCCGTTTAGGGAAAGAACTACATTTTCTGAATTTTTTGAAGAGCGACACTCCATGACACTGTTTAAAGAATAGCGACAGGGGACAAGAGGACTGGATGTAAAAACCATTCAAAACATTATTTGATTATTATTATTACTGTTTCTCC
>JAGDMF010000043.1 GCA_017860455.1 Bacteroidota bacterium
CTGCAAAAAAACTTCCAATAACCCCATAAAGTGAAGAGTATCCTAGATAAAGCGCTTTTTTTTCAGCAGGTGCGATCTCTCCGATATATGAAATAAACTTAGGATGGGCACACATTTCCCCAATTGAAAAGACCACTAATCCCATGATTAAAAACCATGGATTTTGTGTGATTGCAATAAGCAGAAGTCCAAAAGAGCCAATGAGGACACCTCCAATGATGGTAGGTAAAGCTTTGAAATTCTTCACAATAACAGAAATGAGAAGTTGTAAAATGATAATAGCACCGGCATTCACAACCGTAATATGTTCCACATCGAAATGCCAGTTAGGGTTAGAAATAAAGTTAGAAATAATTTTATTTACAGCATGATTAACAGCACTCATATCCATTCTTTCTTTCACATACCAAAGCATAGTATCAAACATTTGGAAATAACAGATCCAAAATAAAGAGTAAATACCGATCATCAAAACAAATCGCCAGTCTACCAAAACTAAAACAATCTCTTCTAAAATTTTAGAAAATGATTTTGTTGATTTTGGTTTTTCAGGTTCTTTAAATACAAAAAGATTTAAAAACAACAAACTACCGGTTAAAAAGGAAGCTGTGAAGAAAATCAGAGGATAAGATTTTTCTTTCAAATAAGGTACTAAAATGAGAGGAAAAAGGAACGCTCCCAGATTGATGGACCAGTAGTATATTCCGAAACCTATGCTGCTATTTTTAGAGTCCGTTTCATGAGCAATGGTTCCGGAAATAATTGGTTTAAAAAATCCTGCTCCAATTGCCATTATTAATAAACTTGCGAAAACAAAAGGGTATGAAGTAGAGAGTCCTACAAAGAAATAACCTAAAGACATCACAATAAATGAAAAAAATAAAATTTTTCTATACCCATACCTGTCAGCTAAAGCCCCTGAAATAATGGGTAAAATATATAATAATGGAGTGATAGTGCTCTTAATAATACCAACACTTTGTTTCGTAAATTCCAATCCGCCTTCTCCTTTGTTTAACACCAGGTAAGCAGATAGAATGGACATAACGCCATAGTAGGAACCCCGTTCTGTAAATTCCATGCCAATAACAGTCCAGAAATTTTTACTAAATTTTTTCATGAATAAGTGTTTTTAGAATCGCAAAAATACGATTTATTGTCCAAATTGAAAGATTGTAATTAAACTTTAGCTGAAATAAGTAGTCAAAAACGTATTAAAAAATTGTGTATTTTTGCACTTCGTATGAAAAAAGGAAAAACATTTAAAATTATAAATCAAATTGTAACATTGTTTACAGTTGTTTTATTTTTTACTTTTTCTTCTGGAGTCTTGATTAATATTCATGAATCTTGCAAAACTTTTCACCATTTATGTTGTGAAGAACATCATGAGTGTGAAGATTTACATTCTGTTTCTTTAATTCCCTCTAACCCAAACGAATCTTGTAAAACATCCATTTTAGAAGATCCATTATTGACTACGTTAGATCATGATCATTTAGATTCAGAGGTTGAAGAATGTTCCAATCATTCCCACTGTTTTTTAATCACCTATTTTTTAAAAATTTCTGATCAGTACATGGGTGTTGATTACGCATCATCACTTGTGAAAACAGTAACACCCATTCAATTATTTTTTAATGATGATGTTGTTTCATTAACTGTTAAAATTCCCGAAATTGAAATACAAAAAACAGGGATAGATCCACCAAAACAGTTTGAAAACTCTCAGGAATTTATAAAATATACATCTCAAAGGGTTCTATACGCCTAATTTTCATTTTTGTTTACAGATAATTAATGATCCTACATTTGTGGGTTTTTGTCAAATAATAAAAACAAAAAATGAAAAAGATAATTTTAATATTAATAATAAGTTACATTTTGGTACCTTTAAATGCACAAGTGCTGAAAGGGAAAGTTACAGAATTGGGAGATGATAAACAACTCGTCCCCGTTGTTGGAGCCAGTTTACAATGGTTAGGAACCGATATAGGAACCTTCACCAATGAATCGGGAGTTTATGAAATTGCATTAACTTCCAAAACGAATCAATTGATTGTATCCTATGTTTCTTACGAAAGTGATACAATAACCATCAATAAAGAACAAAAAGAGCTTAATATCATTCTTTCCGGAGCCAAGAGTCTGGGAGAAGTTCAGGTATTAGGCAATCAAGGTTCTTATATCTCTATTAAACCTATTTTAACACAAGTGATCACATCAGAAGGACTACGTAGAGCTGCATGTTGTAATTTATCTGAAAGTTTTGAAGGCTCACTATCTGTAGATGTAGAATATTCTGATGCTGTAAGTGGGGCAAAACAGATCACCATGTTGGGATTAGCTGGAATTTACACTCAGATTTTATTAGAAAATGTTCCTTATAATCGTTTGTTAGCCAATCAATTTGGATTAGGATTTGTTCCTGGTCCCTGGATGGAAGCTATAAGTGTTGCCAAAGGGACATCTTCAGTATCAAATGGATATGAAGGGATTACCGGACAAATCAATATTGATTACAAAAAGCCTGAAACGAATATGGAACGTGTCTACATGAATCTATATGCCAGCTCAATGGGTAAAGTGGAACTCAATTTCAACTCCAGATTTGATATGAGTAGAAATAAACCGATTTCAGGAATGTTTTTACTTCATACCGAGAGTCAGTTGGCAAGAGTAGATATGAATCATGACGGCTTTATGGATATTCCCTTAAATAAGCAGATAAATTCCATGTACCGAATCGACTACAGAAAATCTAATTGGTTAGAAGGAAGAACTATGATCAGTTATGTTTTAGAAGACCGGACCGGTGGAGAAATGGACTACAATGCCAAAACAGATCAACTATCCACATCGGTTTATGGATTGAATATTAAAACCAATAAAGCAGATATTATCTCTAAAAACGGATTTCTCTTCAAAGGACATGAATTTAAAAGTCTTGGAACCATCGTTTCATTAACCTATCAAAACAATAAATCGGTATTTGGACTTCGCAATTATGATGCACAACAAATGAGTGGTTATATGAATATCATTTTCAACGATAAATATGGAACAAAGAAAAACCATAAAGTTGGCTTTGGACTAAGTGCTCAAGTGGATTATTTAGATGAATATTTAGGATACTATTTAAGCAGTTCACTTCCCTATACTTTGAAAAAAACAGAAATTGTTCCCGGAGCTTATGTTGAATATGCATACTCCATTGATGAAAAATTTATTATTATGCCCGGAATGAGAGTTGATTATAATGTTTACTATAACCAGCTTTTTTGGACACCAAGAATTCACACCAAATGGCAAATTACACCAAGCACATCTTTTAGAGCATCGGCCGGAAAAGCATATCGAGTTTCCAATGTGATTGTTGAAAATTTATCACTTTTAGTAAGCAACAGATCCTTTGATTTCAAGGAAGATTTAAAACCGGAAGAAGCTTACAACATGGGAGGAAGTTTTGTAAAAACATTTGAGATGAAAGGTGGAAAATCGTCATTTACCGTTGACTATTATTACACCCATTTTGTAAATCAAACCATCATAGATCTTGACCAATCGATGCATCATGTATATATATACAATTTAAATGGTGACTATAATGGAATGAACAATAAATCCTATTCAAATGCCTTTCAAGCTGAGTTGATTTTATACCCGATCAAAAGATTTGAAGTAACCTTAGCCTATAGGTACAATGATGTTAAAGTAACAACCGATGGACATTTGCAACAGAAAGTATTAATGAGTCCACATAAAGCCTTAGTTAATTTAAATTATGCTTTACCCTATGATAAGTGGAAATTTAACGTATCCTTACAATATAATGGCAAGATGAGGTTACCGATAGCAGATGTAGCTGGTACAGAAGTTCCTGAATATAGAATTTCGGGAGTTTCACCAGCATACTACATCATGAATGCACAAATTACAAAGAAATTTAGAAAGTGGGAGTTTTACGTAGGAGGAGAAAACTTACTTAATTACAAACAAGAGCATCCAATATTAGGTCATACAGATCCATTTGGATCTAAATTTGATGCTTCCATGGTTTATGCTCCTATAGTAGGGATTATGGGATATGCCGGAATAAGATTAACCATTAAATAAATTTAAAAACTTTAAAAAACAATTACAATGAAAAAGATTTTTTTATTAGTTATGTTAGTTGTACTAGGAACAACAGTAACATTACAAGCGCAAACAGCGAAAGATGCAACGATTAAAATTAAAACAAACGCTTACACAGCAAAGAGTGATGAGATTTTAAAAGAGAGTTTACCATTTGTTAAAGGAGTAAATTCCTATGAATTTTGTTTTCATTCTTCAACGATCACAGTAAACTACAATCCAGCCAAAACGACTCCAGAAAAGATCAGAGCAGAAATTGCAAAATTAGGATTTGATGCAGATGATGTAAAGGGAGATGAGAAAGCGAGAGCAAAACTTCCGAAAGAATGTACAACTCCATCGACAAAAGGGGGTTGTAGTAAATCTTGTGGGTCGCACTAAAAAAGTTAAGACCATTTGAATAAAAAAGAGAGCTCCTACTAGAAGGGGCTCTTTTTGTTGATACCCAATTGTTTTCCCTCAATTTCTTATTCCGAGAAAGTGTTGAAACAGATAGATTTAATTTTACAACTTTTGTAATTATCAGTTTTATAATTATATACAAAATTATTTTTCCACACTTTCTCGGAACTATTTATTGGAAGCATCGATCAAAGCACAATTTTGAGCAAATTTTAGAATTGACAAGCCAAATTTTTTTTCTAAATTCTCTATTTCCCACTCATTTTCCAACTTTCTCAAATACTAAA
>JAGDMF010000022.1 GCA_017860455.1 Bacteroidota bacterium
CTCCAGTTATTTGCAGAACTATCTGTATTGGTATATGATTTCTTACCAGATCAAGTACAGACTAGATCCATCCTCTGCATTGATTGAAAAATCGATCTCAATACCAAATGGAAAAGAGGATTACATACAGTGCAAAATGTTTGTATAAAATAAAAAAACTTTAGAAATAAATTTTAAAAGCCATTTGAACAATAAAATGGTAGAAGTAGTGTGGGGTTAAATCAAACATAGAAGATTAAAAGTGGGATTTAGCTGATTTTAAGTGTATAAATTTTTACTTTAGGTTTGATTTTGTCTTCCAAATGGGTGATTGGATTTGAAATTGGGGGTTCTCAATTGCCTATTCTGATAAAAGATTGGTGAAAGGTCGAAGCAAAATCACAAAGTTTTGTATATTGTTAAAAATAAATAATTTAGACAATTTTTTACCAATAATTTAATAGAATACCTTATTTAGAGCTCCGTCGGAAAATTGACCTCCGCATTAGGGCGAAGCCGGAAAGCCCTAATAAATTAAAAGGTAACAAGTAACATTTAACATTTAACAAGTTACAAGTAAAAGGTATTGCTTTTTAACATATTATAATTTAGATTTTTGAGCAATTGAGCATATTGAGCATCACGAGCACATGAGTACAGGCCGGAGACCGACCCTTTGGCTAGCGACGGGACTCACTTATTATATCGTTTGTATTGGATTGAGCGCGGCCAAAGGGGAATGCCCCAAAAAAATGACTGCAGACGGCAGACAACGGACTGCAGACTAATGAATAGTGAAAGAGATAATAAATATGAGGTAAAAGGTAAAAAGTAAAAGATAATAGTTTTTAGTGGTAATTTTTTGTTCTAACTTATATAGTTTGCTACGAGTATTCTATTCTAATAAATGATTGTTACTGTAGAAATGAAAAATATGAAAATTTATATCTATTGTTTAATCAGCTATATGTGAATTTTTCACCAATCTTTTTTTAGATTAGGATATAATTGCTCCGTCGGATGAATTTCCCCTGCAATCGAGCAATCGAGCAATCGAGCATTATGAGCATCAACAGATATCATTCGTGGCCTACTTTTATAAAAAAAGGTCGGATTGCTCCGACCTTTTACAATAATTATTTGAACAAATTCGTGATTATTTCTTCACAAACTTTTTAGTAATGGTTCCTTTTTCACTTTCCATTCTTACAAAGTAAACTCCATTTGCTAATTCGGAAACATCTACTCTTGTAATATCACTATTAACAGGTATCACTTTTAATAATTTCCCATAAATATCATATAACTTACACTCTTTTACTTGTAATTGTGATTCATTTAATCTCAAATCAATGTAAGAATGCGTTGGATTTGGATATAAAGCAACTAATGTTGCTAACACACCCTCTTCAATACCTTCAGCAAAAGTTACTTCAAGAGTATGGTTAGCCAATACATTTTCAAATGTGTATGAATTGTTAACACATGGTGTTTCTGTTCCATCTACTAACATTAATACAACACTTGTTCCAACACCGGGTGTAAAAACAAACTCTTGATTTGCGCCAGCATTTACAACAACATTACCGGAAGGTGTAATCGTTCCAGAACCACTTACTGTTGTTGATATTGTAAAGCTAGGACAGGCTAATGTTGTAAATGAAACTGGAGTTGTAAATGCACTTTCATATGTTCCACAAATTGCTTTTACTCTTACCTGATAACCAGAATTACATTCTAAACCTGTTAATGAATATGAATTGGATGTTAGAATAGTTGATGTTGTCCAGTTTGTTGAGGAGGCTAATTTGTATTCCACTTGCCACTGTGTTTCTGTTCCTCCCGGTGTCCAGGTTACAACGGCTGATTGATCTGTAATTGAAACTGTAGGTACTTGAACATTAGTTGGAGCAGGTGTTAGTGTTGTAAAGTTAACGACTGATGTATAATTACTATAAACTCCAGCTGAACAAATAGCACGTACTCTTACATTGTAATCAGAACATGATGGTAATGCACTTAAAATATATGGATGACTGGTTACCTGAACTGTAGTCCATGTGGTTGCAGATGCTAATTTATAATCTAATTCCCATGATGTTTCAGTTCCTCCTGGTGTCCAGTTGATCGTTACACTACCATTTATAATATTAGATACAGCTAATGCTGTAGGTGCATTACATGCAGCTACTGCTGTTGTTGTAAAGTTTACATCAGCGGTATAAGCACTGGTATCCCCAGCACCACATATTGCTCTAACTTTTACGTCATAAGGAGTTGATGCAGTCAATAAAGTCATATTGTATGTTGGAGCACTAACTAAAGCTGTATTCCATGTACTTGAAGCTGTAGGTTTATAGGCAACTTCCCATTGTGTTTCTGTTCCACCAGCTGTCCATGTTGCAGTTGCATCTGTTGAAGTTATTGCTGAAACAGCTAAGTTCGTAGGAGTTGTACATGTAACAACTGCATCGGTAATATTTACATCATCGATGTACCAGTAATTAATTTGGTATAGGTTTCCATCAACAACCCAAGCGATATAATTAACCCCTGATGAAAGTGTTAAATTAACAGTAACCGTATTAGGACCAACACTTCCTGAACCTGATGCATATGTAAATGGTTGATCAGTCCAGTTTGTTAAATCAGTACTAGATTGAATTTTTAATGTTGCACCTGCAGCATAATCATTATAGTATTGTTTAAATGTAAGAACTGGATTTGTTACTCCTGTAAAATCAATTGCTGGTGAAATAAATCTGGAAATTCCAATTGCATTTTGGTATGTACAAACCATTTGATTAGCGGCTCCTCCTGCATCTGTTGCAGTACTTACAGACCAACGATTTGAAGATAAAGCACCTGAATAAGTTTGAGACCAACATACAGGAATTGAAGAACCATTAAAGTTTTCAACAAATGGTAAGGTTGTAGATAAACATGGTGTAGTAATTGTTATCTTTACAGACCATACACTAGAATCACCAGCTCCACAAATAGCTTTTACATAAAAATCGTAAGAAGTTGCAGGGGAAAGTGTTGCAATATTTTGAGGATTTATTGATGTAGCTAATAATGTTCCTGTACCATGAGTAAATCCTGCGATTCCATACTCAATTTCCCATGATGTTGCAGTACCATTTTCAGTCCATGCTAAATCTAAAGATGAAGTAGTAATATTAGAAGCAGTTAAGGCTGTTGGTGCAGGACAAGATGGTAAAGTTGTAAATGTTCCGGGTAAAGACCAGTTACTACTATTTCCTGATCCGCAATCTGCTTTTACATAATATTGATAAGTTGTTAGAGGAGATAAACTTGAAATAATATAAGGATTTGTAGAAGCATTTACTGAAGTTCCCGTTCCTAAAGTGAATCCTGGAGCACCGTATTCAATAACCCAGGAAGTAGCAGATCCTGCTTCAGTCCAGTTAATTTGAGCTGAATAAGATCCAATATTGGTTGCAGAAACACCAGTAGGACGAACACATGAGTTATAAGGATTAACCTGGAAGTTATCTATATGAATATCATTGTCATAAGTATATGTAGCATCATTTTCATAAGCAAAGAAAGCAAATTTAACAATTCCTGAATAAGGTGCCATAGCTACAGAATCATATAATGGAATTGATTGACTTTGAAGAGTATTATTTAAAGTACTAAAAAGTGTTCCGGTTGTATTGTTCCACTCTTTAATAATGCCGGTACTATTCCATGTAGTTCCATTATCAGTAGAAATTAATACAGCAAATCTTGCATTAGGAGATTGTGCCGTATTTCCAACAGCAGTATTATAATAATCTGTAATAGCAATATCAAAATCTAACTGATATTGGTTCGAACCATCTCCAAGATCGATTGAAGGAGTGATTAACCAGTATTGACAAGAAGTAGAATATTGATTAACAGCAGCAGTATTTTGACCAAATGATGTTCTAATATACCATCCTGAAGTACTTGCTGTTAATGAAGCATTTCCTGTTGCAGGTAGTGCCCCCGATTTTCTTTCCCAACAAGCATTGGGCAACATTGTTGCAAATGGTTCAGAAATAGTTGGAGGTGTAAGTGGTGCACATAATGTTGTAAAAGAAACAGCTGTAGAGAAATCACTAGTTTCAGTAGCGGAACAATTAGCTTGAACTCTAAACTGATATGTGGTCATTGGAAGTAATGTAGTTAAATTATATGGGAAAGTTACATTTGAAATCAAAGTCCAGGTTGTTTCTGTATTAGTTTTGTATTCAATATTATAATCAACAGCAGTTCCTACAGTTGCTTGATTCCAGTTTAATGTGGCATCAAAAGCAGTTACGTTTGTAGCAGTTAATCCAAATGGAGGAAGACAAGATGGCATAGCACTTACTGTTAAACTATCATATCTATTATTATACCATGCTGAACCTGGATTATATTTAATAGCAATTCTTTCATTACCGGTTAAAGTATTGTTGGTTAATAAGTCAAAATTATACCATACTCCACCTGTAGCGCCAGCAAGAGTTTGGTTAATCACTTCAACAAATGTTGCTGCATTGTTTGGATCTGTAAGATAACCAATTCTATGATTAGCAGAACCGCCATAATATCTGAATCCAATTCTTAATGTATTAACAGGATCACTGAATTTTGGTAAAATAATGTATGCTTCTCCAGAGGAAGAAGAGCTGAAATCCATTTGTAAAGCTTTTCCTGCTTGTGGTACTTCAGAAGTTAAGTCAATTACTTTCACTGTACCGTATCCTGATTGGATTTTATTATAACAACTAGGAATATCATTCACTGCTGTTGATTCAAAATCTTGAACATAAGGTAATACTGTAATTAAATCACAAAGAGTTGAGAAGTTGAAAGCTGGACTAAAGCCACTTAACACACCACCATCACATACAGATTGTACTCTGAATTGATATTGAGTATTTTGCAATAAACCGGAAATTGTATATGGAGAAGTCGCATTTGAAATGGGAATCCAGGTAGTTGCTGATAATTCTTTGTATTCTAAATTGTAACTATTTCCTGTTCCATTCCAAGTTACTGTTGCATCGTTAATACCTGAATTGTATAATGCTAATGTAGTTGGTTCAACACAAGGAGGTTGTTGCATAATGGTTAAGCTATCAATTCTGGCACTATATCCTGATGCCATCACAAATTTAATGGCTAATCTTTCGGATCCAGTCATGGTATTGGAGGTTACCATATCAAAACTATACCAGCCACCACTAGTACTTAGAGGTGCATTATGTAATTCAACAAATGATGCAGCATTGGATGCATCTGTCATGTAGCCAATTTTATACAAATGGTTTGCTCCACCATAGTATTTAAACATGATTCTTAATGTGTTAACAGGATCATTAGTTAATGGTAAAATCAAGAAACAATTATTGGAAACTGAACCTGAACTAAAATTACATACCATACTTCCATCGCTGTTTGTAACACCAACACTTGCAGATCCTGATAATAATTTATTGAAACATACAGGAATTTGACCAGATGCAGTGGATTCAAAATTTTCAACAAATGGTAATGTAAGGATTGGATCACATAAAGTTGTGAATGTTTTTTCTATAGTCCATAAACTTGCATCTCCCGGAGCGCATACCGCTCTTACTTTAACTTGATATGTAGTAGCAGGTGTTAAATTTAATATAGTATAAATGGTATCATAAGCAGTTTCTGTTGTCCATGTTGTTTCTGAGCTAGTTTTGTATGACACTTCCCACTCTGATTCAGTTCCGCCTCTTTGCCAGTTAATAGTTGCTGCGTTATTTAATATTGCAGGTACAGTAACAGAAGTAGCAGGTGGTCTTGCACAAGAAGCAGGATAATCAATACTAACCTCATCCAAATACATATCACCCCAATAATCAGAGGTACATTCAAAAATGATATGTGTAAATGTATCTGCAGGTATAACAGCAACATATTCATACCAACCAGCTGATGGAACAGCAGGAGCTTGATTATAAACGCGTTGAACTGTTGTTAATAGAACTGCTCCGGTGGTTGATGCTGAGCTATTGGCTTTAACTCTAAGAGCTCCAACAGTATAAGAATTATTGTAATCTTGTCTGTGGAACCAGAATCTTACTTCCATACCAGTAGTTAAATTAGCTAATGCTGGAGTTACAATATAACCCACTTGACCTGAAGAATATGAATAACCTGCAAAACGAGCCATCCCAGTTCCAAAAAATGGAGTTGCAGATGGATAATTACCTGTTGTTACAAAATTAAATGGGTTTGAAGAACTATTTGTCCAACACAAAGGTAAAGATGTTGTATTAAATGATTCTGCAAATGGAATGGTAAATGGCACACAAGTTGTAGCAAAATTAACAGTTGATCCCCAAAGAGTATCTGAACCAACAATAGCATAAGCTTGGTAATGATAGTTTGTAGCAGGAACAAGCAATTGAAGATCATAAGTCATTGGGTTGTTATAATCCTGAACATAATTCCAAACTGTTTCAGACGTTTTTTTGTATCTGAAGCCTGATTCAGAAGGAATACAGTTGGCATAAGATCCATTTAATTGGGCAGAATAAGCAGTTACTAATGTGGCAGCTGTTGTATAGGCTACTCCTCCACAATAACCAGTAGTAGTCACACCAGTAGTAGTAGGGTTAACTGAAGCTAAAATAGTGGTTCCATTGCCATCTAATACAGCAACTCTCATATAGGATGGGGAGGTTCCATCAGTAGTTCTTACAATTGAAATGACATCACCGGTTCCGGCATCAAATGTAAAAGGTATTGGACCATATCCGGTAGTAAAAGTTGAACCTATTCCTGACAATACAGGAGTTCCATTAACATTAACAGACACTTGTCCACCATACCAACCACCTCCATATTGAGCTGAAATTTGTAAAGCATGTGTACAGGTAGCTGCAATTTCTCTTGCACCCGTAGGATCAGACGTTATTGGGTACATAGTAGTCCCATCTATAACTGCACTGATAAATGTACCATCCACTAAATTGGCTAAAGTAGCATTCGGATTTATATCATAGGATAACCATAAATAACTTCTCCCACAAGGGATTGTTTGAGATCCGGTAAAAGTCATATTAGTACCAGCAGATGGAGGAGTTGGAATTGTTGTACCAAACTGGGTGGTTGGAGTAAAATTGTTATTAGAGCCTGTAAACCAAACTCTGGCATTCAAGATATCAGATGTAGATGTGGTTCCAAAAGTTTGAAAAACTAACTGAGATAATGTTACATCAGAAAAAGCATCTATGGCAACTTTTATAATATGTTGATTGGTTCCTCCTAAAGATGCAGGAGACGTCGTTGATTGATAACCTTCAATAGAGGTTAAACCCGCTGGAGCTGTGCTTGTAAACAAAGAGTTACAAGCAGGAGCATAAGGTGCTTCATATACCTCACCTGAAGGTCCAACTGTTGCAGTAAAATCTAGATTACCATCTAAATCAGTGTCGGTATTAAAATTATCCATTTCATAATAAGCTACTAAATTGGAATAATTAGGGTGTGCAGAAGTGATAGTTGAATTATAATAAGCGGCAATATCTGTTGCACTTAATGCAACATTCCATATTCTTACTTCATCAACTCTTCCTGGAAAGTTACGATCATGATATAAATGAGATCTTCCAATTTCTAATGGAATAGTATCATTTATAGCAACTGGACCAGTGTATGCTAATGTAGTTCCAACTTGAATACCATTAACATATATTTTCAATTGAGTTCCATCAAAAACACCGGCAACGTGTTGCCAAGTATTTAATACAAGTGTTCCTGAAGGCGAATTTAATTCTTTCCATTGAGTTGTAGATCCGGTACCAATATTAAAATTTAAAGTACCATTTGCACCACATCTTAACATGTATCCCTGAAAATTAAGCCCTTCCTTGTTTAAAATACAACCTTGATAAACGGCACTCTTCCATGAAGTTGGGTAAATCCAAGCTTCAATTGTCAAAGGACCAGATATATCCAATGTTGGATTTAAAGGAACTTTTGCAGTTTGATTTTGATTGGAAAAGCTCAAAGCATAGTTTTGAGCATTTGTAGTGAATACACTAAAAAATAGTGCTATCCACAAAAAGATAAATAATTTTTTTTTCATAACTTTTTGATATTTTGGTTATTAAATTGGTTTTAAAATAATATTTTAACATTTATTAACTTTTAATATAATATAAATTTAGATTTTTATTTACTTTATTTTAATATGGCAAATGTAATTAATTTTTTCTTAACTTTCTTTGCATTTTATTAATATTTATTAACATTTATAAGATTAAATTGTGAATATCTTTTCATAATTATCATAAGTAATTAATTTTATGATGATTACGAATATTTTGAATTAAAATTTCATATTCTAATAAATGGTTGGTAATTTTTTTTACAATATACTTTAGTTGAGATTTTTTCTAATAAGATTCATTTTACATCAAAAGTGTACCAATCATTTATTAGAATAGAAGACTTGGCTCAAATTGTAAGAAATTAGAAAAAAATAAAAAGGGTCGAAAAACTCCGACCCTTCATAAAAAATTTTATTAAATACAAAATAGCTATTTCTTCACAAACTTTTTAGTTATAGTTCCTATTTCACTGTCTAACCTTACAAAATATACTCCGTTCGCTAATTCGGATACATCTACTCTGGTTAAATCACTGTTAACAGGCACTACTTTTAATAGTTTGCCATATATATCATACAATCTACACTCTTTTACCTGTAATTGTGCTTCATTGAATCTTAAATCAATATAAGAGTTGGTTGGATTTGGGTATAAATCTACCATCTGATTTAGTACTGATTCTTCAACTCCTGTATGATCCTTAAAGATCGCTACAATAGTATGATTGCTTATTACATTTGAAAAAGTATATGTTGTTTGAGTATGTGCAATGGGCACTCCATTATCAATAATTAATGAATCAATGGTTGCATTTGCATTTGGAGTGAAAGTAAATTGTTGATTGGCTCCTGCATTTACAGTTACTGTTCCTGATGGAGAAATAGTTCCAAAACTGTTAGAAGATGCTGTAATCGTAAATACGGAAGCACCGTTGGTTGTGAACTGTACAGAATTGGTGAATGCACTGCTGTTTGCTCCACATAAAGCTTTTACCCTTACCTGGTATGTTGAGTTACTTTGTAATGGAGTTAAAAGGAATGTAGGAGATGAACAAGGAGCAGGGGTAGTCCAGTTTGCCGATGAAAGTAATTTATATTCCACTTGCCATTGAGTTTCATTCCCTCCTGGTGTCCATGTTACAACAGCAGATTGATCCGTAATGGATACCGTCGGAACTTGAACATTGGTTGGTGTTACCGGTGGTGTCGTGAAATTGACAACTGAAGTATAACTACTGTAAACACCTGCTGAACATACAGCACGTACTCTTAGATTGTAATCAGCACAAGTATTCAATCCCATTAATATTTGAGGATGAGTGGTTACTTGTAAGGTAGTCCATGTTGAAGAAGAAGATAATTTATAATCTAATTCCCAAGCAGTTTCAGTTCCACCATTGACCCAGTTTATCGTTGCACTACCATTGGTATTATTGCTTACTGCTAATCCAGTTGGGGTATTACATGCTGCAACTGCAGTGGTAGTAAAGTTTACAACAGCAGTATAAGCACTTGTATCTCCAGGAGAACAGATTGCTCTTACTTTTACATCATACGGTGTTGAGGCTGTTAATGTTGTAAAATTATGAGAAGGATTAGTTACAAATATACTATTCCAAGTTGAAGATGCTGTAGGTTTATAGGCAACTTCCCATTGTGTTTCTGTTCCACCTGCTGTCCAGGTTGCAGTTGCACCTGATGGTGTAATCGCAGAAACTCCTAAGTTTGTAGGAACTGTACATGTTGGAGTTGATGAAGAAGTAAGTGAAAAATCATCTAATGTTATATACCAAGGAGTTGAATTTGCTTGAGTATAAACTCCAAAGTAATAAACTCCATTAACAGATGGAATAAAAGTAGCATTGACTTGAGTGTAGGTGGTATTTGTTGGTGAAGGAATAGAATTTATTGTTTGAATCAAGCTTCCTGCAGTTTGAGCAGAATAAACTCCAAGATCTAATGAAGTCCATCCAGTGGCACCATCGGTAATATACCAATAACTAAATTGATAAGTTTGTCCGGCTGTAAGTTGGAATCCGGGTGTAAAGAATCTGTCGTTACAAGACCACTTAAAATAGGCAGCCTTTGTTCCAGTTCGAGCATTTCTATTATAACTACCATAATCAGATATTTGAGTAAAAGTGTAAGTTCCTAAGTTAGTAGAACTCCAACAAGTTGGAAGTTGGTTGGCTGCAGTAATAGATTCAAAACCTTCATTCCATGGTAGTGAAGTAATAGCAACACATGCTGTTGTAGCAACTTGTTTTACTGACCAAATACTGGTATCCCCTGCCCCACAAATGGCTCTCACATAAAAATCATACATAGTTGATGGAGCTAATGATGGTATAGTCGTTGGGTGAGTGGTAGAATTAATAAATGTCCCGGTTCCATGTGAAAAACCTGCAAGACCATATTCAATTTCCCATTGAGTAGCTGAACCGTTTTCAACCCAGTTTAAATCAACAGAACTTGAAGTAATATTGGATACACTTAGATTGTTGGGTCTTGGACAAGTTGGGATAGTCATTATTGTTAAATTATCTAAATAACTATAGGTATAAGTAGTATTATATTGATTTTTAAATGCAATATATTGACCAGTTCCGGTATAGGATGAGAAGAAAACTTCTTTATCTTGCCATGTTCCTGTTGCTGAAGCTCCAATAGCTGCAACTTGTACAAAAGTAGAAGCAATGGTTGGATCAGTCATAACACCAACATAAATAGTATCTGTACTATAAGTTGTTCTATACTTGAATTCCGCTTTCAAAGTATTGACAGGAATTGTAAGATCAAATAATGGAGTTGCGGCAATAGAATAATTACCGGCAGTTCCGTTATAAAAATACATGGAACCAGGAGATGAGAAGTTTGTTGAAGTTATATATGGATAGGTTGTATTCGTTGTGTTTTTAGTCCAACATTGTGGAAAAATACCTGAACCTGTTCCATAAGTATCAAAAAAGTCTGTCCATGGTAAAGCTGTAATTGCTCCACAAGCTGTTGTTACAGTTTTTGGGATGGAATGTGCACTTAAATCAGATGCACCACAAACAGAAGTTACATAGATCTGATAGGTTGTTTGAGGTGCTAAACCGGAAATTGTGTATGGATTAGAAGTAATTCCATTAAGAATTGTACCTGTTCCGGGAGTAAAACCGGTAGGTCCATACTCAATATTCCAGGATGTCGCACTTCCATTTTCAGTCCAGGTTAAATCAACACTATTGGTTAAAATATTGGATGTAACCAATGCAGTTGGAGTTGGACATGTTGGAATAGTAATGGATATATTATCTACAGTAGCAGGTGGTTGAACGGCAGTAGCCTGATCGTTTCTCCAATGGAAATATAATCTCCATGTATTTCCTGCTAAGTTAGGATATTGAATCGTATTGATACTAAACTGAGCATGTTGCCAGGTATTATGAACACTTAACCAGTGGTCTCCGGGGCCTCCGGTATAACGACCAATCATTGCAGCTAAATCATAATTAACACTATTTACTGTAGGAGGAATATTTCCGGCAGTAACAGGAATGTTAACAGGCATCAAATAAACTCTTAAAAATTCGTTGACAGCACTTGATCCTTGAGCTATCCAATCAAAGTCTAATAACAACTCATTCACACCCACCGGCACTTGAATATCTACAAAAGAATAAACTCTTGATGCATTGGTTGTACCTCCTGTGTAGGCCCATGATGTTCCATTATCGTTTGAAATATATAATGCGTTTGCACCTCCAACAGTATTGTTAACACCTGTTGCACTTCCTATCACAAATTTATTGACTTGAGTTCCATTAACAAATCCAAAATCAGAATAAGTTCCCGGATTTTCAAAATCATTATAATAAGGTAAGGTTATTGGAATTAATGCTGTAGTAAATGTTGTTACATTACTTGTAGAACTATAAATTCCACCACAATCAGACATTACATATACCTGATATGTTGTATTGGGTGATAATCCTTGTAATGTATAAGGATTTGTTGTCACTCCAGTAACTATGGTGCCGGTTCCCGGTGTAAATCCGGTAGGACCATATTCAACTGCCCAAGATGTAGCTGTTCCATTTTCTGTCCAAGCTAAATCAGCAGAATAACTTGAAATATTTGATGATGTTAGCATTGATGGTGTTGGACATGCTGGTATAGTAGATACGACAACATTATCTAAGTATGATGTTGATGAACTAGCTACATAAGCAGTTTTAAAGGCAATATATTGACCTATTCCAGTATAATTATTAAAATAAACTTCTCCATCTTGGAAAGATCCTGTTGATGATGGAATTCTTTTAGCTACCAATTCAAAAGTCGAAGCATCAGTTGGAATTGACATCACACCAATATACAATGTATCATCACTACCTGAAGCATAATATTTATAATTGGCTTTCAAGGTATTGATCGGAATAGACGCATCAAATTGAGGTGTAACTGCAATATTATAATTACCTGATGTACTTATATAAGAGTATAAAGATCCCGGAGCAGAAGCATTTGTTGTAGTAACATATAAAGAGTTAGACCCTAACTGTGTCTTTGTCCAGCAAGTTGGGAAAATCGTTGATCCGGTTCCATAATTATCAAATGAATCAGACCAAGGTAATGTTGTAATAGAACCGCAAGCAGTCATAAATGTAGCAATGGAAGACCAATCACTTACATCACTACCACCACAATTGGCTTGTACCTGATATTGGTAGGTTGTACTTGAGTTTAATGAGGTTAAATTATAAGGAGGAGTGACATTATTAATTACATTCCATGTTGTTTCACCCAAAGCTCTGTATTGCAAAGTATAATCCACAGGTGTTCCTGTTCCTGCAGGAGACCAGTTCAAAGTTGCATCTGTAGTAGTAATGGCTGTTGCATTTAACCCAAATGGTGGTAAGCACGATGGCATCATCATCACAGTTAAACTATCATATCTATTGTTATGATATCCCACAGATGGATTATATTTAATTGCAATTCTTTCATTTCCAGTTAATGCATTATTAGTTAACATATCAAAATAATACCATCCACCAGAACTTCCTGCAATATTTACATTAAATATCTCAGTGAAAGTCGCTGGATTTGTTGGATCCGTAATATATCCAAACTTGTGATTATCTGAACCACCATCATATTTAAATCCAATACGAAGAGTATTGATCATTGTTGAAAATTGAGGTAAAATAATATAACAATCTCCTGTTGCTGAAGCACCATAAGACATCTCCAAAACTTTACCACCCCATGAACTATTAATAACCTTTACATTTGCATTACCGGATTGTAATTCATTATAACATACAGGGATTGCATCAAGAGGTGTAGTTTCAAAATCTTCTATATAAGGTAATACTGAAATGGGATCACAATTAGTGGCAAAGTTTTTAGCATCACTCCATAAACTTTCATTACCTGGGGCACATATAGCTCTTACATAATAGGTATAATTAGTTGCTTGTGTTAATCCATATAGTGGAAATGGATTGGAGGTAGCACTTACAATTGTACCTGTACCTTGCGTAAATCCTACTGGGCCATACTCAACTTCCCATTGTGAAGCTGATCCATTTTCTGTCCAGGTTAAATCTGCAGATACATTCGTAATATTAGTTACTCCCGGATAGGTAGGTCTTGGACATGCTGGAATAGTTAAAATTGAAACATTATCAATATAAACTACAGCTGAATTGGTGGTGTAGTTCACTCTAAATGCAATATATTGACCAGTACCTGCATAATTAGTAAAGAAAACTTCTTTATCAAAATATGTCCCTGTAGATGAACAACCTAATGTTTGAATGGCTGTAAAAGTTGTTGCATCTGTTGGATCCGTCATGACACCAACTACCAATGAATCATCTAAGGCACTAACTCTCATTTTAAATTCAGTCTTGAGCGTATTGATAGGAATAGATGCATCAAATAATGGAGTGACAGCCATTACTCTGTTGATGGTTGTTGAACTGGCGCTAAAATATAAAGAACCAGGTGATGAAAAATTAGTACTACTGATATAAGGTGCTGTGGTTGAACCAGCGCTATTTCTAACCCAACAAGTTGGAAAATAGCTTGAACTACCTGACCCATAGGTGTCAAAAAATTCATTGTATGGTAATGTTGTAATTGCTCCACAGGCTGTCATAAATGATGCAGGATTGGAGTAAATACTTTGATCAGATACACTACAGATTGCTTTTACATAAACCTGATAGTTGGTTTGTGGATTTAAACCATTAATAGTATATGGTAAAGATGTTATATTGCTTTCAATAGTTCCTGTTCCAGGTGTAAATCCAGTTGGGCCATACTCTAACTCCCATGTAGTTGCTGTTCCATTTTCAGTCCAGGTAACATCCACACTATTTGCTAAAATATTAGAAAAAACAATATTATTGGGTCTTGGACAACTTGGAATAGTCATAACAACGAGATTATCAACATAAACAACTGCTGAATTAGGTCCATAATTCACTCGGAAAGCAATATATTGACCAGTTCCTGTATAGTTGTTAAAAAACACTTCTCTATCCTGAAATGTTCCGGTTGTTGATAATACTAAACTGGCTACAGGTTGAAAAGTAGAAGCATCTGCAGGATCGTTCATAACCCCTACAATAAGAGTATCATCTGTTGCACTTGCTCTCATTTTGAATTCTGCCTTCAAAGTATTGATAGGAATGGAAGAATCAAACATAGGAGATACAGCCATTACTCTATTTACTGTTGTAGAACTTGCACTAAAATACAAAGATCCCGGAGCAGAAGCATTGGTACTACTAATGTAAGGGGCAGTTGTTGTTCCAGCAGAATTTCTCAACCAGCAAGTTGGAAAGTAAGATGAACTTCCTGATCCATAAGTATCAAAAAAATCACTCCATGGCAAAGTAGTGATTGCTCCACATGCTGTTGTAAAAGAAATTGTTGAACCAAAAATGGTATCAATTCCTACAATAGCATAAGCTTGATAATGGTAAGGTGTTTGAGCAGTTAATCCTTGAACCTGATAGGTTAATGGATTATCATAATCTTGAACAAAATTCCATACTGTTTCAGAAGTCTTTTTGTATCTGAATCCGGTTTCTATTGGAAAACAATTGGCATAAGTTCCATTTAACTGAGCTGTTACATCAGTTATCAGAGTAGCATTATTGGTGGTAACAATACCTCCGCAATAGCCTCTTGTTCCAATTCCGGTTGTTGTGGGTTGAATAGTAGCAATCTTAACAGTTCCATTACCATCTAAAAGAGCAACTCTTACATTGGCAACTGTTGCACCATCCAGTGTTCTAACAATAGAAATGGAATCTGATGTTGAAGCATATAAAAGTGTATCTTTTGGGCCGGCACCGGTTAAAAATGTTGAGCCAACACCTGACATAGCTAATACTCCATTAACATAAACACTTACTTGTGCCCCATTCCATCCTAATGATCCGGTTGAGGCTGTCATACGAATGGTATGTGCACAACTGGATAAAATCTCTCTACTTCCAGCAGGGTTTGGATCTAATGAAACAATAGAAGATCCATCAATGGTAGCAGATTGAAATGTGGCATCTACGACATTTGAAATGGTAGCTGTAGGTTGAATGTCATAAGTTAACCAAAAATAGTGACGACCACATGATAATGATTTGGTATCGGTAAATATCATGTTGGTATTGGCACCGGGAGGTACTAATACGGTTGTTCCAAACTGAGAGGATGTTGAAAATGATCCGTTTGATCCGGTATACCAAACTCGGGCATTGGCAATATCGGATGCTGATATTGTACCATTGGTTCTGAAGACTAATTGTGATATTGTTGCATCATTAAAAACATCCACAGCTACTTTCATAATCTGTGCATTGGTATTCCCCAATGATACCGGTGCAACAGTACTATGTGTTGTGTTAAGAGTTGTTGTTCCGACAGGAGCTGAACTTAAAAATAAAGGATTGCAAGCGGGACCATAAGAAGCTGAATAAACTTCTCCGGGAACTCCAACAGTTGCAGTTATATCTAAATTTCCATCATTGTCTGTATCTGTATAATAATTGTCCATCTCATAGTACCCCACTAAAGATGTGTAATTGGGATGGGATGATGTGATTGTAGTATTGTAATAAGCAAAAATATCAGTTGCTGAAATAGCAGTATTCCAAATTCTTACTTCATCAATTTTGCCGTAGAAAAAACGATTTACATCAATATTTGAACGACCAATTTCAATTGGAATACTATTCGTTCCAATTGTTCCTGTGTATGAAACAGGAGTACCCACTTGAACACCATTAACATATAGTGTTAAAGTTGTACCGTTAAAAACACCGGCAACATGTTGCCATGTGTTTAAAATTAATGTATTTGTTGGAGAATTAATCTCTTTCCATGCAGTACCAGTACCAATATTAAAATTTAAAGTACCATTAGCACCGCACCTAATCATGTACCCTGTTGAGTTGTTTTGTTCTTTGTTAATAATAGATCCTCTCCAAACTTCAGATGTCCACGATGTGGGATAAATCCAGGCTTCAAGAGTGATCGATCCGGTAATATTGTGACTCGGATCTTGTGGAATTTGTGCATACGTTGCCGAATTGGCAATAGACAATCCATAATTTTGCGCACTAGTTGTTTTTATCAAAAACAACAAAAAAACAAGAAGTGCAATTGATAAGAATTTTTTCATTTTTTGTTTTGTTTTTTATTAATAAATATTTGATTGGGGTTTTGTCCAATATTAATCAGACGTTTTTTATTGACTAAACGTTGCGCAAAAATATAAATTTATTTTAACTTTTTTTCACTTTTATTTTATTTTATTAACCCAAAAAGGGTAATTGTTAATAACTTAAATAACTATTTAACTTTTATTAACAAATATTTAAAATCAGTTAAAAATGAAATGGTTTTACTAAAATCTAACTTCAATAAACTAATATATAATTAACTTTTATTAACTTTCTTTAACTTTTTTTACATTTTTGTTCGACGTTAAACGTTCGACGTTAAACGTTCGATGTTAAACGATACTTATTACTTATTACTTATTACTTATTACTTGTTATTTGTTATTTGTTATTTGTTATTTGTTATTTGTTAATTGTTAATTGTTACTTGTTACCTGTTATTTTTTACCTATTACTTGTTACCTGTTAATTGTTATTTGTTAAATGTTAATTGTTATTTTTTACCTGTTATTTATTACTTGTTATCTGTTATCTGTTATCTGTTATCTGTTATTTGTTACTTGTTACCTGTTAATTGTTATTTGTTAATTGTTATTTGTTAAATGTTATTTGTTAAATATTATTTGTTAAATGTTAATTGTTACTTCTTACTTGTTACTTATTACTTTATTTCGTACTTTTGCACTTTCAAAAAAAATCAAGATTTTTATGATGAAACCTATCATTTCCCCCTCTTTATTGTCAGCAGATTTTGGCAATTTAGAGAAAGAGATCAACATGTTAAACCAATCGGAAGCAGATTGGATCCATTTAGATATAATGGATGGGGTGTTTGTTCCCAATATTACATTCGGAATGCCTGTTATTCAAACCATAAAAAAATTATCAGAAAAACCATTGGATGTTCATTTAATGATCACCCAGCCCGAACGCTATATCCAGGATTTTAAAAATGCTGGTGCAGATTGTTTATCTGTTCATTGGGAAGCCTCTACTCATCTGCATCGAACCATCCACGCTATTAAAAATCATGATATGCTGGCTGGTGTCGTTCTGAACCCCCACACCCCCGTTTCCGTTCTAAACGATATCATTAACGATGTGGATTTTGTGCTAATTATGTCTGTTAATCCCGGTTTCGGTGGACAAGAATTTATTGAAAGAAGTTATCAAAGAATAAAAGAATTAAAGGAGATCATTGTTAAAAATGGATCTAATGCCCTGATTGAAGTAGATGGTGGTGTCAATTTAGATAATGCAGCTCAACTTGTGAAAGCAGGTGCAGATATTTTAGTGGCCGGGAATGCTGTGTTTAAAACTGAAAACCCTCTCGAATCAATCCATCAATTAAGAAACTGCCTTTCCTAACTTCCTTTTGAAATATGAAATTATTCAAAATCACCATTTTCATCTTTTCAATTATTGCCATTTTAACGCTCATTTCTGCCATTTTTCCTGAAAATGGAATCAAAGTGGGTTCCTATACCTTTCAATTTCCTCAACCCGAAGAGATTTTAGTTCGAAACAAAGCTTCCGAATTTGACCCTGAAAAATTAATCGAAGAGCGGAAAATTAAAAAAATTGACTCTCTCCAGGATGAATTAAGCGATACCCTCGACTACTTTATTGAAGCAATGGTGCACCCAACCAGTTTCTATTTACCTGATAATAATTATTCCTATTTTGATCCTTTTTTTAAACAAGCTGAATCTGCCATCATTCGGAATCAAATTGTACGCGTTCTTCACTATGGTGACTCCCAAATAGAACTGGATCGTATCAGTTCCGATATCAGAACCTATTTTCAAAAAGAGTATGGTGGTTCCGGTCCCGGGTTGCTTCCCCTTTTCCAATCCGTTCCAACTGCAACTATTAATCAAAATTATGTGGGCTCTTATACCACCTACGGTTTATATGGAGATGGTCAAAGAAATAAAACCAGCGATTATGGATTAATGGCTAAAAGCTTTAAAATCAATGGAAATGGTAGTTTTTATGCTTTTAGCTCCAGCAATAGTAAATCAAAAAATTATAAAAATATTACCCTCCTGTTTTATAACGAAAACCTTACTAAAGCTTCCCTTAACCTCAATAAATCAACCATTTCTTTCAAAAAAGAGATCAACTTACCAGGAATGCAAATGTTTAATTGGCAATTAGATACGGCCGTTAATAATTTTTCATTACAGATTAATGGAAATCCTAATATCTACGGAATATTGGTTGATGGAAAATCGGGAGTCGCTGTAGATAATATTCCTATGAGAGGTGCCAGTGGAACCATGTTTACCCAAATGAATCCACATATTTATAAGGAATTAGTTTACGGTATTCATGTTGGAATGATCATTTTACAATACGGGGGAAACTCTGTTCCAGGATTATATAATGAAAAAAGTGCCGATCTCTATGTGTCTCAATTAATTAAGCAAATCCAATATCTCAAAAAATTGTTTCCTGATATTCCGATTTTATTTATTGGACCTTCCGATATGGCAACCCGCGTTAAAGGGGTTTTAACCACCTACCCTATTCTACCCTACTTGGTTGATAAATTAAAAAAAGAAGTTCCTGCTAATGGCGCAGCATTCTGGAATATGTACGAAGTGATGGGCGGTAAAAACTCAATGTTGGGATGGGTGAAAAAAGGCTGGGCAGGTAGTGATTATGTTCACTTTACGACTAAAGGAGCTAATGAAATCGGTTCCATTTTGGTTCAGACTTTCAATACCATGCAAGACTTTTATGAATTACGTAAGCTTCACCCGGATGCACCATTTGTTGAAGTGTATCAAAAACAATTGAAAAAACACACTCAATTACCTAAATAATCATGCTCAAAAAAATACTCATCAGTACTATTCTGTTTTTATCGGTTTTGGATGGTTTTAATCAGTCAAACGATTCACTAACCAGATATCCTTTTATCCAATATTCAGCTGATACTTTAGTTTATAATCCGGATCTGTCTAACTTGAACCACTTTTTTACCAAATATGATTCGCTGCAAAAAACAGGTCTTGGAAAAATAAATATTATGCATATTGGTGGATCTCATGTACAAGCCGGCACTTTTCCACATACCATCAGACGTCAGATTTTATTAGATAATCCTGATCATATCGGTGAAAGAGGAATGATTTTCCCTTACTCTGCTGCTCCCAGATCCAATAACCCTTCCGATTATATCGTCAGAAGTACAGGAACTTTTGAAATAATTAGAAATGTATTACCGGAGCATCCTGTTCCATTAGGAATAACCGGTGTTGCTGTTACTACTTCCGATTCTTCAGCTACACTAAAGATCATTTTTAAGGATTCTTTACTTCAATTTCTTACACAACGGATTATCTTATTGGGATACTCAGACTCTATTGACGTAATTCCTTCATTGATTGTTGATTCTATTGAGATTTTCCCAAAAAGTATTGATACTGTTTTACATAGATATACTTACGATGTAAAAAATGTTACCGATTCATTTTCAATTAAATTTAACAATTTTCAAAACGAGACATTTGTTTTGAATGGTATCTTTTTGGAAAATGATCAACCGGGTATTACGTACCATTCGATTGGTGTTAATGGTGCAAGTGTTCCTGCCTATTTAAGATGTGCCCATTTTGCTCAGGATTTGGATTTAATCAATCCCGATCTTGTAATTTTCGGTATTGGAATCAATGATGCTTCTGGACCCAATTTTAATCCTCTGGAATTTGAACAGAACTATTTATTGTTGATGAATGAGATTTTACAACACAACCCCAAATGTTCATTCATTTTTGTTTCAAATAATGATAGCTACTTTAAAACAAAAGTGAGATATAAAAGAAAAGGGAAATGGAGATCTAAAACAAAATGGGTAAATAATACCAACGGTAAAGAAGTGCAACAAGTGATGTACATGTTGGCAGAAAAAACCAATAGTGCTGTTTTTGATCAATATGAAATCATGGGTGGTGAAAAATCGATGGCACTTTGGGAGAAAGCAGGATTAGCTCAAAAAGATAAGGTCCATTTTACGAAAAATGGGTATATTTTAATGGGAGATCTGTTTTATGTCGCATTTAACAACGCCTTTTTTAAATATAAAGAATCTCTAAAACAACAATAGAGCTATGAACTGGAACCATATATCTTCTTTTTTCGGTACTCTGTTTTCATTTGATGATAAATATCCGTTGCTTTTTACCCAATTCTATTTCTGGGCGTTTTTTGCGATCGTTTTTGCCGTTTTTGCATTAATAGGTAATAGAATTCAATTACGCAATGCATTTTTATTTTTTATGAGTATGTTGTTTTACTACAAAACTTCAGGACTCTTTTTAATATTACTTATTGTCACCACACTTATCTGTTATTATTCCGGTAAAAAAATTGATCAGGCAACGAAACAATCGACTAAAAAATGGTTTTTAGTGTTTGGCGTAGTTGTGAATTTAGGAATATTAGCCTACTTTAAATATGCATACTTCTTTACGGAAGTGTATAACTCAATGTTTCATTCCGATTTAAAGGTTGTCAATTATATTGCTCAATGGACCAACAATGCCACACATTCCAACTATTTCGATGCGAGTAGAATCCTTTTACCTGTTGGGATCTCCTTTTATACATTTCAAAGCATCAGTTATGTTATAGATGTGTATCGAGGAAGATTAAAACATGTAACCAACTTTTTTGATTTTGGTTTCTTTGTGACTTTCTTTCCACAATTGGTTGCCGGACCAATCGTCAGAGCAAATCAATTTATACCACAGTTATACAATAAGTTTCATTTAACCAAAAGACAATTTGGATTTGCTTTATTCTGGATTTTGAATGGATTATTAAAGAAAATCATTTTAAGTGATTACATTGCTGTCAATTTTGTGGATCGTGTTTTTGATCATCCACTTTTATTTACCTCTTTTGAGAATTTATTTGCACTTTTTGGATACTCTTTACAAGTATATGCCGATTTTTCAGGATACACAGATATCGCGATCGGTGTTGCCATGTTGATGGGTTTTTACTTACCTATCAACTTTGATTCTCCTTACAAAGCCACAAATCCGGGATCATTCTGGAGACGGTGGCACATCTCTTTATCCACCTGGTTGAAGGATTATTTGTATATTCCATTAGGAGGCAACCGAAAAGGAAAATTCAGAACCAATCTCAACCTCATGATTACCATGTTATTAGGAGGTTTATGGCATGGAGCTAGTTGGAATTTCGTGATTTGGGGAGGATTAAACGGTTCAGGTATTTTAGTCTTTAAATGGTGGAAAAAACTCAAAAAGTATCAAAAAACGGTCTATACCGCCATATTATTTTTGATTTTCATCATACTTCAAACCAAATTCCAGCAACCTGCCTGGATGATAGGAGCAGTGTGGTCCGGAATCATATTTTTCGGAACACTCATAGATCACATCTACAATCTGATTTTCTCGCAAAAGCCTCTCAAATGGATCAATCGGGGCTGGTCAATATTTCTCACCTTTGTCTTTATCACATTTACCCGGTTATTTTTCAGATCCGGATCCAATTTAGATCCCGTTGAGGCCAACAGTGCCGCCTGGAACACCGCAAAAAATATGGTAAAGCAGATAGGTGGCAAATGGGATTTAAAGTTAATTCCTGAAATTATCAGCACATACAAATATGTAGTAATCCTATTTATCTTAGGGATGATAATCCACTGGTTACCTGCCAAATGGAAACAATGGTACCGCATCAATTTTGCCTTACTTCCTGTCTGGGCCATGGGCATCATTGTGGTAGTCGCCGTATTTATCGTTTACCAATTCATCACCGCCGATTTACAACCGTTTATTTACTTCCAGTTTTAAAATTGGGTCTTGGGTTTTAGGTTTTGGGTTTTGGGTTTTGGGTTTTGGGTTTTGGGTCTTGGGTTTTAGGTTTTGGGTTTTGGGTCTTGGGTTTTAGGTTTTGGGTTTTGGGTTTTGGGTTTTAGGTTTTGGGTTTTGGGTTTTAGATATAAAAACCTTATAACTAAAACCTTATAACTAAAACCTTATAACTAAAACCTAATATCTATCTGGGCATTCCGGCACCACCCACCGCCCTATCCCACCCCGCTGCCGTCGGGCTCCGCCTTCAAGTCCGCAGTCGCAAGCCGTGTGTCTGCATGGTCGAAAAAGGAGCTCACAAGTTCGCTCTTTTTCTCCCTGCATCACATCGGCTTTCTCCTTTGCGGGCTTTCCCGGCTTCACCCTAATGCAGGGAGTTGTCAGCTATCAGCTAACAGGTTTCAGTTTTTTGTATTATGTAAATTTTTCGTTAATTATTAAAATATGGAACGTTGATAAAACGGATGCAATGCAAGAAGGTCCGCTGTCTGCAGACCGCCGTCTACTATCTTTCCAACCTCGAAGAAGTTGCATGTGAATAACCGTATGCAAGCTTGCGCCGCTTACGGATGAATAAAATGCAGGCGATATCCACAACCCCGAATGGGGTTGCATTCCTGAAACTCTCAGCGCTCCCTGCGACCTCAGTGTGGAAAAAATTATGAGCATTCCGAGCATTCTGAGCATTCCGAGCAATCGACCCTCATTTTGCTATTCTAATAAATGGTTGGTGGCGATTTTTTTAAATAATTCTGTTATAAAGAAATATACAAAATGCTTATTTTACTAGGGATCTGTACCAATCATTTATCAGAATATGGTTTTTACTCCGTCGCATTTTGGATTTCCATGATTATCATACCTTTTCAATATTGATTTACATTTATCAGATATACAACTTTTTTTAAAAAATTATTTTTTTACCAAATTATTTTACCTCAAAGGACACAATGATTTTAATCTCAGAGGACTCAATGAAAAATTACTTTTTGATCTGTGTGATAATGAATGAATAATGAATAATGAATAATGAATAATGAATAATGAATAATGAATAATTGAGTAAAACGGATTTCGTGGAACGTTTAACGTCGAACTTCTCCCGTCACCAGTCTCCCGTCTCCAGTCGCTGCATTAGGGCGGAGGCCAAATACCCCGCAAGTTGAGTTGCTTAGGGGATGACGGATCGGGCAGAGCGACTTTGGGAGCTACTGCCCGGCCGATCAGACCCTGGCAGCGAAACGAGGAGTATGGGCCGGAGACCGACGGCGAGCTTGCGAGCCGGAATGCCCAAAAAAGGTTTAATGTTTAAAGGTTTAAAGGTTTAAAGGATTTTCAACTTTCAACTTTAAACAGCGAACCGTTCAACCTTTCAACACCACTTACCTGTTACCTCTTACCTGTTACCTTATCGCTTAGGCCATTGAAAACGTCATCATCTTTTTCATCAGATCTACTTCCATCACTTTTACTTTGATGGTGTCTCCAAAACGGATGTTATTGCCGTTGTGTAGTCCGATTAAAGTGTAATTGTCTTCATCTATGTAGTAGAAATCATCGGTGAAGCTTTTCATTGGAATCAACCCTTCACATTTGGATTCTTTTAATTCGGCAAAAACACCCCATTTGGCAATTCCACTTACTGTCGCTTCAAAAACTTGCCCCACTTTATCTGCCAGATATTCAGCTTGTTTGTATTTTACGGATGCACGCTCTGCTTCGGTAGCTTTTTGCTCCATCATGGAACAGTGCTTACAATACTCATCGTATTCACTCTGTTTCACAGAGGGTTGCTGATGTAAATAGGCTTCTAAAAGTCTGTGTACCATCAAATCCGGATACCTTCTGATTGGGGAAGTGAAATGGGTATAGTAAGGAAATGCCAAACCATAATGGCCAATATTTTCGGTGGAATAGATCGCTCTGGCCATCATTCGGATGGAGAGTTGTCCTAAAAGATTGTACTCATTTTTGTCTTTTGCTTGTGAAAACATCTGATTCAAAGAGTCTGTAAATTGCTTTCTACTGCCTGATTTGAGTTCAAATCCCAGCTTGGATACAAAACTTTTGAATTGTTCCACTTTATCGTTAATCGGCTCATCATGGATCCGATATATAAAAGTTTTTGGCTCCCTGTTTTTGGGAGATTTTTTACCAATCTTTTCGGCAACTTTTTTATTGGCCAGCAACATCATCTCTTCAATCAGAAAGTTAGCTTCTCTCTGAACTTTAAGATAAACACCTATAGGCTTACTGTTTTCATCCAGTTTAAAGCGCACCTCTTCTGTATCAAAATTGATCGCATGATTATCAAACCGCTCTTTTCTTAATTGTTGAGAAAGTTGATGTATTTGGAGAATTACATCAGCAAATTCACCTTCTCCTGTTTCTATAACTGCTTGTGCTTCATCATAATCGAACCTTTTATCGGAATGAATCACGGTGCGGCCAAACCATTCATGATGCACTTTAGCCTCATCATCCAAATCAAAAACAGCACTATAACACAGTTTATCTTCGTGTGGACGAAGGGAACAAAGATTATTGGAAAGTTTTTCCGGCAACATAGGGATGGTTCTATCCACCAAATACACGGAAGTTCCTCTTAAATAAGCTTCTTTGTCGATAATACTATTGGGCTTTACGTAATGGGAAACATCCGCGATGTGAACCCCTACCCTATGCAATCCGCCCGGTAATTTTTCGTATGAGATTGCATCATCAAAATCTTTAGCATCTGTTGGGTCTATAGTAAAAGTTACTACAGATCTGAAATCTCTTCTTTTTAAAATCTCTTCATCTGAAATAAGAAAACTGATAGCATTAGCCTCATATTCAACCTCTTCCGGAAATGCCAATGGAAAGTCAAATTCCGCAAGGATAGAGTTCATTTCCACTTCATTATCTCCCGGTTTTCCTAAAATGTGGATCACTTTTCCGATAGGATTTCGTGTTCCGGCTTCCCAGTCAACAATCGTAACAACCACTTTTTGACCCGATTTTGCACCGTTAAGCAATCTTCCGGGAATTAGGATATCTCTTCTAAATGCAAGATTATCAGCTAGAAAAAAAGCTAGTCCGCGATTAATCTGAACGGTTCCCACCATCTGTTTTTGGCTTCTTTCGATCACTTCCACCACTTGACCTTCCGGTTTTCGGTTTTGTCTAACAGGAAAGACCAAAACTTTGACGATATCAGAATGTAATGCGTTACTCAAATTGGCTTCAGCAATAAAAATGTCATCATCATCTGGTTTATCAGTGACCACAAATGCGGTTCCGGAACGGTTGATCTGGATTTTTCCAATTACAAAATTTTTGCCGGTTGACTCTTTGGATAAATATTTCGGATTAATTTTATACTTACCTCTGGCTACAGCAATAACAATCTTAGCATCTAAAAAACTGAAAATGATTTTTTGAATAATATCTTTACCCTTCTTATCAAAAACACCCACTTTAGCAGCTATTTGCTTGTAATTAAGTGATTCTTTACTATTTACTGATAATGCTTCAATAATTTTATTACCTAAATTTGAGTTTTTAGTATCTTTCATTGTGTTATATTTTAGTTTTACAAAGATGCACTATTTTTTTGAATTACAACATCAGCTGTTACCTTTTTTTATAAAAAAAAGACTACCCTTTTGAGGTAGTCTTTTTTGAAATTATTGAGATAAAATAATTATTTCTTTTCGATTTCGATAAGTTCAACTTCGAAAATAAGAGTTGAACCAGGTTTGATAACACCACCTGCACCTTGATCACCATAAGCCAAGTTAGAAGGGATGTAGAAAATAAATTTAGAACCAACAGGCATCAACTGAACGCCTTCTGTCCAACCCGGAATCACTTGATTTAATGGGAATGAGATAGGTTCACCTCTTTGTACGGATGAATCAAAAACAGTACCATCAATAGTTGTTCCATGATAATGAACTTTTACGACATCAGTTGCGGTTGGTTTTGCACCTGTACCCATGGTAACCACTTTATATTGTAAACCTGAAGCTGTAGTAATCACACCTTCTTTAGTTTTATTTTCATCTAAAAATTTCTTTCCAATTGCTTTTTCAGCATCTGCACCAGCATTTTGTTTAGCTTGAATCATTTGATTCAATTCTTGGAAAATGGCTTGCATTTGTTCTTGTGAAAATTTATTGGTTCCATTCATGCCGGCTAAAAATCCTTCTTTAAAAACTTCAAAATCAATAGTAATACCATTGGTTTTAAAACTTTCACCTACATTAGCACCAAGTGCATAACTAATTTTTTGTTCTTGTGTCATTTCTTGAGATTTTGCGTTAAAAATTGTTGTTGCAAAAATTGCAAATAAGCTGATTAATACTATTTTTTTCATACTTTATTTTTTAAAGGGTGCAAAGATACAAAAAAAAATAATTGGTTTCAAACTATCTAAAATGTAAAAATTTAAATGACGTATGCAATATGTCATTTTTTTTATGTATATTTGCGTTTCTATAATTGTGCTTTCCACATCTCTATGAACCTATATCCTTACTCATATACCTGAATTGTAAGTTTAATATCATTTGTCTAAACGATGTCTGAAATAACTGGATTAAGTCCAAAAGGTGTTTTTTACTACTTTAATGAGATTTGTAAAATCCCAAGACCCTCAAAACATGAGGAATTGATGATTTCCTGGCTGTTAAAGTTTGGTGAATCTTTGGGTTTAAAATCTCAACGTGATGAAATTGGAAACGTCCTGATCACAAAACCCGCTACTCCCGGAAAAGAACATATTACACCTGTTATATTTCAAAGCCATATAGATATGGTGTGTGAAAAAAATGAAGATGTTACGATAGATTTTCTGAAAGATCCTATTGAACCCATCATTGATGGAGAATGGATCAGAGCAAATGGGACCACTTTAGGAGCTGATAACGGAATTGGTGTTGCGATTGAACTGGCTCTTCTCGCTGCAAACGATTTGGAACACGGCCCCATCTCCTGTCTGTTTACTGTTGACGAAGAAACCGGTTTAACGGGTGCATTTAACATCACACCCGATTTCTTACAAGGTAAAATGCTTCTTAATTTAGATTCTGAAAGAGAAGGAGAGTTTTTTATTGGTTGCGCCGGTGGTATTGATACACAAGGTGTTATGAATCCTGACTGGGATTCAACATTACCAAATAACCACATTGCTTACCAAATTGCGGTTATGGGATTACAAGGAGGTCACTCCGGTGCTCACATCAACTACGAAAGAGGTAATGCGGTAAAACTTCTTAATCGAATCTTATGGAATGCCTACAACGATTTTGATCTTAGAGTTGGTGTTATCAATGCCGGAACGGTAAAAAATGCGATTGCCCGTGAAGGAAAAGCTCAAGTGATCATTCCCAAATCGAAAAAACAGGATTTTGAAAACTATCTGAAAGAGATGGATCACCTCTATAAAAAAGAGCTATTTGTTTCTGATCCTAATGTATATGTTTCTTTTGAAGAGATTCCACTTCCTAAAAAAATCCTCAACGAGTACGATCAGGTGGATCTTTTGAATGCCTTGTATTGTTGTCCTCATGGTGTTTTGCACATGGCTCAGGATATTCCAAATTTTGTGGAAACTTCTTCAAACCTGGCTTCTGTAAAAACTGAAAACGATCATATTACTATTAGTACCAGTCAGAGAAGTTCCGTTAAATCTAAGAAAAAAGACGCTGTTGCTATGATTTCAGCAACACTTTATGCTGCAGGTATTGAAGATGTTTCTTCAGGTAATGAGTATCCGGGCTGGACACCCAATCCGAACTCTGTTGCGTTACGTTATATCTCCAGAGCCTATAAAAATGTGATCAATAAACCATTTGATGTACAAGCCATACATGCGGGACTTGAATGTGGTTTGTTTGCTGAAAAAGCACCCCATCTGGATATGATCTCTTACGGACCCACCATACAAAATCCCCACTCTCCTGAAGAAAAATTAAATATTGAAACCGTACAACAAGTTTGGGATTTAACCGTTGAGTTCTTAAGAATCTTAGAATAACGGCATTCAAAAAATAACATTATGAAAATTCTTGCTTCTGAATTACCCCGACAATCGAACGGTGCCATTTACCATATCGGTATCACACCTGATCAATTAGCAGATACCATCATCTTAGTAGGTGATCCCGGCCGGGTGCCCTCTATTTCTGCCAAATTTGACACGATAGAATTTACTCAATCGAATCGAGAGATCGTTACCCATACCGGAACCTACAAAGGAAATAGAATCACGGTTCTATCTACAGGAATGGGAACTGACAATATAGATATCATCCTTAACGAATTAGATGCATTAGCCAATATCGATTTTGAAAAAATGGAAGTGAAACCACAACTCAAATCATTAAGGATAGTTAGAATCGGAACCTGTGGAATTTTACAAGGTGATATTCCTGTAAATTCTTATATTGCTGGTGCTTATGGATTTGGATTTGATGGACTGTTACAATTTTACAAACATGACAACAGCGGATATGAACCCTTAGTAAACGCCTTTATTCAACATTCCGGCTGGGGTGAACGATTGCCACATCCCTACTGTTTTCCGGCAGATCCTCAATTATTAGAACAAATTTGTTTTGATATGGTAAAAGGGATCACTGCCAGTGCGCCCGGGTTTTATGGTCCTCAGGGGAGAGTAGTAAGAGGTGCAGTTAGTCATCCCGATTTGAATGCCAGAATTGAAACTTTTCAATATCAAAACCAAAAATTTACCAACCTGGAGATGGAGTGTTCTGCTGTTTATGGTTTAGGACACCTTTTCGGGCACCGTACCTTAACCGTTTGTGTTGGAATTGCCAATAGAGTAACCAAAGAGTTCTCATCCAGCTACCATTCGTACATGGATCAATTAGTTAACACTGTATTAGAGCGATTATTTTAATGAACAAATTAGATTTAACAAACATCAAAAACATTATCTTCGATTTAGGTAATGTTCTGTATGATATTAGATATGAGAACATTGCTGATATTTTCAAAACTTATGGGATCACCAATTTCGAGGAGATGTACGGAAAAATGGGACAAGTGGAAGAGATCGATCTTTTTGAAGAGGGGAAAATCTCACCTGCTCAATTTCGTGATTTTATCAGGACATTAACCACCATTCCATTAACTGATGATCAGATTGACCATGCCTGGAATGCGATTATGGTGGATATACCCATGGAACGGGTTCTAATGTTAATCAGGTTAAAAGATAAATATAAACTTTATTTATATAGCAACACCAATCAGATTAACTGCGAAAACTTTGAACGATATGTAGTTAACAAATTTGGGTACAATATTTTTGAAACTTTGTTTATAAAAGCATACTATTCTCACACCTTACACATCAAAAAGCCCAAACCTGAAGGATTTTTAGCCATTTTAAAGGAACAAAACCTCGATCCCGAGGAAACGATATTCATTGACGACTTAGAGCGCCATATCAAAGGTGCTCAAGCCGCAGGACTCAGAACGTATCATCATGTAAGCGGAGAGATTGCGGAAGTGCTTGAAGTCTGAAGACGTGTCAAGAGTGAAGAATGAAAAATGAAAAATGAAAAATGAAAAATTAAGTATAGCAGATTTCGTCGAACGTTTAACGTCGAACTTCTCCCTTCTCCTGTCTCCCGTCACAAGTCGGGAATAGCGAACATTCGACCTCATTTTGCTATTCTAAAAAAAGGTTGGTGGCTATTTTTGTAAATTATTCATTTAATGGTAAATCTATTGAAATACTGATTTGGCTAAGGATCTGTACCAATCATTTATCAGAATAGATCTCAATACTACAAAAAATAGCATGATTGGTTATTTGCTAAATACCAATATAACACTCCTCTGGAGCGGGTTCGTTTTGTCGGATATTCATTGGTTACAAAGATATCACTCCTCCGGAGCGATTATAAGACTCTTCTCTGCTTTGTATTTGTTATTTTGAATATTTATAAAGTAAAGATACTAAAATGTGAGAAATAACAGCATGGTTATTTCTTGTTGTTTTTGTTGCCCTAAAAAAGGGAACTATTTTAGTTCATCTTTCTAACATCTATTTGATCACTAAAAAAGTCAGAAATAAAAACTATTCAAAACTCATATCAGATAAAATATACCTTTCTTCTCTAACCTCTTTACCTGTTAACATATAAAAATTTTGATAGAAAATAATTGTGTCACCTTTTATTTTTCCTTCTTTCCTTGCATAATAACCACCCTCTGAACAAGCAAAACATTCAGTTTTAATACGATTATCTTCAACTCTCCAATACCCAATAGTTCTTGCATTATTCCAATTTAAACCTTTTATATCTTCTTTTTTTAAAGCAATAAGTCCACTATTATCATTAGTTGCAAACCCTATCATACGTCCATCAGGGAAAAATCCTAATCCACATCTTCTAAATTCATCATCACAAATATATGCTTTAGAAAAATTAATTAGATTAGTTTCTTTAAAAGGAGCTTTTTGAAGTTTAAAGTTAGGGTGTTTAGGACGACATACATCATTTTTCCAAGTTCCTATATTAAGAAAACATGAAGTAAAAATAAAGACAGTAGCGATTATTATAAATATTTTTTTCATTGAGATATAGTTGCGTTCGGCATTTGTGTTTTTGAATTTTATATAAAAAAAAATTTCAATTTAAAAATATTGATTTTTAGCTACCAATTAATGTCATAGTTTGATGTTTCAAAAGGTAATTCTACTTTTTCATAAATTTCGATCCAATTAGATCGATCACTTTTATATATTAAAGAATCTCCAGATGATGTTAAAGAATAATTTTTTCGAGAATATAAACCAATACCATCTCCTAAATAAAAATTTTCAATAATAACACCTTTACTATTGTACATGAAAAAATATCCTTTTTTGGCTGAATAATTATTAGGATTAAAATCACAAACTTTTAGTGATTTTTGATCTCCTTTAGAATCCAATTTATCAATAAAGAACTTGCAATATCTTCCATTCCCATAAAATTTCAAACATCGATATTCATAATATAAATTACTATATAAATACTTAATATTTGGATCAGGGGAAGGATAAACCAATTGATTTTCACTATAAACATATCTTAATATATATACATCAAGTGTATCTAAATTTGAAGCAATCGAGAATGGTTTATCTTTATATGTAAAATTTGGATATTTTGGAACAATTTGTCCATATCTATTGGTTTCATAATTTTGCAATAAATGGCATTGAATAAACAGAAATCCTCCAATAAAAAAAACTGCAATGATTTTAAAAAATGAATTTATAAATTTTAGTTGTCCCATAATGTAAAATTATTATTTTGATTTGTTGAATAATTTAAAACTGGAAACCAAAGGTTATTGGTCATTAAAAACCCTCTTTGTATTTTAAAAAATTCATGGGCGAAAATATTTTGACAATAATGTCTATACCATGTATCGTTCCCATTTGTATAGTATAATTGACAACCTATATTATAACCATTAATCCCTACAGTTATTTTTCCATATATAGAAAATATTGGATCATTTCCATCTGGATCATTCATAATAACTGGATTATTTGTGCAATAATTGTAAGGACTAATTGAAGTATATTTATCACTCATCGGGTCAACAGTGAGCCAAATACTTAAACCACTTTCATAATATCTTGCAACAAAATAAACAAAGCCAGTTTCAACATCTTTCTCTTTGCCTGAAAAAGTGTAAGGGGCGGACCAAGATGTTGAGCGGTGAATCATTGTGTGGGGTTTGAAAGGGCAAATATAAGAAAAATTAGCAAATGAGCAAATTAGAGAATAAGCAAATTATTTTACCACTAAGGACACTATGACATTAATCTCAGAGGACTCAGTGGAAAAACACTCTGTGATCTTTGGTGCGCCACGAGGCGTGTGTATATATTAATTAAATACCTAATTGTATGAAAGTTACAATCAACCCAATTTGCCGTTCAGGTTGAAGCCATTGCGATACCACGTTGGATTAGAAAGACAGATAAAAGATCTTTAAACGGTGTAACCAACGGGACTGTCCGGAGTAGTATGTTGTTGCGTGTGTATCAAAGGTAGCACATGAACGTGGGATCCCCTAACGGAGTGTAAGTCAAGCACAGACGAGGGAGTCGGATATGTCCATAGTAGTGCTGACCCCCGAAAAGGTAAAAGCGGGGATAGCGAAGGGACATTACTATAAATAAAGTTTATAAC
>JAGDMF010000002.1 GCA_017860455.1 Bacteroidota bacterium
TAGACAGATCCTGCCATAAATAGTTCGCAGGATGGGGTTGTTCAGCATTCAGAACCAAAGTTGCTATGGCACATAAAATGGAATCGTTGCCCAGATTTACGGTAGATTGTGGATAGAGTTGAACATGAATATCATTCAGTGTAATCTGACATCCCAAATTGGTGACCGATACTGAATAATAACCCGCTGTATCAATGACAATTGAAGCTGTGGTATCTCCAGTGGACCATAAATAATGAATCGCATCCGGTGTGGCTGCCGACAGTTCTGTACCTTGACACAAAATGGTATCTGAGGATAATGGAATAATAGGTGAAGGTAACACTACAACAAATGTGGTGGTGGTATCCGGACAATTATACTGTAAAACCAATTGAACGGTTAAAGTATCTGCTGTATTTAAAGACAAATCAACAGTGGGTGTGTTCGGATACAAAGTTCCGTCCACAATCCAGTCTATCGGTATATAATCTGGATTATAAGGAACTTCCAGATGCAGTTGATCCCCGACACACCGGTAAACGGTAGCGGAATCGATAGGGCTGAGATTGGAATAGGGAACGGGAGAATCATAATAGTTGACACCGGAGTCGTTATTATGGAAGTATATAAAATCCATTAACCCATTGGTATTAGGTCTCATATTATATCCAAATTCATCAATAGTTGCACTGAAACCGTTTTCATTCTCTAACATGAAAAAATCGGGAATAGAATCGTTATAAAGGCCATATTGAAGATAGTAATAATCGCCGTTTGTGTAGGGGAAGGTATCGAAAGCAGTGGATGGAATAAGTTGATGATTGATGTACATGGTGTGAATCCCCTCCGGTTTAACGAAGATCACCAGATCCACATAAGTAGAATCGGGAATTTTGGAGATGTGGTGTTGTGTCGTTGGAATGATCCATTTTTTAACCATACGATCAGTTGCATGATAATAGTTTTTATTAGTAATTTCCCTCACTTCTTCAGATAGTCTATTCAAATATGGCCCACTACTAGTATGTGTTATAAAATTTTGAATATTCACTATAACAAATTTGCTACTATTACTCCAAAAAATTCTATTGATTGAACTTCTAAAAAATGCATAAGGAACATTAATCAAGAATGGTGGTGTTGGTAAGCAATTATTCAATTGGTTATGAACAGCAATATGTTCTAAATTTGTTGAAAATTGATTACATCCATAAATTAAATAATTACCTAATAACCAATTTGAAAAATTTAAATGTAATTCTTTATTAAAATTTGAATTAATAAATTTTAATAACAAAAAATCTTTTCCATAATAAAAATTTTGATTTGTTGTTGATTTAAATTTTTTCACTAAAAAATTAACATTTGAGGTCTTTGAACAAAAATAGGAGACAATTTTTTTACAATTTGTTGTAATAATATTATTAGTGTCATATATGTATAATTGAGCATTAGGTGTAAAGTGGAAAACTTCACCTTTTTGTAAGGTCACGTTGAATGGAAATGTAAACATAGAACCATTGCTAGTATGAAAACCCGGTATTTGTATAATTGTATTATCTTCAGTTGCTATTATCATCATATAATTTGTACAATATATTGTATTATTAAGATTGTATAGATCATTCAATTTAATTTCTGTAGAATGTATTGTTAAAGGTAAAATGGGTACTTTCACTATTTGACTTCCAATAGTTATAGGCATCAAAGTATCAACATAATTTGTTTGCATATAAACAAATACATTTTTATTTGTATTTATATATATACCTTTTTGTTCAATCAATCTATTTGTGTCACCGTAGAATGTATTTGGAACATTACATAAAATTTCATCTTTGGGAATAGCAATAACCAAAACGCTGTCTGGGATCACTGTAAAACTGCGGTAAAAAGAGGTGTTGGGGTTTTCAATATAACCGGTACATAAGGTATCACCCATAATGTATATCAAGGCACTATCAGGCATTATAGCAGAATAACGATTCACCGATGAAGTAACCCAAAACTCACGACCTGCATTCGTTTGCTCCTGTGCCTTGAGTGACAGAAATGAAATGATTATTATTATCGCAGTTATATAGCGTTTTTTCATATACTTGAATTATTATGTAATTCAATTTTATTAGTTTGAATTTCAATCACATACATTTATCTAAATTAAGTTTGTTTAGATCAACGTTGCAAATATATAAAATAAATTCATTTCATTTTCAAAAAAAAATGTAAAAAATTTAAAATATAATTTTGGATTATTTTCGGCATTGTAGGAATAAGAAAACTTCGAAAATCGAATATTTAGCTTCGAATTCACAATTCACAATTTTTGGGCATTCCGGCACCATCTACCCCACCCTTCGGGCACCCCTCCAAAGGAGGGAAATTCGCATCTTTCATAATATGTGCATATTATGAAAGAAATGTTTTTGAGAAAAGTAATTTTTATTATAAATAACCCAATCCCTAATACCAAAACCTAATATCCAAAACCCAATACCCAAAACCCAAAAAACCGCTTGCGGTTTTTCGCGTGAGGGATTGGAGGGGCGGCGAAGCCGGTGCGAACCGGAACGAGCGCCGTAACATGTGTTCGGTTGTGACAAAAATTGACTTAAGCGAAGTGCGGTGAAGCACGGAAGCGAAGCGGACCCCCGGAAAGCCCGACGGCATGTGCGTTAGATTGTGCGACAGGAAAATGCCGGCGCGCCCAAATAAAAATAAAAATTTAAGTAGTAAACTTTTTGATGACCGCCGGATGCATCACGGAAATAATGATGAGAACACCATTAAAAATGATTACCGGTTGAATCCAAAAGTATTGTGTCATAACTAATTGCACGGTTATCCAAATAATCGCAATGATGCCAATATATAAGGAGTAGGTCCAGGCCCAAAACCGATCTTTATAGACGTTTAGGAGATTAAACCATTTTTGTTCCATTTTAAAAACCAATCCGGCAAGGGTAAACAGGGTGAACATTCCTAACGTAGAAAAAAGGATCAATCCGGGAATGAAATAGTTTTTGAATGGGGCATTCTGGAGCCAATCCAGCGTCATTCCCATTAGGGAACCATCCGGTTTCATCATGAGGAGTAAACCTCCCATTAATGCATTTAATCCTAGGAAAAGGAGTAAAAAACACAAAAAATAATAAAAAAAGTGATTTTTAAAAAGTTTCATATTTTACTGATTTAATTTATTTGGTCATCGATGGTGGTGGTGTTTTGATTCCCCAGTTATAATTTGGTTTTTCACCCATTTCAAAAAGGAGCGTTCCACCCTTCATTAACTGATCTCTATTGATCCAGCATTGCTCTATTTTTTGATTATTCCAACGAACATTCTGGATATACATATTTGATTTTGAATTATTTACAGTCTTTATAATCAAATTTTTACCTGTATAATATTTTTGATTTAAAGTGATCGTCACCTGATCAAACATAGGGCTTCCAAACTGAAAAGTAGGATTTATATTTCCATGACCCTGAACATCAAAGATTCCGAGAGCTGCTAAGACATACCAGGCGCCTAATTGTCCCTGATCCTCATCCTGTCCGACACCATACCCATGCAAAGGTTCATTTCCGTAGAACTCGTTACAGATCGTGCGGGTCCATTTTTGAGTTAACCATGGTTTACCGGAATAATTAAAGAGCCAGGATTGGTGTAAACAGGGTTGATTTCCATGATTATACAACATCTCCACACCGGAAAAACTATTGATATTATCTTTATTGCCTCCAAACATCGATTTTTGGGATTCTGTAAAAGTGAGTTCCAATCTTTTATTAAACTCTTCAATACCAATAAGTTGAATCAATCCTTTAATATCGTGAGCGATATACCATGTAAACTGGTAAGCGTTTCCTTCCTGAAATCCGGCCCAGGCTTTCATTGGATCAAAATTGGGAATAAAAGTATCATTTTCAAGTTTTGGGCGAATAAAACCGGTTTGAGGATCATACAAATTTTTATAATTTTCAGCTAATTTCATCAATTTCTGATAGTTAACATCATCACCCATCGCTTTAGCCATTTGAGCGACACCATAACAGGTAAAAGCGTATTCTAAAGTATGGGAAGCTCCGAAATTGAACACCCAACCATTGGCAATGGTGGTATCTTTGTAAGGGATATAGCCATTATTCACAAAATAGTGCAGGTTATATTTTCCATTTCCCAATCCCCTACCCTCGTATTGCATTTCGTTTTTCAGAGCAGCCTGATAGCCGGTTTTAACATCAAAATCGCGGATTCCACAATGGTAAGCAGAAGCGATCAGGAGTCCCTGAACATTGGTTTGTACACCATTGGTATAAACGCCGGCTGCTTCGCCATCATGAAGCCAGCCCCGATCATTATAATAGTCGATATTGGACTGAATGTAGTCGCTAAAATACTCAGGATAAGCAAGAGCCCAAACCTGAGATAGATTCCAGAAGCCGCCCCACATCCCATCAGTATTGTAGTGTTTATGCGTTGGGATCCCATTCTGATCCAGTGGAATTTGTCCTATTTTGCCATCCACCTGTGGGTATTGACCATTACAATCGCTAGAGATGCCACGGCCCAGAAGGGCATGATACAAGCCGGTATAAAATTTAACAATATTTAAGCTATCTCCACCTTCCACTTTAATTCTGCTTAACATTTCATTCCAGATCAGATTCGCTCTCTTTTTCACTTCATCAAAAGTGGTTCCTTTTGCTTCGATATTTAGATTTAGACGGGCATTCTCGATAGAAGTATAACTCAATCCTGTTTGGATCTCTAAAATCTCACCCTTTTTCATATCAAAAGTAAGGTAAAGACCATTATTAATTCCTTTAGATTCGATATTTCCGGGTGTTTGAACAGAATCGATAAAAGAACCGACGCTTTTTGGAATTTTGTTAAGGTAAGCCACAAAATACATTTTTACTTTTTTCCCGGGGTCACAAAACTTGGTATATTCTGGATAGGTTTCCACGTAGCCCACAATTTCATTTTTTTGATTCCATTTCACATAAGCCTCGGTAACGGTGCTGCTTTCTCCTTGTTGATGCCCCATATCAATGATAAGATGTGCCTGATCGGTTTTGGGAAAGGTATATCTATGGAATCCAACTCTTTCTGTAGCAGTTAATTCTGCTTTAATATGATAATCTTTTAAAACTACAGAATAGTAACCCGGTTCAGCATGTTCCTGATTTTTATCGAAGCGGGATCTATATCCTGAATCCGGATTTTCCAATGTTCCGGGAGTTGTCTGAAGGGTTCCGGTTGTGGGCATAAACACCACTCCGCCCACTTGAAACTCGTGAAAATGACCAAATCCTTCAATAGAAGTATGGCGATCATCATAACCGGCCGGCATCCAGCTTCCCAAGCTACCATAAGCGTTGGTATGTGGGGCTAACTTACACATCCCGAAAGGCAAAGCTGCAGGCGTATAGAAAAACCATCTACCGTGAACCGATCCAATTTGAGGATCCACCCACTTTATGGCATTATATTGATTTTCAGTACTTTTACACGAAAATAGTAGAATGGATGTCGCAACAATACAAAGTAATGACACAACTTTAAGAGAAACTTTCATTTTAATGATTTTTAACACGATTTTTAAGGTGTAAAAATAGGAAAAAAAACAAAAAGATTTAACTACTTTTGTAAAAACTTAAACAATTCTCAAAAATGAATACATTTATTGCATTACTTCGAGGTATAAATGTTAGCGGACATAATTTGATCAAGATGACTGCATTGAAAACTTGTTTTCAAGAGTTGGATTTTCAAAATATTAAAACTTACTTACAAAGCGGAAATATTGTATTTCAGAGTTCAATAGATGACACTAAAATGATGGGAGAGATCATCAAACAAAAAATTGAACAGGAGTTTGGATTTAGTATACCGGTTTTGGTTATTACTTTAAATTATTTAGAAAAAGTGATTTCTCAAAATCCATTTTTAAACGATTCATTAAAAGATCCTGCATTTTTTCATGTAACTTTTTTATATTCTGATCAATACCTTTCTAATTTTGATCAAATTGAAATCAGAAAAAAGGAAAATGAAGCCATTGTTTTAGATCAGGATGTAATTTATTTGTATTGTCCGGATGGGTATGGGCAAACCAAACTCACGAATACATTTATTGAATCCAAACTTAAAGTGGGAGCCACAACCCGAAACTGGAAGACCGTGAATGAGCTTTTAAAAATGGTGTAAAAGAGTTAATAAAATTTTTCATCCAAATATAGGAAACTTTTTTCCATTTTGGTTAACAATTTCTAATAATTCAAATATCCAACATTATAATCCAATGTGAGAAAATATATTGTTTTTTCATCAACAAATAAAGGTTGTCTTAATATATTTTTCTTATTTTTTTGAGTTGTAAAATAAAATTTAAATTCCAAATTTTCGTCGATTTTAGTAAAAACAATACAATTCATATTTTTCTTAATATCTTTATTCGTTTTCCAAATCTTTAAATCACTATTTATATAATTTTCAATATTATCATTATAACATAAAAAAATATCTTCATTCGTTTTTAAAACAAAAACATTATGCATATCATTCATTTCTCTTTCTTTATAAACATATAAATAATCGCTAATATATGGAATAACAGCTGTATTATTTTGATTCAAATCCTGACTTAAAGAGATAAGCAAAATGTCTTTTTTAATTTTTTTTACATTTGGAAAAACAATTTTTTCACAATTGTTTTGAGCAACAATTACTATATTTCCATTATTCATCTCAACAATATCCGTATAATTTACAGTATATTTTTGTTTTAAATAACTATTATCTTTATACACATATTTGGAATTATTAAATAATTTGTCAGTATAAGGAATATTGATTTGTTTGATTTGTTTTCCAGTACTATCCCAGATCGAAACATTAAAACTTTGTTCGTTACAAACGGTTTTAGAAAAAGAAATATCACAAAAAAGAAAATCTCCATTATTTTTATACTTAAATTTACTATTTTTTACAATATATTCGTCTAAATTTATTTCAGTAATTTTAAAAAAGTCTTTTGATAAAAACATATAGAAATGTTTAGTAATTTTATCTATGTTGTTAAAATTATCTATTTTAATAGAATCGAAAACCGAAATAATTTGATTTTGATTAGTTACAATAAAGGAGGTGATTTCACAATCTTCAATTCTATCAAAATTTGGATAACTTTTTTCCCAAATGATCTCGTCATATTCATCAAAAACAACTCCATGAATATTTGAAATTTTTTGATTGACATCAATAAACATGATGAACAAACCTAATTTAGAATTATCTGGAGAAACAGCACTTTTTACAATAATTCTACAAGGGTAAAATTGTTTATAATTAAATTGATATATTGTACGATTACTAGTGGTTGGATTTAAATTTTCAAAATCGGAACAAATGATCTTTATAAGAAAATCATTATTATTGGAATTCTGATCTAACAATTCATAGTTGTAAACTTTAAAATTAGATTCATTTATTCTTTCACAAAGGTTTGAAGATTTTCTAAAAGAAAGATTTTGAACTGTTTTTTTTTCTAAATCAAATTTCCAGAAGTTTTGAATAAAACCTTTGGCATTAAGATCTGTACATTGTTTAAATATTTTAGATTCCTCAAAATTTCCAATGAATTCAAAATATGAATTTGCATTTCTTCCATACCGAAAAAATGGAAAGTTACTGATTACTATAGGATTTTGGCTAAACCCAACACTCCAAAATGAAAAAAGAAAGTATAAAATGAATTTAAAATTTTTCATATTACTTATTAGCTCATTAACTTAATACCTTCACATTTGGATTGGTTGCATTCGCCGCAGGCGATGCAGGCCATATCCACTTTTTTGTCATGAATGGAGCCCATTTTGCAATATTTATGACATTTTTTGCATTCAGTACAACCATCCAAAACAATTTTGTTGGCAAAAGGAAGTTTTGTGGTTAAATTTAACAACATTCCAACCGGACATATTGCTCTGCAGAAGGGTCGATAGATCAAAACAGATGAGAGAATAAGAATTCCGACTAAAAGGTAAGCCAACCAACCGGATGCGGATAAAGTGAAAATTTTAACAAAAGGATCATAAGTGCACACGATATTAATTTGAGCTACTAATATCCAGATACCAAAGGCAATAAATGTAGCTCTTTGAATGATATGTAGTACTTTTTGAGCGATTTTACTCCTTAATAATTGCATTCTTGGATTTCTAAATAAAAACTCTTGTAAAGCACCAAAATGGCACAGCCATCCGCACCAAATTTTTCCAAAAAGGATGGTCATTATTATGATAATGAGCAAAATAATGGGATAAACAACCAAACTTAATTTTCCGGAAAATAGAAGCAACATATCGTTAAACATCACCAAAATACAGGGGCAGCCACCCAAAATAAATCCAAAATACACCAAAGAACCAAGAAGAATAGGATATCTGAAATAGTGTATCCATTTGGTGTGGTAAAAAATACTGATGATTGCAAGTAACATAAAAAGGATAGAGAAACGAATAAAAGTGGGATAATATTTAACCCAATCGATTTTTACCTTTTCTGTTTTTGCCGGTACTGCATTGGTAACATCGGCTCTATTTTGAAATTCATCATTGGAGACCTCCTGAAATTCATCATTAGAAACTTCTTGAAATTCAGACCCTGATGCATCTTGAAATTCATCATTCGAACCCTCTTTAAACTCTTCTTTCTTTTCAGTTTCAGTTGAAGAAACTTCTGAGAATTCATCACCTGAAGGTGCTTTAAATTCTTCTTTACCGGTAGATGGAGGAATGGAAGCATTGGATCCCTTTCCGGTACAGTTTTCTTTGGATGGGCAACTTCCGCAGGATTGCTCTATACAGGAAGAATTGGTTGTATCTTGTTGAGAATTGGAGATTTCAGATGTTGCCTTAACCTCTTCAGGATGTGAAATCCGGTATTGTTTAATTGAAAAAAACACTAATGTGCCTAAGAAAACACAAAACACAATCCATTGCAAAATTTTTCTAATCATGGTTTAAAAAATTGGAATCGCAAAAGTACTGAAAATTACAATATTTGTTTATTATCAGGAATACTTTTCCCGATATTTAACAGCATGCCAATAGCAGAACCGGAAATAACCAAAGCAACTCCACCCCTACTGATAAAAGGTAAGGTTTGTCCGGTTGAAGGGATAAGGCTCACATTCACAGCAATATGGATCAATGCCTGGGCGCAAAACCAAAAACCGATTCCAAAAGCCAGTAAGGTGCCGAATGCACCCTCCGCATTCCTGGCAATACGCATGGCCTGAAATAGTAAAGCAAGGTAAAGTAATAATACGAAAATACCCAGCAAAACGCCTAATTCTTCCACTAAAACCGAGAAAACATAGTCATTATCTCTTGCAGGAAGAGCAACCTTAACAACTCCTTGTCCAACACTTCCCGGTAACCAACCCGAGTTGGTAATGGCAGCTTTGGAGAGGATCACTTGTTTGGCATAATCTTCAGAAACCCCTTCCACTTCGCCAGTTGACCATAATGTGAATCTATTGATTAATGTTTGTGTCCTTCCACCACCGGCAACAATAAGAATCGTTGCTCCGAGAACTAAAATCCCTGTAAATAAAGCTAAATATTTTATTTTTACTTTTCCGATAAACATGATCACCATGCAAGTTGTAAAAAGTATTATTGCTGTAGATTGATTTGCTAAAAACACACCTCCGCAAAATACGGCGATAATTCCAAATAAAGTAACAATTTGTTGATTTGTAAGGGTTTCCTCTTTATTAATATGACCCGCTAAGTTTTTAGCAATATAAAAAACCACTAAAAAACCAATGATATAAAAAGTTTGTAAATTGATCCCAAACAGTGTTAGTGACCTACTATTGTCTGTTCCAAATAAAAGTGTTGAAATTAAAAGGATAAAAGCAACCAAAAGTCCCAAAGGGGCTAATCTGGAAAGTGTTCTATAGCTAATTTTTGAAAAAATAAACATCATAAAGAAGCTCACTCCCAAAAAAATAAGTTGATTTAGCCATAGTCCATCAGTGGTTAAAACCATCAGCATAGAAAAGAGAGCCAGAATGATTGTAATGGCGACAATCACTCTCCCACTTATAAAATTCACTCGGGTACTTGTGGCGTTCATATTTCTTCTATTTACAACTGTGAAACAGCATCTTTAAACATATCACCTCTTTCACGGTAAGTTTTAAACATGCCTCCACTTACAACACCAGGAGAAAACAAAACCACATCTCCAGCTTGTCCTGAGTAAAAACCTGTTCTGGTAGCTTCTTCGAGGTTCATAGAAAACAACACTTCTTTTTTGAGTCCTTTGAAAAAATCGTAAATGGCTGAATTGTAAACTCCTTGAATGATAATGGTTTTCACTTTGTCATTCACTAAATCTATCAACTCTTCTGTAATTTGATCCACAGCATTGATACTCATGATCCATATTGTAGGTTTACTCATACTTTCGAGGGCAAACCACACAGAATTTACATTAGTAGATCTGGAATCGTTGATAAAATCGATACCATCTATGGATTTAACGTACTCCAGTTTATGGGTAGAATTTTCAAAATCGTTAAGGGATTCTGCCAAGCTTTCGCTACGAAGATTAATTAACTTGTTGTTCAAAGTAGCGGCCATATCCCCACTTGATCCATATTTGTCTATTACCTGATAGATTGATTTTCTTTGTGTTGCCATGTTATCTAACTTTTAAGGTTGCCAATGTAATAACTACTAATAAAATTCCCACGATTATAAATCTTTGAACAATTTTGGCTTCGTGAAACCCTTTTTTCTGATAATGGTGATGTAAAGGAGCCATTAAAAACACCCTTTTTCCTTCACCATATTTCTTTTTGGTATATTTAAAATATCCAACTTGAATCATTACTGTGAGTGATTGAACCAAAAATACTCCGCATAAAATGGGTATCAACAACTCCTTACGAATGATAATCAATAGAACCGCAATGATGCCTCCTAATGCTAAACTTCCGGTATCTCCCATAAAAACTTGTGCCGGATAACTATTAAACCAATAAAATCCGATACATGCTCCTACCAGAGCAGCTGTAAATATTACAATTTCACTGATATTCGGAATATACATAATATTCAGGTAATCAGCAAAAATGGTATTACCGGACACATAAGCCAGGATAGCGACTCCAAATGCGATGATCGCAGATGTTCCTGCCGCCAGACCATCGAGTCCATCTGTGAGATTAGCACCATTTGAGACCCCAAGAATGATGAAAATGATAATTGGAATCATGAATAAAAAAGTCCATTTACCTTCTGTATCTCCAAATAATTTGGAGAACCATGCGTAATCAAATTCGTTATTCTTAACAAAGGGAATGGTTGTTTTTGTAGATTGTTCTGCTTTACTGGCACTATATGCATTATAATTAACGGACACATTTTCAATAGCGAAAGCATTCTCTTTATTGATAGTCACGTTGTTTTGTGTTCTGGATTTCTCTTTAATTACAACATCAGGATGAAAGCATAGCACAATACCCACGATAAGTCCTAAAATGGTTTGTCCGATCAATTTTTTCTTACCTGAAATTCCCTCTTTATTTTTCTTAAACACTTTCACATAATCATCCCAGAATCCGAGCAATCCCAACCATAAAGTAGTGAAAATCATTAAAATGATATAAATATTATTGATTTTACACAACAGCAGAACCGGAACTAAAATGGCGGTAATGATAATAATTCCTCCCATCGTTGGGGTTCCTTTTTTCTCTAACTGACCGGTAAGTCCCAGATCTCTGATATTCTCACCAATCTGTTTTTTTCTTAAATAGTTAATAATCTTTTTACCAAAAATCATAGTTATGATCAATGATAAAACGATAGCGGCAGCCGCTCTGAACGAAATATATTGAAATAATCTCGCTCCGGGGAAGTTAAACTTTTCTAACCAATCAAATAAATAATACAACATAAAATTTTGTTTTTATAGGTTGAAATTAATTTTAAGTTCTTCAAAATCATCAAAATGGTGTTTCACCCCTTTGATCTCCTGATACGTTTCATGTCCTTTACCGGCAATCAGTAACACCCCGCCGGGTTGTACGATCATGGCACCTGTTTTGATCGCTTCCTTTCGGTTTTCAATCGTTAATACATTTCTCTTAAAGGAAACAGGCACACCCTCTTCCATCTGTTTTAAGATTTCATAAGGATCTTCACTCCGTGGATTGTCTGAAGTTAAAATCACTTTATTACTGAATTGGCAAGCCATTTCAGCCATAATGGGACGTTTCAAGGCATCCCGGTCACCACCACATCCTACAACTGTAATCACTTCCACACTATTTTGAGTAATCTCTTTAATGGTTGACAACACATTTTTCAAAGCATCAGGAGTGTGGGCATAATCCACAATTCCAATGGTTCCCTGATCGTTTTTTAGCACTTGAAATCTACCGGTAGCTCCTTCCATGTTACTCATTTTCACCAATAGTTCCTCTTCATTAACTCCAAGCAAAAGTGCTGTACCATAAATAGCTAGTAAATTATAGGCATTGAATTTTCCACACAATTTAAAATAAACCTCTTTGTTATTAAAAGAGGCTTGTAAACCTTCAAAACTATTATCAATAATCCTTCCTTTATAATCGGCTGCTGTTAATAAACTGTAGGTATATATATGACTTTTACAATTCTGAACCATCACCGTGCCGTTCCGGTCATCAATATTGGTTAATGCAAATGAATCAACGGGCAATTGATCAAACAGGGTTTTTTTAGCCTGAATATAGTTGGCAAATGTGTGATGAAAATCGAGATGATCATGGGTAATATTGCTAAAAATGGCACCAGTAAAATGGAGTCCGGTAATGCGATGTTGCACAATAGCGTGGGAGCTCACTTCCATAAAACAGCATTCACATCCGGTGTTCACCATCTCCCTCAGCAATTTATTCAATTGTAGCGCATCAGGGGTAGTATGAGTAGATGGAATTGTTGTGTTATTGATTTTGTTAACAATCGTCGAGAGAAGTCCGGTTGGATACCCCAAATCCATAAAAAGTTGGTGGAGAAGCGTAACAGTTGTTGTTTTTCCGTTGGTACCTGTGATTCCCACTAACTTCAATTGTTCAGAAGGATGATCATAAAAAGCAGAAGCAATTAATCCTAAAGCTTCAGAACTATCATTCACTACAATCCAGGTAATATCCGGGTTGATTTTTGATGGTAATTCCTCACAAACAATAACTTGAGCTCCTTTTTCAATAGAAGAATCAATAAACCGGTGGCCGTCAGACTGAGTTCCTTTCTGAGCAATATACATGGAAACTCCTTGTTCCGGTTTGCTCACTTTTCGGCTGTCAAATTGAATATCTCCAATACAAAAATCGGTACTCCCAATAATTTGAGTATGGGGAACTAAAGATAAGATTTGAATAAGTTGATTCACGTTATTAAAATTAAAAAGTTAATGGTTTGGAAGGGGAACACAATTTGAACAACAACGGATATGGGGAGCATCTAACTCCCCGATCCCAGAGTGAGATGCACGATATTTTTTCCTTTTAACTGAACTTGTTTCACCACACCTCGTCCCTCAATTTCAGTCTTATACCCAAATTTTGATAATTCAAAGATGGCATCTGAAACGTTCATACCAACAATTTGAATTAACACGTTATTTTGAGTCATTTTTTGGTCCAATTTTTTTGGTTGAAGTACAGGTATAGGATTTGTTTGGGGTTTCTCATACTCTTTTAATGTAGAGAAATTTTCAATATTCATAATTTTTTGAGCAATATTAGCAAACACTTCAACTGCTTCACCGCTCATTTTTTCAATGTTGTACATATATACAATCATGGTATATTTTGGATTTTCGAATGGGAAAAATCCGCAAAAGGAAGCACTGTTTCTGCTTTTCAAATAGGAGTTGGTAGAAGGATCCCAGATGTCACGTGTTCCTGTTTTACCGGCAAAATGGGGATCAAATTCAGCATATTTTTTGGCAGTACCATGAGGTCCGGTCACTACGGCATGTAGATATTTTTTAGCTCTTTCGATGGTATAGGGAGAAGCGATCTGTTCATTGATCACATCAGTTTCATACACCTGGATAACCCCATCATTCCCGGTGATCGATTTAACAAAAATGGGTCTGATCATCTTACCATTATTAGCTACTGCATTGTAATAGGTAAGGGTTTGAATCGGAGCCATTTTAAATCCGGCACCAAAACAGGTAGAATAAAACGTATTGATATCTTTCGCACCTCTACGGATTGTGGGAGGTTTGATTGTCCCAAGTTGTGTTGGTAATGAGTCAATAATTCCAAATTGATCCAATTTATTTGTATATCCTTTAAAATTTTTAGGATACACACTAAAAACCATTGAAGCTGTACCTTCATTATAGGATCTTTGGAAAATCTCAATTGGTGCACCTAACCGGTGTAATGAGCCTGCGTCATCACTATCATAACATTTGTCAAACTTTCTATTACTAAACTGCCCTTTGATATCGCATCCGCAAAGATGGTAAGATTTGGAAGAATCATCCGGTGTTGCCTCTAAATAGGTTAACAAAGAAGCCAGTTTAAAGGTGGAACCCGGTTCACATTCATGTCTTAATGCATAATTAAATTGTTCGGTATAGTAATAGTTTCCTTCGGTACCATTTCTTGTTAAATTGGTAATCGCTTTCACTTCACCGGTTTTGGTTTCCATCACAACCACACAACCCCAATCAGCATAATTAGTTAAAAGTTTATCCATAAGACATTGATAAGCAATATACTGAATATCCAAATTAAGTGTTGTTTTGATATTATAACCATCAATAGGTTCTGTACTACCTTCCAATGGAACTTTGATTTTATTCATTTTTATGAACTTCTTACTCCCCTTTTGTCCTGCTAACTCTTTATCAAATTTTTGTTCTAATCCGGTTTGTTCCTTATTTTGAATATTAATATTTCCTAAAGTTCTTTTAGCTAACTCACCATAAGGATAAAATCTTCTATAATAAACCGGAAATGAAACAACCTTTAATTTCTTGCTACAAAATAGAGGGAGCTTATTAAGAGCTGATGTATCATCAGAAGTTAATCTTGATTTTTGACTATTTCTATCAGATTTTAAAATGGTCACGTTTTTACCTTTCAAAATCGCATCTTTTAGTTTGTCGGTATAGTAACTTTTAGGGTAATTATATCTGGAACTGAAGCGATTATATAAAGCATCAGAGAGTTCTTCAATAAGATTATAAATAGCACGGTTATCCGTATATTTTATTTCAGTTTGATCGTTGTAGTAAAAACCTTCCCTTTTTACATCTTTAAACTTATACATTAATTTTTTACCATCAATTACCAAATCGAAAACAGAATAGTTACTTACTAAAATCCTCCCTTTATCATCATAAATTTCACCACGAATTGGTTCAATTTTATTGTCAACTATCGTACAGTTGCATGTAGAATCAGCAATCAGATCATCAGCAGTGGCATCTTTACAATTGGAAAATTCATTAGAAAATGCAGATAAATGAACAATTCTTAACACACAGGCAAATCCAAATACAAGTGCAAATATGTATATGATAAAGAGTCTTTTATGAAAAGTTTTTTTAATATCTTCTCCCATTGGTTCGCTTTATTTTGAATTGTTTGATTTGACAGTAATTTTATAAGTATTAGCGTTGTTTTTTACAAAACCCATACTTTTAGCTTGTTCTTGAATGATACTTAATTGGTTATACGGAATAAACTGGTTGCTTTTTTTTAATTCATTGAGAATCATTTTATATTCGATCTCCTTTTTGTCAATCCATTTTGTTTTTTGTTTGATACTTTTCTGATTGATGATTGCTGTTAAGGCTAATCCAAAAAACAGAACAATAAAAGGGATATATTCTAAGGTTTTTCTTTGCAATAAAAAGTCCCCGCTTAGGATAAATGTAAGCAGGTTTCTTTTAGGGATTTCGTTCCCTGTTTTGTTTTTGGTGTTATGTTCAGTACTATATTTCATGTTTCACAACTTCAATTTTTTCAGCAATTCTCAATTTGGCACTTCTCGCTCTGGAGTTGATGGCAATCTCTTCAGCAGAAGGGGTGATTGCTTTTCTGGCAATCAATTTAAAAGGGGTCAAAGGGTTTCCAAAGAAATCTTTTTCCAGTTTACCTTCCACATTTCCGGTTTTAAGAAAGTTTTTCACCATTCTATCTTCTAAGGAATGGTAGGAGATAACCGCAATTCTTCCGCCCGGTTTCAGTGCATCCACAGTTTGTTCCAAAAAACTTTGCAAAGCTTCCATCTCTTCATTCACTTCAATACGGATCGCCTGAAAAACCTGCGACAATGTTTTGTTTTCTTTTCCAAAAGGGAGGGCTGGAGCTAAAACTTCACAAAGTTGACCGGTTGTATCAATAGATTTGATCTCTCTGGCTTTCTCAATTAAGGTAGCCAGCTTATATCCGTTGTTGACTTCCCCGTAGAGATAAAACATTTTGGCTAACTTCTGAGCGGCATACGTATTTACGACATCTGCTGCAGAAACACCTCTGGATCTGTTCATTCGCATATCCAACCGATCATCAAAGCGATGAGAGAAACCTCTTTCCGGTGTATCAAACTGATAGGAAGAAACTCCAAGATCGGCTAAAATGCCATCAACAGGATATGCTTTATAAAACTGTAAAAACTTTTTCAGATATTTAAAATTGTAAGGGATAAACTGAAAACGAGGATCATGAATAATATTATTCTGAGCATCCTCATCCTGATCAAAACCAAACAATTTACCTTCTTCATTCAAACGGTTTAACATCTCTTGTGAATGTCCGCCTCCTCCATAAGTAACATCTACATATACTCCATCAGGACGTGTAACTGCGCCAGAAACAGTTTCATTAAGAAGTACCGGAACGTGATACATATTGATTATTTTTGAAGGTTCTGTAAAGCTAAACGAGCATGAATATTTTTATTCAACTCTTCTAAAGATTCGGGAGACATTTTGAATTTGGAAGAATAATAATTATAGTCCCAAACTTCAATAACGCCGTTGGAAAAAAGTAACACCACTTCATTTTGAAATTGGTATTGTTCTAAAAAAGTTTTTGGAATCACAATCCGATCCTGGGAATCACTATCTATCGATTGTGAATCTAACAGAAAGGCATTACGAAACAATTTGAATTCTGTATCACTGTAATCTAAAGTATCCAAAAACGCATTTTGTTTGTCCGCTTCCGTTTTAGTCCATAAAAATATGTGATTTCCAAATCCATGTGTTACAAAAAATGATCTCCTTTCATTTTCGGGAATACTTTTCAGTAAAGCAGCCGGAAGTTTTAGTCTCCCATGCTTTTCTAAACTAACTGAATAATAAGCGTGTCCTAAATGGATCATTTTTTCTTTTTTATGCGACAAAAATACATCTTTTTTTTTATTAATTCCACAGTGTTAATAAAATAATCAAAAAAATGCAATATTATTTTCTATCTATCTGAATATCAATGTGGAAAAATAAGGAAATATTTTTTTTATATAAATGTTGTTAACAATAAAATATTGATAATTCACGATTTACATCAAATCAAATGAAAAATATAATGATTTCATTTTCATTGAAATACAAAAATCCAATTTTTTAATTGATAAACAAAAATATTTTTGGAAAAAAATGGCAAAAAAAGGAATTTGACTCCTTTTTATTGGATTTATTGGGGCAAACAAAAAAACGATGATTTTTAAGATCATCGTTTTTCTAAAAAAAGTAAATATAAAAATTGGTAAGGTATACGATTTTATTTATTAAAATAATCCGCTGATATTTCCTTCATTGTCAATATCAATAAATTCGGAGGATGGAATTTCGGGTAATCCGGGCATTCTCATGATGTCACCGGCTATTGGAATCACAAATCCGGCACCTGATGCGATCTCAATCTCCCGAATATTAACGATAAAACCGGTGGGTCTGTTTTTTAATTCCGATTTATCTGATAACGATTTTTGAGTTTTGGCAATACATACAGGTAAATGTTGCAACCCTAACTCTTCAATCATTTTTAAATCTTTTCTTGCTTTAAGAGAAAACTCAACTCCAGCAGCGCCATACATTTCTGTTGCTACAGTATTTATTTTCTTCTCAATACTCCAGCTAAAATCATATATCGGTTGAAAACAATTGGCACATTCAACTGATGCTTCTACAACCATTTTTGCTAATTCAACGGCTCCTTGACCCCCTTTTTCCCAAGATTCATTAATTGCAAAACGAACTTGCTGTTTTTGAAGATGTTCTCTGATCACCTGAATCTCTTCATGGGTATCTGATGAAAACTTATTTAAAGCTACAACAGGATTCAAATTGAAATAACGGATATTTTCAACATGTTTGTCTAAATTTTGTAACCCGATTTTCACTGCTTCAGGATTCGATTTTTCTAAATCCTTTAAAGCAACCCCACCGTGGTATTTCAACGCTCTTACAGTAGCAACAATTACAGAAGCATTGGGCATTAAATGTCCATATTGAGCTTTGATGTCAAAAAATTTCTCAGCCCCTAATTCGGAGGCAAAACCGGCTTCTGTTACAACGTAATCACTTAAAGACATTCCCATCTTAGTAGCTATCAATGAATTGGTTCCCTGTGCAATATTCGCAAATGGACCACCATGAATTATGGCAGGAGTATTTTCTAATGTTTGAACCAGATTAGGTTTAATGGCTTCTTTAAGAAGAGCAGCCATGGCACCCTGAGCTTTCAAATCTTTAGCATAAATTGGTTTTTTATCATACGTGAAACCAATAAAAATATTGCCTAATTTGTGTTTCAAATCATTGATATCCGTAGCTAAACATAAAATTGCCATAATTTCGGAGGCGGCGGTGATATCAAACCCGGTTTCACGAGGAATACCCTGTGCTTCACCTCCTAATCCGATCACAATGTTGCGTAAAGCACGCTCATTCATATCCATCACTCTTTTCCATCGAACCGTTCTTCCATCTAAACCCAGATTTCGGGTTTTGCTTTGCAGATTATTGTCTATTAAAGCAGCCAAAAGATTATGTGCTTTTTCAATAGCAGACAGATCTCCTGTAAAATGCAAGTTGATATCTTCCATTGGAATCACCTGTGCATAACCACCTCCTGCAGCTCCCCCTTTAATCCCAAAAACGGGTCCTAATGATGGTTCTCTGAGTACAACAGTAGTTTTATGTCCCAACAAATTCATCCCTTGTGCCAAACCAATAGAAGTGGTGGTTTTTCCTTCACCGGCAGGTGTTGGAGTTATGGCTGTAACTAAAATCAGTTTACTTTTTTTAATTTTTTCTTCATCAATAAGACTTAAAGGAAGCTTCGATTTGAACTTTCCATAGTACTCTATGAGTTCTTTGTCGATGTTCAATTTTGCTGCAATATCTTTGATATGCATCATGTTTGCTTCTCTGGCGATTTCAATGTCTTTTTTCATTTATATTTTCTTTAAATAAAAAATGTATGAAAATGTTTCCATTTTCATACATTCACGTTCAGATTTTAATCAATAATTTTCATTACTTTTTAATCAATTTAACAGTTTGACGATCATTATCGTCGATAGTAAAAATGTAGAATCCCGATGGAAGGGTAGTGAGGCTGATCATCATGTTTTCATGGTTAATGACTCCCCTAATTAAAGCAACACCATTAGAATTGCTTATTGCGTAGGTTTTCCCGATCAACGAACCATCAACAGCAATAGTAGTGTATTGATCCGCAGGATTAGGATAAAGATTTATTTTGTATTTGTTTTCATTTTCATTGATTCCGATTACAACAACATCTAAACAGTCACTCCTTTTGGTACATCCGTCTTGCGTAATTTCAACTGCATAACTACCTGTTACTGTGGCATTATGAAATTGTTGTGTAGCAAATGGGAGTGGTTCAAAATTGTTATTGCAATCTACCCACTGGTAAGTTCCTGATGTATTAACAGCTGTCATAAGTGTTCCATTAACAATTAGTGAAACATCAATTACTGTTAAATTGGCAGTAACGGCTAACCTTTCAATAGATTCCAACCCTGCTACAGTTTGAGTAGCATAATAGATGGAACCGTTAACTAAGGGCGTTGTTGATGGTAGAACTGTGGTTGAAGTAGCTGAACTGTACCATTTAATACCGGCACCGGTTACCACTAAATCAGCTAATGTATTTCCTTCACAAAACGATTGTTGAGCGGCACCTGTTGGAGCTGCAGGAGGAGTTGGAACCAGAGTAAACGTTAAACTTCTCGATCCCATGTGATTGGATCCATGATCGTTAAGATTAAATGTATTTGAGTTTCCACGGGCCCAGATTACATTCAAATTTCCAGATTGCGCACTAAATGTGTAATCATGGATATCTCCTGTGTTTAATGACCGGGTAGCTACAATGGTTCTTGCTGTTCCAACAGTGACATCCGACACAATAGTCCAATCCTGACTTGGATCATAAGTTGGAGCTGAATACCCTGTAAGATAGGCATCTGGAGTGGTTAATGGAGCTACTTTATGAGATACAAATACATCAACACCATTTGCCATTTGGGTTGTATTAAAACCGATGGAAAACCATCTGCTTGATGGTCCGGTCATGGTTAATGTAACATTTGTGCTCAAATCAATTTTTACATTCATTTCTAAACCTGAGGTATTAGAAAGTGTAACTACTCCTGAAGTATAGGTTTGTCCTTGTGCCCATCCCATCAAAAGTACGAATAAAATTGTAAATATGCTTTTCATTGGTTATTGTTTTAAATTATGGGGCAAAGATAAAGCATATATTCGTATTGACCAAACTAATTTTATCTATAAAAGCTATAGATAACGTCAATGCAAATTAACAATTTTCGTGATCTCTACATCTTCTTTTTCTACGGGCTGCTCCACAAGGTCCACCAAAAATGATGCTTATTCCCAACATAAATCCAAAATCATACCAACCCCCATTATTATTTACGGCATAAATAGCCACTCTCTCTTTAAAAAGGCTAACGATAAAAGTAACGGGAGAGATGATTCCATGCCATAGGCCATTCCAGAATCCATAGGTTTTTTCATCTACACAATTGGAAACATCTATATATTTAGCACATCCTGCAAGCAGGACAATACCGATTAAAGAGATTCCAACAATTCTCAAATACTTGTTTAATTGATTGTTATTGTTCATTTTTTTTAAAATTTGAATAAGTTTTTACTAATAATTAATGGAGCAAATATAAGAAATTTTCAAATCCCTATTGCATTTTTAAAAATAATTTGTATTTTTGCCGCTGATTACCTGGTGAGAGATTCTTGTTCGCAAAATCTCGAGAGGGAATTAGGTGTAAATCCTAAACAGTACCCGCTGCTGTAAGTTTCATTCGTTCTTTGAGCTTCCTCAATATGTCACTGTTGATTGTATCAATGGGAAGACGCTCAAAGAGAAACAAGTCAGAAAACCTGCCAATTAGTCGTTGTGAAAAGCTTCGGGAAGTGAGCTTACACAAACGAGTTATATCCGTTTGGTTTACCGTTTGATTTCATTTTCCGAGCAAAAAAAGGTTCTGAAAATATTTTTAATCAACTAAAAACCAATATTATGAAAAAAATTCTAACCCTCTTTAGCCTTTTAACTTTGTTTTGGAGTATTAATGCTCAGAATACAAGAAGTGTAAACACGTTACCTGAAGATGCAACCATAGCCAATGATCAGATCCGGTATTGGGTCGGTGGTGGCTCAAAAAGTGCTATTTTAACTGTTAACTGGTGTGATACTGCCATTGCATTGGCCTGGGGTGTCCGTTTTGAAGGAGATTCTATTTTAGTTGCCGACTTAATGCATACTGTGGCACTTTATGATCCCAGAATCCACTTTTCCTACGGGGATTGGGGAATTACAGATATTACCTATCAGGATGAAACATACAATCTGGCACTTGCCGGTGATTGGTGGATGTACAATGTCAATGGTCAGTCAGCGATGCTTGGTATTGATGCCCAATATGTTCACAATGGGGATGTTATAAAATGGGGTGATGAATCTTGCGGAATTGCAGATGCCAACTTTAATTATGTTTGGACAACTCCAATTCAACCTATTTTAACCGGAGTAAGTGATCAAACGATTTTTGACGGAATTGTTGGAAGTTCCAACTTTTTAGCAATCTCTTACGATAATAGCGCCATTGTCGGATGGGCAACCGGTTGTCAGGTTACCCGCGGATATCAGGATATCGCAAATCCTATTTTATTTGCTTCTTACGGCAACGAGTTGGATGCTGTGGGACAAGCAACCAACTCTACCATGGAAGTGGTAAGTCTGGGAGATCATGGGTCAGCAGTACTCACCTTCTCCACTCCAATTATCAATACCACAGGTTACGATTTCGCTGTTTTTGAAAATAGTTTGAACGATGTTTTCTTAGAGCTGGCATTTGTTGAAGTGAGCTCTGATGGCATAAATTATTTTAGATTTCCATCAGTATCCAACACGCCTAATGATGTTCAAATCAGCAATGCCGGTTCTGTGGATGCTACTCATATTCATAACTTAGCCGGGAAACACCGTGCAGGATGGGGAACATTATTTGATTTAGATGACTTATCAGGGTATACTGCATTGAATATTAACAATATAACCCACATCAGAATTGTAGATGTAGTTGGTTCAATTGATGCTCAATACGGAACTACAGATCGTTATGGAAACCTCATCAATGATCCCTACCCTACTGATTTTGCATCGGGAGGATTTGATTTGGGTGGTGTAGCGGTTTTAAACGGTTATATTCCGGAAGCTATAGATGATTACACAAATTTGTCCATTCATGTATATCCCAATCCTTGCGCTGATTTTGTGATGGTTGATAATCAGGAGGGAAAACAAGCCACGCTGGTTAATGCATTAGGACAAATCATCTGGACAGGATCGATAGAAAACAGCCATCAACAAATTGAAATGAGTCAATTTAACAGCGGTATCTATTTCTTACAAATCGGAACTCAAACGGTAAAGATTGTAAAGAGATAGTATTCTGATTTTTAACATTTTATTATGGGCGTGTCCCACCTCCGGGCTCATGAAAGTGAGTCCGGATTTTTTTGTACAATCCAGCCCGTCGGAGGGTCGGCATCCGGCCTGTACTCCTCGTTTCGCTGCAAGGGTCTGAGCGGCCGGGCAGTAGCTCACAGGTTCGCTCTGCCCGATCCGTCATCCCCTATGCAGCTCAACTTGCGGGGTACCTGGCCTCCTGCCTCACGCATCGCAAATCGGAAAATACACCGCATATTTTGCGGTGTAAAAGGGGAGAATGCACCGCAAATAGTTATAGTTTGGGAATTCTGAGTTTTGATGGACTGTTAATCAAATAGTTGGTTTTTTTTCCTTGATCCTCAACAATAAGCATCTCTTTTTCAACCAAATCTTTCAAATCTCTTAAGGCAGTATCAGCGGAAATATTGTGAAGTTTTGCATAATTAGATGATCTAAGATATCCCATTTTTTTATCATACTGATCATAGAGATAATTAATTATAAATCTCTGCCGTGAATTAAGGGATTTTTCAGCATGATGATCCCAGAATTTTGCTTTATCTAAAACAATTCCTAAGTGAACTTCACTTGAAAGTAAGGCCCTTTCAAAACAGTTTAAAAACCATTCCAAATAACCAGTGATGTCACAATCCCCTTTTTGGGTTTTTTCGATTATTTGATTGTAATGTTTGTGTTCTTTATATAGTTGGTTTGATAAACTATAAAAACGAATTTTACTGTTATCACTACGTGCCAATTGCATATCCATTATAGTTCTTGCGATTCTACCATTCCCATCATCAAATGGATGGATTGTTACAAACCATAAATGGGAGATAAATGCTTTTAAAAGGGGATCAATAACTAAATGATCATTATTAAACCAACTTAAAAAGTGTTCCATTTCATAAGGTACTTTTTCAGGAGAAGGAGCTACAAAATGGATTTTTTCTCTTCCAAAGTTACCTGAAACTACTTTCATTCCACCTGATCTATAGTGAGCAACTTCAATTTTTTGTATTCCTGAAATTCCTTTTGGGAACAAAGAATGATGCCATCCAAACAAACGCTCTTCTGTTAGTGGTTTTGAAAAGTTTTGTGTAGCATCCAGATATACGGAAACAATAGTTTCAATATCACGAGGGGATGTTATAAAATCATTTTTTTCAATTCCTAATTGTTGAGCAATTGAAGAGCGAACATGATCAGGATTTAAAAATTCACCTTCTATTTTATAGGAGTCAACAACATCTAGTGTCAGAGAGATTAATGTTGATTCTGAGTTTAATTCAAAACCTAAATTATCAATTTTCCCAAGCAATTTGCCTTGTAAATAACGTGTTTTTACTAGCAATGGATAGATCCTATCGTTTTCCCAGGTAAAGTTTGTCCAATTTTCAATTTCATGAATATACATAATGCACCGCAAATTATGCGGCAAATATACAACAAATTCACCGCAAAATTGTATGAATTAATAAATTTTTAATATTTGTATAAAAATTTTACAAATATTTTATTTATTAGAAAAAAATTTGAATTAGTATTCTTAGCCGGAACAAAAAAATGGTATTTTTGTTAATATTTTCCATAAAATAAAAGTGCATGAGTATGTTACTATCCTATCTTAAAAATGAAAAAGTCATTGAACTTTTTTAAATAATGTAAAGTTATATGCTTTTTTCGTTTTTGTATTCAATATTAAAAAACACTATAAATCAAAACAAAATGAGATATTTTACTTTTCTTTTCTTGATCTTTTCTCAGTCATTATTTAGTCAAACTATTCAAATATTTGATCCACTTGATTCTAAAAAAAATATGAATTTATTTATGGAAATTGGAATTGATGAATATGGGAATAAATGGCTAGCTACTATGAACTCTGGGTTAATAAAGTATAATGGTAAAGAATTTGAATTTTATAACGAATCAAATTCAGAAATTAAAGGCAATTCTACAGGTCCAATATATGTTGATTCGAAAGGAAATATTTGGATTAGCTATTTTAATAGAGAAAAATTATTATATGGATTTGTGAAATATGATGGTAGGACTTGGACAAAAAATTTTAATGGAATTAATCTTAATTCCACTTCAAAAATGATTGAAGACTCAAAAGGGAACATTTATTTTGCCCAAAAAAGAAAATTAATTATTTTTGATGGTAAGAATTGGTCTAATATTAATTACCCAAAAGGAAATTACCCAACAAGGTCTTTAGCGGTAGATTCGAATGGAACGATTGCAATCGGTCACCATTATGGATTATTAATCAAAAAAAAGAATGTATGGCAATCGTATAAACTTGATAAATCTGAAGTATATTCAATCCCATCAGCTTTGTGTTTTGATCAAAATGGCAACTTGTTTATTGGGTATTATGGCAATGGTGATATTGGGTTTTCAATTTTAGACACAAATGGACATTGGCAACATTTTAGTACATTTAATTCAGATTTACCCAGTAATAGCATTAGAGATATTAAAATGGATGAATTGGGTAATTTATGGATGTGTTCAGATGATGGATTAGTTAAATATACTAATGGAGAAATTATTTCCTATAATTTAAGGAAAGATTATGATGAAAATTTTTTATATTATTTAGCCATTGAGGATAATACAATTTGGATAACATCTTGTTTTGGACTAATTAAGTTTAATGAATAATATAATAAAACATTTACTTTTTACTATTTAACCACCCCGGCCTAGCGGCCACCCCTCCAATGGAGGGGAATTTGCGACTATCTTATTTACTGGCAAATAAGATATTAAAATTAACAAAACTATTCACTATTTGTTATTCACCATAAAACCGCTTGCGGTTTTGCGCATTAGGGATGTGGAGGGCGCTGAAGGCGGTGCGAACTGGAACGAGCGCCGCGATAGATATTCCTTTGCAGAGTATACATTTTTAAGCGAAGTGCAGTGAAGCACGGGAGCGAAGCGCACCCCGGAACAAGCCCGACGGCACGTGCGTGGATTTGTGGGTCAGGTGGTGCCGGAATGCCCAAATAAAAAAAATAGTTTTTACCCGTAAAAACTCTTATTTTTTTCATATATTTGCAAAATTAAATTTCGACACAAATGATTGATATAATTATAAATACAATTAATAGATTTCCCCTAGGATTTGTATTCACCTCATCTGATTTTAATATAGAGGTGAATAAGAAGAAAATGGTAAATAAATTGCTAAACGATTTAGTTGTTCAAGGGAAAATTAAACGACTTTCAAAAGGGCGTTTTTATAAACCTAAACTAACTGAATTTGGCGAATTACTTCCGGATGAATATCAGATTGTTAAAGATTTGATTGAAAAAAATGGAAAACCTATTGGATATATAACCGGGTTTTCAATATTTAACCAATTTGGATTGACAACACAAGTTCCTGCAACAATACGTATTGCAATTAAAAAAGAAAAAAATTCTATTAAAAGAGGCATGTATCGTATAAGTTTTACCAAACAAGAAAATAATATCACTAAGGATAATATATGCTTATTACAATTGCTAGATTGTCTGCGCTTTTTTAAGGAAATCCCTGATACTTTCCCAGATCAAGCATGCAAAAGACTTTTATATCTTTTAAAAAAACTTAATATTGAACAAATTAATACGATTAAAAAACTAGTATTGAAATATAACCCTTCAACAATTGCCTTACTGGGAGCTCTTTTAGAAACAATAAATCCGGATGAGGATATTCAATTACTTCATAATAAACTAAATCCTATGTCAAGCTTTAAACTCTATATTTCAAAAGATATTCTCCCAACTCAAAAAAAATGGTATATAAAATGAACTTATTACACAATAACAAAAAAGATTTTTTTGAATTAATAAACATTATATCTCGTTACTACAATATATCAACTACTTTTGTTGAAAAAGATTATTGGATTACTTTAGTATTAAACCGACTTGCATGTTCAAAAGATGCAAATAGTTTTGTTTTTAAAGGTGGAACTTCACTGTCTAAAGGATTTCATTTAATTGATAGATTTTCTGAAGATATTGATATTGCAATGATCAAAGAAGAATTATCAGGAAATGCAATTAAATCTAAACTTAGGTCCGTTGAGAAAGAGATTTCAGTGGATTTAAATGAAATAGATGAACCTGAAATAACAAGTAAAGGATCTATGTTTAGAAAATCTGTATTTCAATACCCATCTTTTTCAACGGATAGACTTCGTCAGAATAATTCAAACCGACTTATTATAGAAATTAATTCATTTGCAAATCCTTACCCCTATTCTCGACAAACAATTCAATCACTTATTACCCAATATTTGAAAGAAACTCAACAGGAAAGCATTATAAATAAATACAACTTAATTCCGTTTGAATTAAATGTTCTTGACAAAACTCAAACAATGATTGAAAAATTAATATCACTTATTCGTTTTTCTTTTGATAGTTTTCCGGAAAGAGCATTAGCTAAAAAAGTTCGACACTTTTATGATTTGTTCTATTTAATGAATGATGAACAGTGTATAACATATCTAAAATCTGATTTATTTCAAAAAGATCTATTAACTTTATTGAAACACGATCAAAATTCTTTTGATACTCCTTTAGGTTGGAATATCAAAAAAAATAGAAGAGTCCCCATTATTAATTGATTTTGAAAAAACTTGGTTTTCTATAAAGGAAACTTACATTTCTGAACTTTCACAATTATCATTTTCAAAAATGCCGGAAGAAAATGATATTAAAGAATCTTTTAAAAAATTAATCCATTTATCCATAAAAAAACTTTGACAGATTGCTCCATCAAAGTTTTTTTATAGTTTTAAGAAGTTAAATTCTATCCTTCTTTTTCCTCTTTCTTTTGAAATACGGATAACCCTAAAAGATAAACAGCACAGGCTACCAATACAAAAATGGTGGCTGTGGCTTTGCCTGTTGTGTCCTGGATCCATCCCATAAGCGGTGGAATCGCAGCACCACCGGAAACGGCCATGATCATCAAACCGGAAATTTCGTTGGCACGTGTTGGATATTTACCTACAGTGATCGAGAAAATTAATGGGAAAATATTGGCAACTCCTAATCCAATGATGAAAATGATCACCATTGCTGCGACTGGTGTTGGTGCAAACATGAGCCCAACAATTGCTGCTAATCCTAAAATGGAACTCCAGAAGAAAAACTTACGACTGCTTACTTTAGCTAAAAGTAAAGCGCCACCAAAGGTTCCTAACATCTTACCAAAAAAGTAAACACTTCTGCCAGATTCTGCTAAAGATTGTTTTATATCAACACCAAATTTGTCTAGTAAAAACTGTCCGGAAATCGTATTGATACCCACATCAATCCCCACAACCAAGAAGATTCCAATCACCATGGCTGTGATATATCCATTTCCGAATAGTTTAAATGAGGAAGCAAAAGTGGCTCTTTTTTCAGTATTTACCGTTTCTTCTATTTTAGAGAAATACAACCAGATTACGGATAATAATGAAACAATTCCAAAAACTAAAAAGGTTAGTTTCCAGTTACTTTTTCCAAACTCATTTGCAAAAAATGCTGTTAATGGTGCTGCAATCATGGAGCCCAATGCTTTGATAAACTGGGAAAAACTTAAAAAACTGGAGCGTCTGTTGGAAGGAACTACATCCACCAATAATGGGTTTGCAGATACCTGAACAATCGTATTGCCTATTCCTAACAGAGCAAATCCAATTAAAGCTGTTGTGAAAGAATAAAAGAAAAATGGGATAAAAAGACCAATTGCAGTAACTAACATACCCAAATTAAGTACGTTTCTTTTTCCAATTCTGTCTTGTAATACTCCAACAGGAATCGATAAAATGAAGAACCATAAGAAAACTGCTGATGGAATCAACTGGATTAAAGTATTGCTGATATCAGGATTGTCTAACTTAACACGATCCACTCCAATTCCTACCAGGTCGCAAAAACTCATCACAAAAAAGGAGAGCAGGACGGGGAATAAAAATTTTGTTGAAATTTTTTGTTTTTCCATTGTTGTTGTATAAAAATTACATTAAAGGTAAAAGATTTTTAATTTTTTCATAGTATTGGTTATCAATCAATACGGCACTGCCAATCATGGATGCAGACTCTTTGAGTTCAGAAATCTCCAGTTTTACCTTGCTTCCATTTTGGGTAAGATATGTTTGCATTGCTGGTCCAAAGAGATGGAAAGCATGAGAAATATTGCCTCCCATAACTAATGTTTCCACTCTGAAACGTTCCATTCTTGGGTATAAAAATAGAGCCAGTTTGGTTCCGAAATCTACAAATAAGTGATGTGCAATCGGATCTTTTTCAGCCAATTCCGCCAATGGTTTAACCCCATTCAATTCTGTACCGGTTAATTCTTTGTATCTGTTTAAGAAACCTCTTGTGGAGAAATAATCATCTGCATTTCCGGATTCAAAAGGGAGATGCCAGACACATCCATTTTCAGGAACCTCATCTCCTGTCACAACAGGTAATCGATCTGCCAGGAATGCTGATCCAAAACCGGTTCCTAAAGTGATGGCTAAGGATCTTTTGGTTCCGGCTGTTTTGCCGATCCAGTCTTCACCAATAGCAAATGCAGTCGCATCATTGATAAAACGGATCGGAAATGAATCAGGAAGTTGAAGTCTTTTGCCTAATTCATGAGGAACATTTACCCCGTATAAAGACTCATATTTTTTATTGTTTCCCTTGAACAAAGCAACCCCGTTTGCGTAGTCGAATGGTCCGGGCATCGCAAAACCGATACCACTTAAATGGTCCATCCCAACTTTTTGAATGGTTTCCTGAATGGTTAAACTCCAGATATCCAAAATGTCTTCTTTAGTGCCCTGATTATCCAAATCGTGTTCACTTAATGTTTCCGGAAGATAGATCTGATTTTCGATATCACAGGCTGCACAGCTTACATGTGTCCCACCGATATCAACTCCTATTGCATACGATTTCATATTGATATTTTTAATTTGAAAAATTTCAGAAAAAAAAGAAAATGAACCCCCATCTGTACCCAAAACAAGCCACAAAGATAAGAAAAAACTTTGAAATTAAATTTTGTTAACATAATTTATTGCATTCCATCTTTTTAATAGGACATATATTGACTTTAAGCTGTTGAAAATTAAATAACTAATTTTAAAATTGGATCTGTTTTTTTTGTTTCTTTGTACTTTATTTTCACAATTTCATTATGAGACCATTTCTAATCATAACCCTTTTTCTTTTTTCAATATCTTTAATATTTGCAGGTTCCTTACCTTCCAAAAAAAAGGATCCCAAAGATTATATAGCTAAATTGGATAATTCTTTTGAACTTAACGGAGAGTATCAGGTTGATTTTACACATATTGCCATGATTAATGATCAGGGTAATCGAATGTTTACCTACTACCCCAATATGAGAGGAGTGATTAATTTAGGAATAAGGTATAAATTTTTATTTTTTAACTACTCTTTCAATGTAAAGGAAAACGATACCTACAATCGCTTATATGGAAAAACAACCTTTAATCAGTTTGCTTTTGGGATTAAAACAAGACCCATCTGGTTGATTTTATATTACAGTAAGCATCAGGGATTTTTTATTTCTGAGGAAAATTTGTTATTTCCTACATTTGGAACTGATTCTTTATATACTCAGAATAATACATTAGCAACCAAACGATTAGGGATTAGATTGGATATTATTTTCAGCAAAAAGTTTTCCATGGAAGCAGCATTTGAATATTCAAAAATTCAGAAAAAAAGTGCCGGTTCGTTTATGTTGAGACTCAATCCTGAATTTAGTGGATTTAATGCTGCGGAGAATCCCATTATTCCATTGGAATATCTATCCCACTTTGGCGGGTTGCAATACTTCTATAAAACTAATTTCTATAATTTCGGTATGGGATTAGGATATGCGTATTCATTAGTCATTGGACCCATCAATTTTTCCAATATGGCATTGATAGGTCCAACTTTCCAATTGTATGCCTACGATAAGTTATCGGTAGCATTTCCGTTATTGATGAATTTTAAAAGTTCCCTCAGTTTTAATGTCAAGAACTTCTATGTAGGAGCATTAGCATCATTAGATGTACAAAACTATAAACTTTTGGATAATACGATCCGTAAGCAGAGTTTAGCGTTTATTCTGAGAGCCGGCCTCCGGTTTTAATAAACATCTCACGCTGAGAACCTTTTGCCTTTCACCCTTCGCCTTTCGCCCTTCGCCCTTCGCCTTTCGCCTTTCGCCTTTCGCCTATTTAATCGGAATATAAATATCTGTTTGTAATTTTTCCGGTTTGGTTTTTTCAGGATCGTTGATATAAATCTCTAATCCGGGACGATCATCTGGTTCATAACCACTTTCCGGCATCCATGATCCGAAAATGTAGCTATAGGAATCCGTGAATTTTTCATAACTCCCTTTATGTCTGAATATGGCATATTTTCCGCCGGGGATCACTTTTACACCTATTTCACCCTCTGGTTTTACCTCTTTCCGAATGGCTATACAGGCATCATAACGTAACCTGGCTTCATCCGTGATGGTTGGATCATCGTGACTAATCCCAATAAACTGAGTTTTAAATCCAAAAAGTTTTTTGTCTGCAGCATATTTGCATACCTTTTCCCATGCTTTTGTAGTACTTTCACTATAAGGACCAATGGCCTGAGCAAAGATTACAGTTATTGGATCCACATTTTTAATTTTGGGTTGTGCTGATATTTGATCTGAAATAATCATAATTTGTTTACTTTTAATGTGTTGATAATTAATATTAATGGTCTCGCGAAACTCTAATGGAGAAATATTAAATCTTTTCTTAAAAGCTTTGTTAAAAGAGGTAGGATTTTCATAGCCCACTTTCAGTGCAATTTCCTGTACGGGCATCGAAGTGAGTCGTAATAGTTGGGCACTGCTTTCCAAACGGATTCTGATAATGTAAGTACCGAGAGGTTCCCCCAAATAGGCACGCATGATTCTTTGAAAATGGAAGTCAGAATAATTGCCAATTTGGGCCAATTGTTTCATATCCAGATCATCTCCCAGATGAAGATTGATATAACCGATCACTTTGTTGATCCGTTCGTAGTAAATTTTTTTTGTGTCCTCTCTACCTATTGTCATTGATTTAATATTTGATGGCAAAAGTAGAAACAAAATATGATTATTTCTTTTCCAATCTTGCTATTTTAAAAAAGTAGTTTCAAATTAGCAATTTAGGACAAGCTTGATCATACAGAAACAATCACAGTGTATCATAGTGTTAAAAAGTGTATCACAGTGTTTTTTATATAATTTTTATTGTAAAAATATATAATTTTGTAAATCAATATTTGAGACTGTGATTTATTATGATCTGACAATGGAACTAATTAAACTATAATACTATAAAAAACGAATATGGAAATAAATCAAATTACTAAAGAAATCTTAGATTCAGCTTACAAGGTTCATACTAAACTTGGACCAGGATTATTAGAATCCGCTTACAGAAAATGTCTAGTTTATGAATTAAAAAAAAAGGGAATGTTTGTTGAAGAAGAAAAACCACTCCCTTTAATCTATGATTCAATGAAACTTGACTTTGGATATTGAATAGATATACTTGTGGAAAATGTAGTTGTTGTAGAACTAAAAGTTGTTGATTCTTTCAATGAAGTTCATATTGCACAAGTATTAATCTATCTTAAATTGTCAGGTAATAAAGTTGGGCTCCTTTTAAATTTTTATACAAAGAACCTCAAAGATGGAATAAAAAGAATCAAATTGTGATGAATGATAACACTGTGAAACATTTTTAACACTGTGAAACATTGTGACCTAGAACATTAAAAATAAAAAATATCAATCAAACATCTATGCAATGATCGCAAAAAACATATATTCATCAGTGTTGAACGATAAATTTAAGATTGATCTTTTGATCTATTGATAGAAAATAAATGCCGTTTTTCAAATCTTCTATATTAATGGATTGATTAAGTTCCATAAATTTTGAAAACACCACTTTCCCATTCAAATCTGTAATTGTAATCCATTTGAAATCAAGCAGATCATTGTTAGAAACAATTTTCAGGTAATCATTTGCAGGATTTGGATATATATAATATGAATAGGTTTTATGATTTTCATTGATATTGTTTATAACTGACGGAAGGAACAGATTTCTGTAATTTTGAGCAAAAGTGTAAGCTCCGCAACAATTTACGGCATCCCAGTTGATACTCCAGGTCATCATACCTCTTAAATCGGGATATCCATCAGGATTTATCAAAGTGTAGGAGCCAGGTTTTGTACCCTCTCCTTTCAAATACCTAATGGCGGCGGCAACATCAGCAGTATCGGTAAAACCACCACCTGCGGCAGTTACACATGCAGGTAAACCCACGGTCACTTTTGAAGCTGGCAATCCTTCAAAAAAGCCACCGGCTGTATTGAAACCTCTGATTGTAGCTTCAGTAAGGGCAATTATAAAATCAGCAGTTCCCTGAGTGTAAATATTTCCATCTAATCCATAAATGGTTCCGCTATTATACAACTGCACGGAAACGATATCGAGTTCATTTCGCAGAGCATGAATAAGAGGAAGATAACCACCCCAGATGGAACCGTAACCGGACATTCCACCTTGTACATAAGCAGTTTCAGGAGCCATAGTCAACCACATTTTATGACCATGATTTTGCTGAAAAGTGGCCATAATTGACTGGATGGCATTGATTAGGTTTAATGTCCCGGGATCGGTAGGTGCTGCAATAGTTCCCGATGCAGATATGCAATCTCCATGTTCAATATCAATATCAATTCCATCAAAACCATACGTTGTGATGAGGTTGTTCATGGAATTAATAAAGTTTTGTTTTTGGGTATTATCCGCTATATTAATGACCCCTGTTGCCCCGCCAATGCTGAGTAATACTTTTTTCCCACTATTTTGAAGTTGTTGAATATGGGATATAAAATTGGCAGTTGTATATTGTTCGGGAACAAAAACCATAGTCATATCGTTATACGAAGTGGGCACTGCAAAACTTACAACAATGACATTATAAGTTGTATCAATATTATTTAAAGGAATAAAAGGAGCATCGGTTGTATTCCAGTTGTGCCAATAGCCGACTAATGCGGGGGTTTGGGCTTCAATTATATTCATTTTTACAAAAAATAAAAGTGCAAAAATAAAAGTAGTCATTAAAAACTTTTTCATAATTAATTTTTTTTAAATTTATAATTAACGCCCAGATAGGTGCTCATCACAATATTATAGTGTGGTATAAATCCTGCTGAAATGTCAAAATGATCATTAATAGCATATTTATATTCAATTTCACCCCCATACCAGATAAATTTAGTTTGGTACTTATCTCCGGGTTCCCCATTAATGGGATGGGTTTGAACATAGCCTTCGAGATCATACCAGTTTTTTCTAAACATAAATGTTGGGCCAATTCCCAATTGTAAAAGGTGTTTGCCAATTCGAAAAATTTTTATTCTGAACCCTAAATGGGTAACTCCAGCCAATTGAGTAGCACAATCAGCAAAAAGAGTTTGCGCAAATTTAATGGATAAAATATCTTTATAAATAAAATGATCATAAGAGGCTATCACTCCAAAATTGACAACAAAAAATGCATCTTTATCCAATTTAAAAGGCATCAGATGGGCATTTAACGGATCCCCTTTTGGATGAATGGCTAATCCAAAAAATTGAAGGCCAATATTGTTTTGAGATTGAGAGACTAAATGATTCGCCAAAAAAGTGGAGAAAACTAAAATTAAAACTATTTTTTTCAAAGGTTTAAAATTATACTGGTTAATGATAATAGCGTTGCAAAAATATAAAAATTCACTTTTAAAAAAGTATAAAATAATGAAGGATCGCTAATTATTATAAAAATTAACCCAATAATTTGTTTTTTTTAATAAATTTCAATTTATATTACATTTTAAATCATTATTTTTTTATCTTTGTCATCCTAAAAATCAATAGGATGAAGCGTATTTTAAAATTGTGTATAATTATCTTTGTTATAGTTTTTATTACTACAAATGAGAGTAAGGCGCAAGTATCCTTTCAGATAGGATACAGTGCAGGATTTCCTACAGGAGTGGATAGTCTCAATTATGTTATAGATAGATATAATGTTACCCGAAATTATCTGGATGAATCAATGAAAAACATAAATTATCTGGATGGTTTTACCATTTCAATGGGAGCAATTTTCGATTATTTTTTTATGGATATTGGGTATACTGGTGGTATTCAAAGAAGATCAGCTGAAGGTATTATCTCTTCAAAAAAATTTAGAAGAGATTTAAAAGTTTCGAATCATTCCTTTGATTTTAATTTTGGTTTATGTGTCACTGGTGAAAGTAAAGGAGGTGTATTCGTTGGAGCAAGTGTACATTCCGGTTTATTTCTCATCAATTCAAGAGTAGGTGAAATCACTTCTTCAGGGCGTATAGAAGAAGATTACAAGAATATAATTTTTGAACTGAATTTATCTTATGGTTTTTTTGTCCGTTTTTGTTTAGGAAATCCCGGACTTTATATACAACCCTTTGTACAATTTTCCCCAAAAGGTATATTCGCTATGGATATTACTGATCTAAATCAAGCCATCAATCCCAACACCTATACACAAGATCCCACTCCTTTAAAAATTAATCCCGGTATATTTGGCGTAAAAGTTGGATTTTCACTAATATCTTATAATTAAAAAATTTTGAGCAATATGAATTTCAAAAGTAAAATTTTAAGATTTCTTCTTCAAACGTTTTCTTTAAGTGCAGTTCTTTTTGTATTTCAGGCCTGCTATGGAACCCCACAAGATTTTGAGCAAGATCTTCAAATTGAGGGAACTGTTGTGGATAGATCCAACGGATTGCCCATTTTTGGGATAAAAGTACAATTAGGTGGAACCTTACAATATACTTATACGGATAGTTTGGGTAGATTTTATATGTATCAGTACAATAATCATTCTGATATTGTGCTTCAATTCTCAGATGTAGATTCGTTGGAAAATGGGCACTTTTTACCATTAGATACTTCCATTCAGTATAGTTCTCCATATATGAATATTCCCGTTGCTCTTGATCCAAAGTGAGATTTGTAAAAAGAAAACTCATTAGGACTTTTATCAAAGAGGAATCCCAAATTCATAATTTAAGATACCTCTTTTGGGAATGCACCCAAAGGTGTAATCTGAATTGTTTGCATTGTGGAAGTGATTGTTTACATGATAGTTCCTTTCCTGATATGTTATTGGAAGATTTTTTAAAAGTATTGGATGACATTAATAGTGTTCGTCATGAGCAAATCATTGTAAATCTTACAGGTGGAGAACCATTATTGAGACCTGACATTGAACAATGTGGTTATGAAATCAGAAAAAGGGGTTTTAGATGGAGTATTGTAACCAATGGCTTTTATTATACTGCTGAAAAGCATGTTTCATTAATGAATGCCGGAATGGGTGCTGCTACTTTGAGTATTGATGGATTGGAAGATGAACACAACTGGCTAAGAAACAATCCTTTAAGCTTTAACAAAGCAGTGGAAGCTATGAGATTGATGAATAGGGAAAAACGGTTGAATTTTGATGTGGTGACTTGTGTTAATCAAAAAAACATCAACCACTTAGAGTCATTATTTAAGTTTTTTAAAGAGGAAGGGTTAAAAGCATGGCGTTTATTTACCATTGCACCAATCGGAAGAGCTAAAGATAACCCGGAATTACAACTTACCGGAGAACAGATCAACCAACTATGGAATTTTATTATTCAAAAAAAGAAAGAATCTGTGATGGAAATCAATTTTAGTTGTGAAGCATGGGCCGGTCCTTTAGATGGAAAAATAAGAGATGGTTTTTTCTTTTGTCGTGCCGGAATCCACATTGGATCAGTACTCATTGATGGTTCAATCGGTGCTTGTCCTAATATTGACCGCAGATTTATACAGGGGAATATTTACAAAGACCATTTTATGGAAGTGTGGAACCAAAAATTTGATCTGTATCGAAACAGAAACTGGATGAAACAGGGTATCTGCAAAGATTGTGATGGATTTAAAGATTGTCAGGGTGGCGCTTTCCATTTACGGAAGCCGGGTTGTGAAGATCCTATTTTTTGTCATTTTAAAGGGCGAAGGGCGAAGGGCTAAGGGCTAAGGGCGAAAGGCGAAGGGCGAAAGACTAATTAGCACATTAGCACATTTTTTTTTGTATCTTTGCGATCTAAAACCTTTGGATGTTTAACACTAGTCTGGATATTGTAAAATAAAAACCTAAGAATCTATTTTCTAAGGGTTTTTGAACATTTTAAGTCGATATATTCATATCGGCTGTTTACCATTTAATTTTAATTTTATTCGAAACACATTAAAAAAAATGTGTTTCACAAACAAAAAAAAATACAACAATGAATAACGACAATAATAATTCAACACTTGAACAATGTTCTATTCACGATTTCGACCTCAACATGATTTGTGATTATTTTTCCACAATGGAACGTCAAGGTCCGGGTTGTGACGAAATGACATTAAAAGCATTAAGTTTTATAAAACCCTTAACTGCGGAATCGAAAGTGGCAGATATTGGTTGTGGAACAGGAAAACAAACCATTGTTTTAGCTCAACATTTACCTTCAAAAGTAGTTGCAATAGATCTTTTTCAAAAGTTTATTGATATCCTAAATCAAAACAGTAAAGGGTTGGGTCTTCAAGAAAAATTGACCGGAATAGTGGGTAATATGGAAACGCTTCCTTTTCAGGAAGAGGAGTACGATTTGCTTTGGTCTGAAGGAGCTATTTACAATATTGGATTTCAAAAAGGGATTACTGAATGGCGAAAATTTCTCAAAAAAGGAGGGTATATAGCTGTAACAGAAGCATCCTGGTTTACAAATGAGCGCCCTGAAGAGATTGATCAATTCTGGAAAGATGCTTATCCTGAAATAGATACGATTTCCAATAAAATTCACCAGATTGAAAATGCCGGATATATTCCTGTTGCTACATTCATTTTACCTGAATATTGTTGGATTGAAAACTTTTATGAATTGCAAAAAGAAGCAAGGGAAATTTTTCTATCTAAGCATAAAGGAAATCCAACAGCTGAAGCATTGGCAGCCAATGAAAAGCATGAGTATGATTTGTATAGAAAATATAAATCTTACTACGGTTATGTTTTTTATATAGGAAAGAAAATCTAATTAAAAGGGATTCCCAGGTTGATTGTCCAGGAATCTTCCATAGAATCAAATAAATGAGCGTAAGCTATTCTGATTGGACCGATGGGGGTAGTAACACCTATCCCCACGTGCCAGCCGGACATAAGAAATAGAGATTCGATACTTTCGGGAAGAACTGTTGTATTTGGGTTGAAAAAAGTAACCGCTTCAACACCTGTATGGGCAAAAAAGTTTTTAAAAAATTTATATTGGAAAGTGAGTCCTAATTTAGCATATCCATTAGTAAGAACATTACCTTGTTGTAATCCCATCATGGTAATTTCATTCATTTTATTTTGGAATTCCATACCTCCAATAATAAACCGTTCGCTTAAAAATGGGGTTTTAATACAATACCCGGCATTAAAAACAGGATTTATGGTGAAATTTTTAATTTTAAAGTATTGTCTAAAATCAAATTTCATTAAAATATTATATTTGGATAAACCTTCCGGATACACCAAACTAAGGGCATCACTCATTTTACCACCAATAACCTGTTTCATGTAAGTATTTAAGTAGGTTCCTTTAGTAGGGTAAAAGGGATTATCCAAACTATTGATATTAAAATTTACTAATGTATAATATTCAGAATATTTTAAGTTATTAATTTCAAAAACATATTGCATTCCATCTTTAAATGAAACCCCATAATAATTTCTTCCCACAGAAAGATCAACGGTTCCATAATTCCAAAGTCGGATTCTACTTCCGAGTTTTACATTAAAATTATTAGAATAGAAAAAGCCTAATGTATAACTATTATTATTTTGATCCCTCACCACATTGGGCATTTTGGTTCTGTTTAAATAAAGATCTACATATAAACCGGCACGTTTTCCTTTAAAAGGAATATATTCATAATTAAGCTGAGCCTTAGGGAATTCAGAAATTCCTAAATTTAATTTTAGTAATGAAGATGAGAGAAGCAGATCAAAAAACTTGGTTCTCACCATCAATCCTGGCCCTTCAATTCCACTCAAATTCAATCCAAATTCCAATTGTTGATTATCTTTGTCTATAAAATTAAAAATCAATATATTACGATTATTTTCTACAATAAAGTTGTAATGTACTAACTTAAACCTCAAAATATGGTAGAGTTTATCAACAGCTTCAGAAAGTTGAATATTGGTTACTTCCATTCCGGGTTCTATATTACATAAAAACATGAGGTTTTTTATTGAAATTTTTTCTGTTCCAACAATTCTGATCTCATCAATTTTCACGGGAGAACTGTTGTTCATTTTAATTCTCACTTTTTTATGCTTTTGTTGCTCTCCAATCTTCTTTAATGCATTATAAATGAGAGGATCTCTTGCAGCCTGCTCACCATACTTAATTAATTCCGGACCTTTTAAAAAATTCTCCGGAAGAATACTCATCACATTAGGAACAATATTAACATCCAACAAAGGGATCAGTTCATTAGCTTCTTTAACACTTTGTAAAATAGCTGAACGAGTTAAAATATCAACAAAACTTTTGATATGATTTGGGTCTTTATCTCCCTCATATCCGGTTAAAGAGCCAATGATGATATCGGCACCCATCTCTTTACACTCTAAAATAGGATAATTTCTTAAAATTCCTCCATCAACCAATATCATGCTATCCATGATAACCGGAGAAAAAATGGAGGGGAGTGACATGCTACTTCTGACAGCCAAAGAGAGATTACCTTTACTAAATACGATAGGTTTTCCTGTGACTAAATCTGTTGCCACACAACGAAATGGGATTGGAAAATCATCGAAAGAGTTGCATAAGTTACTTCTCCAAGTGAGCTCTTGAAGTAATCCCAACACTTTCTGACCTTGAATAAGTCCATTTGGCAAAGTGGGTAAATCGGTAAAGGTAAAACTCATTTTGAGTGGAAGTTCCGGATAATCCTGTTTCCAAAAAATATCGATCTCTTTGTAGCTCAATTCATCAGATAAGATATTGACCCAATCCATATTAAGAACTAATTGTTCAATCTCATCAGGAGAGTAACCAAGGCTGTAAAGTGCTCCAATGATAGAGCCCATACTTGTTCCGGTAATATAATCTGGAATGATTCCACACTCTTCCATCACTTTTAGGACACCAATATGTGCAATCCCTCTCGCAGATCCGCCACTCAATACCAGTCCAATTTTTGGAGAAGTATTGACCGAATCTGTTTGAATATTTAAAGAATCCTGAGTATAGGCGTTAGAAATGCAACTAATTAGAATACAAATAATTAGAAGTGATTTAAACCTGATTTTTTTCATTTGTACCAATTGTGATAATTTTTTGGCAAATATATATAATGTACCAATACAAAATCAAATCAATACAACTATTTACAATAGTTTAAAATCTCTTTGTAATGCAAAATATGGATCCCTTTGTTCTCCTGATTTCCAAATTGAACCATTGCTTTAGCAACCTTATGGGCTTGAATGGGTTTATATTTTGAAGGAAATAAAAAAGAAATTACCGGAAACATAATAGAAGCCATTTTTTCAGCTAATCTGAATTCGTTCCTTTTGCCAAGAAGCATGGAGGGTCTGAAAATAGCAATTTGGTAAATTGCAAACTGGGAAATTTTTGATTCCATCTCCCCTTTCAGTTGAAGATAAAAATTGGAACTTTTGTCATTTGCCCCAACTGAAGAAACAACAGTAAAATAAGGAATACCTAATTCTTCACCAAATTGAGCTGCTTGAACCGGTATTTGATAATCCACTTTTCTATATGCATCTTTATTCCCTTTTACTTTTTTATTGGTTGTACCTACTGCACAATAAATGGCACTACAACCTTCCAAAGCCTTTTTATAATCAACGGGATTTTCGAAATCAACAATCACTTCCCTTATATGTTCGTGTTGGAATTGCAGGGATCTCCTTGTTATGATTCTGATTTCAGAATAGGTTGAATTTTGAAGAAGTTCATGAACGATAGCACTCCCGATTAATCCTGAAGCACCAATAACTGCAGCAATTCTTGTTTCCATTATGCTCCAATTTCGCCTATAAACACCACATAATTTTTGCCATATTTTTTGGCACATTTTGGACATGTAGTGTACCACATATACAATTTTTCAATAGTATAACCTTTCAATTTAACCATGGCATCAAACTCTTTGCCCCATCTTTCGGTATCGCTGAAATGGCCTTCATACACTTTACAAAAGTATTTTCCTGACAAGGTAACATTTTCGGCATCCTGAACTTTTTGATCAACAGCCAAATAAATATCCATATTCCATTTAGAAGTATGATCAGATAAACAAAGATAATCAGGAATTTCAGTATTACTTGTTTCAACTTTTTTCATCATTCTTTTCATCACACCACCAAAGTTGATGGGCATAAAGAAAAAAGTTTTTACTTTATCTTTAATAAAAAGTTTTTGATCCCATTCCACTACTTTATTATCCCAAAGTGTTGGGTCAAAAGGTGGACAGCATGTTTCTTCCATTTTTGTTTCTTCTTTCATAAAAAATTTTTTAACTTGATTTAACAATTTTCAGATTTATAATTTGCTTATTATTAATAATTTGAATAATATAAATACCCTGATTTAATTCAGTGAGATCGATCCAATTTGAATTTGAATACGTTTGTAACCGTTTACCGGATATATCCAATACATATATTGTTTTAAAAATTTGCGAAAAATGAACCATTCCGTTTGTTGGGTTAGGATATGGCAGATCATCCATTGTTCTTTCTGAAATACCTGATTCATCAGGTAATCGGTTGATATATTCCCAAATCTGATCATTCAGAAGGAAAGAAACATCCGTATTTTCGGGGGAATCTCCTAAACGAATCCAAACCAAATTTTCAGAAGGAACAACATTGATAAATTGACCGTTTTTACCCATTGCTGCAAACATATCCTCGGGAGCATGAGGTGATAAAAACCCCGGAAAAACAAACTGACTTTGAGGAATCATAAATGAAGATTTTCCATTAAGCCACCATAAATAGCCATAAGACAAATTCAAATTTTGAGAAGTGTTGACCATTTCATTATAATAGTTGGTATCAGACAAAACGATAGTTTGATCCCATTTACCTTTATTGAGAATCAACAATCCAAAGCGAGCCATACTTCTGGCGTTGCTGTAATACACATTGTTATAACCAGATGGTACAAATAAACCTGAAATTCCAGTTTGATTTTTGACTTTTTGAGTCATATACTGATTTAACGTAATTCCTGTAGCATTTTCAATAATTTGATCCAGTAAAGTATAGGGAGCATTATGATAAGCCCATCTATCTCCGGCATTTTCTAAATATTGTAAACATGTATCTATTGTACAGTAAGGGTCAGGAACATCATCATCCAATCCAGACGTCATGGTAAGTTGATGTTTAATCGTGATTTTACGCTCTTGTTCCGGTGAGCATTCGGTCCAGCCTAATCCTAAATATTGGGAACTGGTATCGTAAATGGATAAATATTGTTCCTGTTGTGCTATTCCAATTAAGAATGAAGTAAGGGTTTTCCCGGCTGAAGCCCAATACCAAATTGAGTTAGTATCAAAATCATCAAAATATTTTTCTAACACAATCTTTCCATCTTTGAGTAAAATAAATGCTTTAGTGTTGTTCCGTTCTAAAAATTGATTTAAAGAATCAATATTTGCACTATTCCAGTTCAATAAATCTGGATTCATAGTTTCCCATTGGTTAGTACTAATGGGAGGGAAATATAGACTTTGAGCGTTTACTGATCGGGTAAGCAAAAACAAAAAGACAACAAAAACAAATTTATTCATAACATTTGTTTTAAGGGGAGCAAATATAAAAAAAAATCGAACACAAAGGCAACTTTTTAAAAAAGTTGTGTTTATAAAGAAAAACTAAAAACTTTAAATATGAAAAAGCTATTATTAATCTTTACTCTATTTTGTCAGATGAGCATCTTATTTGCTCAGAATCCGACATTAACAGTATCAGGTCAGGTTTTGGATGCTTACTCCTTAGCTCCCATTGGAAATCATCCTGTTGATGTTTTTGTTATGTTTGATTCCCTTTATTCTCCTCAAATTCCAACAACTGTTGTAACTGCTAGTGATGGATCTTACCTTTTCTCAACTCCTTTTATTGGGCAGACAGCTACGATTTATCTTTCAACACTTAATTTTTTCGGAATTCCAAGTGCCGCAATGTATCAGGTAACGAATTCACCTATTAATCAAGTGGTAACCCAAACCCATACTTTTTATATTAACAATGATTCTATTGTTAACAATTGTATGGCTTACTACGCCTTTGCTCCACAATATCCAGATTCTCTGACAGTACAATTTACCGATCAATCCATTTATTCAGGGAATGGCGTAAATTATGACTGGACATTTGGTGATGGCACATACTCTAATCTACAAAATCCGGTTCATACATTTCCACAATCAGGATATTATCAAATTTGTCTTACTATATACGATTCCATTTGTCAAAATACTTATTGTGATTATATATTTGTAGGAAATCCTTATGACACGATCAATCCAACACTTTGTTCTTCCCTATTTTCATATTATCAAGATTATTCCAATGCTGCTTCCTTTAGTTTTTTTGATTTATCTGATGGAAATCCAGACTCATGGTTATGGGATTTTGGGGATGGTGCAACATCAACTATTCAACACCCTAATCATTACTACTCTAGTAACGGCTTATTTGTAGTATCTCTAACGATTTCCAACTCCTTAACAGGTTGTACCAGTACGTATGTTGATTATCTTTATGTTGATACCACTCAAAATCCTAGTTGTATGAGTAGTTTCAGCTGGCAACCAGGATTTAACGGAACAGATGTTGAATTTTATGATTTTTCTGTAGGAAATAATATATTAACCTGGTTTTGGGACTTTGGAGATGGGACAACTTCAACCATACAAAATCCGGTACATACTTACTCTACTTCCGGAATTTACAATGTTTGTCTAACAATTATGTCTTCTGATTCTTGCATCAGTACTTGGTGTGAACAAATTGCAACAGGAAATAATATTGATTGTTATTCTTTCTTCACTTATTCTCAGGATTATAGTAATCCATATAACGTAGTATTTTTAGATTTATCAGCAGGAACCCCTGATTCCTGGTATTGGGATTTTGGTGATGGCACCACTTCAACTTTACAAAACCCTCAACACACATATTTAACTACAGGCATATTTGTTGTAACTTTAACAATGTCAAATTCTCAAACCGGATGTAATGGAACTTATTCAGAATATATAATGATTGATACTACATGGATTACAAACTGTATGAGTGCGTTTAGCTGGCAACCTGGAAATAACAATAACGAAATTCAGTTTTTAGATTTTTCCATGGGGAATAATATCCAATCCTGGGTATGGAGTTTTGGAGATGGAACATCTTCAACATTACAAAATCCTCTTCATCAATTTAGTACTGAAGGTATTTATCAGGTATGTTTAACCATTACAAGTGCTGACGGTTGTTCCAATATTTGGTGTGAGTATGTTCAGGTGGGTGGTTTTTATCCTTGTTCCAATTACTTTACTTATGTTACTACAGGAAACACTGTATTATTTGATGCCATTCACTCTACAGGTGGAGATGTGGTATATGACTGGTATTTTGGAGATGGAACCGTTGGAACAGGCCAACAAGTTACACATACTTTTGCTAATCCGGGTACATACTATGTGTCTTTAATGACAACAGATACTATTGGATGTGTAGCATTTTCTGATCAGGTTGTAGTTGTAGGTGGAGATCAAAATTTCAATCAGGTTTACGGACAGGTTTTTGCAGGAAACATGCCTGTAACCAATGGTTTTGTTTTGTTATTCTCTGATGATTCAGATGTAAGTAACACTGTGTTTTATGATGTTGTTCCAATTGATCAAAATGGAGTTTATACCTTTGCACAAGTTCCAAATGGCGAATATTATATTCTTGCTTTCTCTTTAGAAAACAGCAACTATATTCCAACCTATTTTGGTGATCAGATTGATTGGCAAGAAGCAACATTAGTTGTATTACCATCAGAAACAGTTCTTTATAATATTAATTTGGTTTCTGCAAACAATAATGCTTTAAATGGTAATTCATCCATCAATGGAATTGTTACCAACTCAAATGGTGTTTTACCAAGTCCAATAAGCAATTTAAAAGTATTACTTTATGATGAAAATCATTTACCTATCATTTTTGCAGGTATTCAAAATGGGAACTCTTTTAACTTTAACAATTTACCTATCGGACAATATTACATCAAACCTCAACTTCCCGGATATGAAAGTGAATTTACAAGCATTGCAGTCACTCAAAACAACCAAACAATCAATGTTATGATCACTGTAAATGGGAACCAATTACAATTAGGCGTAAATGATGCATCTACAGAAATTTCTATAACAGGAATCTATCCTAATCCTGCATCTGATGTTTTAAAAATAGCTATCAATTCAAAAGATGATCAACCTGCATTAATTAAAATCATAGATACATTTGGCAAAACTATAATCCAAGACAATGTTCATATTTCAACCGGTGAAAATCTTTTTGAAATGAATGTTACTACCCTAACTTCCGGAATCTATATTGTTAATATTACTTCAGAAAATGGTAATCAAATTAATAAAAAATTGATTAAACAGTAATTAACAAAAAAATGATGTAATTTCGGGGTTACTTTTGTAATCCCGAAATTGCTTTTTAAAAAAAATCAAATGAATACAATAAAAACTGCTGTTTTACATTATTTTAAGTGGTTTTTTACATATATAATCGTTCTATAAAATTTGAAAAAGAGGTCAATAGACATATTAAATATGGTAAATGAGGAGTTTATTATTTCCATTTTGAAAGGAAATTCTAAAAACATCTCATTATTTTATGATTATTATTCTCCATATTTATATACAACCATTTATAGATATGTCTCTAATATCCAAGACACAGAAGATTTGCTCCAGGATACATTAATTAAAATTTTGGAATCTTTAAAAAACTTTACATTTACAAATGAACAAATGTTTAAGTCCTGGATGATTAAAATTGCTATTAATAATGCATTAAATTTTATCAGACAAAAATCAAAATTTGATACTATTGATGACTTTTCATTCGAATACTTAAAGGATGATGAAACTGAAGATGAGGAAACACCCATACATGAACTTTCCCCAAAAGAACTTTTTTCACTTATTACTGAACTCCCTATAGGATACAAAACAGTGTTTAATCTCTTTGTTTTGGAGAATTATTCACATAAGGAAATCGCTAACCTACTCAATATCTCTGAAAACACTTCCAAAACGCAACTTTTGAAAGCGCGCAAGCTTTTGAAAAACAAAATTGAACAAAAATATTCATATATCAAAAAGATTGAATATGGAAAAGTATAATTTATTTGATGAAAGCATAAAAAATGCTTTAGATGATTTTATCATTTTTCCCGATGATTCACAAAAAGATGTTTTTTTGAATCATGTTGAAAAAATAAAATCAAATCGTGCCAGAAGAAAAAAACTATGGATTTTTTCCGGCCTGATCATTTTGTTATTAGGAACAACCATTGTTTCCTTCTCCATATTTAATGCTCCAAAAATAACGAATATTGTTGTAAATAATACCATTCAGAAAAAAAATCCGATACCTTCTAAAATCAATAAAAATGGATCTATTTCCAAAAAATGTGTTGGTTCAAATCCGGAAAAAGAGATCAAAAAAGAACAAAAAAACCATCTTTTAACTATTATTCCTGTTGAAAACAATTCGCATCAAACAGAAAATTCTGACCACAACATAGTTTCTGAATTTTTCATTCCAAGTACAACCACTAATAGTAATTTCGAATCAAAAACCAATATACAATCAAATAGCAACTTAGAATCAAATAGCAACAATGCACAACCTCAGGCCGAACCTTCAAATAGTATTGTTGAAAATAATCCTGAACTCCGTGTAAATAGCCCCATTATATCTGAAGAATCAAACATTAAAAATGATAATAAAAATACTATATCTCCAGAAAATAAACCTGATACTGCTACAAGTAAACCCCAAAAAGAGACAGTAAACAACAAAAAGAATAAATCAGATCATAATCCTATAACTTCAAATATAAAAGATTTAGATATCTGTGTCAGTGTTTTTTACAGACCTGAAGTGATTTATAACATTATTGAAAATGATAAATATATCCATAACGCCGGCTTAGAGTTTACATTTCATCCATTTAACCCAAGATATGTAATCAGAACTGGTATTGGGTTATCTATAAGTAAGGGTTATTACGAATATCAGGTTGATTACAATAAATATCTTGGGTCCTATAATTCATTAGATTCTGTTTCATTTTCTTTAGCACAAAATGGATTCAATCTGATACCGGAATACCATTTTTCAAATGAAGATGTTTATAACGAATCGCTTGATTCCTATTATACCAAAATTTACAAAAAGTTTATCTATTTGCAGATTCCTTTAGAGATTGGCTATGATTTTTATAAAAAAAATACCTATTCCTTAGGGGTAAGGACTGGTCCATTGCTTTCTGTTTTAGTAAATCAGGAGTCAACTCTACTCACTGTTGATCCGGGAAAAGATAAGATTATTCAGATCAATCAAATAACTCCGCAAAGGATAGCTGCAAACTGGCAATATATGATTGGATTTAATATATCAAAATCTGTTCGTCGATTTGTTTTTGAAATAGAGCCCAGATTTACTTATTATTTTAATTCCGTATATGAAAAAGGGGATCAGACTCAATCCCCATATAGTTTTAATATTAGATTAGCAATAGGTATTAAATAGATTTATACTATTTTTTTGGGCATTCCGGCTCGCAAGCTCGCCGTTAAACGTCCGACGTTCGACGTTAAGTGTTCGACGTTAAATGTTCGACGTTAAACGTTCGATGTTAAGTGTTCGACGTTAAATGTTCGACGTTAAATGTTAAATGATATTTAGCCTTATAACGTCTTAACTACTAACGCTGGAGTTCCTTTAAGTTTGATCTTTAAATCTTTAGGGATTTCAATATAAGTTAAACCATCTTTTTGAATCACAGGAAGCGGTTGATCAAATCCTAAAATCTGAATTGTTGATGCTGTTTTGAAATGGGAAGGAATCACTATTCTATCAGGAATCACTTCGGTTTCTAATAGTAGATAAAACAAATATTTCACCTTTTCATCCTTGGATTGTGTAAAGCAATATTTGTCTTGTTCATAAGGAATTAGAGGTTTGGTATCGTAAATGGCTTCACCGTTAATATGCATCCAATTACCAATCTCTTCCAATCTTTTATACACTTCAGGGACTAAATCTCCCGTTTTATCCGGACCAATTCCCATTAAAAAGTTACCCCCTTTAGCTACAATTTTCACTAAAGTATGGATACTCCATGTATAAGATTTATAAGTTTCATTTGGAATAGCATACCAGCTATCACCGAGCGTAATGCAACTTTCCCAAGGATAATCTGGTTTTATAACAGGAATGGATTGTTCAGGGGTTCTGTAATTTTCATATTCTCCATGAACAGTTCTATCCACTACTAAAATTCCGGGTTGATTTATTCTGGCCATTTTAGCAATTCTAGGCATGTTGATATCTTGAATCCATTGATTTTTACCAATCCATGGTTTTGTTTCCTCAGTTAATGTTCCTTCAGGTCTAACCCAGCCTCCATCTAACCATAAAATATCAATTTTACCGTAACCTGTCATCAATTCTTCAATTTGATTATAGGTGTAATTTTGAAAATTAGTCCATTTTTCAGGATATTTTTTAGGATCATAGTTTACATTTCTATCAAATGGAGGGAAATATCTCCACCAATAATCATCACTATGCCAGTCCGGTTTACTAAAATAGGCTCCAATCGCCATATTTTCAGCCCTGAATGCATTAAAAACTTCTTTCACGACATTACTACGAGGATTAGTCGAAAATAAAGATCCTTTGTCTGTTATTTTATAATCTGTATATTTTGTATCATACATACAAAATCCATCATGGTGTTTGGTAGTAAAAACCACATATTTCATACCGGCATTTTTACAAGCTTTTGCCCATTTTTCAGGATTGAATTGCAAAGGATTAAAAACAGTTCTGATTTTTTCATACTCTTCGACATATTTATAGTAGTTATCGGCATAAGGACCTCTTCTTTTGCACCAATCTTCATCTTCAGGACATAAGCTCCAGCTTTCAACAACACTCCATTGACTGTATGCCCCCCAATGTATGATCACACCAAATTTCCAGTCTTGCCATTTCTCTAGGTTTAGCTTTACTAATGAATCTGAAGGCCATTCATAAGGGAACTCCTCTTTTTCTGGTTCCATAAAACGAATTCTTCGTTTATAGATCTCTTTCTGATTGGTGCTAACCACCAAATAGAATCTACCATAAGGATAATTGGTCAAAGTATAAGTAAAAAAGCCCTCTTTTAACATCGGATAAAAGTGTTTTTCGAGCACTTGATTTCCGGGATCACTAATGATCTGAACGGTAATATCTTCTTTTGTATTACTAAAATAGGAAAATGTGGTTTTATCATTCGTTCTGGCCGGGTACATCGCCATAGATTTTAGATTTTGATCGATAGGATCGGGATTTGCACCGATTTTAAATTGATAATTCCAACCTGATCCACAATCAGGATCAAAAGATTTGATCAATTTATCCTCTTCATTATACAATCTTGCTTCTCCTCTACCCCCTTTGGTATTATACCAAAACTCCAATCCATCACCCGTGGTATCCCTAAATTGGAGTGAATAGGAACCATTAGATAAATAGAGAGAATCAAAATAGGTTATTTGAGGACTTAAGGTTCCTAATTTTCTTTCATATAATACTTTTCCATTTTGATCAACCAATCTCCAGGCATTATGTTGCGGTTCATTATTGGTCAATAATGAAAAAACAATCGGAGAATAATGGATGGGGCAAGATGAAAATGAAGAGGTCATTTTATTATCGAACTGGTATTCATCTTTTTTATTATTGGGTTTTGAAAGAGTAACCATAAATAGGTTTTTATCCTGATTCATATCAATTTCACCCGGTAGAGTAACCGTTGTTTCTTCGTTAAATTTAAGAAATCCCTTCCATAAAAATGTTTTTGAAGGATATCCTTTGGTTCCGTATTGGATTGTCATTTCAGTAACAGGTTCTTTACCATTATTTTTAATAATGATCATGGGATTCATACTGGCAGGGTTATAATGAGAATAAATATCTTTATCAGAAGGCACAATAATATCATCAACGGAAACATCATACGATTTTGCTGGTTGTTCATATTGAATCACATAGGCGCTAATCACCTGAGCTCCGCTATTAATCACTTCAGCAGTATAGGGTTCCATAATAAAATGGAGTTGATTTTGTTGATTTGGATTTATTTTTAGATCAAAGGTTTCAATATCGACCAGATCACCGGGACACCAGTTCGCACGATCATAAATCCAGGTTCCTGCTTGAGGGGAAAGCGGGTTATCGCCACACTTCTTCCACATTTGTCTTTTATTAATCAATTGATTATTAAGAATTATCTCACGATATTTACTACAAAACTCACCACAATTATCGGGTCTATCCATTCCATGGCCTGTTTGAATCACTCTCAATTGGGCGTAGGCACATTTTGGATCACCCATAAAAGAAACAGGAACCATTTGTTTTTCGATTGGATTTGCACTATTTCCATATTCAAAATGGTCATTATAGATTTGGGTAATCGAAATGGGTTTTGCAGTCGGAGTTCCGGTAATAATCTCAAATTCAATGCTTAACAACCAACCTCTGTCATCATTAGGTTCATAACCGGAATGAATATAATTAATTTCACAACTATCTCTAAGGATTAGGCTAAAATCTGTCACATCCTGTTCCCAGGTAAAATGCCAGTCTTTTGCAAAGAAACCACCATAGGGAGTGATCACTCTCCCCAATTCCCAGTTTTTATTTGATCCATTAACCCCATTAACTCTTTCTAACAAAATTCTGTCAGAGTAATCCCAATCTGCACAACGCATCGAATCAGGGCAAGCGAAGTGGACATACATTGTAATTTTTCGGATTGGAATATTGGGGGCAGGAAGTTTTGCCCAACTTTTAAATGATCTGACACCTTGAGAAGGATCTGTTACAATTGTTTCTTTTTGATGCGCAAAAACTCTAATCGTATCCTGTGCAAAAGAAAAAGAAACATTTAAAATTAAAAGCAAAGAAAAAAGGGATAGAAATCTTTTCATATTATGATTTGTTATGATTTATTAAGAAATATTAGGGTTACAAAAGTACTAAATAATTTAACAAGTAACAAGTAATAGGTAACAGGTGAAAAGTAACAGGTGAAAAGTAACAGGTGACAGGTAACAGGTAACAGGTAATAGGTAATAGGTAACAGGTAACAGGTAACAGGTAATAGGTAACAGGTAACAGGTAGATAATGATTCTGAAAATTATTTTTATTTAGAAAGACCTTTTTCATCCACAGTAAGGGGAAACTGGAGTATTGAGGTTTCAAAATTATTTTGTTTTGTAATTTTTAAAGTATAATGATCTTTATAAATCAATTCTAATTTATTGGTCAGTTGATCCAGTAAGATCTGTTTTTTTACTTTTCCGGGTTTGTCTGGAATTGAATTTGAAATTTCTAATTTTATTTGATTTGATTCAACAGAAATAATCAACTCAATGTAAGGAATTGAACCTAATCCCTGACTTCTTTCAATGGCAGCCTCAATCACAGGTGTCAATAGAAATGGGGGTAAGGTATAATCCATATTTTTAATTTTATTTACATAGTTCAATCTCAGGCGTTCTCCCATTTTATACTTTTCAATAGCCAGATAGTTTTCGATATAGGAAAGTTCATCGGTAAGTGGAATGGTTTCTTTTCCAATCATATTATGATAAAACCGCATCATATCAGAAAACTTGTGGGTATAATCCAAAGCAATGTTTTTATCCATCATAATAGTGGCATAAATATTATTAAGATTATTGAACAAAAAATGAGGACTAAGCTGATTTTTTAGGTTTTCCAGTTCAGATTTTTTGATTTCTACTTCATCTTTGCTTTTATTAAATTTTTCAAAAATGCTATTTAACTGAAAATAACCGGTTGCAATAGAAAATATATTGATAAATGTAAAAACCCAAATATAAATACGGGTCATCCAATGTTCAGATTTAAATAGGCCAATATCAGCAATTTGAACTAATGTTATGTATGAAATAAAAAATAGAATAGTAAAAAGAATCCACAATAGCCATTTGAAATTGAATTTAAATATTCTATAAAACAACCATGAAAAAAAACAGGTATTAAAAATCATTCCAATAGATGTAAAAAAGAAAGGTTTAAAATTATCCGTTTCCAGTGACATTTCGATCTCCCACAATAGCGTTGTATATAAAGTAAGGAAAAGTGCAGAAATAAAAAGGATGTAATTAACGGGTGACTTTATATGATTTTTTTTATTTTTCATCCTTAGAAAGTTCATCAAAAATTATAAACTACCGATTTAAAGCATTTTGAATGGATTGTCTATAAGAGATCCCAATAGGAATTACATTAGAAATCACCACAACTTCTTTTTGATTCCATGAAGTTACATAATCTTTGTTGATCGTAAAAGATTTATGAACTCTTATAAATTTTGAAGAGGGCAACATGTCCAATAATCCCTGAGTAGAAATACTGGCCAAAATCATTTGATTATGAGTAAAAACTTTGACATAATTTCCCCAACTCTGGAGATAAATGATGTCATTAATATTAGCTGTAACAGATTCACTTCCAATAGGAATATCAATGGAAGTAGGAATTTCAGTGATGGGAAGTGGATTTTTAACAAGCTCCGCATTCATTTTATCAATAGCTCTTTGGACTGCTCTTTTAAAATGATTTTCTGTGATTGGTTTTAGTAAATAATCAATCACATTATATTCAAAACTTACAGCTGCATAAGCTGCATAAGCGGTTGTAAAAATGACAGGAGGTTGAGAGTTTAATGAATTGAGAAAATCAATTCCGCTAATTCCCGGTAAATTTATATCTAAAAACAAGAGGTCAATATCATTTTTTTCAATGATCTCTTTAGCTTCTTTAGCATCACTGGCAATAGCAAGTAAATCTAAAAATTCATTTTGTTCAATAAAAAATTTAAGCACCCATTGAGCGGGTTGTTCATCTTCAACAACTAAACATTTTAATTTTTTATAATCTGTGACAGTCATATCAATATCGAAAAAGTTCAACGAATGTATGCATAGGGTACTATTTAGTTTTTCATATAAATTGTATTTGCAAAGATATAAAAAAATGACAAATTCAACTCATAATTTTTATTTTTATTTTTGAAATAAATTAAATATCTTTGCAAGGCATATTGTTTAATTTCCAAAAATGAAAGAATTAATTCAAATTTTAACTAAAAATCTTTAATTATGAAAAAATCAATTCTACTTTTTTTTATTTCATGGATTTTTATATTCCAATCATTCTCACAAATTACTGATAATGAAACGGTTTTAAGAAAAAATGAAAAAGATACCTTAACAGGTTGGAAAACAGGTGGTATCTTTGCCATTACAGGCTCTCAAACTTCTTTAACAAATTGGGCAGCAGGTGGTGAAAACTCGGTTTCTTTAAATGCTTTACTCAGCGTTTTCGCCAATTATAAAAATGGTAATGGTGCATGGGACAACTCTCTTGACATTGGGTACGGTTTATTGAAACAAGGATGGGGAAAAGAGATCCCATTTTCAAAAACAGATGACAAAGTAGATCTTTTGTCCAAATTTGGATATAAAGCTTTTAAAAATTGGTACTATGCGGCCCTTTTTAATTTCAAAACTCAGATGACTCCCGGATACAAACTACCTACGGATACAATTAAAATATCAAACTTTTTAGCCCCTGCTTATGTAATTGCGGCTATTGGGATGGATTATAAACCAAACAATCATTTAAGTATGTTTATAGCCCCTTTTACAGCAAAATGGACCATTGTAAATGATTCCATTTTATCAGCAGCCGGTGCATTTGGTGTTGAATCCGGGGAATTTTTAAAATCTGAATTTGGGGGTTATATTCGATTTATTTATTCAAAAAATGATTTTAAATCTCCATTTTTGAAAAATATTTCATTTACCACAAAATTGGATTTATATTCTAACTATTTAAAAGAACCTGAAAAAATTGATGTCAACTGGGAAGTTTTAATTGCCATGAAAGTAAATAAATATATCACTATTAACCTTACTACCAATTTGATATACGATTATGACATCAAATTCCCCAGCGATTTAAATGCAGCAGGAGTGGATAAAATTCAATTCAAAGAGATATTTGGAGTAGGATTTTCTTATAAATTTTAATAATAATTTAAAAAACTTGTATTATGGGAATGTTAAAAGAGTTTAAAGATTTTGCCATGAAAGGCAATCTTGTGGATATGGCAGTAGCTTTCGTAATGGGTGCTGCATTTGGAAAAATTGTTTCCGCTTTTATCAATGGTATGGTGATGCCAATCGTTGGTGTTTTAACAACCGGTATCGATTTTAAAGATCTTAAAATTGTACTATCAGAAGCGCAATTAGATGCCGCTGGAAAAGTTATAAAACCGGAAGCTGCCTTGATGTATGGTGATTTTATCACTGTTTTCATTGATTTCGTTATTGTAGCTTTCGTGATGTTTTTAGTGGTAAAAGCTATGATAAAAGCAAAGAAAAAACAAGAAGAAGTGCCAGCTGCACCTCCTGCTCCTACCAAAGAGCAGGAACTTTTATCTGAAATTCGGGATTTGTTAAAAAAATAGTGTTGATTATCAACCTGTTTACTTTCCAAAAAAAGGTGTAATTTTGCAATATAAATGACACCTTTTTTTATTCTTCATGCTTTTATTGGTTGATAATAACGATTCTTTTACTTATAACATAGTGGAAGCGATTCGCTCTGTTTCTAATGTGCCTATTGTTGTAAAAAACAGTGCGGATATTCAAATAGAAGAAGTGGAACAATATCAAATGATCATTTTTTCACCTGGCCCCTCCCTACCGGACGATTATCCCATCATGAAACAGATTTTAAACCAATATTGTGCAACCATTCCCATTTTAGGAATTTGTTTAGGACATCAGGCCATCTGTTCCTATTTTGGGGCTCAATTAGTGCAAAGTGATTCAATAATCCATGGTTTTGATTCTTTAATTCAAACCAATTCCCAGTCATTATTATTTAAAGGTGTTTCTGAAATGATTGTCGGGAGATACCACTCCTGGCATGCCATTCAAATACCTGAATCGTTATCTATAACCGCTCAGGACAAGTATGGTATCGTTATGGCAGTAGAGCACAAACACTATCCGGTTTATAGCGTTCAATTTCATCCTGAATCTTATATAACCAAACAGGGAAAGCAAATTTTTAAAAATTTTATCGATGCAGCTACTTCCTAAAAATCAAATCATTGCAGAAATGAATTGTTTGGGGTGTACTCAAACTCCTTTCCTTTTTCTTATTGATTTTAAAGGAGAAGAGGGATATTTGATTCCCGCTGATCAATTGAAAAAACACCATATTCAGGTTTCATTTCCAAATTTCAAATGGGAATCCAGTGATCAAACAATTGATTTTCTGTCTTATAATCTCACACCCAACCCAATCTCTGAATCAGAATATCTGGAAATTTTTAACAAAGTTCATAAAGAAATTTTATTTGGAAACAGTTATTTACTGAACCTCACTTTTGCTACGTATTTGGATGAAAAATTAGATTTCAAGTCGATTTATCAACATGCCATAGCCCCTTACAAATTGATGTTGGAAGATCAGTTTCTATTCTATTCCCCTGAATCATTTGTTAAAATTGAAAACGATACAATTTACTCGTATCCTATGAAAGGTACCATTGATGCGTCTTTGCCTGATGCTGAAAAACAACTTACCCAAAATAAGAAGGAATTGTATGAACATTTTACTATTGTAGATTTGATTCGCAACGATCTTTCGATGGTTTCAACTCAAGTTGAAGTGACTCGTTTTAGATTTTTTGAAAAAATTGGAACACAAACAGGTGCTATTTTGCAAACTATTTCAGAAATTTCTGGAAAACTGAGTTCAGACTGGAAAACCCGACTCGGGGATATCCTTTTTCAATTGTTACCTGCCGGTTCTATTTCGGGAGCTCCCAAAAAGAAAACGATGGAGATCATCACCAAAAATGAAACGACAGAAAGAGGATTTTATACAGGTGTAGCGGGATTTTTTGATGGTGAAACCCTCGATAGTTGTGTCATGATCCGCTTTATTAAAAAGGATCCTGATGGGAAATGTTACTATCACAGTGGAGGAGGTATTACAGCCTTAAGTGAAGGAATTGATGAATATCATGAATTAAAATCCAAAATTTATGTCCCGGTTTCTTGAAACAATTGCGATTATTGACAAAATTCCACAACATGTGGAATCTCATCAAAAAAGGATGGAAAAATGCTCTTTGGTACAATTGAATCCTTTTTTAAACCTGATTAAAGTTCCAACTTTTAGACAATATAAATTATCCATTCTTTATAATGAAACTCAAATTGAAAAGTTTCAACTTTCTCCCTACTCTCCATCTACAATCAATAAATTTAAAGTATTAATAGATAATGAAATAGATTATTCTTTAAAGTATGCTGACCGTTCCCGGTTGGAACAATTGAAATCTAAGGCTCAAATGTGTGATGAAGTGATTATTGTCAAAAATGGGGAAGTGACGGACACTTCATTTTCCAATCTTCTTTTTTGGGACGGGGTCAAATGGATCACACCGGAAAATCCCTTACTGAAAGGAACCTGTAGGGAAAGACTGTTACAAAACGGGATCATTTCTAGCCAAAAAATAAGCGTTAACCAACTCGGTACTTTTTCCAAAATGATGTTGATTAACGCGATGTTAGATTTTGATGAAGATAGGGCTATCCCTATTGATTCAAAGACCTTTCAATTCGATTAAAATCCAAATTTATCCGTGATATTTAACATATCCTCTTTTGATTTGGCCGGATTAAAGATGTACATAATGTATAAATCTTTGTCCGGGTAGGAAACAATAATGGCAGAACCGTCAGGAACATCACCGTAGTAATGACTTTTTCCGTTGTGATTAAAAGATTCGAAAAGGGTCAGATCGGTTGTTTTTGTAAGTTCACTTTTAGAAGTTCCCAATATAGTCAAAGCTCCTGTAAATCCAACAAACATAGCATTATAGTTAGTGGTGTTATCTTTTATACTCAACATTCTATAACCGGGAATTTTAGAACTGTTAATAATGGTTTCAAAAGTAGCATAAGTACATTTCAAAACCGGAGTTGTTGTTGTCTGTTGCACTGGTTTTGAGGTATTCACTTCTGTAGATGTTGTAACGGGAGCTGTTGTAGGAACTTCAATTTTTCCAATATCTTCATATTTCACACCTGGATAGGGTTCAAATTTGACAGCAGGAACTGTTATGTTCTGATCAAATTTAACGGCAGTTTCGGTGATTGTAATTCCGAGAATTGAAGCTTCTGTTTTTAGGGCAATACCTTTATAAACCCAACTTTTAGCACCCATAACAGAGATAATGTCACACTCATATCCCATAATAGTCTCTTTCCCAATAATAGAACCACCATATTGATCCAACATCTGTTTTTCAAAAGCTTTCTTTTCAGCTGGAGTCATATTTTCGTAAAAAGCCAAATTTTCTTCTATATCATAAATACCGGTTTGGTAAACTTTTTCAACGAGGTTGGCATTCCAGAATTGATTTTTCTTGGTTACGTTAACGGTTTCCTCTTTAGTTTCGTTAGTGATGCCCAATATTTTGGTTACAGTGGTGATATTTGATTCTGTTCGTGATTTATTTCCGTAGTCATCCCACCACATTTTTCGGGATCCGGTAGAATTTCCGGAAACTTTATACTCGATATAGCCACTTTTAATGGTATAATGTTGATACTTTTGCTGAGCATACAAGCCACTGATTGCAAGCAAGATGAAAGTTAAAATGGTAATTTTTTTCATGATTGTTTTGTATTATTTATCTATTTTTATTGAATGTTATATGGAAGTACAAATATAAGAAAAAAGTGGAAAATGGGATTCATTTCTAAACAAAAAAAAGGATCAAAAATAAATTTGATCCTTTTTAAATGTATTTGAATTGGAAATTATTCAGCAATAACTTCTAAGTTTACAGTAACTTTAATATCTTTATGGATATTGATTTGAGCTGTATAGTTTCCTAATTCTTTAATATGTTCGCTGGAAAGAATGATTTTCTTTCTATCCACTTCGATATCATGTTGTTCTTTAAGAGCTTGAGCAACTGCGATATTAGTAACTGATCCGAAGATTGTTCCTTTTTCAGAAGCTTTAGTTCCAATTTTTATTGTTAATCCTTCGATTTTACCAGCTAAGAATTCTGCTTCTTTTCTGATTTTTTCTAATTTGAAAGCTCTTTGTTTCAAAGTTTCGGCTAACATTTTTCTATTAGGTTCAGTTGCTTGAATTGCCAATCCTTGAGGGATTAAATAATTTCTTGCGTAACCATCTTTAACTTTTAAGATGTCATCCGCATAACCTAATTTTTGTACGTCTTGTTTTAAGATTATTTCCATTATTGATCCTCCTCCTTATTGATTGGTTTTTAAATTGTCGGCAACAAATGGTAATAATGAGAGGTGACGAGCTCTTTTTACCGCTTGAGCAACTTTCTTTTGGAATTTTAAAGAAGTTCCGGTTAAACGTCTAGGTAAAATTCTACCTTGTTCGTTTACAAATCTTTTCAAAAATTCACCATCTTTATAATCGATGTATTTAATTCCGCTTTTTTTGAAGCGACAATATTTTTTTTGTTTGATATCAACCGCAATTGGGGTCAAATATTTAATGTCTGTTTGTTGAGCCATTGTAAATCCTCCTTTTAATTGTTTTGTTCTTTTGCTTTTCTCAAATTACGTCTCTTTTCGCTGTATGCGATAGCGTGTTTGTCAAGGGCTACAGTTAAATATCTCATGATTTTTTCATCACGGCGAAATTGTAGCTCGAATTCAGCAACAACGTGAGGTTCTGCTTTGAACTCAAATAAATGATAGAATCCGGTGGATTTTTTTTGGATTTGGTACTCAAATCTGCGTAATCCCCAGTTTTCCTGGTGAATAATCTCCGCGCCTTTTTCAAGGAGAATATTCTCGAATTTTTTTACCGTTTCCTTCATCTGTTCATCAGACAAAACGGGAGTCATAATGAAAACGGTTTCATACTGTTTTAACATAATTTTAATTGTTTAATTTTTAAAACTTTTAATTATTTTTAGGGCGGCAAAAATACAAATTTATTTTGAATTATGCAACCTCTTTCCCAAAAAAAATCAAAAATAAAATAGTTTACTTTTTTTGAACTTTTTTTAGATTCAACATATTGGTCGGTGGCATATCTAATCCATTGATACTCTTTTGAGTAAAGCGGATGATCTGATCATAAAAAAGAACCACAACCGGAGCATCCTCCATCAACAAAGAATCGAGTTGGGTGTAGTAATTATTTCGAATTTTTTCGTCAAATTCCTGTTGTGATTTTTCAAAAATCTGATCAAAAGCAGGATTTTCAAAATGGGTATAATTGGATCCGACCGGCTGGAAATTTTTGGAATAAAATAACGATAAGTAGTTTTCTGCATCCGGATAATCGGCAATCCAGGAACCTCTGAAAAACGGCAACTGATAATTGCGCATCATCTGTCTTTGTTGAGCTGCCTGTTGCACATCCAGCTGCAAAGTGATCCCAATCTTGCTCAACTCATGTTGAATATATTGAGATAGATCTAAGTATGCCGCAGAAACCGAAAGTGAAATAGGTGGCAACCCTTTTCCACCTGGAAAACCTGCTTGAGCGAGCAATTGATTCGCTTTAACCGGATCATAATGGTACCCTTTTACACGGGAAGTATCAAAAGAGAGCATCCCTTTTGGAATAAAACCGGAAGTGCCGGCATATCCAATCCCATTACGCAAATAACGGATCATCTTCTCCCGATCAAATCCGTAATTGATCGCTTGTCGTACCTCTTTGATCAACAATGGATTACTTTTATCTTTCTTTTTATCCAACAACAGAAATCCCAAATACTCGGTATTCAGATAGGGTCCGGTTTGCAATTTAATCTGATCCCTGTATTTTGGGTTGAGTTTTCCCTCTTTGGTCAATAATGCATCTTTGTAACAGGGGTCGATGCCCGACATAAAATCGAGATTTCCTTTCATAAACTCCATAAACATCGCCTGTTTATCGATGATAAATGAGATCGCAACTCCATCTATATAAGGCAATTGAACTCCCTTTTCATCTTTCTCGAAATAGCGTGGATTTTTACGAAGCACCAGTTTGATCCCTTCCTCCCACATCTGAAACTGGAATGGCCCAGTTCCCACGGGATGCTTTCTAAACTCTTTTCCATAGTGTTCTACCACTTCTTTAGGAACTACGGAGCAATATTTCATAGCGAGTATCGACAAAAAGGGAGGAAATGGAGCACTCAAACGAATTTCAAAAACGGAATCGTTGATAGCGGTGAATGCAGGTTTACCGTTAGCATCTCTGGCTACCTGAGCAAAGATCCAGGCTCCCGGGGAAGCCACTTCCGGATCCAGGATACGCCCAAGACTGTATACGAAATCATGTGCATCCACGCTTCTCGGTTTTCCGAAAGCAAATTGTTTGGTATCATGAAAATACACATCGTTTCTGAGCAAGAAAGTGTAGGTTTTTCCATCCTCAGAGATGGTCCAGCTTTTCGCAATCATGGGGATCACCTGAAGGTTTTCATCGAGATCCACCAGCCCGTTATAGAGCATATTACAGGGCCAAAGGGCAGCTTGTCCGGAAGCATAAGCCGGGTCAAGCGACTGAATACCAACAGATTCGTTATATTTAAAGATGGCTTTATTTTGATTCTTATTTGTATGATTACAACTAATCAAAATAAGGAAAAACAAAGTGTAAACAATAAAACGGATACCAGAAAAATTCATTTAAACAAAATTTAATCGCAAAAGTACGAAATAATAAGCTAATGTGATAATGTGATAATAAGCTAATATGATAATAAGCTAATGTGATAATTATGAAATTAAATATTATACTTTTTTTATTTATAAAAAATTAATGGATTATAAAAAATTAATGGAACGCGGATGACGTTGATGCTTCGCATTACGGATTTATACGGATTTAATTTATCTATAATTATTTAATGTTTCTTCTTGTTTGAATAAACTTATAAATATTAATATCCCTTATAATAGAATCAGTGTTAAATCAGCGTTTGAAAATCCGTTTGATCCGCGTTCCAATTGTTAAAACTCAAAAGTGGTAAAAGGTGGTAAAGAAATGACAACAGACTACGGACAACAGACTACAGACTGTAAATATCTCATTTTCATTAATATAACAAAACTCTTATCTCTTATCTTTAAAACCGAAGGTTTTTCGCATTAGGGATGTGGAGGGCACCGAAGGTGGTGCGAGCTGGAACGAGCGCCGCTTCTCATTTGATATTTGGAAGAAGTTAGTTTAAGTGAAGTGCAGCGAAGCACGGAAGCGAAGCGGACCCCGGAACAAGCCCGACGGCGTGGGTGGAATTGTGGGTTGGGAAAGCCGGAATGCCCTGATTAATAAGCTAATGTGATAATGAGATAATAAGCTAATTAGGCGAAGGGCAAAGGGCGAAAGGCGAAGGGTGAAAACCTTTATTTATCATTTTTCATTTTTAATTATCTCATTTGCTTATTAACTCATTAGCTCATTAATTTTCCGTACTTTTGCCAAATATTTGAAATAGTCCGCTGATTTTCAAAACTATTTCAAATTCAATTAATGATTATTCCTACATGACAAGTTTTGTTGACAATATTGGGTAGGAAAAAAAGTGTAAGAATGCAATTTAAAGAATTAGGAATTATTGAGCCGATCCTTAAGGCTCTTCAAGAGGAGAACTACTCAGAACCAACATCCATACAGGAAAAAGCGATCCCTGTCATATTAACCAAAAGAGATGTATTAGGCAGTGCACAAACCGGAACCGGTAAAACGGCAGCGTTTGCAATCCCTATTTTGCAGCATCTGTATTTAGATCGTCAAAAAAACCATGGCCCTAAGAAAATAAAGGCATTGGTGATCACTCCAACCCGTGAGTTAGCGATTCAGATTGGGGAGAGTTTCTCCGTTTATGGAAGACACACCGGCATCAAAAATACTGTGATTTTTGGGGGAGTGACTCAAGGAAAACAAACAACAGCCTTAAACCATGGTATCGACATCCTGGTTGCCACACCGGGAAGATTGTTAGATCTTTATAATCAAGGATTTGTGAAACTTAAAGATATCGAATACTTCGTGTTGGATGAAGCTGACAGAATGTTGGATATGGGATTTATTCATGATATCAAAAGGATTATCACCCTTTTACCTCATCAACGTCAATCGCTGTTCTTCTCTGCAACTATGCCTCAGAGTATAGTGGAATTATCTCAGAAAATCATACACAATCCGGCAAAAATAAGTGTTACGCCAATTTCCTCCACCGCTGAAACGATCAACCAATATCTATATTATACCAACAAATCTACTAAAAGGGAATTATTGTTGTATATCCTGGATAAACATAAAATTAATCAGGTTTTAGTCTTCACTAAAACCAAACATGGAGCTGATAAAATTGTCACCTATCTCAAATCCAAGAAGATAGATTGTGCTGCGATCCATGGTGATAAGGCACAAAATCAGCGTCAAAAAGCACTTTCTCAGTTTAAAGATGGAGAGATTCAGGTGTTGGTTGCTACAGATATTGCTGCTCGGGGAATTGACATTGATAAACTCAAGTTTGTGATCAATTATGATATCCCCAACATCTCCGAAACCTACGTACATAGGATAGGTAGATCAGGGCGTGCAGGAGATGAGGGCAATTCAATCTCTATCTGTGAACCTGAAGAAAACAGCTTTGTAAAAGATATCGAAAAACTGATCCGTTTAAAAATTGATGTGATCAAGGATCATCCATTTCCACAGACAGATGCTCCGATGACAACTGCAGAAAAGCGAATTTTTGAAAAAGAGAAGGTTGAGAAGAAAAAGGAGTTTTTCGCAAATAAAAACAAAAAACAGGCTCGTCCTGCTAATCCAAAGTTTTCCCGTAATCGGAAGTAATTTTAAAATTATTTTTTTTAATTAACATATTATCTGTATTCCTTAAAATTAATGGAACGCGGATGACGTGGGTGCTTTGTTTGAAAATCCGTTTGATCCGCGTTCCAATAAATCAGATGGAACGCGGATGAAGTGGGTGCTTCAAAATCAGGTTCCGCAATAGGTTTTGTAGTCGGTTCGGAAATCCTCGATACCATGAAGATAGCGGTTATCAACATCCTGCAATTCGTAGGGGTTTTTAAGAATTTGTAACCATAATTTCAAATCGCTTAAATCACCTTTCACTGCCTGATCTAACACTTGTTCAACGATATGATTTCTGGGAATGTAGATTGGATTTTGGGTTTTCATCAATGATTTTGCTGCCTCAAATCCACCTTTTTGATTGTATATCCTACTTTTCCATTGTTCAACCCAACTGATTCCGGATTCTGAATGAATTGGGTGTAACGGGAATAAATCGGGACGTAATAACGCTATAAAACTATTTGTATAATCCGCTTTATTGGTATGAATCCATTGTAAAAATGAGTCAATAAATGGTTTATCACTTTTCTGAGGGTCAACAAACCCTAGTTTTTTAGAGATCATTTGATCCCATTTTTCTAAAAATTGGTTCTGTAATGTGTGAAGCACCTCTTTCACAATCACAACACTTTGGTAAGGATCTTTATGAATAAGAGGTTGTAAAGTATCTCCTAAGACTGAAAGATTCCAGAAGACGATATTGGTCTGATTCTCAAAAGAATAACGACCATACTGATCAATAGAACTATACACCGTTCTTGGATTATAGTTATTCATAAATGCACAGGGACCATAATCAAAAGTCTCCCCTGAAATACTAGTATTATCGGTATTCATCACTCCATGAATAAACCCAACACGCATCCAATCCAGTATTAAATCGATCTGTTTTAGAGCGACCGCTTTTAGGAGTTCCAATGGGGGATTTTCTGAATTCTGTAATTCAGAATAATGGCGTTGGATCACATAGTGGGTTAGTTTTTCCAGATCTTGTCGTGTACCATAGTGAGCAGCATACTCAAAAGTTCCGATTCTGATATGGCTTTTCATTACCCGAGTTAAAACAGCTCCCTGATGAGTCTCTTCTCTTTGCACCTCATCCTGAGATGCCACTACTGCTAATGATCTGGAAGTGGGAATATTCAGATAAAACATCGCTTCACTCATTAAATACTCTCTCAACATGGCCCTTAAAGTAGCTTTACCATCTCCTCTTCGGGAATAGGGTGTTCTCCCGGAACCTTTGAGTTGAATATCAAAACGTTTTCCGGCTGGAGTGATCTGTTCACCCAATAAAATGGCTCTGCCGTCACCCAGCATGGTAAAATGTCCATATTGGTGGCCTGCGTAAGCCTGAGCAATCGGCTGCGCACCCTCAGGCGTTAAATTTCCGGAAAGTTCTAGGGTAGTTTGATCCATATTTTTATCCAGAAACTCTAATCCCAGTGAATTTGCCAAAGGCGTATTAAAAAGTACCATTTGGGGTGAATTCACCATTGAGGGATTTTGAAAACTATAAAAAATGGGGGGCAATGTCAGATAGGAGTTATCAAATTGCCATTTGGGGGATCTATTTGTTGTCATATTTGTTTTCAGTTATATAAATTGTTGACTCATTTTTTGAAAAAAGGTTATTTTGAAAAGAAATTTGAAATTATTAATAGAACACTAATGACACAGATTGAACAGATGACCACAGATTAACTATAATCTTAATATTCTATTTTATCTTAAAACAAATTTGTTGTCTTTATAAATCACAGATAATCAAAGTGTAAAAAATGGTTTCACAGTGTTTACTGTTGAAAATTCAAACTGAAATAAAACTGTCTAACTTTGTGAAAACTTTGCGAAACTTAGTGTCCCAAAAAGAATCCGTGTAAATCCGCGTTTGAAAATCTGTGTCATCAGTGTTCTATAAGGCTAAAGGCAAATAATTTAATGTGAAATATAATTACTTTTAAAATAAAATAATTATCCTCTTGCATTTTAAGCATATGTTCATTATCTTTGCAGCGAACAAATGTTTACATTATGTCACCACGAAAATTAATACCTCGTAAAATTTCATCAACACCAAAAATCAAAGGATTTAAACCTTATGGAGTTTCTGAAGACCTTGAGAATTTGGAAGTGATTGCCTTACATTTTGAAGAATACGAAGCTCTGAAAATGTGTGATTATGATCTTTTAAATCATTGTGATGCTGCGGAAATTATGAATATTTCGCGCCCTACATTTACCAGAATATATGCCATTGCCAGACAAAAAGTGGCCAAAGCGCTTGTGGAAGGTTCTCAAATTTGTATAGAAGGAGGAGAAAATTACTTTGATAGCGACTGGTATCAGTGTTCTTCTTGTCCATCTTTATTCGACAATCCGAACAAAGATACAGAATCGGATATTTGTCCCATTTGTTGTTGTAAAAAAATTCGGAGATTTAATAATGGACAAGAATGAAATAAAAATTGCATAAAATTTTATAAACCATAAAAATTAAAATAGGATGAAAATTGCTGTACCAGTTACTCAAAGTAACGAAATTGATGCTCATTTTGGACATTGTTCTTTTTACAATGTTTACACCATTTCCAATCAACAAATTACAGATATTGAAAAGATTGATTCTCCACAAGGTTGTGGTTGTAAATCTAATATTGCCAATGCATTAGCTTCCAAGGGAGTTACACTGATGTTAGCCGGGGGAATTGGAGAGGGAGCAATGAACGTTTTATATTTCTCTGGAATTGAAGTTATCAGAGGGTGTAGTGGAAATGCCACTGAAGTTGTAAAACTTTATATTGAAGGTTCTATTCAGGATAGTGGCTCCTCTTGCCAACATCACCACGGGCATGGAGATCATGAACATAGTTGTCAACATTAAAAAATAAATACGATATGGACTTATTAAATCCAAAGATTAATCTCGATAATGTAAAACACGTTATCATTGTAGCTTCCGGTAAAGGGGGCGTTGGTAAATCTACCGTTTCCGTTAACTTAGCGATCTCGTTAGCGCGACAAGGACAAAAAGTAGCTCTTGTTGATGCTGATTTATATGGTCCTTCCATTCCTAAAATGATGGGCGTTGAGGATATTCAACCTGAAGTGACCATGATTGGCGATAAAGAGGTGTTTTTCCCTGTTGAAAGATATGGAATCAAAATGATTTCGATAGGATTCTTTGTATCGAAAGAGCGTCCTTTGATCTGGAGAGGCCCGATGGCTTCAACTGCTATTACGCAACTATTAGAAAATACCGAATGGGGAGAGATTGATTTTATGATCATCGATTTTCCTCCGGGAACAGGAGATATTCAGTTAACAGCAATCCAAAAACTGAATCTTTCAGGTGCAATCATTGTTACCACCCCTCAGGAGATTGCAGTTAACGATGCGCGCAAAGCAGCATCTATGTTTGAAGACCCTCATATGAATGTTCCTGTATTAGGTATTGTCGAAAACATGTCATGGTTCTCCCCTGCTCCCCATCCTGATGAAAAATATTTCATCTTTGGTAATGGTGGCGGCAAAATGTTAGCGGAAGAATACCATACAAAACTATTAGGACAAATCCCATTGGTTATGGAAGTGGGCGAAATGGCAGAAAAAGGATTATCCATTTTCAATCAAAGCGACAAGATTGTTGTTGATGAGTTTGAAAAAATGGCACAAATCCTTCTAAATTCTTTCTAAAAAACAAGAATTATTATGAAATAATTGGATTAAAAGTTCATTACAAATGATTTTATTCAATTATTTTTCAATACTTTATAAATTTTTTAATAAATTTCCATTGGAATTATTTTCCATTGGAAATTTTTATTATCTTTGCATCGTCAAACTGATTAAAAAATGAACTCAAAAATTAAAAACTTATTCCATAAAAACAAGCTCACTTTATTGGGTGTTCTGGTTGGAGCAATCGGAGGTTATCTATACTACCGGTTTGTTGGGTGTGAATCAGGAGCATGTGCTATCACTTCCAGTCCTATCAACAGTACCATATATGGAATGTTACTAGGTGGATTACTTTTCAACATGTTTAAGAAAGAAAACAAAGAAACTACAACATCTCAAAACAACAAATCCGATGAATAACATATTCAAGAACTGGCATTTTACAAGAATCATCCGATTAATAGCCGGGATAGGATCATTAATCTACGGTATTACTACCCACGATCAAATTTTTCTGATTATTGCTGCTTTATTTTTAGTTCAATCATTTTTCAATTTATCCTGTTGTGGTGCCAATGGCTGTACTACAACTAAATCATCAGATAACAAACAAGTATACAAAGATATTATAAAACCTTTAAAATTAAAATAATACAATGAAAGCAATTCAATTAACCAAAGCTGACTTTTTAAAAAGAGTCGTTGACTATGAAAACTCTCCTTCCGAATGGAACTATTTAGGGGACAAACCTGCCATTATAGATTTTTATGCTGACTGGTGCGGACCATGCAAACAAGTTGGCCCAATTTTAGAAGAGTTAGCAGAAGAATATGAAGGCAAACTTTATATTTACAAAATCAACACTGATGTTGAACAAGAATTAGCTGGAGCATTTGGTATTCAAAGCATTCCTACTCTTCTTTTTGTTCCTCTGAATGAGCAACCACAAATGGCTATGGGAGCACTTCCCAAAAGCACGCTAAAAGATGTGATTACAAACGTTTTATCTGTTAAATAAATTATTAGGGATTCTTTACATGAAAACACTCTGTAGAATAAGGGATATTTATCGGGCTATTTCTGAATTTGAAGTACAATTTCAGCACGAGCATAATCTTAATTTGAATGAAGGTATGTTACTGTGCAGTCTGCACACTAATGGGGTCTTATCTTCGGGAGAGATTGCAAATGTGTTGGGTCTTACACCTTCAAATGCCTCCAAAGTGATCACATCTACTGAAAAAAAGGGGCTTATAAAGAGAGAGTTTGGTAATGCTGATAAACGTCAGATGTACTTTTCACTTACAAAAGCAGGGGAACAATCCATCACGGCTATTGAATGTGATAAAGTAAAAATTCCTGAGATGTTAGAAACTTTCATCGAAATGGAAGACGCTGATTTGAAATAGAAACCTTATTTTACCATCTTTATAATGACCGTCATAACCATGAACGGTCATTTTTTTTGAGTCATCGTATGAATTTCTCTAACTGCAGCGTCAATAATTTCATCTTTAGTCATATCATTCCAGTTAAAATATGCTGTAATATCGGGTGGAACGCCCGCTTCTGCATAATTATTACCATTCAGATCAAGTAATTGAGAAACACTAAAACGATAAAACCAACCATTTGGAAGTTGACCGCCATTAGGTATTCCGCCACCTCCACCGGTATAATCTCCTACTAATTTAATTTGGTCAAAAGCTTTAGTGATAACTGAGAAGAAAGTTGAGGCACTATAAGAATACCTATCAATTAAGACCATAACCGGTTTTGTATAAATTGTTCCGGTTCCTCTCAAGACTTGAATGGGTTCTTTTTCTCCAAAATCATCATGATGGGGCCCATTTCTATTTATGGAATAAGCCACCAGTTTAGATTCACTACAAAAAGCTTCTAAAATGATAAAAATATTACTTATAGAACCTCCCCCATTGGCTCTTAAATCTAGAATCAGTCCGTCTGTATTTTGGTAATATTGAGTTAAATAGTTCATCTGATCAGGGGTTACTTCAGACATAAAACTATCGTATCTAATATAACCAATCCTTCCATTATCAATAAAATCATGATGAAAAGGACCAAAAGTTTTAAAGTTGGGAATATAATAGCGGTTAACAACATGTTCACTATAGTTGGAATTGTTTTGAATTCTAATATTATATCTTGAAATATTAAATGGAGAGATCAAATTGGAATGATCATCACGAAGTTCATCCATCATATTACCCAAAACATCAAAGAGTTGTTCCTCAGACATACCTTCAAATATTTGTGCCCGATAGGTCTCTCTAATCTGATCCCAATTAATATTTTTGTATTCAAAGTAACTATATTTCTGATCGATTTGATTCCACAGGTAATCAAAATTAACAAAAGGATCCGTACTGGCTTTATTTTCATCAAACAATAATTTCTCGCATGAAGAAAACAAAATGATAAGAGTTAGGAATAAAAATATTTTTTTCATGATTATCTTTTCTTATTGTTGATTAAAATAGTGTATTGCAATTTATGGGTTGCCATATCGAAAGGTTCAAAAGAGCCGGGGGCATGAGCTACATCCCAAATATAGGAAATTCTTCTTCCGTTACCTGAAGGATAAAACCAGGTATAATCAATTTGGGTTCCTATTCTCCAACCATTTAGTTTCCATTTATATTCTTTTAACAATTTATCTAAAGATAAGGCTGTTCCGTATATGGCTCCCAAATAAACGTAGTTATAGGTGGAAGGTCTGGAATTAAAGTTTAATACTCCGATATTCATTTGAAATGAAAGCATCCTTTTACCCGGTTTTTTAGTTCCTTTTATAAACCAGCATTTAAAAGGTTTTGGTTGACTTACAGAAAGATCCCGGGATATTTTTCCAACCAACATCAAATTTGTAAAAGCTTCATAACCCACCTGAGCATTTTGCAAGGAACTATTTATTCTTAAATTCTGAGTCATGAGTAGAGCTCCCCCAACCTTAAGATTCCATTTTGGACTTTTTAAAACAGGTAAATTACGCAAAAAATGGTAATAACCATTAAATTGAAAAAATTGTTCATCCCACATATAGATACCACCATCCAGGTCAAACCGATTTTCGGTATTGTCAGTATGATAAATCCCGGAAAAGGTAATTCCTAAACCCGGTAATTCATAAAACAATGGAGAAGTGGAAAAGTCCCTATAAACACCACTCCCTGTGTGAATGGATAACCCCATTAATTTTCTGGATTCATTGAAAATGGTAGGTTCGTTTTGTGCAACCAACTTATAACCAAACAGGTTAATAAAGATAAACAATAATTGAAACCCTAAAAACGTTCGTTTACTCTGAAATTTTAACATTATACTGAATTTTAAGTCTAATAGGCAAAAATAACATTTTTTTCCATTAGTATAAAATTTTATCTTTGCAAAAATAAATTGAATGAAAAAAATCGTCTTGCTATCCCTCCTTTTAAGCTCATTACTTGTTTATTCACAGGTTGATTCAATAAAAAACATAGAACAAGACTCTCTTAAATGCATTAGAGTATCAAACCAGGTTCAGGATTCGTTGGTTTTTCAATTTTCTCATCAAAAATTTGATCGATTTTTCCCCATAATAAATTACTGGATAGACTCTTGCGGATATTTCGAGCCCACATTACGTTCAATAATTATAGAAGAGATCATTACAGGAAATCCTGTAGATTTAGCCATTCAGGATTATTTTGAGGTTGGATACTATGACATTTTTCAAAACAGAAGAACTGATGCTCAGGAGTATAACTATTATGATTTTTATATGGATAATGTAGTTTATTACGGATTTATTCCTTTAAATTCAACACTAGATTCAGTTATTCAACAAAGAGCTTATGAATGGAAAGATTCCACTTTTTTAACAACAGATGAGCGTCTAATGTGTTTACTTTTCTCAGGGGATCAATATGAATTTGAACAATTAGCATTAAAAAAAGAGAATAAAAAATCAATTATTGGGAAACAGATCCGTCACCAATATCGTACTGAAAGAGATCAATATATTGCCTTGATTTTTGGTACCGGGTGGTCATTCCCCACAGATAAAAAGAATGTTTTAGGAGTTAATCAAAGCTTAAAAATAGGTCTATCATCGTCATTATCTAACAGATGGATTTTTGATTTGCTTTTAGATTTAAAAATTAATTACAATCCAAAACCTTTTGATTTTTATGCATTGGATGTCATTAATGAAGTAAAACCTACTACCATTTTTAATATTGGAGGATTCATAAACTATCGGTTATTTGGAATTCGATGTGGATTAAATAAGATTTTTATTATTCCCAAAGCCGGCTTTGGATTTGATTTTATTTCAACAGGAATATTTGAAGAAGTGGGACAGGAAGAATACAATTATTACAATCCAACAACTATCAATATCTCTTTAGGAATCAATACGTTAATTCCATTATTAAAAACAAGTTATTTAGGAATAGGGATCAATTATCACTATATTCCATTCAATTTGGACAAAAGAGTAAAAACACCATTAGAATCTCATTTTATCAGTGGAGAGGTGTTTTGGAGACTTTAGTTTCTTATATTGCTTTAATTAAAAGGAAGATAAGATATCAAAAAACAGAAAGCTAATTATTCTGCAAACACTTTCATGGCAATATAAGCACAAGCTTCTGCATCAGCTAGTGCATTATGATGATTGGTCAGGTCATATCCACAATGAGCGGCCACGGTATTTAATTTGTGATTTTCAAGATCCGGATACACTTTTCTGGAACCCTGACAAGTACAATGAATCGGATAATTGGGATAATACATTTGATACATCTGATGAGCCGCTTTCAGACATCCTCTTTCAAAAACATTATTGTGAGCGACTAATGGCAAATTGCCAATTTTTTTATCAATTTCTGTCCAGACCTCTTTAAAATTGCGGGCATTTTGAGTATCCTTATCAGAAAGGCCATGAATTCTTGTATTAAAATAATTATAAAACTCGGGTTCCGGTTTCACCAAATGATAAATTTTATCAATTATTTGACCATCTTTTACAATTACAACACCAACACTACAGATACTGGTAGGGTATCGGTTTGCTGTTTCAAAATCCAAAGCAGCAAATTCCTTTAAAACAATTTTTTTGGGTTCTCTTGTTTTTCTGACCTTTTTAATTTTTTGGTGAATTTGTTTTTTAGCAGCATCATCTTGAATAAAAACCACTAAATCATCCCCATTGACAGGTTGAAACTCTTTTTTTTCCTCTTTTTTCTTCATATCCCACGGCACATTCTGCCAAAACTAATAAATTACAAATCCCAATACTGATTTACGAAATCATCCACTTCCTCTTTAGAGTAGTTTAAAAAAGTCACATGACCCATTTTGGAATCTTCGACGATATCAGATTTCAAATAATCATGGACAAAAACACGTGGTAGAGATAATTTTTCCAATTCTTTCACCCCATTGATATGTTGACCAAAAAAGCTCACTGAAATTGCAGGGTGAAGTAAATCTGTATTTTCAAGTGGAAGGCCTGTAATAGCACGAATATGTTGTTCAAATTGACTTACATTACAAGCTTCAATAGTATAATTTCCTGAATTATGAGGGTGAGGAGCCATTTCGTTAAAGATTACTTCCTCATCAAGCACAAACATTTCAATAGTCAGAGTTCCCACAAATCCTAAATTTCTCATTATAGTTTTAGCCATCAACTCAGCTTTATGAGTTACCTCATCCGAAATGGAAGCAGGAACTATACTCATCAATAGATGAGTTCCCTTGTTGATATTCTGAGCAATCGGAAAAGTAGTGATATCGCCGAAAATACTACGGGTAACAACAATACTGATTTCCATATCAAAAGGTACATATTTTTCCAAAATACAATGGCTTTTTTCAACAATTCTGGAAGCTTCAGGAAACTGATCTGCACCTTGAAGGACAACATATCCTTTATAATCAAAAACATTGCATGTTTTTAGCACACATGGATAATCAATAAGTCGCACTCCTTCAATCAATTCGTAAGTATTATTCACAGGAATATATTCCGTACAAACGGCTCCAGCACGGGTAGCAGAAATTTTTTCACGTAATCTGTGTTGCGCAAGAAATAGAGGCATCTCACCTTGTGGAATATTGTATAATAATCCAAGTTCTTTTATCGATGTATAAGGAACATTTTCAAATGCATAGGTTACTACTTCTGTTTTCAGGCACAATTCTTCCATTTTTTTAACATCGTTAAAATCCGCAACGATCTGTTCTTCTGCAAATTGCGAACATGGGCAGTCGGGTTGAGGATCAAGAACTACGATTTGCATCCCCATTCGATGGGCAGCCTCCGCCATCATCATTCCCAAATTACCACCACCAATTATACCTATCTTTTCCATTCAATAGTATTTTAAAACGCAAAGATAACTAAATTCAGTTTATGTTTCTCATTTTTTAAATGAAAAGGGCATTTAATTATGTCAAATTTTCATTATTTTTGTAAAAAAAATAAAAACTTAACGATTTATGAGAGTTGTCGTTCAAAGAGTAAAAAGTGCTTCGGTGGTAGTTGAGCAAAACGTCACTGGATCGATAGGAAAAGGGCTTTTAATACTACTAGGAATTGAGGAAGCAGACACCATGGATGATATTGATTGGCTCAGTGCAAAAATTGCTCGATTAAGAATTTTCCCTGATGAAAAGGAAGTGATGAATTTATCGGTAACAGATATAAAAGGTGAACTATTAGTTGTAAGTCAATTCACTTTACATGCAGCCACAAAGAAGGGGAATCGGCCATCCTATATCAAAGCGGCACCTCCGACAATTGCTATTCCACTTTATGAAAAATTTGTTGAAAAACTGGAAGCAGAAACCGGCAAAAAAGTAGAAGAAGGGATTTTTGGAGCCATGATGGATGTCAGTTTAGTCAACTGGGGTCCAGTAACAATCTGGATAGATACTAAAAATAAAGAGTAACCCCAGAACTTTCATCTATTCCAAACTTAGTCAGTTCAGTCATATATTTTTACCCCAGAGAACTCAAAGATTAATTACCACAGTGGACTCAGTGGTTATTTACCACAGTGAACTCAGTGGTTATCTACCACAGTGAACTCGGTGGTTATCTACCACAGTGGACTCAGTGGTTTTCTACCACAGTGGACTCAGTGGTTATCTAGCACAGTGGACTCAGTGGTTATCTACCACAGTGGACTCAGTGGTTATCTACCACAGTGGACTCAGTGGTTATCTACCACAGTGAACTCGGTGGTTATCTACCACAGTGAACTCGGTGGTTATCTACCACAGTGAACTCGGTGGTTATCTACCACAGTGGACTCAGTGGTTATCTACCACAGTGGACTCAGTGGTTTTCTACCACAGTGGACTCAGTGGTTATTTACCACAGTGAACTCAGTGGTTATCTTTTTTGGAAAGTTTAGAGTTTTTTGATAGAAAAATTTCACTAAATTATTGATTATGTAAAAATTAGTTTGTACATTTGTACTCTATTATTAACTCAAAAACTCAATATGATGAATGAAGAACAACTTAACAACTTGACTAGACAAATCATTGGATTTTCTTTTGATGTTCACACTGCTTTAGGACCTGGCTTGCTCGAATCGGCTTACAAAACTTGCTTGTTTTATAAAATTCAAGAATCAGGTTTATATGTAGAAAAGGAGAAACCGATTCCGGTTGTTTACAAAGGAGTAAAATTAGATTGTGGATACAGAATTGATCTATTAATTGAAAACAAATTGGTGTTGGAAATTAAAAGCGTTGAATCCCTAAGCAATTTACATCTGGCACAGATGCTAACTTATTTAAAATTAGGAAATTTTGAATTAGGATTGCTTTTAAATTTTAATGTCTTAAGAATGAGAGAAGGAATTAAAAGAGTGATTAACTAGTTGTTAATGAACAATGTAATAACATCTCAGTGTCCTCTGTGGTAAAAATCTCAGTGTCCTCTGTGGTAAAAATACTTTGGGTTCTCTGGGGTAGTAACTATCAGGGTTCTCTGTGGTAAAAATCTCAGTGTCCTCAGCGGTAAAAACACTTTGTGCTCTCTGTGGTAAAAGCACTTTGGGTTCTCTGGGGTAGTAACTATCAGGGTTCTCTGTGGTAAAAACACTTTGGGTACTCTGGGGTAAAAACGAATTAATTTAAAAAAAATAATTATGAATAATTTTACTTTTCAAAACCCTACAAAACTGATCTTTGGATCAGGTACAATTGCAAAATTGACTAAAGAGATCCCTTTAGACAAAAAAATAATGATCACTTTCGGAAGTGGCAGTGTTAAACAAAACGGTGTTTATGAACAAGTTAAAGAAGCTTTAAAGGGACATAACGCTATCGAATTCTGGGGTATTGAACCTAATCCAACTGTTGAAACTCTTCGAAAAGCTGTTGCTATTGGAAAAGAACAAGGGATAGATTTCCTTTTAGCTGTTGGGGGTGGTTCTGTTTTAGACGGAACAAAATTGATCTCTTCAGCTATTCCTTTTAATGGTGACGCTTGGGAATTAGTATTGAATCCTTTACTAATAAAATATATGATCCCACTTGCTTCCGTTTTAACATTACCGGCAACAGGGTCTGAGATGAATCGGGGTGCAGTGATTTCAAATCACGCTATACATGAAAAAAGAGCATTCTATTCTTCTCATCCTCAATTTTCAATTTTAGATCCATTAGTTACATTTTCTTTGCCGGAATATCAGGTTGCTTGTGGAATTGCGGATACTTTTGTTCATGTAGTGGAACAATATTTAACTACACCAGGACAATCACTGTTGATGGATCGCTGGTCTGAGTCAATATTACAAACACTGGTTGAGATTGCTCCAAAAATTAAAGCTGATCCTCACAATTACGATTTGATGTCGCAGTTTATGTTATGTGCAACTATGGCTTTGAATGGATTCACAGCAATGGGAGTTACACAAGATTGGGCAACTCATATGATCGGACATGAAATTACTGCTTTGCATGGTCTGACACATGGTCACACTTTAGCTATTATTCTTCCCGGAACAATGTCTATTATGAAAAACCAGAAATGGGATAAAATTTTACAGCTGGGAGAACGGGTTTTTAAAATTTTAAATGGAGATGAAGCTTTAAGAGTGGAACAAACAATTATAGAAACGGAACAATTTTTCCGTTCTTTGGGGTTAGAAACCAAATTGCATGAAGTTGGTATCGGTGAAGAAACCATTTTAAAGATTAAAAATCGCTTTTTAAAAGAGGAAACCGTTTTAGGCGAAGCTCAAAATATTGATGGAAATATTACCGAACAAATTTTGAGACAAGTGCTTTAAAAGTTGTAAATGTTTTTAAATTATTCCAAGAAGAAAACAATTGTACTGACAACTCTTGCTTTTTGAAGATATGGTTCTTCCGGTTGGGCAACATCTTCTTCATCATAAGAATAGTTACCGGCAATTGAGATTTGTCCTTGTGATGCAGTTTTAATTTTGCCCAATTTAGCTTTTGAATCATTTGCAAATTGTTCACCTGCTATTCGGGCATTTTTTGTACTTTCTGCTATCAATTGTGGTTTGATAGTATTCAATTCAGGAAAAACATATTCTGTTGATATCGTACATGTTAAATCTTTACTTATCAAATCAAGTTCCATCATAGAAGCATTGTCTTTCATTTTTTCGACATCTTTTGTTTCAATGGTAATCACTTGAACAACAGTATATCTATCAATTTTAACTTTCACTTCTTGTCCATTTCTCCATTCCATTTCATAGTAATCTTCACGATCAGTCACCATAATATTTTCAACCTTGATATCCTGATCTGTTTTACCGGTACTTTTTAAATACGCAATAACTTCATTTTTTTTGTTATTTGTTTTATTGATAACATCTTGTAAAATGTCTCCTGAAAAGGAAAATTTCAATCTGACGGTAGCAGAAGTTGCTTTTAAATTCATCTCTGCTAATCCTTTAACCGTCACAACCCGGTCTTTATCGCTAAAAGTTTTAAGTCCTTTAAAAATAAAAAACCCTAATAAGATAAGTCCCAACAATATTGAAACTCCTAAAATCATTGATTTAAATATTGACTTGCTTTCCATAATAATTTGAATAATAAATGATTAATACGTTTCTTCTAATAATCTTGTTCGTTTTATTAAATTACCATTAAAAGAAGACAACTTTCTTTCCAATTTTTTTATTTTTAAATCAGGTAATTTTGTAGTATTATCTCTTGTCAAAACGATCCGACCAAAAATATAATAACCTGAGAGATTATCTTTCAATACATCTATACTTCTGTCAATTTGTTCAATAGCACGACTAATATCTGAACCTTTTAATTCTATAAAAAAAGAGTATTTTCTATTGCAATTTAAAAGTAAAAAATCACATTTCGCACTAGAATCACTAATAAGTCCTCCATCTACTTTATACTTAGAAATGAAGTCTAGACTTTCATTATTATACTTGTATGTTACTGAACCTCTATCTGAACATGTTACAATGCTTCTTCGTTCATGTTGAAAATCAAAATGATGATTAAAGACTTTACAATTACACATGATCCTTCTCTGTTAGTATATTATATAGATAATCAAATTCTTCATTGATCAATTTTGATACGGAATCAATTTGTTCTATCGGAATCATCTCAAAATCTTTATCAATTATTTTTTCTACTGTTCCGTCTTTTACAAATCCTGCATAAACATTTTCGAAATCTAACCACAACTGTTTATTCACTTTTGTTTCAACATCTTTAAATGAAGTTCCACTTGCTTTTTTGGCTAAAATCATGTTATTGATTGTAGCTAAGACATAAGGGCTGTGAGTTGAAATTATAAGTTTGTTATCTTTATTCAAATTACTAATTGAAACTAAATGTTTAATCAAATTCATTTGTGTTACCGGAAACAAATTTTGTTCCGGTTCCTCTACTATGTTAACAAAAGCCTTTTTATTAAATTTATTTGAAAGAGTAGATATTGCAATCTGTTTTTGTTTTTCTGATAAATTATTGTTAGTTATTATACTACTGATTTCATCTTGAAAAATTCTAATATCGCCACTTGACATAGGTATATTATCTTTATTTTCAACAAGTTTTGCTAAATATTCGGTGACAATATACAAAGGTATCAAAGATTGTAAACCACTTGCAGCTTCTGTTATCTTAATCTTATAGTTCTTGTTTTTTACATACAGCATTTCATGCCTTTTGTTATATTCTATTTCTAAACTAGATATTGGTAAAGATAAAGATCCTTTCAAATTATTTGTTGCATTAAAGTATTCTCTTTCAAAATCTTGCAAAGCTCCTTCAGATTTTAAATCTTTAGTTGATCTAAGATAAGTAAGAAAATTCCTTTCGGCTGGAACATACATTAATTGAGGTAATTGGTAATCATGAACATCTCGTTTTGAAATTGTTATTTTATTTTGAAAATATTTAATAATGGATGCTTCCCCATAATATTCAATCAGTGTATCAGTTTTAAGATAGTTCTCAATTCTATGATAACTAAGAAACGTATTTTTAAATCGATTTTCTTTTTCAAGCCAATTAATGTCAGAACCTCGAAATACTGATTTTTCAATCCATAGAAATGTTGAAATAAGCTTAATAATTGTACTCTTACCAACTGCATTTTCTCCAATAAGTAAAATAATTTTTTTTAATTCAATTTCCGCACTTGAAATTGATCCAAAATTTTTAATTATAATACGTTGCATATTTTTTGTTTTTAAAGATGTACAAAAATAAACTTTTTATTTAATTAAAACACTAATTTAAAATGATTAATATCAATAAATTTTTCAGATCAATTTTCGATCCCGGAGTTCCCAGAAACATTTGGCTGTTGCCCAAATATCAACGGCTGCATTATGAGCTTCATCAAATCCTGTTTTGAACAATTTGTAGTGTAATTCACTCAATTTAGGCCATTTGGGACCGTAAGGCCCCATTATTGCGCAAAAATCAACAGTTGAAGCCATTGTACAGATCTTATTTTTGTTAGAAATGATATTTTTCATCCCTAATCTCAGAAATTCTGCTCCCATAATTTTTTCATCAAAAGCCATATTATGAGCGATTAATGTATCTGATTCACTTATAAGATTGGAAAAATGGAGTAAAACATCATATAAATTCTCACCCTCAGTTAACGCTCTTTCATGGGAAATACCATGAATTTTTGATGAGTCAGAAGGAATGATAAAACCATCAGGTTTAACAATAAAATTCCCTTCTGAAATCTTATTTCCAAATGGATCATATTGCAAATATGCTAATTGCACCAATCTGGGCCAATTGTTTAAATCTGTAACCGGAGCTTTCCAATTTTTGGGGAGACCTGTCGTCTCGGTATCAAAAAATAAATACATGATTATTATTGGGTTTGAAAATCTTCCCATTTACCCATATCTTTCCAATCATCCTGATTATGAAGATATCCGTAGATGGGGTATTTTTTGGTTAATTCTAAATATAATGGGGTAAAAGATAATTTTTGATTTTCGGGGATGAAGTTTAAAATTTCGGTATTCACAATATGGATTCCACTAAACCCAACTAACTTGGGTTTTTGTGTTTGATGACTCCAAATTGTATCCCCGGTTTTAGAGTTGTTCCAGCCGCAAAGCTGAAGAGAATCCTGATCAAGAATGAAATGGCGTGTTGTATCTCTCTCTTTAACGGCTAAAGTAGCTAAGTGTTTCTGGTTTAAATGTTCAGAATATAAATTAGAAAGATTGATATTTGAGATAATATCAACATTGTACAACAAAACATGTTCACTATTTTTAAAAAATGGAGCTGCTTTTCTAAAACCGCCGGCTGTATCAAGTAACAATTCAGTTTCGTCAGAGATCTCAATATGCGCATCAAAAGAATGAGATTGAACAAAATCGAAAATTTGATCAGCAAAATGATGAACATTGATCACAATATGATGGATATCTGAAGAAATTAATTTTTGAATTGCATGTTCCAATAGTGTTTTCCCCTGATATTGAACCAAAGCTTTAGGTTTATCCGCAGTTAAAGGATAAAGGCGGGTTCCAAGACCCGCCGCGAAAATCATGGCACTAATGTTATCCATTGACAATTTTTCTGCAAAAATACAAAATAATGTAACAGGTTACAGGTAACAGGTAAGAACTTAAAGGTACCTGTTACTTGCTACCTGTTACCTGCTACCTGTTACCTGTTACCTGCTACCTGTTACCTGCTACTTGTTACCTGTTACCTGCTACCTGTTACCTGTTACCTGCTACCTGTTACCTGCTACCTTATTCATATCCTTTTATTTTTGCAATCTCTTTAATCGAAGTCGTGATCGCCAATCCAAAATCATCTTCCGTTTTTTCCTCTTTCATTTTTTGATCGATGTAGGCTTGTCTTTTGATCGCTAAATCCTGAATCTCTTTTTGGATTTGCTCCCTTTCCTTGATCTTATTTTCGATCTCTTTTTGGAGTTGTTCTGTTGTTAGATTCTGATACTCTTTAGGAAGTGTTTCTTTATCCACTTCTTCTAGAAACTTACTATTTTTCTTAACATTATCAACTACGTCCCAGGATGAATTATCATACACCTCTTTTTTAGATTTGGAAACAGTTCTTTCTACTACATTAGCGGTTGAAAACTGTGCAGCATTCTGGTCTTGTTGGGTTTGATTCGAATAATAAGCAGTTCCCGATGTTCCGTAATAAATATACGTGTTGTTTAATCTTACATTACATTGTGAAATCATGTCATCATAGGGGGTTATAATATAACGAATCTCTTTATTGGAATTGATGCTAAAATATTTTCCATTTCCACGAATAGCAGCATCTTGCCAAAAACCGGAAATCCCCTCTTCATGTGTTCCACAGTGGATCGTATTTACAAAAACTCCTTTTTCTACTGCATTTCCAACAGCATTTCTATAGTTTACACTTCCTTGTGTAAAAGGCTCATTACCTGCTATATAGATTAGTTTCATACTTTTTTCTGATTTGTCCCAATCTAAATGATCTAAAGAGTGTTTGATGACGGTTCCACAAAATTCAGATCCTCCATAAGTAGTGATACTGAATAATTTTGCAGAAATAAGATCTAAATCTCTAGTGAAAGGAAGGATTTGACGGATATACCCTTCGGAAGAGGGCAATCCGTCATTTCCATACATATATAAAGCGATCTCAATAGTGGGTGTTTTGTTATTGAATTTCAGAGTAGTTAATGTGTTTACAATTCCCCAAAGCCTGGCTTTTGCCTGATTAATTAAACCATCCATACTATTGGAAGCATCCAGAAGAATGGCAACCTGAATTTTGGGAGTTTCTTCTGTTAACTGGGATTGAGTGTGTTGATCCGATTTTTGATCTGTTGTTCGGTTTTCACATTTTGCAAAAACAAAAAGGGTACTGATCAGTACCACGAAAATTGATTTAAGAAGTGTTGTTTTCATAAAATTGATTTTAAAGTTTTCTGACTGCAAATCTATATGTAGTATAGAAACGCGACCGTTACAAATGGGTGAAATGGGTATTTGAAAGGGTGAATACCTCATAATCCTATTGTTTTTTTATGTTACTTTGTACTCTCAAAACTGAATACATGAAAAAAGATTTTTTTAAATATATTCTATTGATATTTTTAATATTATATGTTCCATTTTTGGGATGGTCACAGTCAGATACAATCCAAAAGAAAACCAAAAAAATGACCTCTTCAAGTGCAGTAAATAGTGCTTCTGAACAAATTGAAAACACGATGAAAAGAGGAGGAAGTAATTCGGAAATTGCAGAATCTTATTATCTTTTAGCTTTGGAACTCATAAAATCTGAATCGTGGGTAAAAGCTGAATTTTATTTAAAAAAGGCTATTCAATTAATTGAAAATGAAAAAGATAATCCTAAACTCGCCATCTATTACCGGGAGTTGGCAAAAGTTCAGGAAAAAATGAATAAGAATGAAGATGCTATTTCTAATTTTCAGAATGCTGCCAGTAATTCGATTGATAAGAATACAAAAACATATAACTTAAATGATCAACAAAGGGTTCAAAATAGTGCTAATCCTAGTACGCAACTCGAATATCTGACCCAGAATAATAAGATCCTGATGGAAACAGGAAAAGATTTTGAGATTGCTGAAAATTTTGAACAAATTGGGAATGTGAATCTTAAACTCAATCAACCACAGGTTGCTTTGGATAACTACGAAGAAGCCCTAAAGTATGTTAAGCAAAAACCTGAAAAAGAGATTCCGATTCTGCAGCAAATGACCCAAATTTATACGGAAACTAAGGAGTTTGATAAAGCAATTTTGTTGCAAAAAGAGTTGATAAAAAAAGCAGATAGCATTGGAAATTTCGAAATGCAAGTGATTCAATTAAGAGAATTAGGGATCATTTATATTAAATCAGGAGAAAAAGGAAAAGGAATATCTATTATTAAACAGGCCTACCAAAAAGCATTAGATTTTCATTTGGTAAGAGAGGCAAAGAATACTCTTCTGCTATTAACGCAATTTGAATCTAATCAGACAACTCTAAAATTAATGTATCAGTTTATGAAACAATTAGATACATTAATTGCAAACGATAACACATTAGTTGATAGCCGTTTATTTGAGATATCGGAAGAAAAAATTGCCCAACTTGAAAAAGAGAAAATTTTAAGTCAACAATTACTTTCACGTAAGAACAGATACAATTATTTATTAGGTGGATTAGTTGTTATAATTACTCTTGTAACATTAATTATTTTATGGTTTTACAGGAGTGTCAAAAGAAAAAATTATAAAATTGCTTTACAGTCGCTCCGCCGGGAAATGAACCCCCATTTTATCTTTAACAGCTTAAATAGTGTCAATCAATATATTGCAAACAATAATGAGATGGAAGCAAATCGGTATTTAACTTCCTACTCTCAACTCATGCGAAAAAGTATGGAAAACTCTAACCTTGATTTTGTTTCGGTTGCAGATGAACTAGAGATGATTACCCGATATTTAGAGTTGGAAAAACTCCGGTTTCCTGACATTTTTGAATATAAAATTTCTATCTCAGATAATATTGATCAGGATACAGAGATGATTCCTAATATGTTGATCCAACCTCATCTGGAAAATGCGATATGGCATGGATTGCGCTATAAAACCGATCCTGGTTTTTTGCTTCTTTCAATTCAAAAAACTGATCAGAAAATGGTCATTACGGTGGAAGATAATGGAATAGGAATTCAAAAAAGCAGAGCATTAAAAACGGAAAATCAAAAAAAACATGAATCCCGTGGATTGAAAAATGTAAAAGAGAGAATATTCTTATTGAACAAGTTGTATCATAAGTCAATACGGTGTGTTGTGGATGATAAACAACCGCCTGAATCAGGTGTTATTGTAAAAATTGAGTGTTAGATGAAAATAAAAAGTATCCTTATTGAAGATGAGGTTTCTGCCAGAGAAGCACTAAAATCTTATCTAGGTAAATATGTTCCACAGGTGGAAATTGTGGGTGAAGCTACAAATGCCAAAGAAGCAGTAGAGATGATCCATCTTATGAAACCACAGTTGTTATTTTTAGATGTGGAACTCCCTTTCGGAAATGCATTTGATATTCTCGAACAATGCCAGGATCTCCATTTTGAGACCATTTTTGTGACTGCTTACTCTGAATACTCAATGAGAGCTTTAAATTTAAGTGCAGCCTATTATATTCTGAAACCGGTTAGTATAGAGGAACTCATTGTTGCCGTCAATAAAGTGCAGGAGATTTTGGAAAAAAAGATTTTTTTTGACCGCAATAAGATGGTGATTGAACATTTCAGAAGCACTGATCCTGAAAATAACAGAGTAATTTTACCTACAATTGAAGGTTTTGAGATTTTAAATATGAAAGAGATCATCAGATTACAGGGAAATGGCAATTTTACCGATATTTTTATGACAGATGGCTCCAGAAAAATGGCGTGTCGGTTTTTAAAACACTATGAAGAGAATCTCCCCTACCCTTTTGTTCGGGTTCATAAATCTCATATTATCAATTTGAATTTTGTAAAATCTTACAGTAGGACTGATGGAGGATTTATTGTGATGCAGGATAAAAGTGAAATTTTAATCTCCCCAACTTACAAGGAACAGTTTTTAAACCATTTCAAGACGAAATAACGGAACTATGAAAAATAATAAATTAATCCTGATTTCACTCTTTCTGTTTGGACTCATTATATCCGGAATCAACCCACATGATTATTTTACATGGTTTCTGGAAGTATTACCTGCACTTTTAGGATTTGTTTTTTTAGTTTTAACTTATAAAAAATTTCAATTTACTTACTTCACATATACTTTTATATTGATCCATTCTTTTATTCTATTTTTGGGAGCCCATTATACGTATGCTGAGGTTCCTCCATTTGATTGGATCAGGGAAATTTTTCATTTTAGTAGAAATAACTACGACAAATTAGGCCATTTTGCTCAGGGTTTTGTCCCCGCTCTGATCATCAGAGAATTATTTATTCGAAAAGAGATTGTTAAAACCAGATCGTGGTTAAATTTTATTGTTGTTTCTATCTGTTTAGCGATTAGTGCTTTATATGAATTGGTAGAATGGATGGTTTCCATTCTCACTAAAGAAGCTGGTGATTCTTTTTTAGGAACTCAAGGGTACATTTGGGATACACAATCCGATATGCTTTTTGCAACAATAGGAGCAATCAGTATGTTAATATTTGTTTCTAAATGGCATGATAAAAAAATTATAAATCATAATTACTGTTAAAAAAATAGATTTTTTTAATGAAAATGAAATCAAGCTACTTTATCTGGATTTTTATGATTAGTTTTTCTAATCCTCTTTTTTGTCAAATGGAATCCATTCAAACCGATTCACTTGCCTGGAAATTTGTAAAACAACATTGTTGTAAAAAAGACTACATCATTACTAATCACGATTTAATTTGCCCTGATTCCATTTATATATCTCCCGTCACTAATTCTTCCAATTATCTCATTCAAGTTTATTTTGAAAGTTTTGACGATATTGGATCGGAGGTTTTTTTAGTAAATTTCAATCAAAATACATTTTTTATTTTGGACTCTATTGTATTTTATCAGCACGACTATCTATTTATACCCAGAAATATTGTATATATTGATTCTGTTGACTGGTTTTATGGGTATAGTGAAGGATGGGGATCGGGATTTTATGCAGAATGTAAACAAATTTTTAAAATTGAAAATGATCAAATCATTACATTGTTGGAATTCCCTGAGTACAGCAGTCAATTAGACTTCGAATGGCATAATTGGTTTGCAACGGATTTATCGGTTCAAGAAATCTATATTTCAAAAGACAGCATTGAACTCTTATTGATTCAAAGAGAAGATTTTGTACTTTTCAATAGATGTTTTACCTATAAAAAAACAAAACAAAAACTTCGATTGGTATTTGACCATGTAACCAAAAAATTCAAAGAGATTGATCCAATAAATCCCAATATATATATGTGGATGAATTTATAATGTTTTATTTTAAAACATTTATTTGTTTTATTTAAAAACATTTTGTATTTTTGCAAAAAATAAAATGATGGAAACAATAACACCAAAAAAATTAGGAGAAAGAATCGCTTCCCTTAGAAAAAGTAAAGAGTTTTCTCAGGAAGATCTTGCTAAAATATTGAACATTTCCAGATCATCTTTAACTCAGATTGAATTAGGAAATCGAAATATTTCGGTCTTGGAATTGCAAAAAATCTCTGAATGTTTTTGCATGTCTATTGATTTTTTGTTATCACCCGATTTTAAATATGATGAAACAATTGTAAGCAGTTCCAAACATATTGATGAACCCAAGATTAGAATTTCTGTACCTAGATTAAAAATTGAAAAATTCAAAAATATTCTTTTATATATTTTGGAAAAGTGTGCCGGAAAACCCAATGTTGGAGAAACACTTTTATATAAACTTTTATATTTTGCTGATTTTAATTACTTTGAAATATACGAAGATCATTTAAGCGGTGCTGAATACAAAAAACTACCTTTTGGACCTGTCCCTCAAAAAATGGATTCAGTTATTCAACAAATGATATCCGCTAATCAAATTGAGCGTATTAAAACCGAATACCATGGATATCCTCAAACCAGATATCTTCCTTTATTGAAACCAAATCTTGAACTTTTAAAAGCAAGTGAAAAAGAAGTAATTGATAAAGTAATCGATCAGTTTTCTGATTGGTCGGCTTCAAAGATAAGTGATTATTCTCATAAAGATATCCCTTGGTTAGCTTCAAAAGATGGAGAAATCATTGACTATGAACTTGCTTTTTACAGAGAATTTCCTTTCTCAGCTCGAAATTATAATGAATTTTAATGATGATTTTTGAGGAAATTGAAGAATTTAATAAAGATCTCAAGCGGTTAAAGAAAAAATATTTAACCATAAATGATGATATTGAAGTAGTTAAAAAAGTTTTATGTGTTTATCCAGATGAAAGAGCACCATTTAGTTATAGAATAGATAATTTAGGGATTGAAACATGTATCATAAAAGTTAAAAAAATTGCAAGTAGATCATTTAAAGGAAAAGGGATTCAATCAGGATTTAGATTAATTTATGCACATTTTGAAATTGAAGAAAAAATTATTTTAATTGAATTATATCATAAATCTGATAAAGAAAATGAAGATAGAGAAAGAATTTTGAATCATTTTAAATAAAATTCATTCAAAATTCATTCTCATTTTTATTGTTTTTTTTATTAATTTTGCACCCCTTTCTATTTCAAAAAGGGGTGTTTAAAAATGGGATTTCACATGAAAAAAAATAAAAAACTACTTGCTATATATCTTATTATTATTGCTATTTCTTTGTTGTCATTTCATCTGATCCAGGCTTCTATTGCCAAAATTAATAGTCATAACAAACTTATAGCTCACACCAATGATACTATTAGAATTCAAATTGGTTTTGTTGGAGATATCATGGCGCATCTGGCTCAGCTGGACGCACAAAAAACAGATAGTGGCACGTACGATTTTAACGATAATTATAGGTTGATGCAGCTCTTTTTCCAGTCTAACGATTTGATGATTGGAAATCTGGAAACCACTTTTACCGGAAAAGAGAGAGGATATAGTGCTTATCCCCTTTTTAATACACCTGATCCATTAGCCGAAGCACTTAAAAATGCAGGATTTGACCTTTTATCCACCGCCAATAACCACATGTATGATCAGGGAACAGATGGTCTTATGAGAACCATGGAGGTGTTATCCAAAAATAAATTGTTGTTTACAGGGTCGAGAAAAAACGTACGTGATAAAAATTACATCGTTTACAATGTCAATGGGATCAGAGTTGGAGTGATCGCCTACACTTATGAAACAACACCCGACTCTTCCGAATTTATTACCATTAACGGTCTTAAAATTAAAAAAGAGGATCAAGCACTTATCAACTCATTTGACCCGAGTAAACCGGCTGAAACCGTTGCCAAATGGAGATCTGATGTGACCCGCATGAAAAAGGATAGTGCTGATTTTTTGATCACAATTATACATTGGGGAAATGAATACCAGTTGAAACCTTGTAGTTATCAGGTTGCTTTAGCCGATAGTTTGAATAAATTAGGGATTGATATCATTTTTGGGAGCCATCCCCATGTAGTGCAACCGATCGATATTATTGTCGATTCCGTAAGAAATCATACTACTTTTGTATCATATTCATCCGGGAATTTCATCAGCAATCAAAGATTTGAAACCCTTCAGAATTACAACACCGAAGATGGTCTTTATTTGGAAGTTAAGATCATGAAAATCAAAAACCAAAAGGCTCAGATTCAACACATAAAGACGATCCCCACCTGGGTAAACCGATATCCCCGAAACGGAAAGTTCGGCTATGAAGTGACTCCTTTGCCTCTGATTTTGAACAATCCCAATGAAAAAAACAATTATACCGAAGAACAGTGGAATCGCATGACCGAATCCTTCAACAGAACTAACGAACGGATTAAAATGGTCGATAGTCGATGGTCAATAGTCAATAGCCGATAGTCAATGGTCGATAGTTCCGAATGCTCAGAATGCTCGATTGCTCAGATTGCTCGATTGCTCGATTGCTCCCTTTTATCTCTTTTTTGGATGATATAAAAAAGAAAAAAAAAGGATTGTGAATGAAATTAAATCTATAAAATAATTTTAAAAATTAAGAAAAATGAAAATTAAAATTTTAACTACTCTCCTCCTATTTACCGCAACACTGGGATTCTCGCAAAACTATATGGAAGAAATTGCCATAAAAGCATGTGATTGTTTAAATAAAGTTTCTGACACTTTAGAAACCGATAGATTTAATATGGAACTCGGTTTATGCATGATTGAAGCAGCAAGTCCTTATAAAAAACAATTGTTAAAAGATTATAAAATTGACTTAAATAAAATTGATGAACAGGGAGAAGAATTAGGAAAATTAATTGGATTTAAAATGGGATCTGTATGTCCGGAAGGATTGTTGAAAATAGTCAATAAAGTTAATAAAATTGATAATAACAAACCTATAGAAAATGTTATTGAGGGACAGATAACTTCAATTCTTGGTGAGAAATTTATTGAATTTTCAATCAAGGACTTCTTAGGTAAAGTCTCAAAATATTATTGGCTTACATTTATTGAGTCTAATATTGACTTAATAAATGATTATAAAACATTGATTGACAAAAATGTACGGATCACTTTTTCAACTCAGGATTTTTTTGATGCCAGAATTGGAGAGTATAGAACCATTAATATTATTCAAAAACTTGAAATTATTGAAAATTAAATAGTGTTTATTTTTTAATCACTACATTTCAGTTAGTAACTCCTGTTTGAAGAATCACAGATGGGTTGTTTAATGAGTAATGATAAAAAACTAACAATCCATAAATTCAATATGCTACATCAATTTTTTCAATATAGAAGGTAACTAATATTTGTTTATCTTTGTTGCATAATTTAAATCTAAATTATTATGAAAACAAAAAATAGTGTTCTTATGTTGATCATTGCCTCGCTTATTTTGAGTTCTTGTGCTCAAAATACAACTGTGACAACCGTACCTAATGTTGATTTAGATAAATATTTAGGGAAATGGTACGAAATTGCAACCATTCCTCAAAGTTTTCAGAAGGGGTGCAACTGTACTACTGCTGAATATTCATTGAGTGATAAAGGGTATGTAATTGTTAAAAATAGCTGCAATAAGGGATCGGTAACCGGGGAAAGGACAACTGCCGAAGGGAAAGCTTTTGTGGTAAAAAACACTGGAAATGCGAAATTAAAAGTTCAGTTTTTCTGGCCTTTTAAAGGTGATTACTGGATTATTGATCTGGCGAATGATTATAGTTATGCAGTGGTGGGTGATCCTTCCAAAAAATATCTATGGATTTTAAGTAGAACACCTCAAATGTCCGAAACAACCTATCAGGAGATCCTTACACGTATAGCTGCAATGGGTTATGACCTCTCAACTCTTGTAAAAACCAAACAGTGTGAGTAATCCATGAGAATTTGGTCACTTCATCCAAAATATTTAGATACTAAAGGTCTTACTGCTGTTTGGAGAGAAACACTTCTTGCAAAGCATGTTTTAGAAGGGAAAACAAAAGGATATATTCACCATCCTCAGTTGAATCGTTTTAGGTCTTGTGAAGAACCTCTTATGGCAATAAATTATTATCTTTCTGAAGTTTATAAAGAAGCTGTTGCACGTGGATATCATTATGACTCTTCAAAATTTGAAATTTCTAAAAATCCTCCTCAAATTAAAGTTACTTCAGGACAATTAGCGTTTGAAAGAACCCATCTTCTAAATAAATTGGAAAAAAGAGATCCGGTAAAATGGGATCTTTTGAACTCTATTTTATCATTTGAACCTCACCCTTTATTTTATGTTATTGAAGGTGATATTGAACCTTTTGAAGTGATTTCTTGAGGAACCCGATTTTTTACTAAATTTGCCCTTGATTTCTTTGTATTTCAAAAAGTAAATTTATTATTAAAAAATGATCCCGATATGACAAAAAAAAGAGGTGTTTTATATTCACTATTTATTGTTTTTTCATTATTATTCAGCAATAATTTTGCTATTTATGCTCAAAAAGTCACGATCAGCGGTTATCTCGAAGATGGATCTTCCGGGGAACGTTTGATTGGTGGTATTGTTTATGATACTCTATCTAAAATTGGAACAACGACCAATAATTATGGTTATTTTTCTCTTACTTTTCCTTCTTCAAAATTAGTAATGCGATTTTCTTATGTCGGGTTTGAAACTTTGGAACTCCCCATTTCGAATAAGAAAGATACCATTTTTCAAATCGGATTAAAAAAATCTGCTCAGTTAAATGAAGTGGTTGTTACCGGTAAAAAAGAGTCTCAGGTAAAGCAGTCACAAATGAGTGAAATTGAGATTCCATTGCAAACGATACAGACGTTACCCATGTTTTTGGGAGAACGGGATCTTTTTAAAGCGATTCAACTGTTTCCCGGTGTTCATTCAGGTGGTGAAGGAACCTCAGGTTTGTACGTTCGTGGAGGTGGTCCGGATCAAAACCTTATTTTACTAGATGGCGTTCCGGTTTACAATGCCGACCATTTATTTGGATTTTTCTCTGTTTTTAATCCGGATGCTATCAACCATGTTTCTTTAGTAAAAGGAGGATTTCCTGCCCGTTATGGAGGTCGGTTATCCTCTGTTTTAGATATTCGGATGAAAGAGGGTAATAATAAATCGTATCATGGGGATGTGACAGTAGGCTTAATTGCTTCCAAAATTACAATTGAAGGACCAATCATAAAAAATAAAGCGAGTTTTATCATTTCTGCAAGAAGAACCTATATTGATATTCTGGCACAACCCTTTATCTTGTTATATAATAAACAGGATCCCTCAGATGGAGGATCCACAGCCGGTTACTATTTTTATGATATGAACGCTAAATTCAATTATACTATTTCTCCCAAGGACAGAGTATATCTAAGTTTTTATGGCGGACAGGACAGAGCGTATGTCAAATCGAAATATACCTATACTTATGATCAAATAAAATATGACAATAATAATAATTTCGGATTAGATTGGGGCAATATTATCACTGCCTTAAGATGGAACCACATCTATAACAAACAGTGGTTTTCCAATGTTTCCCTTACCTATAGTAAATTTCAATTTGGGATAGGATTAGAAACAGAGTATATTGAAACAGAAAACAATACAGTTCGTGAATTTAGTGATAAATTAAGCTATTTATCCGGTATTGAGGATTGGAGTTTTAAAGCTGACTTTGAATACCATCCTGATCCCAAACATCAGATATTGATGGGAATATCTGATATTTATCACACTTTTATTCCCGGAAAAGCATCCTATTATGCCAAAGATCCATACTCACCCACTCCAATCGATTTAACTCTTGGAAATAAAAAAGTATATACGCATGAAATATCTATGTACATTGAAGATGAATTTACAATTAATTCTAAATTAAAACTGGATGGTGGTATTCATTTCAGTATGTTTCCCGTTGATGGAAAATTTTATTCTTCATTACAACCAAGACTTAACGGAAGATATATCTTTGCTGAAAATTGGTCTGTAAAAGGTGCTGTTTCCAAAATGACTCAATATATTGTTTTGCTTTCCAATAGTGGAATCGGGTTACCTACAGATTTATGGCTTCCTGTCACCAAAAATTTAAAACCTCAGGATTCTTGGCAATTTGCGGCCGGAATTTTTCATGATCTCAAATACAATATCGAAGTTGGAATTGAAGGGTATTACAAAACGATGACCAACTTAATTGAATACAAAGAGGGCTCCAGTTTTATGACGGCCAGTATCTCTGAATCCTGGGAAACAGAAGTGGAATCTGGCACCGGAAATGCTTATGGAATGGAAGTTTTGATCCGTAAAAATGAAGGAAAATTTACAGGTTGGATAGGCTATACCTTATCCTGGACCAATCGTTTGTTTGAAAATTTGAATTTTGGAAAACAATTCCCTTACAAATATGACAGAAGACATGACATTGGAATTGCAGCGAATTACAAATTTAATGATCGGATTGATATTGGATTGGTTTGGGTTTATGGATCCGGCAATGCACTCAATTTGCCCATTGAAAGATATTCAGGGTATTCAGAAATGTACACCAATTTGAACCCGTGGATGCAACCAATCCAATACTACAAAGAAAGAAATGGCTTCAGAATGCCTTCTTATCATAGGATGGATTTGGGAATCAATTTCCATAAAAAGAAAAAATATGGAGAGAGAATCTGGAGTATTAACATCTACAATGTTTACAATCGTCAAAATCCTTTTATGGTCACTTTTGAAGATTCTATTGATCAAAATGGAAACCAGGTTACCCGTTTGAAACAGATCAGTCTATTCCCAATCATTCCATCATTTTCTTACACTTTTAAATTTTAATCAACATGAAAAAATTAATTTATATCCTACTTATTATTGTGTTATTTGGTTCATGTGAAAAATATATAGATATTGAAATTCCGGATGAAGGTAGAAAAATTACAGTGAATTGTTTCATAAACAATTCTGATAAACCCATATTAATGCTAACACGTAGCAAATTTATTCTGGATAATGGTTATGAGTTTACAATGATTGATTCAGCAAAAGCGTACTTATATCAGGATGGAGTGCAGGTTGCTGAATTTTTCCAACAAGATTCATCGAATATTTCAAATCCAATAGAGATAGGATCATATAAAGCAAACTATACTTGTCAACCCGGAAAACAATACACTATTAAAGTGATCAAAAACGGAGAAACGATCACATCCTCAACACAAATACCTAATAGCGTTACGATTCAGTCCATTGATACCATGACCATTTTAAACCAGGATGGATATAAAAATTTAAGAGTAAAAATAACCATTAATGATCCGGCTAACATAGAAAATTATTATCAATTTTCATTTAGAACCATCTCATTTGGATATGAACAAATCCTTTCATTTCCGGTGAATCAATCAGATTTTGGACTTACTGGTACAACTTATCAAAGTTATTTGATAACCAATGACAAATTGTTCAATGGACAGTCTAAAACTTATATTTTTGATCTGGATGCGGGCAATTTTTATGATATTGTTACCCCATTAAGTGTAGTGGTAAATGGGGTTTCTAAAGATATGTTTTTATACTATCAACAGCTTCAGAAATATCAAAATGCCCAAAATTCGTTTTTAGCTGAGCCGGTTATGATGTACACTAATATTGAAAATGGATTGGGAATATTTGCTGGATATAGTTCTCATATTACAAACATTGATGTCCCTAGACTCACTGATGATATTATTATTGAAGGAAAAAACAGTACTTATGATCATAAAAAGTAAAATCACACAGGCATTCGGTTCAACAGGCTCAACTACTGGGATTGTTTTCTTTGGGATTGGTGTCATCATGTTGTTTTACACATGGAAAACCTTTTTTTTAGTGATTATTGGCGCGTTTTTTGGGTTTACAAATGCTTTCTCCTATATTGATACCGATCGGAGAAGAGTGAAACTCACCGAATTCTATTTCGGAATTATTCCTATTGGAAAATGGATTCAAGTTGATGATTCGATGTCATTAGGTTACAAAATGACCGATGATGGATGGAGTGTATCCAGTTTATCCAGTCGCACTTTAGATATCCCGGACAGCCGATACACCATTATTTTATATGATCAAAATGACATGCCCATTATCTCTTTGATGAAATTAAAATCTGAAGAGGAGATGACTGAAAAAATGGAATTGATCGCTACTTTATTACATCTACCCTTATAATTATGAAACTAAATCGTACCAAAATTTTTATTTTGTTCCTCCAATTAATCTTGATTGGAATATGGAATCCAATATATTCTAATTCATTAATTTCTAATAAATTAAAAGACAGTACCAAAACTTATTGTTTTGAAGGTGAATTGAAAGTGGGAAAAATCTCACCAACGAGTCCACGATTCGCTCCTTCCGGAACACTCTATTCATTGTTGTTTAGTTTTGGTGAAATAAATCATAATTCAGAAAACCAATGGGCTCGTTTTCACAACTTTCCCATCACCGGAATCACCCTTGGTTTTACCAATTTAGGAAACCCTGATGTTTATGGTTATGAATGCAAACTGATCCCTTATGTCGAATATTGTATTGGTAAAAAATGGAGCTACAGACCCTCTGTAAAAGTGGGTTTAGGATTCAGTTATACCACTCAATACTACAGAACCAATCCTTCAAATATTGCTTTGGGAAGTCCAATTAACTGGGCTTTTGAACTCACTTTTCGACAAAATATTCTGACTACACCTTATGGGATTTTTCGTTTGGGTGTTGGGTATGTTCATAGTTCTGACGGACATACGCAATTGCCTAATATGGGCATTAACGGATTGGTAACTACGATTTCATTCATGCATTTTCAACAATCCAATACTTATTCCTATAAAAATAAATGGAAAAAACCCGAAAAAGAGAATGAAATCTATTACTTTTTGCAATTCAATCCTATTTTGGGAATTCATGAGTTGGGTGGACCATTAGGTCCTGTGGGTGGACCTAAAAGGGGTGTTTATGGTTCTAATTTTATGGGTGGATTGGTTCTTAACAGAGGATTCAAATTCTATGTTGGATTTGGGTATCGTTATTATGACCATTTTAACTATGTTTATCAACATGATCAACATCCAGATATTGAAAAATACAATTCAGGCGTTGCTTTTGCTTCCAATTTTTACATTTTAAATGGGTTAGAATTGATGTATGGTCATTTCGGATTCACTTTTGAAGGAGGGTTAAATCTATATAAGCCATTTTATAAAACCTATTGTGATCTATACAGCCCGGAAAATCCCACCAAATATATCCTCAAGAAATATCTCAATTCCAGAATTGGAATTAAAATATATCGTTATAATATTAACAAAGGCCCCAAATTTAATTACTTCATCGGCGCTCATGTAAATGCCAATTTAGGTCAGGCTGATTTCACCGAATTCAGTATCGGGATTTTAAGAAATTTTATTCCATAAAGAGTTTAACCAATTACTGAACCAACTGATTCAATATTGGGATAATTTCTTTCGTAGAGGGTCTGGGTGCTGTTGCATCTATAAAGTTTCCATTTGCATCTATTAACATAAATGTTGGGATACTTATCAATTGAAATTTTTCTACCAGTTTAGGATCCCATCCGGTATGAGTTCTCAAATGAACGATTGATTTTTCATTTTGAGTCATTTTTTTCCATTCATCAAATTTGTCAGGATCGTCCAAAGAGAGAGAAATAAAGACAATCTCTTTATTTTTATATTGCTTAGATAACTCCACAAAATAGGGTTTCTCCTCTTTACATGGGGTGCACCAGGTTGCCCAAAAATCAAGATAGATCACTTTACCTTTAAAATCACTTAAATGGACCTCTTTATCATTGGTATCATAACAAGTAAAATCAAAAGCAGGTTTACCTTTAGCTAAATCCATCTTTTTGTTTAACATTAATTTAATCTGATCTCTGTAAGTATCATTTTTAAGTTCCTTTTCATAAGTTGATCTACACAACTCGAAACCTTCTAAACCTTCGTATTCAATCACCTGTTTGATGGCAGAAAAGTACAAATACTCTTTTATTTTAACATTTTCAAATGTACTGATCACTTTTAGTTTCTTTGTAATCCAAACTTCCGGTTTTGCCTTGATGGTATCATTCATATCCACTAACTGATCATTCAATAATTTTTCAGTATAATACTGTATAAACATTCTAAAATCCGGAATAGCCAAATATTGGGCATTATCTAATTCTAACGAATCAATAAAATTATAAAAGCGGGGATCATCAATACCATTTTGCAAACCTAAAATGAGTTTAAGTGTAGCAGCCTTAAATTTACAATATTTGTTTTGAAAATTAACAAAATTGGGATCCAGGTTTTTACCTTTGATCATTTTCTCAAAAGAGCTACTAAATTGATTAAAAATGGAATCTATATAAGTTATAATTTGATTTTTATCAATTTTATCTAAGTATTCATAATCTATCTGATCAATTGATTGCATTATATTTTGCAACATATTATTCTCAATTTCACCTTTTCCGGAAAATTCAATTATTGGGGTATCCAAATTTTCAGGGAATGTTGTTTTGATATTCAAATCATAGTTAGGACCCAGAAAAATTTGTTTCATTTGATTTCCAACAACTAAAACATAATATCCTGCATTTTCCATTTCAATTTTTTGAGAAAACTTGCCATTCGTGACTTTAATTGTATCCAAATGATCGTGTATGATTTGGTCTCCAAAAAGCACTACCGTACTATCGTTACCCTCGATTGTACCGCTAATTGTGGCGGTTTCGGGGCTACAAGAATTAAAAATAAGGATGAAAACAACAATAAAAAGGTAAAAAAGGTTTTTTTTCATGGATTTTAAATTACTTAAATGAAAGTCATAAATATATTGGGTTTAATTATTTTCTAAAATCTGCAATCTCTTTAATGGCCTGGATAGCAGCATCAACATGGTTTTCCAATGTAAAAGGTCCAATGCTTAATCTTACGGTTCCATGAATTAGATCTGTTCCTAAATGTTGATGAACAAAAGGAGCACACTGTAATCCTGTTCTACAAGCAATATTGTAATCAACATCTAACATAGTTCCCACATCACCTGATTCAAAACCATTTACATTTAAACTCAAAACAGGATTTTTATTTTCTCTGTTTACGGCACAATAAGTGGTCACGTTTTCAATTTTTTGAATTTCAGAACGCATTTTGTCCCATAAATCCATCTCTTTACGATGTAAATTCTCAATTCCTTGTTCTGTAATCCATTTTACACCAGCATGTAATCCGGCAACTCCTAAAAGGTTAAGTGTTCCACACTCTAATCTGTATGGAAATTCCGTTAAATGAGATCTTTGAGCAGAACGAACACCTGTTCCACCAAAACGAGTAGATTTTACAGGAACATCTTTCATTACATAAGAACCCCCAATTCCGGTAGGTCCCATCAAACATTTATGTCCTGTAAAAGCAAAAGCATCGATACCCATAGCTTGCATATCCACTTTCACAGCACCGGCACTTTGGCTGCCATCAACAATAAACAAAATTCCGGCTTCTTTACAAATTTTTCCAACTTCGCCTACGGGTTGAACAGTTCCCAATACATTAGAACAATGGTTCATTACAACTATTCGGGTATTTTTCTTAATTCTCTTTTTGATATCATCAGGATCAATATAACCGGTTATTTTATCAAAAGGCACATAATCAACTTCAATTATTCCATCTTGCTCCAAATGATAAAGTGGTCTTAAAACAGAATTGTGTTCTACCATCGTTGAAATCACATGATCCCCTTTTTGAGCTAAACCATAGATTAACATGTTTAATGAATCACTAGCATTATAACTGAAAGTCAAGCGATTAGGATCCCCATCTCCGTTAAAAAGTTCCATTAACATTCTTCTGGTTTGGGCAACCATCTCTTCCGTTTCAATAGCTGCATCAAAACCTGTTCTTCCGGGACTAACCCCTTTAGTTCTGTAGAAGTTCATCATGAAATCATACACATCATCCGGTTTTGGGAACGATGTTGCAGAGTTGTCTAAATATATTAAATTGTTCATGTTATAAAAAATTATTGTTTTTCTAATCAAGGACTAAAGCATCAGCTACAATCTCAGCTAATGTTTTAATTTGTACGTTTAATTTGTAATAAGAGTTTAATTGAGTTAATTGGTCCACGCAATTGTGGCAGGGTGTAACCACAATCTGAGCTCCGGTATTTCTGATCTGATCAGCTTTCAATTTACCGGTTTTCATTCTTCTCTCATTGTATTCACTCATAGCCAACTGGCCGCCGCCACCACCACAGCAATAGTTGTCAATTCCATGTGGGGTCATCTCTACAAAATCGGTTACAGTTTGAGATAACACATATCTTTGTTCTTCAACAATCCCACCGTTTCTCACTAAATTACAAGGATCGTGAAGCGTAACTTTCTGTTTTATAATATTTTTATTCACTTTTATACGACCACTTTTAATATAATCTGCTAAAAGTTCGATGGAGGTTCTGATATTAAAATTAAAATGGATTTTCAAATAATTTGGAGCTTCCCAGCGGAATGCACGATCACCATGCCCACACTCAGCCAAAATTAATTCTTTAGCGCCCAGTTTTTCCATCTCATTCATCATCCGGTGTGCAATGATACTGGCTTCAGCTAAATTTCCGCTAAAAAAAGCGTAGTTGGTTACATCATACATTTCAGTGGAGATAGTCCAACTCTCTTTAGCAGCATGAAACACTTTAGCCATTGCAGAAATAGAAAGCGGAAAGAATTTGGGTTCCCGTGGATTGAGGGTGTACATCACATTTTTATCGGGTTGATTCAGTGGAATAGAGGCGGTAGTGTCATTTAACTCATCCTGAAGATCCTCTTCCAACCACTGAATGGTATCCACAAACTCATCATAAGTGATTCCCATATTATTGCCGGTAGAAAGTGCAGCATTAACTGTTGATTGTAAAGTTGCAGGCACGAAACCCATTTCAGATAACATCATTCTGCCTGTTCGAACTAAAAAAGCAATATCCAGACCAATAGAACAGTGAATATTACAACGGCTACACATGGTACAGGCGCCAAAAAACTTATCAACCATTTCAGGAATTAAATCATCATTCAATGATCTTGCTCCGGTAATTGCTGGAAATGTTTTTCCTAAAAATGTAAAATAGCGACGATAAATTGAGGCTAAAAGATCCACTTTGTTTGCTGGTGTGAGGGTTGGATCCTGATCAGCTAAAAAGTAAATACAACTGGTTGAACACAATCCGCAATGCACACAACTATTGAGATGAGTCAGCAGCTTACTATTGTCCAAATTATTAAGTATATCTAAACCTCTATCAATTTGATTTTGAGATAATGTAATCATATTTTAATGTTTTTTGGAGGCCAGGTTCCTCTCCAACCGTAAAAAAATCCTAAATGAAAGCGCGCAAAGAAAAAATAAACAACATGTTTTAATTTTCCGATTGGGATATAAATGAGTAAAATGGAACTCCATAGAAAATAGAACATTGGAATATCAAAATGGAGCATTCCAATAGTCAAGATTTGAAACCCTGTAACTAAAAGGTTCGAAATATAATCATCAGGATTAGAAATCTCTTTTTGAACTTTATTAAACAAACGTGCTACTAAAATGATTGCACCACAAATAGAAGTTATGGCTAAGCCTCCTGTTAGTCCCCAAACGAAAAAGGGCTCAGTGATATAGAATCCTGCTAAATGAATAAAAAACACTAAAACGGAAACAAAAGCACCGATATGAAATAATATGCCGGCACTATATTCAGGAAGATGTAAATAAGCAGATTCTTTGTGCGCAGGATGCATTGCTCCTGTGAAAGAATATGGGATTGCTTTGGAAAGATCTCCGGCAGATTTTGAGTAATCTTTTGGTTTACCAAGTCGAATCAAGCGTATCAGATGGAATAGACAACCTGAGATACAAATGATAAGTGCAAAAATTGCAACAATAATGTACCAACTCATAATGGGAACGATTAAACGCAGCCGTCAGGTTTGGGTAACCCTGCAACTCTACACGCACCACGAGCAGGTCCTAATGGAAAAAGCTCATAAATTTCACGTAATTTAACACCTGTATCTTGACAAATACTACGAATCATTGGGGCATTCCCTTTCTCTTCAAAGTTTCTGCGAATAAATCTCACAATTGCCCAATGTTTGTCTGTTAATTCAGTAAGTCCATCGTATTTAGCAAATAGTTGTGCTACCTCTTCATTCCAAATTTCAGGAGTTGCTAAAAAGCCATCTCCATCCACTTCGAATACTCTACCATCGATTTCTAATGTTGCCATATTAGTTTTAAGTTTTTTTAAATGTTTTGTTGAATAAAAATTTTCCGCCAATTTAAAGCGCGGCAAATATACAAAAAAAATGCAACAAAAGTTAAAAAAACTAAACTGTTTTTTATCGGTTTATGATCACTTTTTGAGTGGAATTTCCTTGGTCAGATTTTACAGTAACAAAATAGATTCCATTACGGAAAGACTCCATATTGATCACTTGTTTTGATGCTGTTACAGGTTCCTGAAGTAACACTTCTCCCAAAATATTAGTCACCATATAGGTACTTTTTCCATCAACAGGAAATAAATGGTCAATAGTGATTTGATTAGTAGCCGGATTAGGATAAACTTGCATATTATTTACAGAAGCCTCATCAATTCCCACTACATTACCTTGAAATGCTACATTGTCAACATATAGATAATCATTAATAGTAGGTTCATCACCACTACTGACAAAGGCGATTATGCAAGTATCAGGAGTTCTGGCATCTAAATAGGTTAATGGTAAGGAAAAATTAGTCCAACTCATCGCCATTCCGGTTAAAGTATATTCTAAAGAAGCAATTAATACCTGAGATTGAGTTTCCACATCCCATTTGGTCAATTGCACTACAACCAATCCCTGACTCTGTCCAAAAATCATGTGTTGCCATTTTCCGGTTAAGTTAGCAGGTCTTCCGGTAAAAGGAAAACCACTAAGAATTTCATTATCAATATCCATAGAACCACACATAGCATAACCTGGAAGGACAGCTATATCCATCATGTTTTTACTAGTCAATTTTAAAAAGTAATTTCCTGGATTTCCCGGAGATCCTTTTTCACAAGTATAAATGCCAAGTTCATCTGTCATAGCATTATAGCTAGTCCAGGAAACAGGTTCTTCGTAATTTCCAGTAGTGGTCCAATCCTCAAAACTTCCATTAGGAATTTGAGAAAATAATGAAATACTACAAATAGTGGTTAAAACTAAGGTAATGTAAAATTTTTTCATGTTTTTGCTTTTATTAAAAATAGATCGCAAAAATATAGAAAAAAATGATTGAAAAGTAGAAATGAATCTAGCTAATCAGAAGATTTGATATGGATTATAAAATACCCTAACTTGTATATATTAAATAAAGTTACTGAACTTCCCCCTTTGCTTAAACCAGCCCTAATTATCGGATTAATGAGTTTAAAAACCGGTTTTAAAAAGGGTGCTAAAGCTTTAAATCGGAAATAGGTATTTAACAATGAGATGTTATGTATTAGTTCTTTCTTTATTTCTGTAAACTTAAGAATCTGGATTATATTATCCATTCCTTCTTCCGTCTTTGTTAAAAAAACTTCATTGGTTTCAATATCACCATTCAAAACAGGATTCTCAATATGTGTTATTGAGATCCCCTTTTTGGCTAACTCTATTCCAAAAAGAGTATCTTCATGTCCATATTTCGTCAACCGTTCATTAAATCTTAGTTCTTGGAATAACTCCTTTTTAATCAAAAAGTTATTCGTCATAAATGAACGATTAGGATCTTTTTTTCTTTCTTCAACTCTTTTACTCTCTCTTTGAATTCCGTATTTCCAACGCAGTTGATGCTCTTGATCCGGTTTTTCCAAAGGATACACTCTTCCCCCACAAACTACATCCGGGTGTTCAGAAATAATCGAAATATAGTTTTGTAAAAAATCGGATTGATGAATGATCGAATCACAATCTAAAAAGAGAAGATAAGAGAATGTTGCATATTGCAAAAAAAGATTTCTAATCCTGGCACGGCCTACATTCTCTGGTAATTCAATGTATTGATGATCACCAACTATTGTCCTGTAATACTCTTTATAGGAATCATCTGAATGATCATCGATCAGTATTAACTCACACGGAATAGACAATTTTTCCATTTGTCTTTGAAGCTCGATAATCAAACCGGTGGCATCAAAATTAAACAAAGGAATACAAATCGTGATCATTTTTGCATTTGAATAAAGGTGGATACCTGCTCTAATGGTTTTGAAATATCTTTTCCACTCGGTTGTTGGTAAATATCAAGATCAAAATAAAGAGCCGCAGCTAAAATGTGATCAAAAATGTTGGCTAAAATATCTTCGTAGGCTGCCCATTCTGTTGTACTGGTAAAACAATAAATCTCAATGGGAACACCCCTGTCTTCAATTGGCATCTGTCTGACCATCAATGACATATCTTTTCGAATATCTGCCCTATTGGTGATATAATTTTCAATATATTTTCTGAAAACTCCGAGATTGGTCATCCTTCTTCCATTGATCACTTCTGATGTGTCTATCTGATTTTGAATATTATAAAGATCAATCTCTTCCTGTCTTTCGTTAATGTAATCGGTTAAAAGGTGGATTTTCTTGTATCTTTCACGGGTTTCCTGATCAATAAATTTAACGGTATGCACATTGATATAGACTGATCTTTTGATTCTTCGGCCCCCACTCTCTTTCATGGATCTCCAGTTTTTAAAACTTTCTGTCATAAAATGGTGTGTAGGCACGGAAGAGATCGTTTTATCCCAGTTTTGAATCTTAACTGTATTCAAATTAATCATGATCACTTCACCATCAGCATTGAATTTGGGCATTTCGATCCAGTCGCCCACCCGAACGGTGTCACTGGTAGCCATTTGAACACTCGCTACCAAACCCAATATGGTGTCTTTAAAAATCAATAACAGAATGGCGGTCATCGCTCCAAATGCACCCAAGAAAACAGCAGGAGATTTTCCCAGAATAATAGATAAGATCAACACACCTGTAGCGATATAAACAATAATTCTGATCAACTGAAAATAACTAGATATCGGTTTATCTTTGAATGCTGTTGTTTTTGACAATCCATACTCACTCACTTTTAAGAAAGAGTTAATGATGGTCACAAAAACAATGATTAAATAGGAGTCTGTAATTTTAATCACGTATGGAAGTCCAGCTTTAAAATCCTCAAAAATCATTTGCGCAAAACCCCGGACTATAAAAGCAGGAACCAAATGGGCTACATTATTAAAAACCTGAAATTTGACCAAAGCATCGTCCCATTTAAAACTGGTTTTCAAAAAGAATTTATATATTCCTTTGATTACCAAGTGCTTCATGATCCAAAATACGATCAAAGCCAATAACCCAACAGCAACTAATAGGATCATTAACCGAAAATAGATTGCTGCATCAACACCAACACCCCATCTGTGGAGCAAAAATTCTAACCAATGTTCAATATATTTCATAAATTAAAACTATTAATACGCAAAAATACGAAATAAAGTAACAGGTTACAGGTAGCAGGTAACAAATAATAGGTAACAAATAATAGGTAGCAGGTTACAGGTAGCAGGTAACAAATAATAGGTAACAAATAATAGGTAGCAGGTTACAGGTAGCAGGTAACAATTAAAATTAAAAATGAATAGTGAATAATGAATAATGAATAATGAATAATTGAGCACATGAGCACATTGAGAATTCGAGCATTCGAGCAATCGAGCATTCGAGCATTCGAGCACACGATATTGTCTTATTTTTGGGAGATTAGGGAGTCTGCTTTTTGGATCACTTTTTGTTTGGTGTCACTGATGACATTGATAATTTGATACTTATTTCCTTTAAGTAATGTGTTTATCCGCCACTGAAACTGGGAAATAGTGGTCTCAGTTCCGGAGTCGTACCACCAGGCGGAGTATAAAACATGCTCCCCTTTGGTTAGCTCTCCAAAATAAACATTTTGATTTCCAACTTTTATAATCTCCTCTTTTTTAATTGTATAGCCACTCCCTTTCCAACATATAAGCGGCGTATGATCAGAGGAATAAAAAGGTCTGGATGGTTTGATGTAAATCAAATAATCAGCATTACTCAATTTTAAAACACCATGTTCTTCAACACTACAACTGAAATGGGTTGTCCATCCTGAAGGAATCTTCGCTTTTGTAAGAGTTTCATTTTCTTTCTTTCCGGGAATGATAACAGCCATCAAAAAAAGAACGGCTGTTATCATCCCAATTCCAAAGTGTATTTTTTTATTGACGTTTTTTATTGCTTTTTCTACCCTAAATGAATCCCGAAATGGAAATTTTTTAATGATAAACCAAAGAGGAATAGCAACATACGCTATAAAACAGATGATCCCGATCAGATCATGAGAAAAAGTTTCCGGTTTGGATTGTAAAAAAGTGATCAATATAATTCTAAAAAGATTGGATACAATATCTAAAATATAAGTGATCCCCAAAATGATGATAATCGCAATAAACGAGTAGTTATATTTTTTGATTCTGTGAAAATAGGTGATCAATAATAACGCAGTAAAAAAGGAGAGTATCACCATTTTAAGCCCCATACATTCCGGATCTACATGAAACTCCTTTTCTCCGATTAGGATTATATTACCGGAATAACTATATTGGGAATCAATAAGATGCAATAACTGAGCAGCCACTTTGGTGAGGGTTAACCGCAACTCAAACCCGACCACTTCTGTTAAAAAAATGACTAACGGCGAGACAATCACCATCAAAAAAAGGGGCACCGAATTTAGCTTTCCGTAAAAGGATTCGAAAATAAAAAAAAGGGCACAAATAAAGGCAAAAAAGTATAGTGTACTAAATGAAAACCAAAAATAGAACCCTAAAAGTACAATGGACACAATGCCATATCTGTATGATTTCTGAGCCGACTCCCTGTAAATGACAAAAGGGAGTATCATCAGTAACAGAATAAAATTTAAGTCAAATCTAAAATAGAAGGCTAATTTTGAAAAAGAGAGTAGTGTTAACACCCCTATCAACAAGAGTGTTAACACTAATTTTTTCTCCAATATTTTGGGAATCGACACACCCATTTTTAAACTTTAAATGATTTACTCTTCACAAAAACAAAAATTCCTATTCCAACAAAAACCAAAATTAAGGCCCATTCATGAGGTTCAGGAACAGCCCCTGAGGATTCCATTGACGCATTTTTTAGGCTATTTTTATTTTCATCAATTCCAAACCGATCATAATCATTTTTGGTTTCTAAAACCACTAAGCTTGAAACCGGTGAAACAACGTAAGCTTCATTGGCCATAGAGATAAGATGTTGATTAAAAGCATACTCTTTATTGAGATAATCTTTTCCCAATTCCTGCATAATCTTATTATAGGCATACAATCTTAACAGATGGTCCGGTGCTTTGGAAACACCACAGTTTTCCTTAGATGAGATGATCATTTGAGCATTTTCCAAAATTACCGTGTTACTATCCACTTTATTGATTCTAAAAGTTTGGTCATTGATCATTTGAGCTAATGTTGCCATATTCCCGGAATAAAAATGGAAAACCTGTAGCTCTTTTAATGATTTGATATAGTTTGAAGAGTTATTTCCCAATTGAAAAATGTTGATTTTACTCTCCTTATTTTTTAAATATGTTGCTAAGTTATTTAAAAATTTTGAATCTTCAAGATCATTCAGATTGGGTGAGTTTAAGGTTGATTTGGAGATCACAAGAGTATGAGCAGCGTTTGGAATTTTATAAAATGGGAATAACGAAAAGTTCTTTTTTACAAATTGATCAAAAATAGCAGCTTCATTGTCCGGCGTAATCTGAATAATTTGATCCTGAATAACAAACACTTTTTTTCCTTTTAAAAGTGTAACAACCTGATAATATTCATCTTCACTCCAGCTGCGATTCAAATCTAAAAATAGTGTATCCGGATGAAAGGGAATGATCTCTTTTGGAAGTTGAGAAACCGTATAGGAATGATCCTGAAATGAAAAGGGTTGACTAGATAATGGAGTCGCTTTACATTTCAATTCCCAGTACGGAATATAGGTTCCGGAATATAAATAATCGTTATTGATCTCTTTCTCAAAAGATTCAGGAAGTTGAATCTCTTTAACATCATGTTCAGATTCAAACTCAATTTTTGTTGTTTCATCAATCTTCTTTATAGTGGGACCCTCAAAATAGATGTTGGGAAGTATTAAATAGCCATTTTCGTAAGTCAGAGGGGAAGTGATTCCAATTTTAAACCTCCGATTTTCTTTAGGCGTACATGGAAAAACGGTAACAGTCAACCGATTTCCCTCTTGCCAGTGCATGATTGATGGATCTCGATTTTCAACGCCAACAATTTGCACATAAGCACTATCTGCTTTCTCTTTTGAACTCAACCTCGATTTTTCCTCTTTTCCGTTAATCCACAATGACAACGATGAAGCCACAGATCCTTCCGGCAAATAAAAAGTGTACGCAGCCTCCTCATTTTCAAAATCATAAGAAGAATAATTTTTTACAGTTATAATTTTTTCCATATAAGCCATTCTATAATCGGGAAACACTTTAATATGATTTAAAACTTCAATGGTTCCTAAATCTTCACTTGACCACAACTTTCTTTGTGCCAGGTGGCGGGCATCAAACTGAGATTTCAAAATTTTAATTCTGGTATTTTCATCCAAATTCAGATCTCCAAAAAATGCTAATCCAATATTTATCAATGGATTATGTTCTTTACTTTCCCCAAACAGGGTTCTATCAAATCCCCAAAAAGAGTTTTGAAAAGTTTCATAAAAAAGATCTCCTTTGATAATCGTTTGTGTAAAAGAATCATCAGAAATATCCTGACAAAACAACACCCACTCGGGCAAACTGGTATCGGGTCTGGTAACAATCGAAGCCGATGATTTGGTGATCTCTTTTTGAACATCGCTCCATTGAAACAAAAAACCGGCGATGACGATCAGAGGAACCATAATTCCGGAATAAAAAGCCAGATGGTCGGTCCACGATTTTTTCATTCGAACAAAATAGTAAATAATATGACCTGAGATAATCAAAGGAACTAAAAAAAGCATCCCTAATCCCAGCAATAGGATCGCAATTAACGCAACTAAATACCAGGGAGCCAGATAGATTGAAAAATAAAGCGTTAAAATCAGACTTACGCCTAAAATAAAAAACTCCACAAATCTAAGATAGGGATTCATTTTCTCAATAAAAAGGAGTCCGATCAGGGAAATAAACATGATCACAATTAACAGGTAGGTCCACCAAACAAAAGTTGCAAAAATGGGAATAGACAGGTTCAGGGTAAAGCAACAGATCGCAAAATGAACTAAAGAGATGATCAGCAGTTTTTTATCGATTTTCAGAAACTTATAGAAGGGTGTATTCGAAAAAACAACGTTAATGAAATAAGTGAGAGAAAAAATAAAAGAAAAAATAGGAATAACGAGTGCTTCTTCGAAGTTGGGTCTGTTCGCTTTAATCAGGAAATGAATCACAAAAAAAACGATTAAAACCGGGATTAAGATCAACCCAAACATAAATAATTTTCGGGGTCTTTGGTGTTTTTGATTCTCCATACGATATGATTTTAAAAGAATAATAACGGAATGAAAATTAAAATAGTTTAGGAATTTTTAAATTTAACTTTCTTTAATATGTCGATAGTCGAGTGCTCGAATGCTCAATTGCTCGAATGCTCGAATGCTCAATTATTCATTATTCATTATTCATTATTCATTAATAATTAGCTTATTATCTTATTATCACATTAGCTTATTAATGAGGGCATTCCCCTTTGGCTTCGCTCAACCCAATCCAAAACCCATCGAATACAAACCCCGTCGCTTGCCAAAGGGTCGGCCTCCCGCTTCAAGTCCGCAGGTATAAGCCGAGTGACTACATGGTCGTAAAAGGAGCTCACAGGCTCGCTCTTTTACTCCCTGCATCACTACGGCTTCTACCTTTACGGGCTTTCTCGCTTCCGGCCTAATGCGAACTTTTTCATGGTGTCGGCGTTTCGATACGAAGCTATTTATTTCTTCGTTTCTTTAAGACATCGTTAGAGCGCTTCTACTCAACGACCTTAGAGGAGTGGGTATGTTGCTCAAATCCAAGGTCGCTGAGTAGAAACCGCAAAATAATACTTAATTTAAAAAATAAGACAAAACAGGTTTCGTATCGAAGCGCCGGTGCCATCATTTATTTTTAACTGCCAAACTATTAACGATTACCCGACGAAACCATCCCGCTCCAGAGGTGCGTTATATTTGTATGAGCATGTCTGCAGCCCGCCGACCGCAGTCCGCAGACTTTTCAACCTCGAAGAGGTTTCAGATTAGTAACCGTAGGTTGGCGAAGCTACCTGCGGCAAAATGAACTAGCCCGACAAACTACTACCTCGAAGAGGTTGCAGAAAGTAAATAAAAATTCACTATCTTTGCCCCGTCATTTTTTGACTAACCACGTGATATGCGTGCGGGGGGCAAGCCTTTCGAGTAACTACCCCATTAAACCTTTACAAGTAAATTGGATTGTAGTTTCAGTGGGTGTTGTAGAGGTTTTTTTCATTATTATTAATCGTGTAACTTTTCTATTTTTTTCCATACCATTGGAGTGAAATGTATATCGAAACAGCTCCACACGAGCCATTGTACGACCCCGGCCGGGGTCGTACCGCTTTCCGTCGCCACATCATTGCTATAGACATGCAATCCCTCCGGGATTGGGGGCAATTTAAATAATTCTTCTTTTTTTCTGCAACCCCTTCGGGGTAGTAGTTAGTCGGGGGGGAACATCCATCCGTAGGTAGCTTCGCCAACCTACGGTTATTCACATGCAACCCTTTGGGTTGTGCTCAGGGGCGTAGCTCTGGTATCTTCGTAGCAAGAGGGATTCACATCATATTCCAAAGGGGCGTTAGCCCTGATATCTTCATTATTCATTACGTTTCGGAGCCAGTGCGTAGGCAAGGCCACAAATAATTTAACATTTAACATTTAACAATTGAAAGATCAAGTAACAGGAAACAGGTAACAGATAACAGGTAAGGGGGATCAGGTAAAAATATGTAATTAAATAAAATAAACGTTAAAAGAAGCCTCTAAATGCAATTATTTATACAAAGTCTGTACTCCATTGTCAGAACAGCCATTGATTTTTTGTTTCTTTTTGATCAAGCAAAAAGAAAGTAAAAGAAAAGAAAGATGCAACCCTGCGGGTTGTAAAGGTTGCGGTGGCATCATTCGTCCGTAAGCTGCGCAAGCTTGCAAATGAAAAAGACTACGGACTACGGACCACAGACTTTCAGAATGCTCGAATGCTCATGTGCTCAATGTGCTCATGTGCTCATGTGCTCAATTTTTCATTATTCATTTTTCATTATTCATTTATAAATAGAACACAGATGCCGCTGATTTTCAAACACGGATTTAAATGGATCGGTTTTATCCGCGTTGCGAAAGCATCCGTTTTATCCGCGTTCCATTTTTAAGTAATTACCGGCAAACTAAAAAAAAACTGAAACCTGAAACCTGATAGCTGATAGCTGACAACTCCCTGCGTTAGCTCGAAGGCCAAGTACCCCACAGTTGGGACACTTAGCAGACCACCGGCAGATAGAGCGAGCTTGTGAGCTCCTATATGCCGGATGGACTGCTTGGTGGACCAGCGAGGAGTACAGGCCGGAGAGCGACCCTTTGGCTAGCGACGGTGTAAATAGAAAATTGACTGAGAAATTGGATTGAGCGCAGCCAAAGGGGAACGCCCTGAAAAAAAGACGGCAGACAGCAGATGGCAGACAGCAGACGAACTGTCAATGCCTAAAAATGGTTGACCGTTTGTTTACTTGTTTTTGGCATATTATCACTGGTTGAGTTGTCCTTGTTGGGGGAGCTCAGAGCTTGGTCTTGCTTGGGCTAGCCCAAGACCAAGCTCTGAGCTGGGTTCCAAAAATTTTGAAGATTTTTTTTCTTCGGGGTTTTGGTTTTGCAAATATATACTTTTTTCGAATGAAATTGGTGTCATCCTTTGTAGCTCAATATGAGGCTTGTCGTGGTTATAAAGGTACACTGATCGGTCAACTTCTTTCTCTAATGTCTCATAATTGGTGATCGTTCTAAAACGTAAGTAGTTGTTCTTAATCACACCATTAATTCTTTCTGCTTTTCCATTTTCCCATGGGGCAACACACATACTATGTTTGAAGTTTTTAGTCAGTTCTAAAAACTCTTTTGCATAGTACTGTCCACCACCATCTGAATGAAATATTAAATCACTTAGATCTTCCCCTTTGCGAAACTTTAATGCTTTTTTTAAAGCGGCTATTACAGTTTGTTCTGTCGTTAATCTCTTTGAAACAGAATATCCTACAATTACTCTTGAAAAAGCATCTATAATAAAAGTAATGAAGTAATAACGGCCATTTATGTCGTAGTAGGTGATATCAGATTGCCATACTTGATTAATCCTGGTTATCTCTAAATTTTCGATTAAATTATCAAAGCGGATTACTCCTTTACTATCAGTAGTATGAATAAATCGCTTTTTTCTCTTGAGCATTAATCCTACAAGCCTACACAATTCTTCAAATTTATCTCGCCCTAGACAATAGGGAAGCTTTTTAAAATAGATATCCCTTATACCCATACTGGGATGATCCTTCCTGACTTCGAAAACAATATTCTTTATAAAAAGAATATTCTCCTTTTTCATATTGTCTCGTTGAATGATTTTATATACTGCTTGTTTGCTGATTTTCATAGCTTTATAAAGTTCATTTAGTGAGTGCGGGTATTCTTCTCTATGTTCTTGATAATGTCGGAAGGCTTCATTTCGAACTTTTTTTTTATGTCTACATGATACATCTCTTCTGCTATTTCGATCATTTTATCCTTAAAATCAATTTGAATTTGCTTTTCAGCTAGCATCATTTTCAGCATTGCAATTTCTTTATCTTTTGCAATGAGTTGCTTTGTGTCACTTTCAGTTTCTACTATTAATTTTTCTTTCTTCGTTGCCATATTACCATATTTATTTAACCATTTATATACGCTACTTCGATGAGTATCATATTGTCTGCAAAGTTCGGCAATTTTTGTTTGTCCTGATTCTATCTCCTGGACTTTTTTTCTCTTGAAGCTTTCACTGAATTTTCTTCTTTGTCTCTCTTCTAATGTTAAACTAATTTCTTTCATAGGTTCACTTTTTTGTTTAATTTGTTTTAAAAAGTGGTCAACCTATTTCAGGCATTGACATCCCGTCACCAGTCTCCTGTCACCAGTCTCCCGTCACCAGACTCCCGTCTCCAGTCCGTTATAGATCATTGCGAGCCTCAGACCTGATACACTTGCTGGTGTATCTCCCTGACAATCTGAGGAAATTCGAATGGATTGATTGGATCAGGATAACTCATGATCTGGAGTGGAATTGGTTTATTTCCGGGATGATATGGGGGTTGAAAATAGGGATATTGATTCAAATGAAATCCTGATTTTTTGTAAAAAGCGATCCGCCGAATTGCATCCGGAGAGGATCTTTCCGGTTCCACTTCTAAAATGATGGGAGTGTGTTGTTTTTGAATCATATTTGATAATCCCTGCTTTCCGATCCCTTTTCCCCTCATTTCAGGAATGATCGCAAAGTGTTCAATAAATCGAAAACTACCGAGCTGCCACCAGAAGAGAATCCCTGTAAACTTTTGATCTTTCTCTACTATTTCCGCATGAAAAAAGGGATGATTCAGGACTTGTTTGAGTTGCTCAACCGATCGTCTTTCAAATACCGGAAATGCACTTTCATATAGTTCCCGGGCCCTCTCAAAATAAAGATCCCGGGAATCTTCTATTCTATGAAAAGAGATCAATGCCATTACTGAACAATCACTTGTTTGTCTTTTGGATATTTTACGGAATATTTAATGATCACCGTTTTGGTTTCGTTCGGTTTTAATTCCAGTTTCCAGGTTACTTTTCCGGTTTCTGCTTCAACAACACCATTGGAAAAATCCAAAACTTCCACCACAATTTTGCTGTCTGTTGAGATCGGAATTTGATCAAATACAGATGTGGTTACCGGATACGATTTGTTATTTCTGATCGTGATTTTATATCCGACGGTCTCTTTGATATTGGATCCGGCAAATGTTTTTTCAGAGAAAGTGGTCACTTTTTCCCTTTTTATAGAGAGGTTATTGTCAACACCAAACGACAAATCTAATGTGTCTTTAAACTGGGTGGTATTGATAAAAGATTTTCCAACATAGCTGTTTTCTAAATACAATTTGGCAATACCACTATTCAGATCTGCATTGTTCCAGTCTTTAATCTGTGCAATCAGATACACATTTTCCCCTAATTTTGGTATGGATTGATAATCATAGGAAGCATTTAAAGTTCCTTCTCCGTAAGTAACGGTTGTGTTGGCATTTTTTGCAGGTATAGTTTGGGGATTACTCACAACGTACTCCTTCACCGTTTCCAATGCAGGGGTGTAAATGGTGTTTTCTCCGGTTGATCTGGAATCTTTTACCTGAATCGCTTTAGATTCAATGGTTGTTGGAGCATAATAACCATACGACAAATCAGCAACGCCTTCTGCTGCAATTACAGCAGCTTTAACTTGTCGTCCACCTGCTGCAGCTGGTTTATAGGGAGTATAGTATCCTAAATAGAATGGATTTAAAAAGGGAATTTGAGCAGATATGTTCATTTTGGCTGTAGATAGTATGATCTCCACATTTTCCCAGTTGATATCGGTGTTTTGTTTGATATTGGCAAAATAGGTGATCTCCAACGGTTTATCAAATCCTAAAAAACGGATGTCATACGTTGGATACCAGGAGGCATCATACACATAGTAGGTGAATCCCATTTTTCCGGTTTTAACCTGTTTTCCGTCTATGGTTACTTCAATCACTCCGGAAGGGGTTCCCACATTATTGATCACTTCTGCTAATTGATTATTAAGTTTTTCGAGTTCATTTTTATAGTTCTCAATGGTTCTTTCTCTTCTAAGCTTTTCTAAGGAAAGCGATTCAAAATTGGATCCATAGATTTGATTAAGTTCTGTAAATGCAACGGGTGAGATCGATTCATTTTTTCCGGAGATCTGTTTGTTTACTTTTAAAAATTCCAGTTTTTCATTGATGATTTTGATCCAGATCTCTTCATCTCCCACTTTGGTGTTCAATTCTTCGATTTTGGATAACAATTTTTCTGACTCCGCATCTTTATCCAATTGATTGATGTAATCAATTTTATATTGAACATTTAGAATCGTAAAACTGCCATCGCTGATGATTCTGACACTTTCAGCATTCACTTTTGAAGTTAATCCGGTTAAAATGATTTTCATGGGTCCTTTCTGAATGGGGATAGAAACTTCACTTTCAATTTGGGCACCGATCGGATAAACAACCACTTTTTTAGGTGTTGAGGTGATCTTTTTTTCCACTTGTCCCATAACTAAAATGGGAAGCATCATGAAAATAACGAGTATATAAGATATAATTTTCATATTTTTATTTTTTTCTTATTGAACTTTAACTTGTTTATCTTTAGGGTATTTAACGGAATATTTGAGGATAACCGTTTTGGTTTCATTGGGTTTCAGATCCAATTTCCAAACCACTTTACCACTCTCCTTGTCAAATTGTCCTTCTGAAATCTCCAACATCTCCACTTTGATATTTTCATCTACAGAAATAGGGATCTGATCAAATACAGAGGTTGTAATCGCATAAGATTTGTTGTTTCGGATTGTAATTTTGTATCCAACCGTCTCTTTGATGGTGGAACCGGCAAACACTTTTTCAGAGTAAGTAGTCACTTTTTCTCTTTTAACGGTCACGTTATTATCCACCCCGAAGGAGATATCCAAAGTATCTGTGAAATGGCTGGTATTGATGTTAGATTTTCCTACATAGCTGTTTTCCAGATACAATTTGGCCAGTCCAGTATTGAGTTCTGCATCTCCCCAATCGCTGATTTGAGCAATCAAAAACACATTTTCAGAGAGTTTTGGAATGGAACGATAATCGTAACTGGCATTAAGAAGTCCCTCTCCATAAGTGACAGAAGTGAAATTGGTGGAAGAAGGTATCGATTGTGGATTTTCCACTTTATACTCTTTAATAGTTTCTGTTGAGGAAGTAAAATCAGTTAATGTAGGGGTGTAACTATAACTTTCAGGTATTCCTCCTGTTTTAAGACGTAGTGTATCCCACATAAATGTACTTACATCACTTTCAAAATCATAAGCTACTTCTATTACATTATCTTGATACGCTAAATAGTAGGGATTCAAGAAAGGGATCTGAGCTGAAACCTGTGTTTTGGCAGTGGATAGCGACAATTCCACATTGTTCCAGTCGATACCTGTAAATTGTCTGATATTAGCAAAATAGGTGATCTCCAAGGGTTTATTAAAACCGGTAAACCGAATATCGTAAGTGGGAGACCAGGATGCGGCCCAGGAGAAGAAGGAAAATCTCATTTTTGCGGTTTTGGCTTGTTCTCCATCAATAGTAACCACAATCGTTCCGGATGGGATGCCGGTATGGTTTGAAACGGTTTCTAACTGAGCATTTAGCTTGATCAGTGTTTCGTTATACTCTTGAATTTTCCGTTCCCTTTTTAAAACTTCCAGATTCAGCGTTTCGTAATTTGTGCCATAAATCTGATTCATGGTTTTGAATGTTTCAGCATTTACCCCTTCGGTTTTGCCGGTAATCTGACGATTTACATTTAAAAAATCGATTTTCTCCCTGATGATTTTCAAAGCCAGTTGTTCATCTTCCACTTTATTTTTTAAATCATCAATTTGATCCACCAGTTTTTGGGTTTCTGCACCTTTATCCAGATCGTTCAGATAATCAATGCTATACTGTACATTTAAAATGGTGAAACTCCCATCACTGATGATTCGGATACTCTCTTCGTTGAGTGTTGTTGTCAAACCCGGAAGTTTAATTCTCATGGGTCCTTTTTGTATTGGGAAAGTAACTTCACTTTCTAATTGGGCGCCGGCTGGATATACGATCACTTTTTTAACAGTGGACGGGATCACTTTTTCGGGCTGTGCCGCTATAAAAAGAGGCAAAAAGAGGAACATTATTCCTACATAAAACAGTTTTTTCATATATGTGTTTTAAAAAAGGTTAGATCAATAAAACCGGCTCAGGTTAAACCGGAAAAAGAAAGAACGTATATTTTTTCAATGTGCTCGAATGCTCGATTGCTCGATTGCTCGAATGCTCGAATGCTCGAATGCTCATTTTTCATTTTTCATTTTTCATTTTTTTGCCTTTCGCCTTTTGTCTTTCGCCTTTCGCCCTTCGCCCTTCGCCCATTACAAGTATATCAGTTTCCCCACCACTTTCTGATACCCCATTTGCATTAATTTAGAGCAATATAAATCAATCTGTTCCTGATGTTTAGGTAGTGGAGCTCCTGTTTTATAATCGATAACGACCACCTCATCTTCTAAAAAAATCACTCTATCGGGTCGCAACAGAGTGCCATCTGTGGAGATGATGCTGGTTTCATTGAGTACAGATAAATCATTTTTAAAATAGGGAGCATATTCGAAATCTGTAATGAGTTTTATCAATAGTTTTTTCAAATATTCCTGATACATTTCAGGTGTTTCCTGTATTAAAAACTCCACTTCTGCTTCATTTTCAGGAAATCTTTTTAACTCTGACAAAAACTGATGTATAAAAATCCCCCGTTCTTGTTCTTCATTCCAGCTTTTTTGAAAATCAAACGCTAAAAAAGCTGAACTCAATGTAAATGGAGAAACAAAAACCTGAGATACAGCAAGATCTGTTTTATGATTATTGGAATGCGCCTTTTTTTGAATTTGGGATGATGCGGGTAATTCTGTATAATATTGATTATCTGTATAATAGTATTGAAAAAAATCTTCTTGATTTTCCGGGTAATGTTCGGAAATAAACTGATCCAAAAACTTGGAGTAATTACCGGCTTTTTTCTCTTTGGTGATGATATACAATCGATCTTTGGGTCTTGTATGAACCACATAAAGTTTATTCAACTGATCCAAAGCAGTACACCTTTTTTCAGATTCCAATAAATATTGATAAGAATCGGGAACATCATCATTTTTAAGTTGAACCCAACTGTAAGGCAATCCCGTTACTTTTTTCTCATCTTTGATCCAATAGTCTGATTTAGTGTATTTATAACCATATTGAGTGAAGGGAAAAATCACAATAGGATAAGCAAGTCCTTTAGATTTATGGATCGTAGAAATAGTCACAGCATTAGATTCTGTAGGAGCATTGAGGGTCAATTTTTCTGCATTTTGTTCCCACCAGTCTATAAAATTTTGAATACTTCCGTTTGAATTTTTCAAAAACTGATCCACCTGATCCAAAAACATGATTACAAACGGGTCATTTTCCGTTATTTTAAAAATGGAAATAATTTTATTGACCAAAGTGAACAAAGGGGTATTGAGCCACTCCTCTTTTGCAATTTGAACATCAAAACGGTTTAAAAACTGATAAAAATCGAGTTCATCTTTTAAATTTTTGAACAGTTCGTTTTGTAACTCGGGATAATTTCTAATTAAAAAGTGTCCCATCATCATTCTGGCAATCTTATTATTCGAATTCTGCAAATAATAGAGCGAAGAGATGATCACCATCACTTCCTGAGATGAGGAGAGCATCAGGGAATCGGAAGATATCACCGGAACACTATTTCTACTTAAAAACTCGCCCATTGAACTTCCTAATTTATTAGAACTTACCAAAACAGCCATATCACCATAGGGGATTTGTTCCGCCACCAATTGCTGAATGGTTTTCAAAGTTTGCTCCAGTAAATATTGTGTTGTATCTTTATTATCCTTGTCATTTTTAAATCGAATGGAAACAAGCCCCTGATCTTTTCCCGGATCCGGTTTTTGAACCACATCTTGATAGTAGGTTTCCAAACCTTCAAAATTGGACAAGCGAGCTACGTATTGAAAAAATTGATTGTTAAAATCCACAATACTTAATGAGGACCTGTAATTTTGATCCAATAATTTCAATTGAAACTCCTCTTCCGATGCCCCTAAGGGGTTAATCAATTCCTGATATCCATCAAATTGGGAAAGTTTGTATAATAACGAGGAGTCTCCATTTCTAAACCGGTAGATTGCCTGTTTCACGTCACCAAAAAGGAAAGTTTCCCCTTTTTCTTTGAATTCATTATATCCGGATAGTGCATTTTGAATTAATGGAATCAGATTCTCCATTTGTAATTTGGAAGTATCCTGAAATTCATCTAAGAAAAAATAGCTGAATTTATTTCCCATTTTTTCATAAATGAATGGCGTATCATCCTCTTGAATTTTGTCATGAATAATTCCATTCGTTTCACTCAGATAAAACAGATTATCCTGTTCTTTAATCTCTTCAATCACCATTTTTAGATCGATCAGTAATGCCAACTGGGTCAGATTTTTTCCAAAAAAAGTGAGCTCTTTTAATAGATCATGTTGTTGTTTCAGAGATTCAAGAAGTTGAATAAACTGTTGTAAATGGGATTCCAGATCTGGAGGGATCCCTTTTTTATATTTTTTATTTACATGTTCATAAAAGAAGTCGGGACTAAAACAGTCGATCTCCTTTAAAAATTTATCAAACAACTTTTGATCAGCATTTGTTTGACTCACAATTGTCTGATATTCCTTACTAATCTCTTTAATTCTTGCTTTATATTTTCTTCTCAGAATATTAATCTGAAGGGCAGATTTATCAAATTCAGATTTGTCCAGTTTACTCAAAGCCTGAATGGCAAAATAGGAATCCTCATTGAAGATATTTTGCAACAACGCAATCAGATCTTGTTCCACTTTCCATTTTCCGGACTCTTCTATTTTGGATTCAATCAAAGTCAACATTCTTTGAGAAAGCTCTTTATTGTCCACAGAAAGCTTATTCAAGAGAAGATCAACCGTCTGTTCATGAAGTTCATCTAACTGAATTTCAAGTGTATAATTCATATTGAGGCCCAACTCAAAAGAGAATGCTCTCAATATTTTCTGGAAAAAAGTATCGATCGTACTGATAGAAAAATTGTCATAATCGTACAGAATCTCTTGCAGGAGTTCTGTAGATTTTTTCCTGAGATAGAGTTCAAAAGGGATATCAGGATTTTTGGGATCAATTATTTTTTGAATCTCCTGATACGTTGCTTTCAATGAACCCGGCAATTGATCATAGGTTTCAAAAGCAAAACTTTTCAGGATATCCAGTATTCTCCCTTTCATTTCAGCCGTAGCATTATTGGTAAACGTGATTGCCAGAATATGTTTATACTTTCTAGGATTCGGAAGTGCCAACGCCAGGTACTCCACCACTAAACGGGAAGTTTTTCCGGAACCTGCTGATGCTGTATAAACGGTAAACATAGTTAACGAATGGATGAATAAGGTATATTGGATAAATCTGAAAACTCCCCTTTCAGGTATTTAAAATAGCCATAAACTGCAATCATGGCAGCATTATCCGTTGTCAGTGACATGGGCGGAATACACACTTTTTTATTATATTTTTCAGATAATTGAACCATCGCGGCTCTAAGAGCAGAATTGGCAGCAACACCTCCGGAAAGGGCAAAATTAGTACAATGGGTATTTTGAAGTGCGATCTCCATTTTTACTGTAAGTGATTTTACTATCGCATATTGTATCGAAGCTGCTAAATCATGAATATTCTCATCAATAAAATTGGGATTCTCTTTCAACTGATCTCTTAAAAAGTAGAGGAATGATGTTTTTAATCCGCTGAAACTATAATCGAGGCCCGGAAGTTTAGCCGGTGCAAATGTAAATCGCTTTGGATCTCCCTCTTGAGCCAGTTTATCGATCACTGGACCACCGGGATAGGGCAAACCTAAAATTTTTGCAGCTTTATCAAACGCTTCTCCGGCAGCATCATCGATTGTTTTTCCCAAAATTTGCATATCAAAATAATCATTGATTTGTAAAATCTGGGTATGACCACCTGAAACGGTTAAACATAAAAAGGGAAATTCAGGTTTAACTTTTTCCTCTCCCGGGAAGTCTAGAAAATTAGCTAAAACGTGTGCTTGTAAATGATCAACAATGATAACGGGAATATCTAAACTGAGTGATAATGCTTTAGCGAATGAGCTTCCCACTAATAGGGATCCTAAAAGTCCGGGACCATTCGTATAAGCTATTGCTGATATTTGTTTTTTGTTTATCTTTGCACGTTTTAGTGCAGTATCAACCACCGGAATGATATTCTGCTGATGCGCTCGTGATGCTAACTCAGGAACTACGCCACCAAACTCGGCATGTACTTTTTGTCCAGCGATAACGTTAGATAAAATGGTAGTATTCTCGATCACAGCGGCAGAAGTGTCGTCACAGGAAGATTCGATGCCTAAAATATAAACTGACATATTGACTTTGTTTTATGAAGCGCAAAATTACTAAAAAAATAATGCAAATCTTGTTAAAGAGCTTGCTCATTTTTGTTGCGCTTGATTTATTGATTGTGCTCCTTGTTTTCACGCCGCCCATTCAGAAGATGATTATCAATAAGGTTACCTCATCCATTTCCAAACAAACCGGAGTTACTTTTACCATTCAAAAAATTTACATTACCCCACTTTTTAGAATCAGAGCCAAAAATGTATCTATAAAAGACCATCATAATAATAATATGATATCGGGAAGTGAACTCTCCGGAAGGTTAGATATCAAAAGGTTTTCTTCCAATTCCATTTATGTAAAAGATGTGATCTTAAAAGGGGGTGAAATGGTTTTAAGAACCTATAAAGGAGAACATATCATTAATATGAATGTATGGATCAACCATTTTAAGAAAACTACATCTACGACCCCATTTATTCTGCATTTTAATAAAATTACATTGATAGACGGCAGGTTTGCTGTGATCAATGACAATACAAGAACTTATCCGACAGATAATTCTATGGATTATGGTTTTTTTGAGTTTAAAAATGTGGATGCCAAAATTGAAAACTTTTTGGTGCATGGTCCGGAAGTTTCTTGTGATATCAAACAAGTGTCAACGGAACAATATACCGGTTTTAAAATCAAAACTTTTAAAGGTAAATTTAAAATTAACAAAAATGAATTGTTAGTCAGTGATTGTAATTTTACCACCGAAAAAAGTAAAGCAACGCTTGATTTTGCTTTCAGGTATAACTCTTTCAGAGATTATTCAGACTTTTTTAATAAAATTCGGTTTGATGTAGATGTCAAATCTTCTGTTGTTCACATGGATGATATCTCCTGTTTTGCTCCAGCTATTAGAGGAATGCATAACAGCTTCATTATGAACGGAAAAGGGGATGGCCCATTGAATGCATTGAAAATTTCCCGCTGTTATCTCAAATATAAACTCACCACATTTATCGCCGGTAATTTTGAATTTTATAATATTCTGGATTTTAAAAACAGCTCCTATAACTTCGAAATCAAACACTCAGCCATTAATCCTGCAGATGTTTCCGGTTTTTATTTACCCGGAGGAAATACCATTGGATTACCTGAAATGATTTCTCAAATAGGGAATAGTTCTGTAACCGGTAATTTTGAGGGAACATTCAATTACTTCAAAACGAAATTGAAGTTGGTAACACCCATTGGAAAAAGTGAAATTGCACTCCAGACATATCCCGGCAAAGATCAGATGGATTTTACCGGAACTGTGTCAACTACAGATTTTCAACTGGGTAAATTATTGAATCAAACCAATAGTTTAGGGTTAGCTGACGGTTCTTTTGAGATTAATGGTAGTGCAGCTCCTTTTTTTGGAGAAACTCCTTTTGCTCCCTCTTTAAATGCAACCATTGTCGGAGATATGAGTCAATTTGACTTTTGTTCCTATCCCATCAGGGATATCCATATTGATGGCGTTTATCAACAAAACAAATACCAGGCAACAATTGAAACCCATGACAAAAATCTGGATCTATTTTTAGATGCATTAGTTGACTTCACAGATCCTGTTTCAAGATATAAAGTAAACCTCTCGGTTGATAATATCCATTTTGGTTCACTATTTAAAAACTATACCCACAATATCAATCAGGAATCTCCCAATTGGATTGAACAATTGGTACTTTTTTCACATCAAAAACCGAATCTGGATTTTTCTGTTGAGAGTTTAGATGCTGAAATTTTAGGCAACTCTCTGGAGAACCTCACCGGGTTTGTGGGAATCAATAAAATTATCATTCATAACAACGATCAAACTGCCTATTGTGACTGGATGAGATTAAATTCGGTGCGACTTCCTGATGATGTTAAAAAAATTATGTTAAAGGGAAACATTGTGAATGCCAATCTTACTACGAATTATCCTATTTCAGCCATTTGGGATTCATTACAAAATATAGCTTCTTTCTATTTTCCTGCATTAATGGGAAAATCACAAGCTCACACATTTTTGAAAAACAAAACGGAAAATTCCACTCCGCAATTTCTGTCATTTTCAATGGAAACTTTTGAAACCGATGATCTGTTATCCGTTTTTGTTCCGGAGTTAAGTATTGCACCCAACACTACAATGACCGGATTTGTAGGAAATAACCGGGCATCAGATTCAATTGTTTTTCATTCCAAATCGATCCAATGGGGAAAAGTATGGCGATTAGATAACATTTCATTCAATGGGAAAATGAATGCTTATCAATTTTTTGACTTGAATTTGAATGTTGACTCTGTTATCTATTTCAGATCCCGTTCCAACTGGGATTTCAGGGATATTGCATTGAAAACATCAATTAAAAATCAGATTATTAATTATTCTATCAATTTTGTTAGTCCTGATACTTCAAATTATAAAAATTCAAACACCATTTCAGGTTATGCTGATTTGTCAAATACAGAAGACTTATATATTAAACTGGATAATGCTAAAGGGTATTTAAGAGAATCTGTATGGAGTACGGCAGGAAAAAATGAGATCCACTTTTATAAAAATAAAATTGGATTTGATGATTTTCAATTGGCTTCCAAATTAACGAAAATCAGAATTAACGGAGGATATTCCAAATCTTTAGATGATGATCTGGATATCTCCATAGAGAATCTTGATGTTTCCTTAATTAATGCCATCACATCTCAGATCAATATCAGATTGGGAGGCAGCATGACTGCTATGATGACTTACCAGTCTCGTCAGGAACGCTCTATGTTGACCGGAAAGTCCTATTTCGAAAATTTTGTTTTTAACAAAGAAAAACTGGGTACCCTTTTTGCCTTTGCTGAAGCTCCACAAAAAGGTTCTCCTGTATTTTTTGGCGGTCTTTTTGTACAGGATACGATCAATAGTTTAGGAGATATTAATCAATACAACATTTTAAACTACGGCAAGGGAAGAATTAAATTAGCCGATTTAAACGGAAATTATAATATCAATAAAAAAGAATTAAGGATTCATGGGATTATTGATACGGTTAGAATTGGTTTTCTATCCCCATTTCTTGCCTCATTCAGTCATCATGTTTCCGGTGTTGCTTCAGGGGAACTCACTTTTGTTTCCAATCCCGATTCCCTATATTTCGATGGTATTGCTTTAATAAAAGAAGCGTATCTTGGAATATCACCATTAAACACCATCTATAAAATTAGAGATCAACTGGTTAAATTTGATGCCAACGGGATCTCATTTGATCGGGTTGAAGTATCAGACAAATATAACAATAAAGCAATTGTAGATGGGTATGTTTATCATCATAATTTTAATACGTTTAATGTAAACTTGAGTGTACAAACTTCGAGAATCTTAGCCATGAGCAGGATCAAGAAAACGGATACCTATTTTTATGGGGATGCTTTTGCTTCGGGAAGTATTCAAATCACCGGAAATAACAAAAAGATGTCTTTTACAGGAAATAATCTGACTTCACTAACCGGCACCATGGTTGGTTTTCCAATCTCTTATGCCAGCACTTCTTACGAAGATAGTGGTATTCGGTTTGTGGTTCCTGAAGAAACAGTTATTACTAATAAACCTAAACCTGTGGAATCCAATTTTGAAATGGATTTTGATTTTGTATTTGACATCAATAAAGATGCAGATGTTCGGATCGATTTAGAACCGGTTGATGGAATTTTGCAATGCAAAACCAATGGTAAAATCAGGTTAACATACAATTCAAAAACCGATCGTTTGAATATGGATGGAAAACTCGATCTACTGTCCGGAAGTTTCAGCATGTCGGTAAAAGATATTGTTCCAAGAGAGTTTGAACTCATGGAAGGGGGAACTATCAATTTTGTTGGACCTATCAAATCATCAACTATCTCATTAACTGCCATGTTTCCAAGAACTGCTTCATTGAAAAAATTGAGTGAAAACATCACTGTCACCAAAACACAAGTCAATGCCTATCTCACACTATCCGGTGATTTGATGAAACCTCAACCCTCTTTCTCTTTAGGATTTCCAAAATTGACCAGTGAAGAGGAGAAACAAGTGTTTGCAGTTTTAGATACTTCTGACACACAAAGTACACTTTTGCAGTTTTTCTCACTGGTATATTTAGGTGATTTTTACTCTTCCAATACTGCTATTTCAGACTTCCAGACTGTAGGTACAAGTGTGGATATTGTAGCCCGGACTATAAGTAATTTAATTCTTCAAAATATTAAATTTGTAGATGTTAATTTTAATATGATCACTTCCAACCAGTATTTTAAAGAGTACTCTGTTGATATGGAAAAAACACTTTTTAACGATCGTGTAGTGATAAAAACCAATTTAGGTTATGCTGAAAGCATGAATCAATCAACTGCAAATAATTTTATCGGGGACTGGAGTTTTATGTATTTCTTTGATGATGACAAAAACTGGAGATTAAAACTCTTTTACTTTAATGATCAAACAATACTTAATGATTTTTCTCAAAACTTATCCAGACCCACTCAGGGAGGTGGAGTTGCTTTAATTTATCAACAGGAATTTTTTAACAGGAGAAGATTAATTGAACTTACAAAAGAGAAAAAAATAAACTTAATCCAATCAAACAAATAACGTTATGAGCGAAAAAAGGATCTTTACTATTTTATTTTTTCTAGCTATATTTTTATTTTTAGGCTGGCTTTTTATCGACATTGTGATCTATTTCTTTTTAGCACTAGTGTTATCAATCATTGGCTCCCCTATTGTAAAACTTTTACAAAAAATTGTTATTAAAGGAAAAAGAATGCCGGAATCGTTAGCAGCAGGAATTACCCTTGTTGCTCTTTTAGGTTTCATAACTTCTATCATCATGATTATTGTTCCCATAGTGAGCAGAGAATTAGTGGTGATCTCTTCCATAAATCCCGAACTATTTACGAATGAGATTGAGACCTGGTTGAGCTCATTGGAATCCTTTTTAGTTGATTACGGAATGTTAAATTCTGATGAACATCTGAGTACTATTATTGCCAATCAATTTTCAGAAATATTAAAAAGTATTGATATTCAGAATATTGCAGGAAATATCATCTCTTTTGCTTCCTCTTTATTTATTGCTGTTTTTGCAGTAACTTTCTTAACTTTTTACTCCTTAAAAGATAAATCTATCTTTTTTAAAACTGTAGAAAAAACAATTCCTGTGAATTACAGAGATAGTTATCATAAAATTTTAAATGCGAGCAAACCACCCCTTATTCGTTATTTTACCGGTGTCTTCTTAGAAATGGCCATTATGGGACTTATGGAAGGATTATTTTGCTTTTTTATGGGGATTCCAAATCCGTTTTTAATTGGGGTCATTGGAGGATTACTCAACATTATCCCGTATTTAGGACCACTTATTGGTGTTGGATTAACTGTAATAATGACTGTTACTACATTACTTCCACAATCTCCTGACGGGGCATTGCTTACTAATGCGGTGGTTAAAGTTCTGATCGCATTCGGCATTGCAAAATTAGTGGATGATTTTGTATTACAGCCGCTCATTTATGGCAAAAGTGTAAAAGCTCATCCGGTTGAAATTTTTGTTGTCATATTAATTGCCGGACAAATTGGAGGAATTTTTGGAATGATCTTTGCAGTTCCTGCTTATACACTTCTTAGAGTTGTTGTTAAGGAGTTCTTTGGACATTATTATGGTGTAGATACTCCCATTGTTGAAATTAAAAAAAATGAATAAAGAAAATATATTATATTTGCATTTATAAAAATGAATACTATGTTTCAAGTTCCCGTTTTATTAGTGATCTATAATCGAGTTGATGAAACCCATACTTTGTTTCAAGCCGTAAAAGATGTAAAACCCTCAAAACTATATGTTGCTGCAGATGGGGCAAATCCTAAAATCAAGCTCGATTATGTTAATTGTTTAAGAACTCGTTCAGTGATCATGCCGGAATGGGAATGTGAAATGAAAACATTTTTTAAAGAGGAACATACCGGAAAATCAAAAATGATTCATCAGGCGATCACCTGGTTTTTTGAACAGGAAGAGGAAGGAATTGTATTGTTTGATGACACCATTCCTAATGTTGACTTTTTCCATTATTGTGAATATATGTTGGAAAAATACAGAAATACCCCACAAATTATGCATATTGGGGCTAATTTCTTGCATAAAAAACTAAAAGGGGATAACTTTTCCTATTTCTTTTCAGCGTATGCTTATACCTGGGGTTTTGCTACATGGAAAAGAACCTGGAAATATTTTGATCTTAAAATGACTGAATTGGAAGATACAAATGTGGAAGAAATCATCACAAAATATGCAACACGGTTAAAGGAAAAATCTTACTGGATGCGGGTTTATAATAGTCTTAAAAAATACCGCCTGGACTATTGGGAATATCAGTACAACTTTCATATCTGGGTTCATGACGGACTATGTGTAAGTCCTAATGTCAATCTGGTCAAAAATATTGGGTTTAAAAATCGGAAAAAAAGGATCAGAAGATTGATGAAAGACACTTCCAATATTATGCCTCTAAGAGAACCTCATGAAATCGTAAGAAATATCAGAGTCGATAAATATATTTTCAAAAAAGTATATAAAAGAGCTTTTTATAGAATCTTCTTTGATTGGTTTAATGCTGTAGTCTTAGGAATGGAGAAAAAAATCTGATTGATTATTTGATTTTTTCCAACCAGGAAATGATGCGGTAAACGAGAACGGCCGCTAATACATCCGAACTTTTATCCTGATCATGTGGACATAATTCCACAACGTCAAATCCCACTACTTTTTTATGAGTAAAAAGTTTCTCTAAAAGATCATTTAACTCATACCAGGATAATCCTCCCGGAAGTGGAGTGCCGGTTGCTGGAACTACTGATGCATCTAATCCATCTAAATCTATCGTCAAATAAACATAATCAGATAACCGATTCACGACCTCATCAATCCAATTGGGGTTTTTTCTGATTTGATGGGCATAAAACATATTTTCTGGAACAATTGCATCGCGTTCTTCACTACATACACTTCTGATTCCCACTTGAACAACATTTGCGAACTCTTGAGCCCGTCTCATTACACAAGCATGGTTATAAGGAGAATCATGGTATTCATCACGCAAATCTGCATGTGCATCTATTTGTAAAACAGATAATTGATGGTATTTTTCACTAAATGCTTTTATAGCTCCAACACTAACAGAGTGCTCCCCACCTAAAACACCCACTACTTTTTTCATATTGAGGAAATGTTTCACGCGATCATACACTGATTGAACCATTTTTTCAGGGGTTTCAAAACAATACTCAACATGATCCGTGTAAATACCTGCAGTATATGCTTCATTGTCAGTAACCACATCGTACAATTCAATACTATCTGAAGCATCTAAAATGGCCTGGGGACCTTTATCTGCCCCTTTTTGAAAAGTACTGGTTTTATCATAAGGAACAGGCAAAAGAACATACTTTGAATGGTCTAATTCAGAATATTCGGGTTCCATGTCTAAAAATGTAGTCATCATAAAAATAAAATTTTGGCAAAGATACTGAAAAACGTAGTTTCTATAATTTTCATGATCAAAACGCAGTGTAGAAAATAAATTTGGTTTTATAATTAGAATTTTTTATTTTTGCAAAATAATACACCTTTTAAAAACCCATAAATATGAAAGCTTTAAAAACAAAATTCTTTTCCCTAATAGTGATTTCTGTAGTTTTATTGTTAAATGGCTGTACAGAGCCTGTTGATTTTGACGGTACTGAAACGGCTACCGAAAATCAGTTTATTCTCGATTTTGATGCTTTAAATGTGATCAAAAGACATGAAATGACTCTGTTTCCAGGAGAAATTGTGGATGTAAAAATTATAAAAGAAAAAGGAATCTTAGATATTAAAGTCTATACCAGTGATAATCAAATGATTTATCAAGGTGATGATGTTTCATCCTGTGAATTTTCTATTCCCATTAATGATTTGGATATGTATTGGTTTAATGTGAATGGACAAAAAGCATCCGGATATGTTAGTTTTATTGTAAGAGAAAAATAGATTTACTTATTTTTTACTTCTTTTCATTATTCTGATTTTTTTTGTGTAATATTTTCATTGAATCAAGTCAGGAAATTAATGTTTCTAAAATAATTTTAAACAATAAACGTTATATTGTCTTGTAACGATTTGCATTTTTTGGAGTCTAATATAATTGAAAATATACATTTAAAAACCCCACTATGAAAAAATTTCTATTTCTGTTTATTTCATTGGTTGTTTATTTACAGAGTTTTACCCAACAAACGACTGTTATCGCAAATGGAACAACCACTAACGTTTATTTACCGGTTTACGGATATATGATGGATGCTAGTCAGCATAATCAGTTTATTTATCCTGCATCTCAATTAACGGCACTCCCCGGTGCTTTACTATTGAAGTTATCATTTCATGACAATTTTAATGTCAGTACGAATTGGAGTGGCGCAACATGTGTAGTAAGTTTGGGCATCACTCCAGATTCTAGTTTTGCAACTGCAGAAACGGATACCAGTGCATTAACTGTAGTTTATTCCGGTCCAATTGCTGTTGTGAACGGGATCATGGAGATTCCTTTGACCAATCCGTTTTTATACCAAAATGGAAATCTATTGGTTGATATAGTTACAACTTCAACCGGTGATTTTCAAAATGTAGAATTTTTGGGTATCAGTGCTAACAATAGCGGAATTTATCAATTAGAATACGATATAAATGCTTCTCTAGTAAACTATTTACCTAAAGCAACGGTTGAATATGTAATAGGAACACCTGTCGTTATAACAAATAATGCTACTGATATTTTATCAACTTCTGCCACACTAAAAGGTGCATTCTATAATGTTACAACTACAAACTTTGGATTTCAGTATATGTTAAGCAATGAAACCAATTGGTCTTCAGCTACTACAGTCCCAGCAACTACAAATCCAATGTCAGAAATCATTCCAAATTTGAATCCGGATACAGAGTATAAATTCAGAGCATTTGTTCAGGATGGATCTACATTTATTTATGGAAATATGAAAAACTTTTCAACGATTCCGACCCCTGATACATTGCCCTATTTCTGTAATTTTGAGGATACTACTCAAAATAATAGCTGGATTTTAACCAATGGAACAGCACTAAACCAATGGTATATTGGAGCACCTGGATCCAATGGATTAAATGGCAACGGATTATTCATTTCTGACGATAACGGACTCACGGTTTCTTATGATAACACCTCTTCTGCAACCGTTTTTGCTTCCACATACATACAATTTAATAGTGCCCCTGAGTTTTCATTATCTTTTGACTGGAGCGCAATGGGAGGTTATTGGGATGGTTATATTTCTGTTTATCTGGTTCCTCTCAATTATACGCTGACTTCAGGTACCATGATTCCCTATACCTATAATGTTTCAGAACAATTTATGGGTGATACTGCATGGCACAGTAAAACCATTTTATTGGGTTCTCAATACTCTAATAATACGTATCAACTTGTATTTATGTGGTATAATGAGGATTTTGGTATGGGTTCCAATATTGCCGGAAAAATTGATAATGTAATGATTGCCCCTTTATCGTGTGCCACTCCTACTAATCTAAATGTATCCACAATGACTACCAATAGTGCAGAATTAACCTGGACTCATTACACACCAGCTCCGGAATTTGTTATTGAATATCAAACAGTTGGAGATACTACATGGACTACTATTTCCGTATATGATACAACTCATGTTTTAAATAATCTATTACCTTCTACTACCTATCTTGCTCAGGTTAAAGCGGTTTGTACTCCAGGTGATACCTCTTATACAACCAATCCTATCTATTTTACAACACTTTGTATCGCAGAATTAGCACCAACCACTGTAGAACCTTTTATTGATGTACCCCCTTCTACCTGCTGGGATATTAAAGCCGGTTTGTTGTTAGATACCGGAAATGTAGTTTTTGAAGATATTGACTGGGGATGGTCCAGCAGATATACCCTTTCGTCATCAACGGCTGCTGCTAATATGTATGGTGAAGATTGTCGGTATTGGTTTATCTCCCCATCGATCGATTTAGGAACGGGAACAACCATGTATGAATTAAATTTTGATATGGCTAGAAGCGAATATTATACTTCTACACCCGGGAATATTCAACAATCACCCAATGCCCGTTTGGTCGTTTTAATTTCCAATGATAATGGAATGACCTGGAATAGCAGTGGTATTTTAATGGATTATAATAATACTACCGGAATACCATTTAGCTCATTAAATAATATTCTACAACCTCAATTTGTTTCATTATACGATTCAGTGGCTATGGCTCCATACTCTGGAATCGTAAGGTTTGCTTTCTATGCTTACGAATATGACCCTACCTATAATTTTGACAATGATATCCATATTGATAATTTCCAGGTGATACCTTATAACTCCTGTGTAAGACCAACAAATGTTTCCGCTTCAAATAGCACTCTTAATTCCATAGATATAGACTGGAATGCTAACTCAACAGCTACCGAATGGGAAATTGAGTATGGCCCTTCCGGTTTTACACATGGCAATGGAACTTTAGTTTCTGCAACCATTCATCCTTTTACTGTTCTCAATTTAACACCAGCTACCTCTTACGATTTTTATGTAAGAACAGTTTGTGGAGCAGGTGATACCAGCTATTGGTCTATGATGGTAAGTGCATCTACAACATGTTCAACTTTAACACTTCCTTATGCTGAATCATTTAATAGTCCACTATTCCCAGCCTGCTGGAGCCAAACTATATCCGGTTCCATTGAAAATCTGATCTGGTCCGTGGTTGATTTTGGCATAACTGGTGGTTCCGGTTATGAAATGATGACTGAAATGTACTACGGAAACGGAATCTCAAGATTGATCTCTCCTGCTATTGATTTCACCGGCGTTCCTTACGCTTTAGTTACTTTCAAACAAGTGTACTTGGATGAAGATGGTGTAACACTATTGAAAATTCAAACCAGCCAGGATTTAATTACCTGGACAGATCAGGAATATGAATATACCCAAATGGGTGGACTTGTGGGTCCTGAAACTGCACAATTGACCATTGAAGTTCCAAGTGGTGTTAACTATGTAGCATGGGTAATTGAAGGTGATCATGAACTGATAGGTTGGGCAATAGATGATGTGACCATCGAAGCATCTACCAATCCTTGTATTAAACCAACTAATTTACAAGTCAATTCAATCAGTGAATCTTCTGCTATTGCAACATGGACTGCAGGTGGATCTGAAACATCCTGGATTGTTGAGTATAAATTGGCTTCCTCTACCAACTGGACTTCAGCGACGACTACAACACCAACTTATACGATGACAGGATTGCAAAGCAATACAGACTATTTAGTGAGAGTTAAAGCAGTTTGTACTGAAGATGAAAGTTCATTTACTACAGCGGTTCCATTCACAACTACAGTAGGAATTGGTGAAAACATTTTAAATCATGCTGTTGAACTTTATCCCAATCCAACATCAACCTTTGTAACCCTTCGAATTAAAAATGACAATATTCAAATGGTTGAAGCTCAGATTTTTGATATTTACGGAAAACTCTTGAAAACAGTATCCTTAGAAAATAGCACAAACACAATGGATGTTTCTGATTTATCTTCAGGCGTTTATCTTTTAAAATTAAACACCAATCAGGGAACTGTCAATAAAAAGTTTGTAAAGAAATAGATTTTTTGTTTGTAAATTTAAAGGGGGCTAAATAGCTCCCTTTTTTTATACTTATATTTTAATTTTAGTTAAATGTTTAAAATCTTTTACTAACGTTTTTAATTCTGTTTTTTTAATCTTTAACCTGTCCTTTTTTTTGTTAACCATATAAATTTGACCATTCGTTGATTTTCCGAAAATTTGATCATAAAGGCCTTGTTCATCTACTAGAACATCCTTAATGTCAATGGAATATGGATTTAAAAAAATTTCAAGTGTTGATTTTGTTGTATTGTAAAATAAAAATACGATTTTTTTCTCTTCAAAATCACTTTTATGGTTCTTGTATTGTTCCAATAAAAAATTTAATACATTTCCACATACTTTATCTCCGGTAAGTACAATCACTTTGGAATTATCAGGAACATTAAGCATTGTTAAATATATTTCCATTTTTTCTTCTAATGTCAAATCATCCGGTAAAGAAATCTGTGGAACATATTTTTTATGTTTTATTTTATTTCCTAAACTATTTATTATTTCTGTCAGACTTAAAGTTTTAGTAGATCCAATTTTTAGTACTTCTCCGATATGATTTTCTTCATAATTTATTGAAATTAATTCGCCTTTTGCATTAACAAATAATTGGCTCCAAAGAGAATCATCTAAAGAGTAACCGAGTATTTTAAAATTTTTATCCAAAATTTGAGTAAAACAAATTTCCTGATCATTGAATTCTTTAACATAAATCATTCTTAAATAGATTTGCTTTTTCTGTAAATATTCTGGTGCATAAAACAAAGTTCTAAAAACTTTAGATTCAGGATTTACAATATTGTTAAAATAAAAATCAGGATAAGTCCCCACCAGTTCTGATGAGTCGGTATTGATATGATATAAAAAAATATCTGATGAAAAATTAAAAGAATAAATAATAGTAGAATCATTTAACAATTTGAAATCAAATCCATTATTTATAATATTGTCTGTGAAATGTTTTCCAATATAATTTTTAGGAATCTGAATATCAAGCATTTTTAGAGTTTTTTCTTTAAGGTTATAGGCACATAATAATTTCAATGTTAAATTTTCATAGTCTGGGGAAGTAATATCAGGATAATAAATACTAAAAGGAAGATATAAAATGTTATTGGCTACCAAATTACCTTTTAAATTAAATCCTGATAACATTATGGTAGGTTCATTTAACACATTATCAATATTTGGAACAGAGTCGAAAGAAAATTTTCCTTTAAGATGCCCTAAAGTATCAATTATGGCAAAATCGGGCATCTTCTTTTTTTTGATATTCATTTGATAAACAAAATCTCTATCGAAAAAAACAAAAATGGAATCATAATTATAGAAATAAACATGAGAAAGGTATATGCCCCCTTCAACGAAAACTTTAGTTTGAAGCTTTGTTGTGGTATTGAAAATAGATAATGTATCATTTGTATTGTATAGTACTGCTTCAATTTTCTCATTATTAAGCAGATTCCAGGTATTAAATGGCATCATCAAATTACTTGGAATAGAATTATAATGTATATGTGAATTATAAAATTCATAATCTATAATTCCCGTTCTGATAGTTTGAATAACAGGAAAAAATATTGAATCTGTATTTTGGCTTTTTGCATAACCAAAAATCAAAAATAAGGTACAAATAACAATCCATCTTCTCATAATATGTGTTTTTAAAATTGCGCTGCAAATTTAAACTTTTTTTACAATGAAATTACAAAAAATCACCCAAGTTTTTACTTTTTTATTACGTTTATTATTTATATAACGCACAAATAAAAAGTTATGAAGAAAATCCTATTTATTTCATTTTTGTTTTTAAACATCCATTTTGGGTACTCCCAATGCATTATGAATTGTCATCAACTATTGAATCAAGTTATTGATTTAGTAGAGCAAACCTATCCCGGATACCAAACTTTGAATGAAAATTCGGAGCTCTATAAACTGCATAAAAACAACCTATTAGAGCAATCTAAATTGTATCCAATAGATTCCGCCATTGTCCTGGCTGAAAGGTATGTATCATTTTTTGATGATTATTTTTTAGAGATTGTTCCACTTTATGACCAATTGCCTCCCAGCAAGCCTGTAAAAGAGAAAAAAAACACTACATTTGTAAAATTAGATGATCAAACGGCACTTCTTAAAGTGGTTTATTTTTATACCTATTCTCAAGATCTGAGTTATACACAATTGCTATCAATCCCCAATTTAGCTGATACATTAAAGCAATTTACAAATCTCATTATTGATTTAAGGGATGCTCAGTTTTCGTATGGTTTTAATGGTTATAACGAACTTTTATCATTTTTATACACACAACCTTTTCAGAATCAACAATATGAATGGTTTCTCTCCAAACCATTAATTGAAAAATACAGTGATCGTTCCGGAATTAGTGTTCTGGAACCAATCATTTCCAGTGATTCTGAACCTTTTCAATACATGAAAAAACATATTGGTGAATATGGTAATATTGAGAATTATACAGATACCCATATCACTTATAATCAAGTTTTTCCCACACCTCAAAAAGTGGTTATTTTAATCAATGAACAATGTAAATACGATTGGGAACATTTTATCTATTTAGCTAAACAAAGCAAAAAGGTAACCTTAATGGGACAATCCACTTATGGAGCTTTTGACTATATTGAACCTTTAGAATTTATGTTATCCACAGGTAAATTTTACATCAAAATTCCTGTAGCCCGCTCCTCCAGAGTACCTCAGTATCAATTGAACGGCATAGGTATTCAACCGGATATTTATTTACAGGATTCCACGACCGATTGGGTCAAAATTGCCATGCAATATTTAGAAAAAAATTAATAATATATTAAAATTTTACTGTTATGAAAATCAATTCTTTTTGGGTAATTTTATTGAAAATTTTAGGATTGTGGTGCATTTACATTTTCCTGAAATCATTAACCATGATTTCCTATTTTGTAACCTTATTTCAATCTGAACAAGCCAATGGGCTACAAAATATTAGTTTAGGAATTTACATTGTCCTGATGATTCTTTTAGTTGTTTTAATTAAAATTCTTCTATTTAATCCCAATTGGTTGATAGATGTTTTCAAATTAGATCAAGGGTTTGATGAAGAAACACTTAGTTTTGACATCAAAAATATAACGATAATAAGAATAGCAATCATTATTATTGGAGGCCTCCTTTTAATTGATACAATCCCACTTTTTATATCCAATTTAGTAGCCTACTTGAATATGAGAGGGTTTGATCATGATAATAAAATGTATGAACCTTTAGTTCCTAATATAATCAATCTGGTATTATCTTTGATTTTAATACTCAATTCATCTGGAATAGTAAAATTTATGGATAAACGGATCAACAAAATCGATGAGAATTCTGAAAATAAAGAATAAAAAAACAATAAAGTAAAAATATAATGAAAAACAAAACGCCACTTTTAATCATTGCTGCAATTTTATTATTAAGTTGCCTTTACAAAACAAACACATCTGAATTTTTATTTCTCAATAAAGAACAATTAAAATCATTAGGTATTACATTATCTGATAAGGGAGTTTTTTATAAAAATTACAATCCCAACTGGAAACTGGATCATGAAAGATATCCTTATTTAGGATTTCAATCCAATAAAATCTACTTAAAAACGATACAGTATGATGAAAGTGATACTTTAAATGTAAATAACAAATATGATAGCATATTTTTGAAGATGGAGACTACCAGTTATGATTTTTATCCGATTTTAATTGGAAATCCCAAAGGAGATATGAGTTTTGACAATTCTGTTAAACTAACCCAGAATCAAAAACTTTTACCGGTTGCTATTTGTATGTCTGAAACTAAATTTTCAAATAGAAAGGACACTTTAATTGTATGGTTTAAAGTAACAGAATCCCTTAAAAAAGCGTTGCCACAGGATATTAAGATTGATGATTATTTGCAAGAGCCGATTATTAAAAATAAATAAAAAGAAAGTGAATCTTTTCATTGGAATTTTGTGTTGGTTTCTATTAGCTTCATAGTGTACAATCTTGGTAGCAGATGATGGATTATATTAAAAATAGTATTTTGAAATTGAAAATGAATTTGCTAAAACAACAAATGATGAAAAATAAGTCGTTTTGGATTGTTTTGATTATCCTATTAGGACAATGCAAAAATTCGAATCAAGAGATTCAACAAAATACCTATGAAATAAGTGTGAATCAAAATAAAATAATTTTTACTCCGAGTGGAAAATTTCACATCTCAAAAGCATATAATTATATTGCAGATAATCAAATTGATAAAGCTTTGACTGAGATTGATTCTGCTATGTATTGGGAACCAAATAACTCCCTGTTTTATTTTGAAAAGGCAGTTTGTTTGAAAAAGAAAGGTTTTATAAAAGATGCCATTTTAAGTCTGGATACCGCAATAATACTTGATCCAAAATATGCATACGCTTATGCAAACAGAGGATTCTTCCATTTTTTAGATTATAACGATCAAAAAGCAATGTCAGATTATCAAATGGCCATTGAGTTGGATTCAACGATTGCAACTGTTTACTACAATATGGCCATGTTCTATTTTGATCATAAGAACTTTGACAAATGTTGTCATTTTATAAAAAAAGCTGAACATTTTGGAGCTATCATTTCGAAAGATGACAAACTTAATTCAATAAAAGTTGATTATTGTGAATGAAATTACCCATATTTCCTAATTTTTCAATAATTAGGAAATATTAGGAGATTTTTCGATGGAAGCCAATATAACACTCCTCTGAAGCGGGTTTGTTTTGTCCGAATTTTGCTGGCTACAAATATAACGCTCCTCTGGAGCGGGTTCGTTCAGTCCGAATTTTGCTGGCTACAAATATAACGCCACTCTGTGGCGGGGTAGATCTAACTAAACGTTTATCGTCGAACTTCGAACGTTTAACGTCGAACTTCGAACGTTTAACTTCGAACCTCTCTCCCGTCGCCTGACACCTGTCACCAGTCGCATGTCACCAGTCCCAAAAGGAAATGCCAAAAAAAAAAGCCCCTACAAAATGTAAGGGCTTTTTTATAATTATGTTTTTAAAAAACTATTGAACGATTTTTAAGAATTGTTCTGTTTTTTTGTATTTTTTGAATTCAGCATCTTTTTTAGCTTTTGCTTTTAAAGTTGCATCTGCTTTGATCGCTAAATCTAAGTTTTTGTAAACATCTTGTTCTGCACTGGTACGAGCAGCTACAACTGCTAATAAATAATACGCTTTAGCATCTTTTGGATTGATACAATCTAAAGTAGCTTTTGCAGCAGCATAATCTCTGGAAAGAATTTGAGCTAATGCAATACCGTAGTCACAACTTCTGTTGCCCATGGCTTGTTTTGCACCGGTATAATCACCATCTAAAATTTTGAATAAACCTAAGTTATAATCTTGTTTCACAGGATTAACAGAAGCTTTTGCTGATTTTTCGAAAGTGGTTCTTGCAGTTTTTACATCACCACTTAGGAATTGTGCAATAGCAGTATTGTTTAGGATAATTCCATTATTTGGAGAGATAGCAGCAGCTTTTTCCAAGTTTGCTTTTGCTGATGTTAAATGAGCTACATTTTTGTCTTTTAAGAATTTGTTGATCTCAAGAGCAGCTAAGTTATTATAAGCTCTCCAGTCATTTTGATATTGTGTTTCAGCAATGATCGCTTTGTAAATAGCTTCTTTGGTATCTAAGTCTTTAGTCATAGCAGCACCATATAATCTTTCATTTAAAGTTAATTTTGAAGGATCATTTTTAGCTACTTCTGGGATTTGTTGTTCTGTAAATAAGTTTTTGTTGCAAACCATGGTTAATTCAACTCTTCTAAGTGGAGGAAGAATAACATTGGCAATCTCAGGATAGATGTCTGTCATCTCTCTGATTTTTTGTTCTTTAGAAGTATTATCAGGTTGAGATGTAACAATATTCATAATTTTATTCTTTTCTGCAATATTTGATTTTTCAACTGCAGTTTGGAATCCCATCCAGTCTTCCCCTTTAGCGTTATTTTCAAACACGATTTGTGGAAGTTTAACATCTTTCAATTTCATTTTGTTTGCTTTGGCATATTTTTTAGCCCAAACATTCAATTGTTCTTCGAACCATTTTTTACCCACTTCAAAACGTTTTTCAGAAAGACCTTGGTTGCGGGATTCTTCGCCTTCTGGAGAAGCCCAACCTGAAATGATCACTTTGTCAATCACACGACCTTCAGCAATAGCATTGTCCATGAAAGCCTGGAAATCTTTCACCATTTGTTTAGAAGTTACCTCTTTGTTTAATTTCAAGTTCCAGTTCAAGTTTGATCTGTCCACTTCGAAGAAGATGGTACCCACTTTAGAAACAAATTCTGGTTTGTAATTATGTTCAGCAAAAATTAAAGCAGTTCCATTGGTTTTATCATCAGAGATAGTTGGATTTAAAGCAATACCTGAACTTAGGTTAGAGATTCCTTCAGTGATTAAAACTACAGGATAAGTAAACTCTTTCTTTTTTAATTTAGCAGTTTGAAGTGCATAAATGTTTTGAGTTTCATATTCATCTTTATAATCAAAAGATCCGGTAACTGTGAAAGAACCACCGGTTTTGTAAGGGATACGGATACCCTCTTCTTTAGATTTTTCGCCAACCAATTTAACGGTTTTGATCACCTCTTTAGTAGTTCCGTTCTCGTCAGTCATTAAAACGGGAACCTGAATTTCCATAGTTGCTTTCTTTTTCAAGAATTTTGGAGGTACAGTACCTTTAACGGTGTATTCCACTTTTCCCCCTTTGTTTTCTAAATCTGGGTTTTCAAGTTGCATTTTCACTTGTGAAGTGGGAACCATTTTTCCGAAACCGCAACCAAAGATTACAAGAGCAACAAGGCCCAAGATAAATAATTGCTTCAAATTTTTCATGTTTTTTCTATTTTTGGTTATTTGTTTTTTATATATCGTTTTAATACTCAAATTATTGTACTATATTTTTACGAGCCTGCAAAGATAGTTAAAATCTTTGTAACAGAGCCCTTTTTTTTGATTTCTTAACAAATTGATTTTTAAGAGGATATTGTTTTGTCCTATTTTGTTTTTAAATCCTCTACCATTTTTTCGTGTAAAATGAGTCTTATTTTGCTTTTGGCTAAGTTATTAGGTTCCACAATGGGATACACTCTGTTGGATAAAAAGATGTAGATCAACTCCTCTTTGGGATCGATCCAATATACAGTACCGGTAAACCCTTGATGTCCAAAAGTGAGATTTGAAACCTGTTTGGGTAAAATCTCACTGGGTTCATCAAAATTGGGTGTATAAAACCCTAACCCTCTTGACTTACAATTGTGGATCGGATAACATGTTGTGAACAATGACACCGTTGCTTCTGACAGATATCTTTTTCCATTATAAAGTCCTTTCTGTAAAATCATTAGCGAGATTTTTCCCATATCTTCAGCAGTGGAAAACAATCCTGCATTACCACAAACACCTCCGAAAAGAGCAGCCGTCTGGTCATGCACATACCCTTGAATCACCTGCATTCTGAAATAGGTATCGTTTTCCGTTGGGGCAATTCTGTTCAATGGAATTCCTTTTTGGATTGGGTTGAAACAAGTATTGATCATTCCCATCGGTTTGTAAAACTGTTCGTCCACAAACTGATCTAAAGGTTGGCCGGTGATTTTTTCAACAATCTCTTTCAAAAGTAAAAACCCTAAATCGCTGTATTCATACCGTTTTTTTCCTAAAGTGGTCTCTTTTACTATTTGAAGTATTTGGGTTTGAAATTCTTTATTCAGATATAAATTTTGGGCAATCTGAATGGTAAAGGTTTCATTTTGAATATCATTCAAATACAAATAACGAAGTGAATCTGAGTCCAGTTTTCTATAAAACGGAATAAAAGCGGGTAGTCCCGAAGTGTGGGTAAGCAGTTCATCAATCGTAATGTTGCCCACCTGACTATTTTCAAAAAAAGGCAAATAATGAGCAACCTTATCTTTCAAACCGATTTTATGGTCATCGTATAACTTCATCACAGCTAATGTGGTAGCCGCTGTTTTGGTGATGGAGGCAATGTCATACATTGTTTGTGCATCGACTGCTGTTTTTTGATCGTAATCAATATATCCATAGTTCTTAGAGAAAATTGTTTTTCCATTTTTTATAGCCATCACCTGACAGCCTGGAAAGACCTGATTTTTGATTCCATTCATTACAATAGAATCGATCTCCTCAAGCGTTTTTTGAGAGAGTGATGGGGATTCTGGGGTTTTCTTTTGTTCCTGCACCGGTTTTTTTATCTCACCTGTCGCTCCAGATGGAACTGTATAAGTATTAAAATTATGGTTCCAGTTGGTTCCCGATTTGAAATTTAAAGTGGTTACAGGAAGCACACCTTCAAACAACATTTTGCCAAAAATTCCATCTAAAGCTGCCGAAACACTTACAGGTGTTCTTTGATAACCGATTAAGACAGCACTATATTTGGATAGATTCGCCCATTGTTCTAAGGCGTAAGGATTCCCAAATAGTGCAAGGATCACTTTTTTGGTTTTGGTAAGCTCATTGGTAAACCGGATGGACTGTGCACTGATCCCGTACTGTTTCGCCGGATTTTGATTGGTAGAACTATATAAAACGATGATTTGCTGATAGGATGTTAATTCCTGTATGGCTCTCAACTCCTGTGTTTTTGTCATCTCTTTATCCAATACAATGTATTTGATTTTATGATCTTTACACAATTGAATAGAGTAAGGGGTTGTCTCCTGATCTCCAAAAATAACGGCTGCTGTATTCGTTTTATTGGAAATGGGAATGGTTCCGTCATTGGTCACTAAAGTTAACGCTTTGGTTTCAATGGTTTGGATCAGTTCATTAGCTCTTTTCGCTTCCAAAAGGGCAGAAATATCTTGGGATAATGGGGTAAAATCGGTTAATCCGAGGTCCTCTTTTAATTTTAAAACTTTCAAACATTTTTCATTGATCTCTTTTTCAGAAATGATACCTGTTTCGACCGCTTTTTTAATTTCAGGAATGATCACACTCATCTCATTAGGGAGCAATAACATATCAATACCGGCAACTAAACACTTGATCTCCGCTTCTGCACCGTTTTTGTAATATTTTCTCAATCCATCCATCTCCATTCCATCACTTACAACGATCCCTTTGTATCCTAATTGGTTTTTAAGTAATTCTGTAACAATGGGATATGAAAGGGTTGCAATAGAATTTTCTGAACTATCCAAAGCCGGAATATTGAGATGCGCCACCATGATCATGGCAACATTTTGTTTAATCATTTGGGTAAACGGATAGATCTCCGTTTCAAAAAGGAGCGATCTGGATTTGGTGATGCTGGGTAAACCTTTATGGGAGTCCACTTCGGTATCCCCATGACCCGGAAAATGTTTGGCAGAACCGGCCACATTTTCAGATTGCATTCCGTTCATATAGGCAATCGCTTTTCGAATCACCCACTCTTTATTTTCTCCGAAGGAACGACTATTGATTACCGGATTTTTGCTGTTATTATTAACATCCACAACAGGAGCAAAATTGAGATGGATTCCCAACGCGATACACTCTCTTGCAATCTCTTTACCCATTTCAAAAATCAGGGAATCGTATTGTGGTGCTAATGCTCCCAAAGTCATATTTCTAGGGAAACGGGGCATACTATCCAATCGCATCGAGGGTCCCCATTCGGCATCCATCGTCACTAAAAGGGGAATTTTACTTACTGACTGTATCCGGTTTGTCAGATAAATTTCCCGAAGCGGACCGCCCTGAAAAAAACATACTGCACCGGGTTGATAGGTTTGTATGTCGTTGACCATTTTAGCATTGTAGGTTTCATCAAAGTTAGAATGGACCCGAATGATTAAAAGTTGGGCGATCTTCTCTTCGAGCGACATTTTTGCCAGTTGTTGATTCGCCCATGTATATTTAGGGGTAGTTGTCTGCGTATAAGAACAAAAGAAAAGAGAAGCTAAAAGGATCAAAATCGCAAATTTTTTCATACAGAGGTATATAAGTATTTGTAAAAAAAAGAAATATAAATTAGTTTGGTTTTATGAAACAACTTCCAAAAATACAAAATATTGTCGATTGCTCGGAATGCTCGATGTGCTCAGAATGCTCGAATGCTCGATTGCTCAGAATGCTCGATTGCTCGTGTGCTCGAGTGCTCGTGTGCTCATGTGCTTGTGTGCTCGATGTGCTCAAAATTCATTTTATTTTTTAATTTAATCTTACACTGTGATTTTAGTGGAGACACAGAAGTTTAAAATTAATAAAAAACAAAAAAACTGTCCTAACAAAGGGGGACACTTAACAAAGGTGCTATTAAATTAATATTTACTTACAAATTATAATTTTTTTTGAAAACTGTAAGAATTGATTTGATTTAAAATTCAATAAATAAATTCCGGAGGGCAAATCTTTTACATCAATAATTGTATTTTCAGATACGTTTTCGGAATGTACAATAGAGCCATAAATATTACATATATTTAAGAAAAATTCATCTTTATTTGAATTCAAATTTATATGAATAACATTACTTGTAGGATTGGGAAAAATTGAAATTTGAGGAAGTTCAACTTCTTCTATATTGACACTATTTTGATTACATGTTAAATCACTATGTTGCATATACTCTAATTGATTGTTTTTTTTATTACATAACAATAATGGAAGTCTATTTTCAAATCCGATAACATTTATGAATCCAAACGGCCCGTAAGTTGGACCAATTCCTTCTATAAACTTAATGGAAATACCATAAGTCCAAAAAGAACCATTGAAAAATGAACTGGAAGAAACGTTCGGAAAATGAATAACTTTTTTACCATTGATATATGTAACTGTATCTACAACAAGTTTAATACCTTCTTCCGCATAAAAATTTTCCGAATAAGAAGATTCGTTAATAAAAGAATAAAATTGAAATGTATCTCCTTTATTAAGTGACATATCGCAAATTATTAATTCATTGTTAATGGAAGGGAAATAGCGATAAATTCTGCCTAATGTTGTATCTTCTCTAATTAATAACCCTTCTGAATTTAAATTTCCCGGTGTAAATAATTCTCCATTTAAAACTTGAGGTATGAAATAAGTTTTACCATTGTATGTAAGTTGATTTGATTGAAGTAAAAAATATTCATTAGTAACAACACAAGGAGCAAATGCGTCACTTTTTAAGTTCTTTTTACACCATATTATATTAGTCAAGTTATATTGTGTTGTATCGGCAAAAAAAGAAAAATAAGATTGACTAAATATATGAGATAAAAAGAATAGTAAAAGGAAAATCAAAATATATTTTTTCATATTTAAAATATTTAAAATTTTACAAAAAAAGTAACCCTATAAAAATTAATAGAATTAACTTTTGTGGATCATATTGTATGATAAGATATTCATTTCTTAAGTTTTTGAAATAACACCAAAGCTGAAAGCAAATTTAAAAATAAAATTAAAAAAATCAACTTTTTTTTAATTTTTTTCTATACATAGAAACCTATGATAAATAACCAATCTAAGTGTTTATGAAACATGCAATTATTTTTTTATTTAGATTTTTTAAGAATAATCCAGCAATTTTTGGAAGAAATTTCAATTTTCCTGCAAAATATTTTGTAAAGTATGGATTATAATTTATTCTAAACCATTTGCCGTTTTACATTTGCTCACTTACAAATTCGCAAATTTGCTCATTTGCTAATTCTTTTCGCCCTTCGCCTTTCGCCCTTCGCCTTTAGCCTTTTGCCTTTTGCCTTATTTACTGAATTAAATTCATCTCTTCAAAAAGATACGCTGAATTTCCAAATTTCTCAATTAGAAATAGCATATATCTGATATCTAAACAGATAGGACGATGAATGTTATTGTTAAATAGGTAACTATTTCCTAATGATTCATGATTGATATCGAACATCATTCCAATAATGGCTCCTTGTCCATTTAAAACCGGACTACCATAACTCCCCTCACCACTATCTGCATTGGTCAGGAAGCAGATTCTCATCTCCTCCTCATATTCATAAGGTCCAAAATCCTGCTCCAGAAACAAGGTTTCCAGAGTGGCCGGGATTTTGTATTGGGGATCATTAGATTTGCTTTTCATTTTTTCAATAATTCCAATATGATTGGTATAGTATTGATATGAAATGGCATTATAAGGCTGGTATCCGGCAATATTTCCATAAGAAACTCTTAATGAACTATTTCCATCAAAATAATATGATTTTTCCTCTTTCTTAATCATGTTGAATAATACATCCGAATATTCTCTTCTCAATGGAATCATCGTTTTTTCATAATCCTGATACGCTTTTTCCCCTTTGGAAATCGTTTTGATCACTTCATGATAGTAACGCAGTAATGGATCTATCTGGTAAAGTGATTTTTTTGGGTTTTCTAGAAATTTTCTTAATGCTGTTTCAGAACTGAAAATCGATTTATTGATGATGGCGTAAGCAAAATTGTTGTATTCATTGTTATAAAACTTAGTTACATAAGGACCAATTTTTGGTTTTAAGCCATCCGGAAGTTTCCCCCATAAACCAAAAGATGCCTGCATGAGTTTCACTTCCATCTCTGTATCAGCACCGGCAATCCATCTTTTATATTTTGCTATGATAGTGTCTATCTCCTGTGCTGTTTTTGGGTTAGGTGTAACTTCCTTCAAAATGTAAGGAAGCATCATAAAACGGGAAGATTGTAGGGTTAAATTGCCATACCAGTAACAGCGCATCAGATTGATATCCATATTATTAGTAACAGAATCAATCTTAATAAAAACAGAATCATATAAAACAGAGATCTCATCCTGCATTAAATTCCATCGCCTCATTTTTTGTTCTCTCACCTGAATCTCACTAAGAATGTTAAGTGAGGTCATATTATCTGTCTCCCCTTTGAAATGTTTGTATTGCTGTGACAAAGTCAGGTAAAAAGGACCATACGTTAATGGCAACGATTCTTTAGAAGTGATCCCATTTTTTAATGGGGTTAACAATACACCGGCACTCTCCACAAATGGGATTTTGAACTTTTCGGTTTGAAATTTTATTTCAGCAGAACTCATAAATCGTTCTGATGATTCAGGATATCCCCAAACCATATTAAAGTCGTTTTCCTGATAACCCTTCAGAGATATCGGCAAAAAATATTTCGGTTTAATAGGTTCATTTAATGCAGAATAAGAAGCAGAAGTTCCATCCGGGGCTCCATAGATTCTCAAAATACAAAAATCTGCATTGTGCCGGGGCCATTGGGATAATTCCTCTTCCCCTCCAAATTGAGTAATGGATGAAGGTGGAGAAACTACCAGTCTTATGTCATGAAACTCCTGAAACACATACAAATAGTACTCATTTCCGGAACAGTAAGATTCAATGGAAACTTTATATTTTTGATCAAGTTGATAACCAGATATGATCTTTTTTATTTTACGATCAATCAGCTCTGCTCTTTTGTACTCCGGAATATTTTCGGGAATCGCTCCTAACACCTCTTCAGTTACGTTTTGCATCTGAACTAAAAAAGTAACGGTTAATCCTGTACAAGGGATCTCTTCGGTTCTGTTTTTCGCCCAAAAGCCATCTTTGACCAGATTTTTTTCTGGGGATGATAAACCGGTAATAAAAGGGTAAATATTTCTAAAAGTAGTGAGCACCAGTCCATTATTGGAAATCACGGATCCTGAGCCACTTCCAATCTGGACAATCGCATCTTTGATAGATGGTTTGTTGATATCATACAGTTGCTCCGCGGTGAGTTTTAATCCGGAGCGTCTCATTTCGTTGTAATTAAAATCTTTAACCAGTACAGGTAACCATAACCCTTCGTAAGGTGGAGTTGATGGTAATGCTGTAAGGGTGAGGAAGATAAATAACAAAAATGAGCACCCTCTTTTCATTACTTTTTAATGAATTTTACAGCAGATCTTGATTGATTTGTATTCACTTGAATGAGGTAGATTCCGGAGTTTAATGCACTGATATCTAGGATAACTTCTTGATCCTGTGCTACAGTTGTAATCAATAATTTTCCTGCCATATCGAAAATCTGAACAGACTGAATGTCGACTTGTTTGGCTTTAATATGCAAGTTATTTTCAGCAGGATTTGGATAAATCACTATGTTGTTATCTTTGATATAAGTATCGATTCCGGTACTGTTATCAAGAAATGCCTGAAAGAAATCAGGGATTCCGTAACCAAAATCGTTATCCGGATTATTGTAGATATGACCATGTTCCCGAATCACCTGCATCAATTCAATAGCAGACAGATGGGGCAATGATTGCCATAAACAGGCAGCCATACCCGTAATCACAGGACCTGAAAAACTGGTTCCACTCCCCTGAACAATAGTTCCATCGGTTGTGCTTACCCAGGTATCCCAACCTACAGAGGTTACATCCGGTTTAACACGACCATCCGCACTTGGACCATATCCCGAAAATGGAGCGATCAGACTATCTTTATTCATGGCTGCAACCGAAATAATATCGAATGCATCAGCCGGTCTGCTGATAAATCCCCATGCCGATTCTCTTTCGTTTCCGGCACTAACTACTACAACAATCCCTTTTTGTCCTGCTATAGTTGCAGCCAGAGATGCAATACTGGAAATTCCATCATTTTGAAGTGGGGTCATATCACCTTCCGGAAACTCAGAAAAAACAGTATATCCTAAAGAGGAATTGATCACATCTGCACCTAAACTATCGGCTAATTCAGCACCGGCAGCCCAGAAATCCTCCTCTATTAACTGCTCACTCCATGGATTTTCGGAGCGAATAAAATAGTAGTTTGCCATAGGTGCAGTGCCAATAAGAGAATCTTCAATTTGAGAAGCAATGATGGAAGTAACAGATGTTCCATGACCATGTCCGAAATAGACATTGTTAGATCCCGGAATCATATCGCGGGTTCCCCAGATGCGGCCTTCATTGTATATATGCTGGAAATGGGAAATGGTGTCAAATCCATCCCATCCGGCATCTAAGATACAAATCAACATCCCTTCCCCTCTGAATCCTCGGTTATGAAGTGAATCTCCATGATGAACCTTGATTTGGTCAATGCTATTGCCGTAACTATAGTTACGGGTTGGAGTTGATGCAAATTTATCTGGAGCTGAGCTATTTCCCCAAGGTTGCGTAATATTGTAATTAGCCACCGGAACCACATATTGCACACATCCCAAATTTTGAATTCCGGGAATATGGGCTTCATTTGGACAATAAATAACTACAGTATTCATCCATTTTGAAGTAGAAAGCACCTGAATATTGGGATCAAAAGCTTTTATCTGATTGATATAAGATTGATTTACAGGGAGATCCTGTGTTGTGATTGGAATATTAAAACGTTCTCTTTTCTCAATTGCCCGAGGCGAAAGAAAAGCTTCCGGATTATTGATACTGTAAGGAGAATTATTTTTGTTATTCAAATAAACTCTATAACAGTTTGCGGTTTGTCCAATGATAGAAAAACCAAAGCTAAAAAGTGCGAGCACTAATAAAAAACGTTTCATGGGTTGAATCGGTTATACGTTAAAACGGATATGGAGGATATCTCCATCTTTTACTTCATAAGTTTTTCCTTCAACGGAGAGTTTGCCGGCTTCTTTACATTTCAGTTCGGAGCCGAGAGCCACTAAATCATCATATTTGATCACTTCCGCTCTGATAAATCCACGTTCCAGATCGCTATGGATGGCACCGGCAGCCTGAGGAGCGAACATCCCTTTTTTGATGGTCCACGCTCTATTCTCTTTTCCCCCAACGGTAAAGAAGGAGATCAGGTTCAATAGTTTGTAAGCTGAACGGATTACTTTACGGACACCGGCTTCATGTAAGCCAACATCTTCCAGGAACACCATTCTTTCCTCTTCATCATCCAATTCTGCAATTTCAGATTCAATTTTTCCGGCAATCACCAGCATTTCACCATCCTTACCTTTCAGATACTCGGCTACTTTTTCAGCATATTTATTTCCGGAAACAGCATGTTCATCATTCACATTACAAACATACAGCTGAGGTTTTTCAGTAAGCAACAACAAATCAGCAATCACTTCATGTTCCTCTTCAGTAAGTTCTAAGGTTCTGATATTCTCAAAGTTTTCGATATGTGTTTTACATTTATGGAGCACTTCATAATCTCTTTTTGCAGTACGCTCACCCACTTTCATTGCTTTCTCCACTTTAAGCATTTTGCGTTCAATTTGCTCTAAATCTTTCACTTGCAATTCAAAATCTATAATTTCAATATCACGAACCGGATCAATTGAACCCTCAACATGAGGAAGGTTTGGGTTATCAAAACAACGAAGAACATGTATTAAAGCATCACAAAGTCTAACATCACCTAAGAAACCGTTACCGATACCCTCGCCATGATTGGCACCTTTAGCCAAACCGGGAATATCAACTAAATCCATCGTTGCATACACTAATTTTTCAGCTCTGATAAAGGTGTTGATATGCTCTAACCGGGGATCCGGAACATTACAAACACCAATATTGGATTTATTGGTACTGTAAGCAAAATCAGTAATGGCTGCTTTTGTATTGGATATACAATTGAATAATGTTGTTTTTCCACTATTGGTTAACCCAATAATTCCACACTTTAATCCCATAATTTCTGTTCTATTAAAATCCTAAACTTTCATCCACAACACTGTGAATTTCAGGAATATATTTTTTAATTGTTGATTCAACACCGTTTTTAAGGGTAATTTTGGCATGAGGGCAAGAGCCGCAAGCCCCTTGTAGTTTTACTTTAACTACGTTATCTTCAGTAAGTTCTAAAAACTGAATATCGCCACCATCTTGTTGAAGGAATGGGCGTAATTGATCTATGATATCAATAACTTCTTCTTTTAATGTCATTTTTTCCATTGTTCTATTTTTTTAATTAAATGAATCTGCAAAGATACAAAATAATGTAACAGGTAGCAGGTAGCAGGTAACAATTAAAAGGTAACAATTAGCAGGTAGCAAGTAACAATTAGCAGGTAACTGTTATATAGCATGACATAGTTTACACTTTTTGCATATCCTTAAAGATGGAGCTTTTTTAGCTCCATCGCCCCCTTAAGGGGGCTTTAACGAGTCATTT
>JAGDMF010000034.1 GCA_017860455.1 Bacteroidota bacterium
CCCCCCATTTTTAACTTTTATTAAAGAATATTTAACACTTTAGTTAACTGAGCGTCGTAAAAAAGCTCCAAAGTGCAATTTTTAGGGTCGAAAAATAGAGTAGAATTTTTCTGAAGATATTTTTTAATTAAAAAATTAGATTGAATTTTGATCTGTAAAGACCATTTTTGGAAGAAATTACCTCAAATTTCTCCACTCTCACGTCACTTAACTTTTGCCTTTTGCCCTTAGCCTTTCGCCTCATAGAACACTGATGACACAGATAGAACAGATGAGCACAAATCATCAGTCTGTTGTCATTCGTTAGTGGGTTTTTTTACACAGTGTTTCTCAGTGTTAAAGCTCGAATGCTCGATTGCTCGAATGCTCGAATGCTCGAATGCTCGAATGCTCGAATGCTCATTATTCATTATTCATTCATTAATTTGCCATTTGCTAATTCTTCTTTTACCTTTTGCCAAATTGAACCCAAATTTTTAAAATTAATAATGCCGTGAATGTGTGAATATGAAATTTTATTGTATATTTGCGCAGTGTATTGAGTAATTTTACTCAGTGCATTGAGTAAAAAATTGAATTATGTTTAAAAGAACTTATTTTCAGACCATTAAAGATCGGTTGAATGAAAAAAGAAAGTTTATTCAAGTGATCATGGGCCCACGTCAGGTGGGGAAAACAACTACGGTAAAACAAGTTTTAGAGGTGACTACAAAACCCTTTTTGTTTTTTTCTGCTGATTTGATCCCCTCATCTCAAAATAGTTGGATTACTGATTGTTGGGATAATGCACGAGCCAAACTGAAATTTAATCAATGGGATGAAATTATTTTAGTCATTGATGAAATCCAAAAAGTTAACAATTGGAGTGAAGCCGTTAAAAAAGAGTGGGATATTGATAGTTTTCATAATATAAATATTAAAGTGCTCCTTTTAGGTTCATCCAGAGTGATGTTGGAAAAGGGATTATCTGAAAGTTTAGCCGGTAGATTTGAAACGATTAAAATGACTCATTGGAATTTTTTTGAAATGCAGGAGGCTTTTGATCTAACTTTAGTACAATATATATTTTTTGGAGGATATCCGGGTGCAGCAGATTTGATCCACAATGAATTAAGATGGAAAGAGTACATTTTAAGTTCCATCATTGATGCGACGATAAATAAAGATATCCTGATGAATAGTGTCATCAATAAACCGGCTTTACTAAGACAAACCTTTGAACTTGCTTCTTCATACTCAGGTGAGATTGTATCATTAACAAAATTGATTGGTTCACTTCATGATGCCGGAAATACGACTACGTTATCAGGATATTTGAATTTATTATCTGAAAGTGGATTATTATGTGGATTACCTAAGTTTTGTGGAGATCAATCCCGAATAAGAGCCAGTATTCCAAAATTTCAGGTCTATAATAATGCATTAAGGACTGTATATGAGGATCTTAAGTTCGATGATGCTGTTAAGAATCCAAAAATTTGGGGACGAATTTTTGAATCTGCAATTGGGGCTCATATTGCATGTAATACCTTTACAAGTGGTTATCAAGCCTTTTATTGGCGGGAAAATAATTATGAAGTGGATTATATTATGAAATCGGGGAGTAAATTTGTAGCAATTGAAGTGAAAAGCAACCATGATACAGCGAGCAAAGGGTTATCCCTATTTCGTGAAAAATATAATCCTCAATCTGCATTTATTGTGGGAAATAGTGGTTTCCCACCAGATCAATTTTTAAGCGATAATCCGGTAAAGTTAATAAGCTAATGTGCTAATGTGATAATAAGCTAATGTGATAATAAGCTAAAGTGCTAATAAGCTAATGTGCTAATATTTTACAGTTACAGTCCCCTTTTGCCCTTCGCCTTTCGTCTTTTGCCTTATTCCTGCGTTTTGTTTCCGTAGGCTAAATCACCGGCGTCGCCTAATCCGGGAACTATGTATGATTGTGCGGTCAGTTCATCGTCAATGGCACCTACCCAGATTGTACATTTGGTTAAAGGTAAGTGTTTTTGTAAATACTCAATCCCTTGTGTACTGGCAATGGTGCTAACAATATGGGTGTGTTTGGGAGCTCCTCCGGAAATCAACTCCTTATACACAATCAACATCGATTTTCCGGTGGCTAACATGGGATCCGTGATAATCAATGTTTTATTTTTTATAATAGGGGAGGACATATAATCCAATTGGATTTCAAAAGATCCATCCCGATGATGTTTACGGTAAGCAGATACAAATGCATTTTCAGCCTGATCAAAATAGTTCAGAAATCCTTGATGTAATGGTAACCCGGCCCTAAGAATAGTAGCAATAACTGGTTGTTGCTCTATAAGCGGAATGGGAATTTCCCCTAAAGGAGTTGTGATCTCTTTTTTAACATAAGTCATTTTTTTGCTTATCTCGTAAGCAAAAATCTCTCCCAATCTTTCCATGTTTCTACGAAATCTCATACTATCTTTTTGTATGTCAACATTTCTGATTTCAGAAATAAATTGATTAAAGAGGGAGTTTGTCGAGCCTAAATTGATTACGGGTATCATATTGAACAATTTTAGTGTAAAAGTACTATTTTTTCCACTTTTTATACCATTTTATGAAAAAATTTGTAAAAAGATCTTTTTTAACTAAAAATGGGCAACTATATGACTGAGCTCCAAATCCTGCATAAAATCTAGCAATATCAGGATTGTTAGATCCATTAAAATCTAAAAGGTATTTAGAGCTGCTATGTTGTTGGATGAATTGATCAATTAAATAAAACATTGCTCTTTTTTCAGAAAACTGATTATTTCTGCCGGAAAACCAAAACCATATCCTATCAACATCTATCAAAAAAACTGCACCTGCCAAAAGAGTCTGATCTTCATCCCGGACCCCATAGTATTCTATTTTTCCTTCATAATCAGCATGATTAACCAATTGATTAAGAATATGATAGTGGTAATCAGGAATTCCATTCTTAATCTTTTTGCCTCTGTTTTCCTGAAACAAATGAATAATCGAATCGAGAGGAATATCATGGGTAACTTGAAGGGGAAACTTTAAAGCTGTTTTGATATTCCTTTTCGTATTTTCAGAATATTTTTTTTGAATATCAGCGTAATTTTGGTTCAGATTTAAGGTATATGAAGTATGATATATGGCATTTTCAATCTGATTGGTTGGATTGAGAATCAGTTCAACCAATTTAAATTGTTTAGGAATATGTTTAATAAAAACTGCTATTTTAGAATCATCAAAAGGAAAGATTGAAAAAAGTCCTAACCGGGAAATGAATGGTGGAGAATAAATGTAGGAGATCCCCCATTTTTTATGATAAGGTAAAGGGAATCCGGCTTCATAATCATTTTCTACTAATGCACCCCATTTTTGAGATGCAATGGATAGAAACTCATAACTGGCAAAAATAGTTGGGAATTGGGATCTCTGAATCAGGGCATCCCACTTTTGTTTATCAATTTGATCACCGGTTAAAAAACGGATCATACTTTTTTAGGTATATAGTTTTTATAGGTTCCGGAAACTATTGATTGGAGCCACTCATTGTTATTCAAATACCAGTCCACTGTTTTTTCAAAACCCTCAGTAAATATCACTGTTGGTTCCCATCCCAGTTCATTTTTTAATTTGGAAGCATCAATGGCGTAGCGTAAATCGTGACCTGCTCGATCTGTAACATAAGTGATTAACGAAAGTGAAGCTCCTTCGGGTCTCCCTAATTTACGATCCATAATTTGAATCAATTGTTTGATGAGGTCGATATTTTTCCATTCGTTATTGCCTCCGATATTGTATGTTTTTCCAATTTCAGCTTTATGAAAGATAAGGTCAATAGCGAGGGCATGATCTTCCACATACAACCAATCTCTCACGTTAATTCCTTTGCCATAAACGGGTAGGGGAATATTGTTTTTGATATTGTGAATAAAGAGGGGAATCAGTTTTTCAGGAAATTGGTTAGGTCCGTAATTATTAGAGCAGTTAGAGATGACAGTAGGGAGTTTATAAGTGTCGTGGTAGGCTCTCACAAAATGATCAGAGGAAGCTTTAGCTGCAGAGTATGGACTATGCGGATCATAAGGGGTTTCTTCAGTAAAGGAACCTGAATCTGAAAGGGATCCATACACTTCATCGGTAGAGATATGATAGAATTTTTTATCGGTTAAATTATCTTTCCAAATCACTTTTGCAGCATTCAAAAGATTAACGGTGCCAACAACATTGGTATAAATAAATTCCAAAGGATTTTCAATAGATCTGTCCACATGTGATTCTGCGGCTAAATGGATCACTCCATCAAACTGATGTTTTTTAAATAGGTTTAAAATGGTATCTCCATCAACAATATCTGCTTGAATAAAATGGTAATTAGGAGAGGCTTCAATATCTTTTAGATTTTCAAGATTTCCGGCGTAGGTTAGTTTATCCAGATTAAATATTTCATAATGAGGATATTTGGTAACAAAAAGTCTGACTACATGAGAACCAATAAAACCGGCGCCACCTGTAATGAGTATTTTTTTCATAGTTTTCAATTTTTTTGAAATGGAACGGACAAAGATACAATATATTTTAGTAAAAATAAAAAAAGGCGGAAAAACCGCCTTTTTTGTATATGAAGAAAGGAAAAATTATTCAACAACAAATTTGTGAATTGATTTACCTTTAGAAGAGATCACATTAACCATATAAATACCTGCAGAAAGATCACGAACTGAAGTATTATAAGTGTAGTTTCCATCCACTGGGATAGATTCAGAAGAGATGGTTCTTCCCATCATATCAACGATTTGGAATGTTACATTTTCATTAAGACTAGAAGTGATAGCAACATTAAGTTGTCCGGAAGTTGGATTTGGATAAACATTGATATTTTCAACACCTGCAATATCATTAACACCTACAATTGCGAAATATTCTAATACGAATCCGGTACCTTGTTTCCAGTTATCAGAAATAAAGCTTACATAAAAATAGCCTTTATTAAGATTGATAACTCCATTAGGTTTGTTATTCATATCAAATCTTTTTACTAGTTCAGGAAGTGTACCAGTATTAGCGTTTTCATAAGTCCAGATATCTACATAGTCACCTTCAGCTAAATCGAATTTAGTAAATGCCATTGCAAAACCGTCACACCAATAAAAACCTTTTCCGTTAAAATACAATTCTCTATTGGCAGCGTAAGGAACATCATCAGCAACCACGCCATTTTTTTCTGTAATAAATCCATGAGTTGCACCTCCAGAAATAGTAATTAAACCAGAACCATAGGTTTGAGTATTAGGTGATAAAGTAGCTTCATAATTTAATACAAAACCATAATCATTTACTGTAGCATTAGAGGTAAAAGTAACCAAAACAGCGGAAGCGTTAACAATAATAGAAGCAGGAAGTGCTGTGCCTGTGAAATTACTAGGATAAACACCTTGAGAATCATTAGTTCCTTTCATAAGGTAGTTACCGCTAAATTGGGCTTTAATACCTGAGGCTGTGGTTGGACCGTTATAAATGGTAATAACATCATTAGTTGCTTCAGTTTTGATTTTTGAAAAATCAAATTTATAAGAAGTTGCTCCAGGAGTAGAGAAAAACCATTGACGATTCGTATTGTTTTGATATTTGATATAACCTGAACCATCAGAAATAGTACCAATAGTTGCAGAAATGGTATCAATACTTATAACAGGTTTTAAAATAGAATCACCAACATTTGGGAATACATTAATTAGGATGTTTTCATCAGCATTATAACCATCAATATTTCCGAATGCATAATAACCATTTTTATAACCTTCCCATCCAAAATTTGCATGTAAATATCTATTTGTTCCGGCAACAGTATAACCATCAATCATGAATGCGTGTCCATCTTCTCCGTCGATAGTACCTCCTAAATAAACAGGAAGATTTCTATTCAATTGAGAAATGATAGAATCAACAAAAACTTCAGAAGTCATATCCTCTTTTCTAATATTAGCTGCAAATTGATTCATTTTCCAGTTCATTTTAAGAGCACTAAGTGCATCGATTGAATTAGAACCTGATCCATTATTACCATAAGACATATAAGCAGAAACACCGGTATGATAGAAAGTTTTAGCTAATTCATTAACATAATTGTTTTTGTCGCCAAGTTTACCTTCATACATTACATTATAGTTGTAGTTTGTTTGACCGAAGTTAACGGTTTGACGAGGGTAGGAAAAGGGAGGAGTAGCATCATTATCAACTGGAATATAGGATACCCCACTACTACCTTTAGCAGGCCATCTATGATAATATAAAAGATTAGTCATGCTCACTGCTACACAACCATTAAGTGCTCTATAGTCACGAGCTTGAGGGGTAACTGTGGTACTTGGTCTTGAATCAAAAGGACAATAGGCATTGTAATATTTTTCCTGACTCCATTCTGTTGTTGTTAAAGGCTCAATACCTGCACCATCTTTTGATGCATTTGGAACAAAATTTTCAGCACTATAATGTGCCCAGTCAGCAGCATAACCTTTAGAAAGGGAGCTATTTTTTCTAATCTTTGAAATCTCATCACGATATTTCAACATAAAATAATTTTTTGATCCATTTGGCTCAAAATTGTTTTCAAATGAGAACGATAAAACAGGTTGTGCAGATTCTGTTGCAGATATCATAACAAAACCTTGTGTTCTGAATTGGAAGCAATAAAAAACAGGATCTCCGTTTTCATCAACTTCAGTATAAACCAATACAAAGTCAGATGTGGTAAATTCATTACGACCTGTTAACTCAGTAACAAAGTTTTTGGATACTAACTGTGCTTTTTCAACAGGAACAATATTGGCACTGAAACCAAATGCCATTACTGTTAACAAAATGAATGAAAGAATAGATTTTTTCATAATGGTATTTATTTGTTTATAATTTCATAATTAAGTTTACAAAAATATGAAAAAAAACGTAACAATAGGACCATTTTAATATTTTCCTAATATTTTATATATTATTAACGTATCTTATTGATGGTGATACGGTTCATTTTTCAATATTGTGAAACTTCGGTACAGTTGTTCCACAAAAATGAGCCTTGTCATTAGGTGGGGAAAGGTCATTTTTGATAAAGAAAGTTTTAGATTTGACCTTTGGTAAACTTCTTCAGAAAACCCATAAGCTCCACCAATAACAAAAACTACTGTTTTGTGACCCTGATTTAAAGATTGTTGAATTAAATTTGAAAATTCGAGGGAAGATTTTACTTTACCGTTTTCATCCAGCAGAACAACAAAATCAGAGGATTCAATTTTTTTAAAAATGAACTCTCCCTCCCTTTTTTTCTGTTCAAGAACAGATAATGATTTGGTGTTTTTGAGATATGGGATCACCACCGTTTCGAAAGGATTATAAAATTGAATTTTTTTGGTATAAAAGTCGATCCCTTGCTGAAACAACTCAGCATCTTCTTTTCCTATATATAAAAGTTTTATTTTCACAATAAATTAACAATAAAATAACATATAATTAATAATTCATTAACTAATCTTTCCCCATATACTATTTTTTGACATTATATTTTTTAAATGATCAAAGATCGGTTTATTTTCAGGATTTTGGAAGTTTGGATCATTTTCAAGCAATTCTTTGGCCAGTTTTCGTGTAAAACCGACTAGTTTTTCATCATGAATCAAATCAGCTAATTTAAAATCCAAAACACCACTTTGCCGGGTACCCTGAATATCTCCGGGACCACGTAATCGTAAGTCAATATTTGCAATTTCAAATCCATCATTTGTTGAAACCATTGCATTTAGACGTTGTTTACTTTCATGGCTAAGTTTATCACCGGCCATTAAAATACAATAGGATTGATCAGCCCCACGACCCACTCTTCCTCTAAGCTGATGCAATTGTGACAATCCAAATCTTTCTGCATTTTCTATCACCATAACAGAAGCATTGGGAACATCAATGCCCACTTCAATGACAGTTGTGGATAACAGAATTTGTGTTTTTTTCTGAATAAATTGCTGCATTCCAAAATCTTTCTCATCCGTTTTCATTTTACCATGAACAATCCCAACAGCATATTGTGGAAGGGGAAAATGGTAAGTCATTAAGTCGTAACCCGCCATCAAGTCAAATAGATCCATTTTTTCAGATTCTTGGATAAGCGGATAAACGACGAAAATCTGTCGACCCTCCTCAATCTGTTTTTTCATAAACCCAAAAAGAGAAAGACGATCCCGATCATACATCAGTTTGGTAATTATAGGTTTTCTCCCTTTAGGTAATTCATTAATTACAGAAATATCTAAATCTCCATACACTGTCATAGCTAAAGTACGGGGAATTGGAGTAGCAGTCATTACTAGTATATGAGGAGAAGTCTCGTTTTTAGTCCACAATTTTGCCCGTTGTTCCACTCCAAAACGGTGTTGTTCATCAATAACAACTAATCCTAAATTTTGAAATTTTACTTGATCTTCAATCAATGCGTGAGTGCCAATCAGAATATCTATCGATCCGTTTTGTAAGTTTTCAAATAAAACTCTTCTGTCAGCAGTTTTAGTAGAACCGGATAAGTACCCAACTTTGACCGGCATATCTTTGAGTAACTTTTTAATCGACTCAAAATGTTGAGTAGCCAATATTTCTGTTGGAGCCATTAAACAAGACTGAAAACCATTGTCTTTGGCTATTAACATCACCAAGAGGGCAGTTATTGTTTTTCCACTACCTACATCGCCCTGAAGCAATCTATTCATTTGCCTACCACTTCCAACATCTGCACGAATCTCTTTTATAACTCTTTTTTGAGCATTTGTTAGTTCAAAAGGTAAGAAGTTTTTATAATAAGTATTGAATGATTCTCCAACCACTTTAAATGGAAATCCAATACTCTTTGTAGCATTGATTTGTTTAATTTTCAATAATTTGAGTTGAGTAAAGAAAAGTTCATCGAACTTAATTCTTAACTTTGCCCTGGATAACATCTCATTATCTTTTGGATAATGGATATGTTCCAATGCCTCTTTAAGTCGCAGTAATTTAAGTTTTTCTATATATGATTGGGAGAGATGTTCCGGAATAATATCTTTAATTTGAGTCAATAAAGTGATCATAAGTTTGGAAATCGCCCTAGAATCGAGTCCACCCTTCTTAGCTTTTTCTGAGGTATTGTATAGGGGTTGAAAAGCCAATGAAACACAACTATCGGCCTGGGATTGGGTATCCAGTAATTCCGGATGTGTAATCTGCCATTTTCTATTGAAAAGAGTTGGTTTTCCAAATACAATTAACGATTTTTTCTCTTTTATTAATTCTTCAACCCATCTGAGAGAGTTAAACCACACCAATTCAATTTTACCTGTTTCATCCTGAAATTGAGCGACTAATCTTTTCGAAAATTTTTCACCTAAAATTTCATAAGAGGTGATCCTCCCTTTAAATTGCAGATAAGCTCCCTCACTTTGGATCTCAGATAATTGATAAATTTTAGATTTGTCAATATGTCTATAAGGATAATATTCCAAGAGATCCTGATAATTAAAAATCTCAAACTCTTTTTTGAACAATTCTGCTTTTTTTGGGCCAACACCTTTTAGGAATTCAATGGGTGTATCGAGAAGATTTACAGTCATGGTGATTTGATATTTAGGTCGCAAATATATAAAAAAATCGTGTATTTTTGCAGAAAAATTGTATGAGATTATTTTGGAATCAAGTTATTGAATGGATAAAGCAAGGAGGAAAGACGAGTCTTAAGATTTTTAAGATAATGATTCCGGTTACAATAATTGTCAAAATTTTACAAGTTACCGGTGCAATTGTTTATGTTGGAGATGCTCTTGCACCCATGATGAATTGGATGGGTTTACCTGGCGAAATGGGTTTGGTTTGGGCTTCTGCCATGATTGGAAATATGTATGCAGGAATGGTAGCCTATTTTTCAATATCCTCTCACCTCACTGTTGCTCAAATATCTGTTTTAGCCACCATCATTCTGATTGCACACTCATTACCCATTGAACTGGCTGTAACAAAAAAGGCAGGTGCAAAAGTGATTCCCCTTTTTCTCGCCCGTTTTATAGTTGGATTTATTGCCGGTGTTCTCTTGTACCAAATTTATAAACTATTTCATGGTTTAAATTATGAACCAGGAATAATTAATCAGCTTGTTATCTCCGATAAAAGTGGCTCATTCTGGAAATGGATATTAACAGAATTGAAAAACTATGGAATTATATTTATTATGATAACTTTTCTGATAATTCTCTTAGATATACTGAAGAAAATTGGAGTTATAGAATTGGTTAATAAGGGATTACATCCTATCTTAAAATCATTGGGTATAGGAAAAGAGGTGATTCCCATCACCGTTTTTGGGATCACTTTAGGATTAGCTTATGGTGGTGGACTGATCATCAATGAAGTTGAAAAGAATGATCTTCCTAAAAGAGATGTATTCTATGCATTACTTTTAATGTCATTAGTTCATAGCTTAATTGAAGATTCACTTCTCATGATCTCCATAGGAGCACACTATACAGGTGTTTTTATATTTCGACCACTATTTGGATTTTTGATAACTTATATTATTGTCAGAATTACGAGGAACTGGAATGAGGAACGGATGAAAAAATTGTTTTATTCAAAATAGAAAATTTATTTATGGAACCCATCATTTTACATATAGAAACCGCTACAGAAATTTGCTCAGTGGCATTATCCAGAGGGAAACAATTAATTGCACTCAAAGAGGAGTCTAAAGGATTATCTCATGCTGAAAAATTGATACCTTTTATTGAAGAGCTTGTTAAAAGCAACCAACTTCAAATATCTGATATCAACGCTGTTGCAGTCAGTATTGGTCCAGGATCTTATACAGGATTAAGAATTGGAGCATCTACAGCAAAAGGATTATGTTATGCTTTAGATATTCCAGTGATCACGATCTCAACATTGAAGAGTATAGCCATCGGGGCTCAACAAGATAGATTTGAAATTGAAAAGCCTTACTTGTTAGCGCCTATGATAGATGCACGAAGAATGGAAGTCTATACAACGCTATATTCCTCTGACATGGAGTTAATGAATGAGATCCATGCGGAAATAATCGATGAGGAATCATTCAAAGAGATTCTGGAACAAAATATAGTAATCTTTTGTGGAAATGGGATGTCAAAAAGTAAAGAATTACTTTCAAGATACCCAAATGCAATGTTTTCTGAATCACCCCTATCGGCTCAAAATATGATTCTTATGGCTTATCAAAAATTTGAAAATGAAGATTTTGATGATCTCCCGTATTTTGAGCCATTTTATCTTAAAGATTATTTACCCGGAAAATCAACAGTTAAAGGACTTCGATAACCCATGGAAGAAGAGGAAAAAAAACCCACCAAAATAATGGTATTATCCGATCAAACGGAATATGGTAAAAATGCGATTGAGCATGGAAAATTACTATGTAAAATTTTCCAATCTGAAATAGATATTCGATATCCAGAAGTGCATTTTTTTAATGAATCCTATTATTTATTAGCAGAAGAAACCAATACAATACTAATTGTTATTGGAGTTTTAGATAAAAATTCTGGTACAATCAAAAGTGAACCCAAACCCTTATTTACGACCAAACGAGCTATTTCATTTATAAGAGGTTCAAGAGTACCTGTATTAGTAGTTGGGAACAAACCCCCACAATCAGAAAGTTATAAGAATGTTGTACTTCCGATAGATGTTGATAGACAAGCAAAAGAGAAGGCAATGTGGGCAAGTTATTTTGTTAGATTTTATGCAAAAATGCATATAAAAGGAACAATTCATGTGGTTTATAATCAGCATAAAGAACAGATTGTAGCTCGTAAAGTTGAAAATAACATTGAATTTGTTGAAAAATTGTATCGTAATTTGGAACTGCGATATGAGTTTCATCCGATGACAGACACATTACAAATAGATAAAACATCGATAGAGTTGGCTCCAAATTTTGAAGCTACGCTAAGTGTGATAATGATGACTAAGTTTTATTCACTAATAGATTTTCTATTTGGGCCAAAAGAGTCACAAATCATAGGAAAGACAGATCATTTTCCGGTATTATGTATTAATGAGAGGGATGATTTATATGTGCTTTGTCAGTAAAGGAATTGGGGGAGGTAAGAAGTTATTTTTTGTTGATTAACTTTTGCGATTAATAAATCCGACGGAGCTCTTAATAGGGTATTCTACTAAATGATTGGTGAGATTTTCGTTATTTTTTTCATTTTAAACACTTTATTAGATCTGGTGATTTTTGCATCAAA
>JAGDMF010000023.1 GCA_017860455.1 Bacteroidota bacterium
TTTCAATGATATTCTTACTAATATACAACAAGATAAAATTGAAATTCTCAAACAAAACCCTTTGAACTTGCAGCGCTTTAAAGTCAAGTTAAATGAAATCAGCGTTAAAGCAAAGCACCATTTGTCGTATGCGGAGAATTTTAGTGAAGATATTGAGATTGGGTTTGATTATGTAAATTATAGTCTGAGTCAACAACGGTTAAATTCAATGATTGTAGATTTAGTTGAGGAAACAATATTTTGTACAAATCGAATTATCCAAAATGCAGGGATAAATCATTCTGATATTGATACATTCCTTTTAGTTGGAGGAACTAGCAGAATGCCACTTGTCAGACAAAGGTTAGAGACTTATAATTCTTCAAAAATACAATCAAATGTAAACCCAGAATTAGCTGTTTCAATGGGAGCTGCTTTTTCATTATCAAATTCAATTGACCCCAAATTATCAAATGCAATTAATTTGTTGATTTCATCTATACTGGAATATAGAAATTGTGTTAATTGCGGAAGAAAAATTAAAATGAATAATAAATTTTGTCAGTACTGTGGAAAACCAAATTTTAGTTATCGAAAAATGTAAAAAAATCTTATTGTAAAGAATTTAAAATAATTTTATAAACCTAATTACAGGTTCCTTTCAAAAACTTTTAATTAATAAAACATCTTATGAAATGCCCTAAATGCCAAAGTGAATTAACTAATAATTCAAAATTTTGCAACCATTGTGGTTATTCAATTGGATCTCAAAAAAAAACTTGTCCAAATTCTCAATGCTCACTTTCAAATATACCTTTTGAAGCAATGTTTTGCCCAGATTGTGGAACAAAATTGAAAGTAAATAAAGAAAAAAAAACAGAAGTATCTGTCACTAAAAACCCAAAAGAGAAATTAAATTCTGAAAAAGAAAAGAATGTAAATATAATTACTAAAACTGATATTCCTTTAAGTGATGAAGACTCTGGAGACAAGACCGCTAAAGTGGTATTAATTTTAATTGTTTCTATTATTGCTATTGTAGTGGGATGTCTTTACCCGACACTAATAATTCCTTGTGTTTTTGGTGGAGGTATTATTGCAAAAATGATTTGGAATAATTTGTAATATGATAGTCTATTGAAAAAAGTTACAATATTTGATTATGATTGAAATTTTGTATAGTGTTGATAATTTATATAATGTATTTTAAAAATGAAATGTTCAAATCCAGATTGTGGTAAAAAAGGAATTCCACATTATGCCAATTTCTGTCCTGACTGTGGAACAATAATATCAGCAAATGTTGACACTTCTAATAAAAAAGAAGTGTCAAGTACTCAAATTTCTAAATATGAAGAATTTCAAATTTTACCGTCTAATACAATTATTGATGACAATCCAATTATTATAAATAAACCTAAAAAATTTAATGGATGTAGTATCATTTTTATTTTAATGTTTATAGGTATTATAATCACTGTAATTGTTTTGAATAATAACGAAACTTCAGATGATGATTCATCACTAATAAATATAGATGATAATATTGAAAATTCGAAAACTCCAATAGATGAAAAAACTGCTACTTATTTATCTGTATCTAATGATAATCTAATCTCTGACTCTGAAGGTGGCGTATATGAAATTAATATTAATACTGATGGAAATTGGGAAATAAGTACCGGAACTGCATCTTGGGGGCATATTTCTAAAGAAGATGGTTCACTTACTTTAACTATTGATAAAAATGCTAGTAATAGTTCTCGTTCAGATTATTTTGTTGTAAAAGCTGGTAATTATGAGAAACAAATCAATATAACACAATATGCAAATACAAAGCCATCAGCTTCTATTGAAAATATTTGGATGGAATATAATATATATAAAAACGGATATTTAGGAATGAATATTCATGTGAAATTCAATGTTTATAATATGAATGGAAAGACTATTTATGGGTATGCTTATTTCTATCATAGTGATAATACGACACCTTTGCATGATGCCAATGGAAATAATTTAAAATTTTATAATTATGGCATTTCAAATTATGATCAATGTATATTTAATGACCTTACAATATTTGTTCCTTATTTTGGATTAAACATGGGATATGGAACTGGAAGTGTAACTTTGTCTTTTGATATTTCGATAGTAGATGCTTCTGGAAATCAGTATGCTAGAAAAGATAATTTTCAGTTTATATATACTCAATAATTCCAAAAATGTCAATTAAATTGGTATCATAAATATCACAATATAAGTAATTTATATTATTTTTTTAAAAAAATATTAAAAAGTATATTGAAAAATGAATTGTCATAAATGTAAAACTGAAATTCCAGATGGATCAAAATTCTGTAATATTTGTGGTTCTGAAATGGATGTTCAAGGAAAAACATGTCCAAATACAAAGTGTAGTAAGACTGGGCTATCTCATGAAGCATTATTTTGTCCAGATTGTGGCGCAGAACTAACTGAAGAACAATCTGATGATTATGATAAGAAAGTAATACTTATTCTGATAATATGTGTTGTTATAGTTACCATAGCTTTCGGTGTTGCAATATTTGTTTAAGAAATGCAAATAATTAATTTTATGAAATGTCCAATATGTTACACTGAAATCTCTGATGATTCAAAATTTTGTAACCATTGCGGTGCCAAAATTGAAGATGAAGGAAAAACATGTCCGAACCTTGAATGCTGTCGAACGGGATTACCTCATGAAGCAAATTATTGCCCTGATTGTGGTGCCAAACTCAATAATAATCAAGAGAATTCAACTGACTTCAAAGATAATTCTGGTTCATTTACCGATGAGCGTGATGGTCACAAATACAAATGGATACGAATTGGTTCTCAAATATGGATGGCAGAAAATTTAGCTTATGAAATGGATGAAGGTTGTTGGATATATAAAGACAAGCGTGAGAATCTTCTAAAATATGGTCGTTTATACGATTGGGAAACTGCGAAAAAAGCATGTCCTAAAGGCTGGCATTTGCCTTCTTATAGAGAATGGATTGAATTAATCAATTTATTGATAGAAAATGAATATTTTTATAATCCACTAGAACAAGATAGTATCGCAAAAGCATTGGCTTCAAAAAAAGATTGGAATGTATCTGATCAAGAAGGAACTCCAGGAAACAATCCAGAAGTTAATAATTCTACAGGATTTGACGCTAAACCAGGAGGTTGGTTTTATTCAAATATTAACGAATATGTATTAAATGAATGGAAAGGTTGCTGGTGGACTGCTACAGAGTATGAATATGATAAATACCAATCAATTTTAATGGAGCTTATGCATGATGTGAATTATTTGTATGAAACTTTTGATTGTAAAGAGTTTGGATTTTCAGTTCGTTGTATAAAAGATTAAAAAAATATTTTTATGAATTGCTCTAAATGTAAAACTGAAATTCCTGATGGTTCAAAATTCTGTAACCATTGCGGTGCCAAAATAGAAGATGAAGGAAAAACATGTCCGAACCCAGAATGCTTTCGAACTAAATTACCTTTCGAAGCATTGTTTTGTCCTGATTGCGGAAAAAAACTGGGTTCCGGATTAGCATCTTTTACTGAAACCGTAAATGGAGTAAGCTTTGATATGATAGCAATTGAAGGAGGTGAATTTTTTATGGGAAGTCCCCCGAATGAAAAAGGAAGAAGTTTCAACGAATTTCAACATAAAGTTACTTTGTCAGATTACTTTTTATCCGAAACACTAGTCACACAAGCATTATGGGAGGTTGTAATGGGGAAAAATCGTAGTTATTTTAAAGGAGATAACAATCCTGTTGATAGTATTTCTTGGAAATATAGTCAAATTTTTTTAGAAAGATTGAAACAACTAACAGAGAGGAGTTATCAATTGCCAACCGAGGCACAATGGGAGTATGCTGCTAAAGGTGGAAGTTTTTCAAAGGGGTTCCTTTATTCTGGAAGTAATAATCTTGATGCAGTGGGTTGGTACATTGACAATTGTAACAATAAAACTAATGATGTCAGATCAATGCTTCCTAATGAATTGGGATTATTTGATATGAGTGGAAATGTGTGGGAATGGTGTCAGGACTATTATGGAGAATACGATAGAAATTTCCCAACGAATCCTCAAGGCCCTAACTTTGGTACATTACGTGTTTTTCGAGGAGGTTGTTGGAGTAGAAACCCAAGAGATTGTCGTAACTCAAATCGATGCGCAGGAGACCCGGGTTTATCTCGAAGTACTCATGGCTTTCGTTTGGCTCTTAATTTAAATCAGTAAAATTTTATTATTAAAGAATAGTACAAGACAATTCAAAATATTAATAGATATATAAAAATTAAATGGTTTTTAAAACTTCAATAAAATAAACTCCCTCAAACCTAATAAAAACTGGCCTCAAATCAAAATATTAAAAATTATTATTCTACTAATGAAAACGATTTTATTGAAATATGAATATCAAAACTTTCCTCTTTTTGTACTAAAAGGAGTCAAATTATTAAAAACGGATTTTTACCTGTGTCTTTAGAAAGAATTAAATATTCGTTCAATGAAACAATCAAAAGTGACAATTAACTAAAATTAATCAATATGAGTTTTTTAAAAAAATTATTTAGAACAAGAATTGAAAACAGTTTTGAACAAGAAAAACCAAATTCAACGAAAACAATGAATTTCAATACTTCAAATCAGAGGATTGGTAATCATGATGCTAAATTGATGTTCTTACATTGTATTCCGATTTTTAAAGTAGGGTTACAACCAACCCCGATTAAAGAATCAAAATTTCAGGTTTCTTTACCTCCGGAATGGAAATTGGTAGCGAAAGAGGATGTTAGTAAAAATAACAGGAAATATAGATTTATGGGCCAGGGTCATTCACAATGGTTTAGTATCGAATATTTTTTCGCCGACAATGTATCATCATCCGATTTAAGTAACTGGGTTGAAGCACCTCTTGCTATTTTCGGATATCCTTTGCTCCATTTGCCAAATAAAATAAAACTAGATTTTGAAAATTTTCAAAAAATTGATTCTGTTGATTTTGAATTTATGAAAAATCATAACCTTGATGAAATGTGTTCTTATGTTGCTGTAGGTCATGTTAATGGGGTTACACATAAAATTTTCATTGTCACACTTCGAAGAGGAAATAATGCATGGAAATTGGAAGTCGTATTTCCAATGCCTGATGAACATGAGAAAGATTTAACTCCTCAAGATATGATAAATGCAGCAGCTTTTATTGGTAATTTTGAAATTATTTAAGAGATTTTTTATAAAATGATCTTCGAATTAATTTTTTTTCAATTCATGACTAATTTATACCCTTCTAATACTCTATATCTAAAGATAAGCTAAAATTTTTCAAAATTAAAATCAAACCATTATGGAAAAGAAACATCAGATGCATAACCTTATTATTTTAGACGAAAGTGGTTCAATGATCTCTATTAAAGAGACAATTATTAGAGGTTTTAATGAATTGAATGATAAAAGTTACATATACTCCTATGTTTGATGCCATGGGGTCAGGTATCCACAAATTAAAACACTTATAGCTATTGATCATGATGTGGACAAAATTGCATCTAAACTTTCCATTGATAATACTCTGGCTTTAAAGAAAGATGAAAAAGTAATTAAAGAAATGTTTGAAATGGAACAATGTGACAGGGTTTATAATGAACCGAGTATTCCTGTTTTGAATGGTTCTCTGGATGCTTTGTTTCCCAGAATTGGAATGAGCTCTCCTCTTATTCTGCCTGTAAAAGAATCAGATATTGAAAACGAAAGTTATAAAGCTTTTAGAGAACGAGAAGTGGATCCTGAACATAATTCAGAATTTGATGAAATGGATTACTTCAATCTTTTAGATAAAAGAAATGAAATTATAGATAGAGGATTGATTCGTGTTGATGCTAAGAGAATTAAATATGATCTGATTAGAGTAACTACTTGTATTAAAAAACATGAATCTTTTACCTACGGATACAGGTTTCACACAGGAACCTACATTATGGGTTATATCAATTTAGAAGGCCGGTTTGTTGTACCATTGGCTCTATATGAAAGTGATATCCATCTGAATTTGAGGAATTGGTTTGAATTGAATCAGAATCCTTTGGATGAAAATGGTCAATTGAAAGAGTTTCCATTCAAAACATTTAAAAGTGTTTTTATCCCTAATGAGTACTACAAAGTTTTTAAAGATGGTTGTTTTGGTATTGTTGATAAACAGTTTCAAGTAATTATTCCTGTTCTGTACAAAGAGATTATTATTGATTCCCATAATCTGATGATCGTAACATCTGACAATATTCATTGGGGATTAATCGATTTGTCCCACACTTTCAAAATTCCACCAGAGTACACGTTTTTACAATATGACAAACGATCTTATCGAGGATATTATATCGCTGAAAAGGATGGAATGGTTGGTATTGTAAGCAAAGATCATAGAATTATTAAACCTTTCAAAAAAACCAATTTAGAAAGATTCTTACAAAAAATTTATTTTTAGCCAGGTGACTAATTTTCATCACGCGATTACTCTAATGATATAAACCAACATTATATTTGGTATTGTAGTGTTTGTTTGCATAGAATTATTGAAAATCATTTATAAACTGTTTAAAACTATTGTTTTGAAAATGAATATGTTACGTATGAAATTATGTCAGATGACTATCGGTGTTTTGTGTTTGATCTCTATTTTTTCAGCTTGTACACCTGATGAAAGAGATGTTTGCAATCAAAATTTATATGATTGTGTTGTTGGATCAATTTTATGTTCTGATGGAACAGTTCTATCCTTAAATCGTTGGCAAGAGAGTGAAAAAGATGAAATAGTTCTTTGACTACAATACACGAAACAGGAGCATTTACACAACAATTAAATAGTGCCGGAGTATGTTGGTGGAGTAGCTCAGAATCGAATGCTTCCAGAGCGTGGTATGTTAAAAGTAATGGATCTAGAAAAAATGAATTAAAAAATATTGAATTTTTAGTACGAGAAATTCATGATTTTTGAAAATATAATTTAAAAAAATACAATTCACTTTAAATAATTTAAAAAAATGCAAAATAAACAAAATTTCATGACTAATTTATAATCTTCTAATACTCTAAATCTAAAGATAACCTAAAATTTTTCAAAATTTAAATCAAACCATTATGGAAAAGAAACATCAGGTGTATAACCTTATTATTTTAGACGAAAGTGGATCAATGGAATCCATTAAAAACACTATTATTCAAGGATTTAATGAATTAGTGCAAACTATTCACGGAGTTGAAAAACAATTCCCTGAACAAGAACATTTTATCTCTTTTTTAACCTTTAATAGCATGGGGCAAAAATGGCTTCATTTTGTAGACAAAGCCTCTAAACTAAAAAAAATTGATAATAAAAAGTATAAGCCAGATGCTTTAACACCTTTGTATGATGCCATTGGATCAGGAATCCATAAATTGAAACATTTTTTGGAAGGTAAAAGTGATTATAATGTGCTGGTTACTATTTTAACAGATGGGGAAGAAAATGCATCAAAAGAATTTTCGGGTACTGATATAAAAAAAATGGTGGAAAAATTACAAATGGAAAACTGGACATTCACCTATATAGGTACTGACCACGATGTTGAAAAAGTAGCTCGTTCACTCTCTATCAATAATACTTTATCTTTTGAAAAGGATGAAGAGGAAATTGAAAAAATGTTTGAAATTGAGAGAGAGGCCAGAGCTGTTTATTGTGAAAATATTCATGAACATAAAAATACAGTGTTACATTATTTTTCCAAAAATGAAACAGAATAATTTTTAGTATCAGCCAAAAATTCAGGCTTAGTTTCAATAAAAATATTTGCTATTCGTGATTAAATATCACAATATTATACAATTTATCACAAAAATATATTAATGCAAATATTAATTTTTTATTTCCTTAAGTAATTGGCATTTTTACAATCGTTTTTTGTTGGTATTTGTCAATTGTTAAAAATGTAACTACCAGTGCAAAAAATGTAATTTGAAAATCAAATGAAATAATAATTTAAAATTATAACGATGAAAAAACTTTACTTTTTAATGATCCTTACTTTGGTTCATTTTATGAATTTTACGCAAACCTTTCAGGGAACAAGTGACAGAAAAATGACCAGAATCACTGCCGACTCACCTTTAATGTTGCCACCAATACAGAGAAGCTATGCCCCAAATTCAACATCCGGAAGTTTTTGGTTTTCTTACGCAGATGCTTTACCGATTTATATTGGTCAAAGTTTATACTATGGTGGTGTTACCATGTTGTCTGATACCCTTGCAACCATACTTTATACAGATGGACAAGGACGACCTCAGTTTTTTTCTTTTGCTCAAACATTTGATTTTGAAAGTAATACATGGAATACTTTTTATGATGGGTATATAGATGATAATGGAAATGAGATTCATATACCTGATCTGAATAGTGTAAACACTTACACGATAGATTCTGTATCTTGTACTTACGCATATTCTCGAGGAACCAATGTTGCATCATCCGTTGTTGATACTCTCATTATTAGTATTGCTGCTATTGATTCTATAAATTATACTCAAATTAATTTGTCAGGGAATCCCTGGTTCAGGCAACCCGATGTTCCATATAACATCCAACAAAGCTGTATAGTTGGAGATACATTTCCAAAATATCAAATCAAAAAAATTCCATTAAGAATTCAGGATACAACAGGAAACTTTTATTTTAATAGATATATTCCTATTACCGGTTTTTCCAATATCAGTGAAAAAAAAGTAATCGTTAGCATGGCATTTAAACCCGGAAATTCACATACCGTATCATCCGTAATCGGAGTTAATGTGAATAAATTTTTAGGTTATTATAATGAAGATCCACGTAGTGAATTTAATACACCCGGGTCAACTCAGCTCCTAACCGATCCGAATGTATCACTTAATGCTATGGAATATTCTATCTCAGATCCACAATTCTTTTTGTATGGTAAATACGTTTCTAATTCAGTTTGGAATGGAGAACTAAAGCGTCCGGGTATTGGAGTGCATGTTACTTGTAATAATTGCGTAAGTAATCCTTCATTAACGGTTTCTCCGACAAATCTCAATTTTACAAACCTGAATAATACTCATAATTTTATCGTTAGTGGTCAAGATTTATCGAATCCAACGACAATTAGTTGTCCCAATAGTAATTTTGTGATTACTCCAACTACTATTTATGGAGCAAATCCTTATACAACCGTTTCCGTAACTTTTATCGGTAATGTGGCTACTTCAGGTACTATTACCATTTCGAGTGGAAACTTGACAAAATACATATCATTATCAGCAACAATCATTCCTCAAAGTTCACTCATTGTAAATCCTGATACTTTACATTTTACAGATCAAGTAATCGTTAATTCTTTTACTATAACCGGTCAAAATTTAACTGATCCCGTTACCATTACAAGTTATAACAATAATTTCATAGCATCTCCAACCACATTGACTTCTTCATCTATGTCGGAAGTGATTACAGTAGTGTTTATCGGCAATCAATCAACCAATGGAATTATTAAAGTTCAAAGTGGTGATACGATTCGGTTTGTTCACGTGCAAGCTGTAGTTACACCTCCTCAATTACCAAATCCATATTTTGTTCCTGCCGGAGGTGTTTATCCCATTGGGATTCCGATGAATGTAGCAGTGCTTTGTGATTCAAATGATGTGGAAATTTACTATACTTCAGATGGAACAATTCCATCTAATGGTGATATGGAATATAATAGTCCGATTTTATTAAATTTAGGAAATACAACTCTCAAAGCCATTGCATATAAATCAGGTTTTTTGCCAAGTGAAGTTGTTACTTCCGTTTATGATATTATAGATGAGATTAATGAATCCATTTTGGATGGAATATTAATATACCCCAATCCAACTTATGATTATTTTACATTAGATTGTGGAAAATGGAATGTTGAAAAAATTGAATTATTTACGATAGGAGGACAATTATTATTTTCAGATATATCACAAAATTCAACTTATGTGGTTGACTTAAACCCTTATGCTCAAGGTATCTATTTTCTAAAAATAACCACTGATAAGAGTAATATAATTCGTAAAGTAATGAAGATGTAGTATTTTAGAAATTATAATTTAAAAATAAATTTAACTTAAAAAATAAAATTATGAAAAAAAATGTAATCGTTATTTGTTTAATTTTAATTTGTGGAACTCAATTGTTTGCACAAAAAAAGTGGTTTGTAAGTTTTAACACCGGGTATGCTCTTAAAATGAGTTCCCAAAATTTGTATAATGAAGACTTAGAATTTTACTTTTATAATTCTAATAGACATTATGATGGTGAGGATCAAAGTTCTTATGGTACAGATGAACAAATTAATACTTCAATAGGGAAAGGTTTTAATTTTTCTTTATCAGGAGGTTATATGTTTAATGAAAATTTTGGAATTGAAATGGGATTTTCCTATTTAATGGGAGGTAAAACATTAAGTAATTATGAATATTATTCAAAACAAATTTATTATGATGATAATTGGAATCCTGTATCCTATGATTACTCCCATTGTTACGAAAATGCGATTTCTTCAAAAATGTTTAGAATGAATCCATCCTTACTATTTAATGCAGGGAATAAAACAATCAATCCTTACGCAAAAGTTGGTTTAATTATAGGAATAGGATCTATTTTGTATGAACGTACAGAACTATATGAAGATGAATATGATAACCAAAATGATCAAACTTCTATAAAATTTAAAATGAATGGTGGAATTTCTTTTGGCTGTAGTGCAGCATTAGGGCTTAACTATAATATTGGAAAAAATATTGCATTATTTGGGGAAGTACATTTAATTTCCATGTCCTATTCCCCTAAAAAAGGTACGATAATCGAATATACTGAAAATGGTAAAAATGAATTGAATGAACTAACAACTAGCGAAAAAGAGATCAATTTTGTTAATGAATTCGACTATTCTTCGGATGATAATGAGTCTGATTATAAACCGACAACTATGTTGCAATATAAATTTCCTTTCAGTAGTTTTGGTTTTAATGTAGGGGTAAAAATTAAGTTTTAATATTCATATTTAATAAATGATTATGATAACTAAAAATTTAAAAATTGTAGCATTCCTTCTGGTAGGATTATTATTTTCTTCATGCAATCCGGAAGATCATTTTAATAACGATAATAACAATCCGGAAGAAAACAACTATGTTGTTGGCTCCATTTTATGTACGGATGGCAGTGTAGTTTCTGTAAATCAATGGCCGGAAAGTGGTAAAACTGCACAAGGTGTTGTTTTTTATATTGATGGTACAGGAATTCATGGGTGGGCAGTTGGTTTAAAAGACTTAGGAGATTATGCTTGGAGTACAAATAATGTAAATGTGGGCACTTTAAGTGATTATAGTTCAGCAGATGATGCTTCGACTGATATGGATGGTTATGGGAATACCCAAAAAATAAGAAATGCAGGAACATCCTCAAAGTTTCCGGCAGCTTACTGTGTAAATTTTAGTAATGGCTGGTATATGCCTGCGTGCGGACAGCTATACGAATTAGTCAATAACATTACTACAGTGAATAGTAGTTTGTCAACATTATCTGAATCGGGAGTGAGTGTTAGAACCCTAAATACGACAAGTGCTTGTTGGTGGAGTAGTACTGAATTCGGTTCATCAAAAGCATGGTTTGTAAAGTATAACGGGTTACGATACAATGGATTAAAATCTGTAGATTTAACTGTTCGGGCAGTTTGTGATTTTTGATTTTAAAACATGAATAATAAAAAACAAAAAAACAACATAACAAATTTCAAAAATGAAAAAAACGAATTTATTTTTATGGGTTAGCTTGTTACTATGCAGTTTTACTACCATGGCACAAGACATTATTGTATTTACCGACGGTTCTGTTGAGAAAGCTAAAATTATGGAGATCAATTTAAATGAAGTAAAATACAAAAAATGGGACAATTTAGAAGGCCCACTTTATTCTCTTCCAAAAAATTCAATTCTTTCGATTACTTATCAGAACGGTACAACTGAGAAATTTTCGAATCCAGCCACAAATCAACAAGATACACAAAATCAACAAGATCAACCTTTGAGTGATACTCCTTCAACAGGCGAACTCAAATACGATAAAGACTCCCCTTCTAAGTTAAGTATATATGGAGATTATTTGTCTGAAAAAGATGCGATAGATTTTTTGTATTATAAAAATGAAAATATATATAATGATACTTGGATTGAGGCAAATAAACAATGCATAATTGGAAAAAGAATATTATACCCGGGATTAGTGTTGATGGTTGTAAGTGGAACACTTGGATTAGCTTTTTTAGATGACTTAGAAGAAGATGCATCTTATTTTGCCATTCCAGGAGCCGCAGGTTTTACATTATGGGTTACAGGCATGATCATCAACTCAGTTGGAAATAAAAGGATGACTTGGGTTTTGAATACGTATAACAATGAAATCCGATATAAACCCACATTAAAACTTGGATTTACCGGAAATGGGGTTGGGCTTCAATTGAAATTTTAGGGGTTATGGAATAATCAATTAGCATTATATTTACCCAATTCTTTTACCCCGAACGGAGATGGATTAAATGATTATTTTTCTCTAACTACTTTTAATGCAGACCAAATGGTTGAATTTAACATTGTTATTTATAATCGTTGGGGTCAAGAGATCTATAAATCAAGCAATCCATATTTTAAGTGGGATGGTAAGTATCATAATGAAATGGTTTTAAAAAACGAAACTTATACCTATTTGATCAAATGCAGAATTAATGGGAAAGGAGCCCAAATGATCAAAGGAAAAGTGATTGTTTTATAGTTGTAAACAATTATGATCCATTTATTACAACCTCGCAATGATATTAAGGTTAATTGTAAACAATTATGAATAGGTCGTTTATTATTAAAAAAATATGTAAATTTGTAAAGTAATTTTTTTACTGTTCCAGGCTCACAGATTGGATTTAATACGTTGTCACAGTGAACGATAAAAAATGATTGTAAAATTTAATTTCAATATATGAAACAAAAATACTGTTTATTTTTATTGCTATTTGTAATATTATTTACAAATGTTGAATTTTTGATGGCTCAAACCTCCGGAAGTTGTCCCCCTTACCCCTGTCCTGCAAATATTAACTTGATCGATTCAACTATAAATGAGTTTGATACTCTATTATATGGTACTTATCTATATGATGAGGATGGCGATATAATCATGCAAAATAATATACCTGTCACATATCAAGGTGATACTATATTTATAAATAGTGGTGTAATCTATAAGTTTCATGTTGAAGCAGGTTGCGTTTATGGATGGAATACTGATGTAAATAGAAGTTTTATTAATAACCAGGTTCGTACTAAAATCACTTTGTTTTATGATGATTTTACAACGTATGCAATGGTTTCACCTGTTGAGCAAGGTACAGGATATACGAAACTTTTACATTGGAGAGCGAATTATACAGGGACTGTAGGAATTATGGTCACTCGAGGAGAAATAAATATACCTCCGGTTGGCAATGAATGTGGTGTTAATAGCCAACAACTTAAATTAAGGTTTTATAAAATAGATAACAATGAAGTTGATAAAAAATTAGTATGGGGAAGATACTCCTCTACACTCCACATTCCATGTATAGATCCGATAACTATTTATGATTCTGGATTAGATGAATCAGTCCAAGGGAGTTCTTCCGGTCACTCTCATAATGAGAATGGATATATGGTTATTTATCCAGAAGATCCTTCAGCTCGTTTAAAAATGTGGGGTAATTGTACATTAACTAATGGAGATACTTTATTTGTGTATGATGGGGTCTTTAATACTCCTTCTGCCGTTTTTAGAAGATTCTTTACCGGAAACGATGTTGTTGAAGAGGATAATGGATTTTTTTTATCAGGAACTGCCGGAGAACCGATGTCTTTACATATTAAAACAGACTCTTCTTGTGTTGCTTTAGGGTTTGAATTTCAAGTTACTTGTTGTGTTAATCCTGGACTTCCATCTAATTTAGTGGGAGATATGGTAAATGATACAACAGCTGTTATAAATTGGGATGCAGCTTATGGTAGTTACGTTCAATATAATTGGGCTCTTTTTAATAGTGATGGAACATTTATTACAAGTGATAGTACCCTAAATACGAGTGATACTATTTTTGGTTTAACTTGTAATACAGATTATTACTATATCATCACGGTACATTCCAATTGTTCAAATGAAAATCTTGGAGATACAGTATACAGTGATTTATTTCACTATACTTATGAAGTAGATCTTCAAAGTGCATCTTACCATGTTTGTTTTAACCATGATACTGAAATCTTTTTTTCTTTATCGGATAGTGTGAATGTCAATAGTACATTAGCTTGGATTACAAATATTGGTTTTGAAGATACCTTAACTTATGCTGAAGACCATGAACTATATTCTTTTTTTACGGATTCTATTACACAAAACGTTCAGATTATTCTAACAGCAACCTCATCAGGGGGTTGTGTCGCTAATGATACAATAAACATTTATGAACATAATTTACCCAATATTGATATCAATCTAAATGGAACTACAGATTCAAATCATTGTGTAATATGTTCCGGTGACTATATTGCTTTATCGGGAACAGGAGGTGTTACTTATTTATGGACAAATGGTTTTTTAATGTACGATACTTCGAGAGTCATCGTGACAAGTCCTCAATTTGATACCCAATATTTAGTTATTGGAACAGATGCCAATAACTGTACTTCTACAGCCATTTTCCATGTTGATGTTAATCCACTCCCCAATGTACTCTTTAATCCTAATAAAGAAATTTGTTTACATGATTCTATTGTTTTAAAAGCTAAAGGATTACATTTATACAATTGGTCAAGAATTGATACTATAAGATATGATAGTGTCATTGTTGTCTCAATTCATTACGATACAACATTGGTGCCTCCACCTATGGTTATAGATACGATCATTCTATTGGATACCTTACATTTGATTAGGATTGAATCTATACCTTTATTATCAGGAACTCGTGATTCGATTTGGGTGTCACCGATATTTGATACAGATTATTTATTGACCGGTACGGATACAAATGGATGCAGAGGATCAGCTTATTATCACGTTCATGTTAATCCTTTACCTAAAATTTTTCAACTAATCAACCCCGGACCAATTTGTTATCATGATACAACAATTATAAGAATTGAAACCCCTCCGGATAGTGCCTATACTTTTCGATGGTGGAAAGAGAACCAGATTGGCACAACTTTAAGTTTGAAAGATACTCTTGTTGTGTCACCATTACAAACAACTACTTATTTTGTAAGAGTCACAACTAATAAAGGTTGTGATACGGTTCTTTCAACTACCGTTTATGTAAATCCATTACCAAATATATCTATAAGTGCAAACCCAACTCATGTATGTTCAGGAAAACAAAGCACTTTAACCGCAAACGGATCCAATATTGTTGATTGGGAATGGAACAATCAATCCCAGACTCAAACCATAGATGTTTTTCCTCAAATTCCAACAAGATATTATGTAATAGGAACTGATACAAATGGTTGTTCTAAAAAGGATTCCGTTTTTATTACTATAGATACAAGTCCGATGCATGAACTGATTAATAATGATACTATTTGTTTAGGGACTTCCATTCCGATTCAAACTTCAGGGACAGCCTATCAATATCATTGGTATCCCTCATCAGAATTAAGCTCAAATATTGGAAGTAATGTAATTTCAACTCCGACTATAACAACGAATTATTATGTTGCCTATAATACAATAAATGGATGTTCAGACACCACTTTTTTTTCTATAAACGTATATGCATTTCCGACACCACAAGTAACTCAGGATACCACAATATGTCGTGGAGACACGATCTCTTTATTTGCAAGTGGAGGAACACATTTCTCTTGGAATATACCAGGTAGTGCTGACTCGGATACAATTTTTGTTTCTCCTTCAGATACAACTACATATAATGTAACTGTTTATGATTATATTAATTGTTTCTCTTCTGAATCGATTAAAGTAAGTGTAATTCCATACTTCAATTTACAAATTACAGCTTCTGCAAACGATATTTGCGAAAATGACACGATTCGATTAGATGCTTCAGGAGGTGATTTTTATCAGTGGAATACAGGAAACACGAATGATTTTATTTCTCAGATCTTAGATACAACAACCATATTCTCATTAAGAGCTCTAAATGTAAATACAAGTTGTAGTTATACAATTTATGATACCATAACCGTTCATCCCTTACCGGAATTACAAATTCAAGCAAGTGATACTGTTACTTGTAGTCAATCAGCAGTTACTCTTTTTGCCATAGGAAATGCAATCGATTATCTTTGGAATAATTCAACTCATGGAAACACATTAAACCTATCACCAACCTCAACACAACAATATTCAGTTACAGCATTTAGTAGTTTCGGATGTACTAACAAAGATTCAATTTATGTTTCAGTAAATTTACCGCCTGCAGATTTTTCTATAGCGGTATCTGCTAATACCATTTGCTATAACGAAAGTACCACAGTAACGGCTCTTCCTAGTCCTACTTCAACTATTCATTATTATCACTGGAATACTCCCCAAGGAGATATAAATTCTCCCAATTTTACGTATCATCCTTCTCAAAATAGTTCTAATACTTACATTGACACTATTAGAGTTATGATAGAAGATTATAATGGATGTACAAAAAATGCATTTATTCCAATTACTATTTTACCAATTCCTAGAGATACAATCATATCACCAAATTCAATATGTATTTATGATACTATCCATTTTCAAACCACAGGTATGAATTCTACTTATTTTTGGTCAGGAAATCCATCTCCGAACAACCAATCTTCATCAGTTTGGTTTGTTCCTACAAGTTCACAACCTTCATCTTTGAATTTTGCAGTAAATATTACAAATGACTTTGGATGTACATTAAATTTGAATAAAACTGTTCAAGTAAACCCTCTCCCACAAATCACAATTACTCATCAACAAGATACCAATTATTTCTGTAATAACGTGAAGTATCAATTTACTGCAGCAGGAGCATCACAGTATCATTGGAGTAATGGAATGACCCAAAATCCGATTCAAATTATTCCCACAGGTTCAATAATTTCTGTAACAGGAACAGATGTTCATGGGTGTAAAAACAACACTTCACTACCTATAAATATGATAACTTCACCAACTGCATCAATCAATATGAATGACACCATGATTTGTGCATTACAACCACTATCTATTGGGGTTTCAAGTTCCATTTCTCCTGTCAATTATTTATGGAATAATGGATCAACTATCAATCCGTTAAATGTAAATAATTTAACCAATAATACTAGATATATAGTAGAATGTTATAATGTGGAGAGAGGCGTCAGATGTTCACAATTTGATACCATAAATATCCAAGTTAATGGGAATCCAAGCATGACCGTTCATACAAATGAATCGCCGATTTGTGCCAATGAAACGGGTCTTATAACTATTTCAGGAGCTGCAAGTTACACATGGCAGCCCAACCCTGTTTTAAATACAACATCTGGTAATACAGTTATCGTCACACCTTTCAATAATACGGACTCAGCTTCTTATACTTTTACTGTGATTGGTCAGAATGGTGTTGGGTGTGCCTCTTCTTTAACAATTCCATTTCAGGTTCTCGCTCCTCCGGATATCAGTGTTGAATCTAATGCTTTAAATAATACCATTTGTAATGGGCAAAGTGCAATATTGACTGCAATAGGGGGTTCAGTTTATCAATGGGCAAAAGCTTCTACACCGAATACTATAATTGGAAATAGTTCTTCTTTAGTTGTTTCGCCAACAACTACAACCCGTTATATTGTAACCGGTTATAATGGAGCTAATTGTAAAGATACAAACAGTATATTAGTTATTGTCAATCCAAATCCAACTGTAACAGTTTCAACCAATTTACCCGAAATATGTGAGGGTTTTTCCACAAATTTAATTGCCAATAGCTTGGAACATAATAATTTATATAGTTGGAATAATAATTTAACTTCTGATACTTGGAGTGGGGATACTATTAGCGTTTATCCATTGAACAATACTCAATATTTTGTAACTGCAACTAATTCAAATACAAATTGTACTTCAACTGCATCAATTAACATCAAAGTAAATCCATCTCCAAATGTAACAGGATTTGTTGCAAATGGTGTTTGTTTAGGAGATTCAATTACTCTAACTGCAAGTGGAGCAATTCTTTACCAATGGTTTTATGATACTATTCAAAATATAGTTGTTACAAATTCTACGATAAGAGTTTTACCTATCGTTACACCCGTAACGACTTATGGAATTATTGGTACGGATAGTAAAGGTTGTAAAGATACAACATCAGTTGATATTCAAGTTTTAGGAACCCCTGAAATTGATTTAGATGTTGCAGAACCTGGTTATTTATGTAGAAATATGAATGAATATTTGGGTATTACTGCTTTTGGAAATGTTCAGGATATGAACTTTGAATGGTCCTCATTCCCAATAGATACCTCATTTAGGAGTGAATTCAACGTTGCCTTTGTCTCACCGGACACAACTACAACATATACAGTAGTTGGTAGTTATTCTATCTATGGTGCGACATGCACCAGTACAACTTCTCATACTATTGTAGTTCACGATTTGCCAATTGTAACAGCATCTGTATCAACAGATTCAGTATGTTTCAATAGTGAAGTTGAACTTTCCGCTACAGGTGCTGTAAGATATGTTTGGACATCTCCATTGGGAACAGTTGGTATAGATAGTGTTGTTACTACTAATGTAACGCAATCAACTTATTATATTGTTGTTGGTGAAGACTCAAATAGATGTGTCGCTCGTGATTCTGTTTGGGTTTCATTAGCCTCTATTCCTCCTTCTGATTCTGTAAAAACGTCTCCGTATGTTTGTTATAATACCCCAACAAAAATTGTTCTTTCTGGTCATAATAGCTATCAATGGATTCCTGAAACCTATTTATCAGATTTTACAGATAGTTCTGCAACCGTTACTTTGACTGAAAATCAAAGCTATAAAATAATTTATACGAATATTCATGGGTGTTCCGATTCATTAGAAGTTTCATTATTTGTAAATCCATTACCCAATATTATTTTAACTCCTGATACAATTGTGTGTGAAGGTCATCCTATTACTTTAGAAGTGAGTGGAGGAACATCTTATCAATGGGGAGATGGATCAATAAATAATTTTTTTACAGTTAATCCTACTGAGCCTGCAACCTATTATGCCACAGCCACAAATCAATATAATTGTTCAATAACAGATAGCGTTCACATTGATATTATACCCAAATTTGATTTAAGTATTTTGAGCTCAAGAGATTCTTTTTGCTTGGAAAACAATACTATTATTTTAACCGCTTTTGAAGCCGGCGATTCCTATTTTTGGAGTACAGGTAGTACCGATTCCATCATTTCAGTATTTCCAACTAATACAACAACCTATTATTTAACTGCCTTTAACAATACAACACGTTGTGAATATACTGACTCTATAAGAATTGTACGTAATCCTACTCCTGATTTTATCATTAATGCTCAAGATACAGCTATTTGTATTTATGATTCACTTTCTCTAAACATTGTTTCCAATTATAATGCTCAATACCTTTGGAATGATAATAATAATTCGAATCACAGAATTGTATCTCCTTTAAACAATACAACATATATGGTGACTGCTACAAGTCAACATGGTTGTACTGCAACACAAACTTTCCCATTGACTGTTAGACCTTTACCAAATGTAAACATTCAAAGTAGTGATACTGCCACCTGTGCTAATGATACGATCATTTTAAATGCCATTGGAAATGGGGCATATTATCAATGGAATAATGGGGTTTTTGCCAATACATTAACTATTAATCAAGTAGCAAGTACAAACTATATTGTTACTGCTTTTTCTCAATATGGATGTAAATCTCGAGATACGATACAAATTTCCATTTATCCTAATCCTTTGGATCATGCAAACCTTTCAAATAGTGTTATTTGCCCAGGAGATACATCTTTAATTACATTATCAGGAAACAACTTCTATCAATTCACACCCAATAATTCTGTTTCAATGATTGACAATGATAGTTTTGCCGTTTATCCTACGGATACAACAAATTATCAGATTATCTATTCAAATCAGTATGGGTGTAAAGATTCTGCATTTGTAAAAGTTTCTGTAAAACCTTCACCACAATTAGTTACAACACCGGATACTACGATTTGTTCCGGAGAAAGTGTGTTTGTTTTTGCCAGTGGAGGAATTAATTATCTATGGAATACTGGCTTAACAAGTTCTTCTTTTATAGTTACACCAGTTCATGATACAACTTTTCATGTATTGACATATAATCAGTACAATTGTAAAGCGATAAAAGATATTCATATAGGAGTTGCCCCAACATTTGTAATGACTATTCAAACAACTAAAGATACGATTTGTATTGGAGATAACACCGTTTTATCTGTTCATGGTGCTGGAGATAGTTATTTTTGGAATACAGGAAGTAATGCTCAACAAATTTCTGTTTCTCCGACCACTTCGTCAATATACTCTGTTTGGGGGTTTAACAATACATCTCATTGTTCACATACAGTTTACGATACCATTACTGTGATTCAAACCCCAACTATTCAAGCGACACCCGATGTATTGAAATGTATCAACGATACTGTATGTCTTACTGCTGTAAGTAGTTTCCCTTTTAGTTATCATTGGATAGCAATCCCATCCGGATCAATTTTAGGAAATGTTTATCAGTCTTCAATTTGTACCAATCCATTAGTATATACTACTTATTATTGCACATCATCTAATAATTTCTGTACACTTACAGATTCTATTGATATAGAAATTGTCTCGGATCCTATTGTTCAATCCAATATTACCCCTGATCGTTGTAGTTCATGTATAGGATCGATAGAATTAATGGTTCAGGATGATTATATGCCAATTTCCTACAGTTGGAGTAATACTCCTTCAAATAGTTCTCTCATTGAAGGATTATGTGAAGGGGAATATACTGTTACTGTGACAGATGGAATGGGATGTTATAATCAACAAAATATTTCTATTGTTAATTTACTGCCACCGGAAGTGCAAGTGGTTTCTATAATACCTGAAAATTGTGGTGATGATGGGCAAATTGCAATTGAGGTTATAAATAGTTCAGGAGATATAACCATTCATTGGTATATGGATTCATTGCTAACTCAAGAGATTTTCCCATTTTATAATCAAACAAAAGTAAATACATTCAGTGGACATTATTGGGTCGCAGTAGAAGATTCTATATGTAGTGTTCAAACTCATATTTTTTGTCCACATACTTGTGATAAAGCAAAGGTTTGGATTCCCAATGCTTTCACTCCAGGAGGATTTAATCCAATATGGAAGCCCTATATTGCCGATTATGATGTAAGAGAATTCAGTTATGAATTAATAATTTTCAACAGATGGGGACAAATAATTTTCAAATCATATAATTACGAGGAAGGCTGGAATGGAAGTTCTATGTATAATCCAAACGAGCTAGTTCAACAAGGAGTGTACGCTTATGTAATCAATCTAACTTTCAAATCAAATGTTTTCAAGGATATAAAACCAATAATAGGATCTATAAATGTATTAAGATAAAACAATATTAATTTAACCCCAAGTCCTGACGGGATTATAGTCAGGCAAAATAAAATATGAAAAAAATGCTACCCATTTTAGGAATTGTTTTGGTTGTCACTCTATTAACAACTGGATGTAGTACATCAAGAATTGTATATCGTTATGATGAAAGTACTTCAAGATATATTGCACCTTCTATGAGTGGATATGTGACACCTATAGCAGTGGATTTGAGAATTGATACTACAAAAATTGTTTATGTAGAGAATTTCCCAAATACACTTACTTCTAATGATATCAATAATATTGAAAATTCAGGAACTATTGACTATTTAAAGAATTATACCATAGCTCAAGCAGTTAAAAAATACAATGCTGATGTGATTGTTGCTCCCATTTTTGATGTAAAAACAAGTGAAGACTTTTCAACAATAACAATTACTATAACCGGGTTTCCGGCACATTATATCAATTTCAGAAAAGCTACAACTGAAGATATCAATTTGATTTTTCCATATCAACAAGAAAGTAAGATTACAAATTAATTGAACTATGAAAAGAATTATACTTTTAACAATCTGTGTATGTTTATTTTTCTTTAACGGAATTTCACAAAGTAGCGGAGCATACACAGCAAAGAAAGCCAATTCATTGAAAATTAAATCAGTCTATAAATATACTCCAAAATTTGAAAAGGGTTTTTATTTAAGACCGGAATTATCTTTTATTTATGTAGAGAGTGATTTTAATAATGGAGTAATATTTAATTTGGGATATCAATTGAATCCATATTTTTATGTAGGAATTGGAGGAGGCCCTCATTTTTTGTACTCAATTCACAGAGAAATAATAAAAAATGCTTTAAATATTCCATTATTTTTCCATTTCAGATCAAACATTTTTACTACAAAACATGGATTTACTCCTTTTGTGGAAATGAAGGTTGGTTATTCATTGAGAATTGTTGATGGTGAGTTTCTTGAGAGAAACTATCAATTCAATTTTAATAAAATTTTTTCCTTTTTAGGTTTAGGAATTGAAATTAATAATTTTCAAATTTCGTCAAATTTATTGTTATTTTATCATGATATAATTTTGGACGATAATCAGTATCGTCTTTTTCATTACGACTTTTCAGTAGCGATAGCATATAATATCCCCTTAAAAAAACACAAGTTAAAATGACATTATTAAAAATTAATCTTTAACCCCATTTTAACAGCAATAATCCTCTACATTCTAACTGCTCGTTGTAGAAAAGAAGAATAAGTTATTAACATATTTAAGTTTTCTACAATAACAATACCTATTCTTTAAAACCGCAGGTTTTTCGCGTGAGGACGGAGCCGGAAAGCGCGCAAAGTTGGAAAGCGATGGGATGCCAGGAGTTAAAGAGCGAGCCTGTGAGCTACTTTAACGACCAGCAGCCCACGCTTTGCAACTGCGTACTTGTAGGCGAAGGCCGACACTTTGGCAAGCGACGGGTTTCGTATTCGTTGGGGTGGGAGTGAGGTTGAGCGCAGACAAAGGGGCACGCCCTGATTAATAAGCTAATGTGATAATGTGATAATAAGCTAATTAAATGAAAAATGACGGCGGACGGCAGAAAAATGAAAAATGAAAAATGAAAAATGAAAAATGAAAAATGAAAAAACTGAAAGCTTAAACCTGAAACCTGAAAGCTAAAAAAGATTAACAGAAAGTTCGCAAAAAAAAAGCACTTACTCTTTTTTGATGTAAGTGCTTGATTTTTTTGTGATTCGGACTGGGATCGAACCAGTAACCTATTGCTTAGAAGGCAATTGCTCTATCCATTGAGCTACCGAACCCTTTTCGTCATAAATGGGATTTCTTACTTTTTAGCTGTTACGGCTGTCCTGTTTTATACCCAATTTTTGAGGGTGCAAAAGTACAAAAAAAATCAATATCAATCTCCCCTTTTATTGAAAAACATTATTTTTTTTTAAGATTGGGGAATTTTGATTTTTTGTCCTACCGAAATCGTATTTGGATTTTTAATTTTATTGTAATCCATTAACTGCTTTGCGGTTTTATTGTACTTGCGGGCAATGGAACTGATCGTTTCACCCGATTTCACAATATGAATCTTGTCTTTTAACGGCTTTGGTTCCGGCTTTATTTGAGTGGTATCTGCCAGTTTTGTTGTTATTGATGAGGTTGATAATGAATCGGTTAACAATACTGTTTTTGTGGAATCAACAGTGTCTTTCGGCGTTTTATTCAGATATTCATACCCTACAAATAATTTTTGCTTCGGTTTTACATAGTTGGATTTTAATTTGTTCATCTGCTTTAACTCCGTTACCGATAACCCATATTTCGTTGAAATAGATGCTAAGGTTTCCTTAGATTTAACAATATGATACATTTTTTTGTAATCTGTGGATGCAACCGCTTCTCCCGTAAACATCCCCTGATATACCTTGATAGGAGCAAAATATTCTTCATATTTGTAATGAAAAATGGAATCTTTTAAATCTAAAAACCGAATAATATCTTTGTTTTTTAATCGTAATGGATACGCTTCAGAGTAGGCAGGAATCACATTTCTCTTGTATTGCGGATTTAAAATTTTAATCTCATCAATATCAATATCTAAAACGGCAGAGATCTGTTCAAAATGAAGCTCATTGTGAACCATAATGGTATCAACTGAGAATGGTATCGAAATTTTCGCAGCCGGAATCCCGTGTTGCTGATGATAAGTTGCTAAATATAAAGCTGCTATGTATGCAGGATAGTAATTTTGCGTTTCTCTGGGAAGGTAGGCACGGACACTCCAAAAGTCTGTTTTTCCACCCGAACGTGCAATTGCTTTCCGTACATTTCCGGTTCCGCAATTGTAAGCAGAAATGGCTAATCCCCAATCATTGAATATGTTATACAAATCTCTTAGATGCCTTGCTGCTGCATCTGTAGCTTTTAACGGGTCTCTCCGATCATCCACAAATGTGTTCACTTCCAACCCATAGATTTTCCCGGTTCCATGCATAAATTGCCAAATCCCAGTAGCCCCAACCCTTGATACAGCAATGGGGTTTAATCCTGATTCAATAATAGTTAAATAGATTAATTCTTCAGGAACACCATATTTATCGAAAATCTCCTGCATAAATGGATAGTAAAATTCAGATAATCCCATTAAAATGGAGGATGATTTTTTTCTTTTATACACATACAGTTCTATCCATTTTTTTACCGAGTTGTTATATGCGAGAGGAACTACTGTATTGATTGCTCTCAATCTTTGATATACCAAGGAATCCGAAAATGCAACAGAAGAAGTATCATCAACAAGAACAGGGCTAACTCCTTTATGAATCTGACATTTAATATACCATAAATCCAGCATATCATCCATCTCTTTAATAAGCTGATCCTGAAATGTTTGATCTGTAATGGTATTTTCTATTGTATCATTTTGAGCATTTACAAATGATAATGTAAAGGAGAATATTAATAAGGCAATAATTTTTTTCATTGAATCGATTCTTCACCCATAAAACGGGAATGCTTTATTTATAGTATAATTATTAATCATTTATTTGATATTGATTCCATTGAATCTCTTTTCCATCTTTGTAAGTTGTTGTTAAATAAGGATTTCCTTCTATATCGTATTTGATCCAAATACCAACCTGAATACCTGTAACGTATTTTCCGGATAACTTCGTTTTTCCGTTTTCCCAATAAGCTACATATTTTCCATTAAAAAGATCTTGTTCATATTCCATTTCAAATGCTAGATTTCCATTGGCAAACCAGATCTTCCATTCTCCTGTTTTCATGCCATCATAGTAACTTCCTTTTTCAACTACCCCTCTGTTCACATAGATCCATTCCCCTTCTTCAGCACCTTCAGAATAGTTCCCTTTGGTAAGAATTTTGCCTGATTCATCATATTCAACAAATAAACCTTCATGAACTCCATCTTCCCAATTTTCTTCCATTAACAATTGTCTGTTGGGGTAAAACCACTGCCATAAGCCATCTTTTTTCCCGTTTCTATAATTTCCAATGATTTCAATATCTTGATTTGGATAAAAAAACTTCCATTCGCCAACCATTTTTGAATTTGAATATTTCCCCAAAGACCTTAATTCCCCAGTTTCATAATATTCTTTCCAAAGGCCTTGTCTCATCCCGTTTAAGTCTGTAATACCTTCATATTTCATCCAACCTTTATTAAAAATGTACCCTTTGATCACATTTCCGGCTGTATCAAATTCGCGCCGTATTCCTTCAGGAGTGCCTTTGTAATAAGTTGCAGTAATGGATGGAGTTCCATTTTTATGGTAAGCGGTTCTCATTTCTAAAGATTTGGTTTCAGGAGCATCCTGAAGCAAATTATCTTTATCCCATTTTTCAACATTTAGGAAATTACCGAGTGTATCATAATATTTAAAAAAACCATGCTTCTTATTATTGTAATAGGTACCCTCTTCCTGAAGATTACCGTTTGGCCAGAACAGTTTCCAATTACCTTGTTTAAAGCCGAAATTATCTGTCCGGTTGATTTGTTCCCGACGCGTTAAAATGCCCCCATAATATTGAGCAACAGCCACTACTAATCCGGTTTGATCAAACTCTTTTTCCATGCCGTGTTTTCTACCATCCACAATAGGAACTGTTTTTTTGATTTTGCCGTTATTAAAATATGTAATAACAGAACCTGTAAGGGTATCCAACTTATAATTTTCAACTATATATTCATCCTCAAAATAGAGTTTACGCCATCCATTTTTAATTCCGTTTGAATAATAGGTTTCAGAAATCTTTTTCCCTGATCCATCATAAAATATCCAATTGCTATCCAATTCAAAGTTTTTGCGATTACCTTCAGAAACCAAAACACCGGATTCATTATAGGATTTCCAATAACCATCAGGTTTTCCGTTAATCAGATACCCTTCACTCGATTTCCGGCCATTGGGATAATAAAATATTTTGAACTCTTTTTGGGTAATCGTATCCTGGCCATTTAGAAAAAAGGCGTTACAAATCAGGATACTTAAAAACCAAAAATTTTTCATTTTTATTGTTTTATAAGCCGCAAAGATACTAAAAAAATGGTTGAAAATCAATGAAAAAAGGGACAAATTTAAAATTCTATTGCAAATTTTAAGTTGATAAGTCTGGTAGTTAGGTAATTAGGAATTGCATATATATTACCAGTTAAATCAGGGACCCATGAATAGGAAGAGACATTAGAAATGTCAAATAAATTAAATACTTCCAGATAGATGGCTGCATTATTGATATTATTTAGGAATTTCCATTTATCTTGTATTCTATCCCTGTTGTTTTGTATGAAAATATATGAAAACCCAAGGTCAACTCTTTTATACCATGGTGTTCTGAAATACTCTTCAATGGATGTTGCATTAGGAGCAATAAATGGGAGTCCACTTGAAAAAACGAAGTTGAGATGGACTCTTAAATTAGTATATCCGGGAATATGATCCTGAAAAAACAGATTGATACCAAATCTTTGATCTGAAGGTCTTGGAACATATCCAATCTCTGTTTGATTTCCAAGGGAGTCTGTTGTGAAATCACCATAGAAATCCTGGGCAGTTTTCATAATAGAAAGAGCGATCCAGGACTCTAAACCTTTGATAAACTCGCCACTTAATCTCATATCCAAACCGGTAGCATATCCTTTAGAATCGTTTTTACCACTGTATATAATTCGGACATTGTCAATTTTGTATGATATAAGATTATCTAAATATTTAAAATATGCTTCTGTAGTAAAAACAAAAGGTCGATTCCACACAACGAAATCATAATCAGCAGAAAAAAGTGCCTGATAAGAAAATTGAGATTTTATATTTTTGTTTAGTGTTCCATCAGGTCTTCGTAATTCTCGATAGAAAGGGGATTGATAGTAGATACCGGTTTTAAACCAGAAAGTCCAGTTGTTTTTCCAGTTAGGAATCAACATCAGATTAACACGAGGAGAAAATGTTAGTTCATTATTAAAATCCCAATAATTGAAACGAACACCGTAGTTGAGGGACCATTTTGTACTATCAATATTGATTCTCCAAATATCTTGAACAAAACCGCTGATACGGTTTGTTTTAAGCGTGTTTTTTGAATTCAGATAGTTCCCTTCCCCAAAAAAAATCACTCTGGAAGGATCATCTAAAGGGACAATCTCACCAGGTATTGTATTAATAGAAGGAACAATATAGCCGGAAGAGTCGTAAAAAGACCATTCTTTAATTTTATCCATTAAAATCTCATTTTGAGCCTTTATCCCAAAATACAAAATATGGTTTTGAATAAAATATTTGGCTCTCAAATCAACAGAAGAGATCATGGCATTAATACTATTTCTGGCATGTTCTCTAAAAGAACCTACACCTCTGGTTGTTGTTTCCTGGGCTGCACTACCACTACTTCCCAGATCAATTTCGACATCTTTCAGCCAATATTGAGATAAAATATCATAGGTTTCTTTTTCCTTAGCAAAATAAGAGGAAACGATAGCTTTATAGATTGAATTTTTATGTGTTTTGTAAGTAAGCGTCAGACCACCCAGATAATTTTGGTACTGATCTACCTCTTGACCTTCATAATAAACAACAAATTTCTTTACATTTTCAAGTGTCCCAAAATAGGTTTCCCTATTTTGAGGAACATATAAATATTGATTTATAGAAAAATTTCCCAGAAAACTGATAGATAAGGAATCGTTCACATTCCAATTCAGCAACATTTGGGTATCGAAGAAACGGGGTTTGTATTCCCCTTTTGTATCTAAAACACTTAACAGATATGCATTTGATTTAAATCTGGATCCTACAATATAAGAAAAAACGTCCTTTTTTTTGGATTTATCTTTCACAACTCCTTCCAAATGGGCAGAACCTCCTAATAAGCCAAAGGAGAAGCTCCCTCCAAATCTTTTAGGTGTTTTATATTCCACATCCATAACGGAAGCCATTTTATCACCATATTCAGATGTAAAACCCCCGGCTGAGAATTTAACACTTTGAGTTAAGTCTAAATTAACAAAACTCAAACCTTCCTGATTGCCACTTCTGATTAAAAATGGTCTATATATCTGAATATCATTAACATAAATAAGGTTTTCATCATAGTTTCCCCCTCTAACACTATATTGAGATGTAAGTTCATTAGGGGATGAAACCCCAGCAAACATTTTGATAATAGATTCTGCGCCACCCATAGGAGAGGGTAAATTAAAATGTATATCAGGATTAATACGTACATATCCATCGATAGGTTTGGCATTAATCACGAACGGGTTTAATTTTTCGTTAGAAGTAACCACATATAAATCCAATTTGAAAGGCTCATCAGGAGAGACATGAACGAAAATGGAAGTATCTTCTAAAGCAAAAACCTTAAAAATCAATTCTACTTTTTGATTAGCAGGAACATTTATTTCATAAGTACCATTTGCGTTTGAAAACGTAGAATTTCCTTCAGGTCTTATAAAAATGGGAACATTTTCGAGTGGTTCATTATTTTGATTTTTTATAGTACCATAAACTTTACCTCTATTTTGAGCTTGAAGCGTAGCCAAAGATAAAGTAGTCGCTATGAAAATCAAAAGATATTTTGTATAATGTTTCATGAACCAAATATGAAAGCTTTAATACGAAGTTTTTTGGGTTTTATTGTGTTTTACAAAAAAAAATGCTACACTTATAAAGTGCAGCATTCTATATTAGTAATCTAAAAGTTTATTATAGAAGACCTTTATTATTAGCTTCTAATATACAATTCCATGCACCTTTTTTAGTAATGTTACGAATTCCTTTAGCAGAAACTTTCATCATCACCCAACCACCTAGTTCAGGAACAAAAATCTTTTTTTGGTGAAGATTTGGGTTAAATTTTCTTTTAGTTTTGATATTAGAGTGAGAAACATTATTTCCAACAATAGCTTTTTTTCCGGTTAATTGACAAACTCTTGACATTTCCTCTTTATTATTATATGGTTATTATTCTAATTTTAGGGCTGCAAAAATACAACTTTTTTTGATACGAAAATATAAAAATGAAAAATATTTTCTATTGATTCTAATTTGTTATCTTTCAAAATGATATAAATTTAAAATTATAACAAATTGAATGATAGTAGATTTTATAATCAGGTTTTTAACTTTTATTTCCTACAAAAAAATCCTCTTTATCGTCAAAGAAAATATTAAATGTTGTCAAAGAGCCGTAACAACGGGTAATATACTGTTGCATATTGATTTTTTCTTCATCTGATAGCAAATCGTGACTATTGATATTTTGTTCCAAGACTCTTAATCTGTCTCTAAGCATCACAATTTTATGGAAAAAGGCATCGATGGGGATCTCTTTAGGTTTAAGATCACGATTACCAGGTTGTAAAATCATAGTACCACCATCCCATTTTTTGCCCAAAGGGATCTTATAGTGTAATCCATTAAATTTATCTAAAACAGTTTTAAGCATGATTTCAACCTCTTTAAGATTTACTTTTGGTTTCCCAGAAAGATCATCTTGAGGATCTATCACAATGAATTCAGCATTTAATTTTGAAAACTCAATTTCACCACCTCTTATAAAGATAACTTTAAAAGTAACGGTGTCGTTTTTACTAATTATTCCTTCCCCATATTTTGGGTGATCAATTCTGGTACCAACAATAAAATCTTGATTTTCCATAGGAGTATTTATTTAGTTTTTAAAATATAATCATTATAATAATCACAAATTGCGGATAATTTACAAATTTCACATTTAGGATTTCTGGCAATACAAACATACCTACCATGTAAAATAAGCCAATGATGAGCTATTGGAATGATTTCGGGAGAGAAATGAGCCATCAATTGTTTTTCAGTTTCAAAAGGTGTTTTTGAATTTTTGACGATACCTAATCGGTTTGATACTCTAAAAACGTGAGTATCAACAGCCATAGCAGGTTGGTTATAGATCACAGAAAGAATGACATTAGCTGTTTTCCGTCCTACGCCGGGAAGGGTGATTAAATCATCCAAAGATTCAGGGACATTTCCATTAAAATCGGATACAATTTTTTTAGCCAATCCTAATAAATGTTTAGCTTTATTGTTAGGGTAAGAGCATGATTTAATAAGATCAAAAATTTCAGTTTCGGACGCATTGGCCAAATCATAAACTGTAGGAAATTTAATAAAAATATGTGGGGTAATCAAATTCACTCTTTTATCTGTACATTGAGCAGAAAGGACGACAGCGACAAGCAATTGATAAGGATTATCGTAGATTAGTTCAGAAGCGGCATCGGGTTGATTTTTGGAGAAATAATCAATAATAAAATTATATTTTGGGTTGAGGTCGGACATTTTGAATAAATAAGTTGCAAAAATACTAAAAAATTTAGTTATTTCCCCTCAATTTCTTATTCCGAGAAAGTGTTGAAACAGTTAGATTTAATTTTACATGTTTTGTAATTATCAGTTTTATAATTATATACAAAATTATTTTTCCCACTCATTTTCCAACTTTCTCAAATACTAAATCAACTCTTTGTAATAAAGAATTAAATTTATAAATAAAATTGAAACTATCCTTCTGATCTCTTAGTTGATAAACATCACACTTTCTTTATACCCCAGTTTTCCCCTTTTGTTCTGTAATCCGTCAATAGCCAGGTGGTAAGCACACAGATCAAAATGTCGGTATTTGATTTTTTGCATAAACCACTTCATATAGTTTTCAAAAGCTTTGTTTCTGCTTTTCACTTTCTTTTGTTCTTTTTGATCACAAACATAATAACTTAGTTTTTTATCTTGCAAAAACCGTTTAACAACAGGCTGATCATTGATTATTATCTTTTTCGATGTTTTGATTTTAGGATACAAACTCTTTTTAAGTTCCTCTTTATCCAGATCCCCTAATTGGATCACTTTCATATCAAAATCTCCTTTTCTGGAAAAAGAAATGGCCATCTGA
>JAGDMF010000035.1 GCA_017860455.1 Bacteroidota bacterium
TACGAAACAAATCACTCAAAGAATACAACTCAATTTTAAAAAGTGTAAACTATGTCATGCTACGAAAAAAAGTGTAAACAATGTTGTGCTATTTATCAGTTACCTGTTACTTGTTACCTGTTACCTGTTACCTGTTACCTATTCCCTGTTCCCTTATTTTTTGTCTTGTAAAGCGAACACTTTTTGGAGTAAGGAGGATGTACGGGCGTTGATGTTTGTTCTGATGTTTTTCTCTTCAACTGCAATCATTTTATACACTCCGTCCAAAGCTTTATTGGTAACGTAATCGTTAAGATCAGGATTTAATTTTGTAACTAAAGGAATACTATTATATTTAGTAATAATCTCTTTCCAAACGGCATCAGCCCCCACTTTAGAGAATGAGTTTTTAACAACAGGAAAAAATTTGGCATATAAACTACTTGTTGTGGTCCTCTTCAAATATTGTGTAGCAGCATCCTGAGAGCCCATTAAAATTGTTTTAGCATCTGAAAAAGAGATATTGGTAACTGCATCAACAAAAATGGGAGTTGCTTCTTTCACTGCATCAGATGCGGCGGTATTGAGCATTTTAATCCCTTTATCTGCTAAAGATCCTAAGCCAATGTTTCTTAATGCTTGTTCTACCACTTTTAATTCTTCGGGAAGTTGAATTTTAACCAATGGATTATTTAAAAAGCCATCAGTAGCAGTTAATTTAGAAACCTGTAGAGAGATCCCTTTTTTAAGAGCTTCTTTGAGACCTCCTGCAATATCAATTGAAGTTGAAGTATTTGTAACTGGCAAATTACTTGCTATTTTGATAAAGTCTGCACATCCGGATAACAGGAACACTAAAAGTATAAAAATTATTTTTTTCATGATTGTAAAATTTAGAGTACAAAATTATATATTTTTTTCATCAAAATCTTCAAAAAAATGATCATTATTTCTAAGTTCCTGAAAGTCAGAATTTTTTTGTATCTTTGCGGGCTTATTTCGAGCACATCTAAATTTTTCAAGAAGAATTTTTTAGATTTATTTTTTTAATTCCAATTTATTATGACATTTCAAGAAATCCATCTACATACAACTCTTTTACAAGCAGTTGAAGAACTTGGCTTTGTAACCCCTACTCCTGTTCAGGAAGCAGTAATTCCTGTTTTATTAGAAAAAAAGTGTGATTTAGTTGCACTTGCCCAAACCGGAACCGGTAAAACTGCGGCTTATGGGCTTCCAATCATTCAAAACATTGATTTGAAAGCAAAATATGTAGAGGCATTAATATTATCTCCAACTCGTGAGTTGTGTTTACAAATTGCGAAAGATTGTACTCATTTTGCGAAATTTATTCCAAACCTTAATGTTGTATCCATTTATGGTGGAGCCAGTATTGAGCGTCAAAAACAGGAGCTTCAGAAAGGAGCCAAAATTATATGCGCTACTCCCGGAAGAATGTTGGATATGATCAAGAGAAAATATGTTGATATTACCAATGTTCGGTATGTTGTATTAGATGAAGCTGACGAGATGTTAAATATGGGCTTTAAAGAGGATTTGGATTCCATATTACAACACACACCCGGAACCAAAAACACCCTTCTTTTTTCTGCAACAATGCCTAAAGATGTAGAATCAATTGCTGCCAGTTATATGAATAATCCTGAAAGGATCACTATTGGAGAGCGCAATTCTGCAGCTGAAAATGTAAAACACTATTTTTATACTGTTCATGCAAAAGATCGATACCTCGCATTAAAAAGGATTGCTGATTATTATCCCGATATTTATGCCATCATTTTTTGCAGAACCAGAATTGAAACTCAAGATGTTGCGGATATGTTGATTAAAGATGGATATAATGCGGATTCTTTACATGGAGATCTTTCACAGGCACAAAGAGACCACGTAATGTCCCGTTTCAGAAATAGAAATCTTCAAATTTTGGTTGCTACAGATGTTGCCGCTCGTGGTTTGGATGTGAATAATCTGACCCATGTGATCAATTATAATCTTCCGGATGATTATGAAATCTATACTCATAGAAGTGGAAGAACAGGTAGAGCTGATAAAACCGGTATTTCCATTGCGATTGTTAACTTAAGAGAAAAGGGAAAACTTAAACAAATCGAAAAATCGATGGGAAAACAGTTTACCCCGGTACCTGTTCCTACTGGTGAAATGGTTTGTAGAAAACAGTTATTCCACTTTATGGATCACCTCGAAAACACAGAAGTAAACTGGGATGAGGTTGATGATTATGTAAAAATTATTTCTAAGAAATTTTCCTATATTGAAAAAGATGATCTGATTGCACGATTAGTAACCCTTGAATTAAGCAGATTATTAAACTATTACAAAAATGTACCTGATTTGAATATTCCTGAGGAGTCTGAAAGAGGTGAAAGAGGTGAAAGAGGGAGAAAAGGAAAAGGAAAAAGTAATGATGGTGATAGCAGATACACCACACTTCAAATCAATATTGGTAGAAGAGATAATGTTGGAGTTGATAAATTGTTAAGACTTATAAACGAAAAAACCAATAACCGTGATATTAAAGTGGGAAAAATTGATATTTACGACTCTTGCTCCAAATTTGATGTAGATCCTAAGTTTGCGGATGAAGTGATGACTAAATTCAAAGGTTTTGTATTTCAAAATAGAGATATTGGTGTCATTGAAGGTTCTAAACCTAAAAATAGATCTGATGAACGTGAGGATTGGAGAGACCGAAAAAGAAATGATCGAAGTAAAAGTCAGAATAATGGATACGATCGAAGAAAAAACGATTCCAGAAGAAGAGATGACAACGGTTATGGTGATAAAAAAAGAAAATTTAGAAGATAATTTATAACATTTTAAATTTAAGAACGTTGAAATAATATATTTAATTATGAAAAAAACGATCTTATTTTTTGGACTTTTCTTATTGCTAACAGGATGTAATGATTACACCCATCCTACGATCCCAACCAGGAATGTTGACTTTTACATTTTCTTAGATGATTCGCGATATCAAAATCTATTAAATTATGGCGGATATGTATATTTAACCGGTGGTGTAAACGGATTAATTGTGTATCGGTTAAATCAAGAAACTTTTATGTGTTACGACAGAGCTTGTCCTTACGATTGGCAAGAAGCAGATGCATGGATTTGGATGAATGATGATGGATTGACACTTAAATGTACCAAATGTGGCTCAATATTCAATATATTGGATGGTACAGTTGTTGCTGGACCAGCTGAATATCCTTTAAAGTACTACAGAACTGCCTTTGATGGCTTCAGACTCAGAATTTATAACTGAGGTAACATTTCATAAACCAATCGAACCATTTTAGGACCAGCTTCATTAGCTGCTTTTAAAACCTCTTCATGGGATACTTTTTCAACTACCCCAACCACACCTAAGTCTGTAATTACGGATAAAGCAAACACTTCCATTCCACGATATCTGGCTACTATTGTTTCAGGAACTGTTGACATTCCTACAGCATCACCACCTAATATATGAAAAGCTTTATATTCAGCCGGTGTCTCAAAGCAAGGACCGGAAACGCCCACATACACTCCTTCTTGTAAATGAATATTAAGGTTATGTGCTGTTTGATGTGCTAATTTGATCCATTTTTTAGAATAGGCTTCACTCATTTCCTGAAAACGGGCACCTAACCGATCATCATTAGGCCCTAACAACGGATTGTTTCCCATCATATTGATATGGTCTCTGATCACCATGATATCCCCAACTTTAAATGTAGGATTCATTCCGCCTGCAGCATTAGAGAGTATCAATTTTTCAATTCCAATCTCTTTCAGAACATGAAAAGGAAAAGTTACTTCTTTCATGGTATATCCTTCATAATAATGGAATCTTCCTGACATGACCACAACATCGGTTTGGTTCATTTTACCGAAAACCAAACTTCCGCGATGCCCTTTTACTGTAGAAACAGGAAAATTAGGAATTTCTGAATACGGAATCTCTTTAATCACTTCTAAGTGATCCACTAACCCCCCTAAGCCCGAACCTAAAACAATACCAATTTTGGGGAATATATGTAATTGATCTATTAAAAATTGGGCACTTTCTTTAATCTTTTCTAACATAGTCTTTTATAATTTTCATAAATGAATCTTCCTTTTCCATAAATCCGATCTCAATTGGGATTGAAAAAACGGGGTGCAAAAGTAAACAATTTTCTTTAATCTCTTTAAGTCTCATCCAATCCTTTTCAGTAGTGATGATAATTTTATGCCCATTTTTACCATCCGTAAACCTTTTTTCAATCATTTCAAGATCAGAAACAGTGAAATCATGGTGATCCGGAAATGATATATTCGTTATGATGGAGTATTTTTTTTCAAGATGTTGATATAATGGTTTTGGATTCGCAATTCCTGTGATTAGCAGGATTTCAGATGCTTCAACGGGATCAAAAAGTTGAGCAGATGGTGTTAGCGGTTCCATTTTTTTATATTGTATGGACGTAAAAAACAGTTCGCCCTTTTTATATTTTGAAAGTTGTTTTTTAATTTTTTCAAACTCAATGATTTTATAATCTGAAGGGGTTTTTGTGACGATAATTAGATCTGCTAAACGGGCATTGTTTCTATTTTCTCTCAAGTTTCCGGCAGGAAATGGAAAATCTTTGGTAAACAATTTGTGATATTCTGTTAGTAAAATTCTTAAACCATAATCAATGTGAAGATGTTGGAAAGCATCATCCAACAAAATCAAATCTAAATCCGGATATTTTTGAATTAAATACTCAACTCCAATAGTTCTTTTTTCAGAAACTACTACCAGAACCTGTTGAAATTTAAGAAAATATTGAAGAGGTTCATCTCCAATTAAATCGGCAGTAACCTTCTCAAACGGAAGTTCATTTGCAACAATTAATCCTGTAGATTTTCTGGCATATCCACGACTTAATATGGCAATTTTATATTCCGGAGATAATTGTGAAACCAAATACTCGACGAATGGTGTTTTTCCGGTTCCTCCAACCCTTAAATTTCCAATACAAATTGTTGGAATATTATATTTATGGGCTTTAAAAATTCCAATCTGAAACATCCAGCGTCTTAGTCCGGCAATAGATCCGTACACCCAGCTAAATGGCAACAAAATCGACCTTAAATTCATGATTGAATAGGTTTTATACGGTCACTCTCCCATTTGTCATAAGAATTAATAATTTTAGTCACTAAAGGATGTCGAACCACATCAACATTAGTCATAAAAATAAAATCGATTCCTTTAATATCTTTTAGAATTTTACTAGCCTGAATAAGACCGGAGTGTTGGTTTTTGGGCAGATCCACTTGGGTTAAATCACCGGTAATAAAGAATTTTGCATTTTTCCCCATTCTGGTTAAGAACATTTTAATTTGGCCTTCTGTAGCATTTTGCGCTTCATCTAGTATAACATAAGCATTATCCAGCGTTCGTCCTCTCATAAAAGCCAAAGGGGCAATTTCGATTGTTTTATCTTCCATATAACTAAGCAGTTTGGGCATGGGCATCATATCCCAGAGTGCATCATAAAGGGGTTGAAGATAGGGATCCAGTTTATCTCTTAGATCTCCGGGTAAAAAACCTAAGTTTTCTCCTGCTTCAACAGCAGGACGGGTTAAAATAATCCTTTTGATCTGTTTGTTTTTTAATGCTCTTACCGCTAAAGCTACTGCAGTATATGTTTTTCCGGTTCCGGCAGGACCTATGGCAAAAACCATGTCATTGTGAGCAACACTCTCCACCAGTTTTTTTTGATTAGGGGTGATTGCCTTTATAATTTTCCCATCTCTTCCATGCAAAATAATATCATCTTCCAGTCCGTTTTTATCCATCCGGTAGAAGCTGTCATCTTCTGATGCAGTAATGTTTAGAATGTCATTTTCATTAACTTTTCCAAATCTCTCAAAATGAATAACGATCAACTGTAATCGGTTTTCAAACTGATTGATTTCGTACTCTTCCCCATGCAGTTTAATTTCATTGCCTCTTGCTGTAATTTTTATTTTAGGAAATATATGGCGTAAAAGATCAATATTGCTATTATTTTTACCATACACTCCAACTACGCTGGATTGATCTAAAGTAATAATTTTTTCCATGCACAAAATTAATTAATTGACATATATTCAATAGGATTGACCGGCACTCCATTGTACCACAATTCAAAATGCAAATGGTACGTTTTGGTTTCCATTCCACTATTCCCCATTGTAGCAATAGGGTCTCCTGCATTTACTTTGTCTCCTGTTTTCTTTAAAATGGTTTCTATCGATTTATAAATGGAGATCACATCCCCTGAATGTTGTACCATAATCATATTCCCATCTTTAGGTGTATATCCTGAATAGAGGATCACTCCCTTAGAAACGGAAGTAATGAGGGTTCCTTTTTCATTTTTAATATCTATTCCATAATGTTTTTCACTTAGGGAAAATAAATGATAAATTACCCCAACAGCAGGAGGAGATAGTGTTATTGTATTTACAGAAGCTTTTTGAGGCAAAGGCATGGTAGATCGGGAATCTTTGTCCACAATTTTAAACAATATTTGTTCGGCTTTTTTATCAATTTCAGTTAAAGCATCTTTAACGATGCTTTCATCTTCCGTTTGATTTAAAGGTGTTTTTTCAGGAATCTCTTCTGTTTCTTCTACTTTTACAATACCATTCAAAACATTATAAAAATTATCTAAATATTGTTGATTTTGTTGAAGTGCATTTTCTAAAGAATCCACTCTGACAGCCATTTTTTTATATTTTCTATATTCATCGGGATTGGTATAACCGGGAACATACAATCTTAGGGGAGTAAATGCAATCAACATGGTAGTTAAGAAAATGAGTACAAAAGCTGAGGTTGTAATGACTACAAAAAGCCTTCTGGGTGTAAGTAACAATTCAAATATATGAGCATGAGTCGACTCATCAGTGATCACTAATCTATGATTAACACGCCAGTTTCTTCTGATGGCACTCCAAATTTTTTTAATTTTTTTTAATTTGATTTTCATGACACCATTATTATGAAAGTGATTGATTCATTTTCTTAGAGGATTCTAAAATTGCATCATATTCTTGAGGGGTAATATCACTAAAGAAATAGTGGACAGGATTGACCGGATTTCCGCCTTTCAGAACTTCATAATGTAAGTGAGCTCCCATAGAAAGACCTGTATTACCTACATACCCAATTAATTGACCTCTTTTGATTCTTTGTCCTGTTTTTACAATTCTTTTTGATAAATGGGCATACAAAGTTTGGTATGAAAATCCATGATTCACAACAATAGTGATTCCATAACCTGATCCTCCCTGATCTGCAGAAACGATTCCATCTGCTGTAGCATAAACTGGTGTTCCTTTTGGTGCAGTGATATCAATTCCGGTATGCATTCTAATAGTTTTAAGAATCGGGTGATAGCGTCTTCCGAAACCTGAAGTAACCTGGTACATGTTTTTAATCGGTCTGATTGCAGGAATAGAGTTTAACATTTCACTTTTTCTGTTCACCAAAGAAGCAACTGTATCTAATGATTTCCTTTCTAAAGAAAGTTGAACAATCATCTGGTTTGTTTTATCGGAAATGATTTTCAGTAATTGATCCGTTTCATGTTCTGCAATTTGATCATACTTAGTATCTTTATTAAAAAAGGGATTTCTTTTTTCAATAGGAATAGGTTCCACTTCAAAAATGGAACGGTAAATATTATCATCACGATCCTGAAGATCATTTAAAACAATTTGCATAACATCCAATTGTTGGTTGACCTGTTTTAATTTTTGTTTAAGTTCATTATTCTCTTTTTGTAATCGTTTTTCTTTAGGTGAATCAATCACATAAAAAGAGATCCAAACAAAGATCAAAGCAAATGATAGTGCAGTAGCAACCAACCATAAAATCCTTTTAGCCATATCTTTAAAGGTAAATTCAGCCTTTTCAAAAGATAATGTAGTAGGATTAAAATAGTAAAAAGATTTTGACATACTCTATTTTTTACAAGAAATGCACAATATATAACCTATTCCTAAATTGGCATCTTCATTTTTTTCAATTATTTTTTCCAGACAAATTCCATAAATTTGAGAAATATAACGGAGAGATTCTCCCATTTCAATAGTATGGTATTCTACTTTAGATTTATTTTTTTTCTTTTGAATATAAACAACTTCTCCTTCTACAGGTTCATATTTATATTCATACAAATCGTTATATAAGCGCAAATGTGTTTCAGGAAGCTGAACCGATTTAGAAATTTTTTCAAAAGTATCATTTTTGGCAGCAATGATAAATTTCAATCCATCTTTTAAATAAACGGGTCTGTCAGAATATGGATAATACACTGTTTTTAAACCGGTCGTGTCAAAAATAGTATAAACCTTGGAAACAATAGGTTTGGGTTCCGGAACAACCGGAACTGATACATTTTGATTATTCTCAATGGATACAACCTGTATCTGTTCAGGAATATTATTACTATCCGTGAGGGTTACCTGAAATGTTGGTTCTTGAGGAATATTTACCACAGAATCTGGTTTTGCAGGTTCATTTTTTTTATTAATCGACTCCAGCAAAGAAGGATCAATTTCAACAACAATGGGCATTTCTACAATAACGGGTTCTTTTGGTTCCAGTTTGGATTCAATAGTCGGTTGCAGATCGTATTGAGTTAACTGATACGTTTCAATTAAATTGATTAGGATGGTTCCATAATTGGGATTCGTTGAATGGCCAATCTTTTGCAGACCCATAGCCCATCCTTTATAATCTGTTTCCTGTAATTTGAATAAAGGAGCATAAATGGCGTTTTCTTTAATCCGATTCAAATAATCTTTATATGATTCTTCAACAGTAACATATTTTCTAAAACACAAATTATTAGGATTATTATCTTGTTGGTAACGATTATCGACATCTGTTTTTAAGCAGGTTACAGCCATGTGGTTGTTGGGGAATTTTGCCAGGTGGTTAGTTCCTGCTTTAGTATAAACCAATGCCTGAGCTAACAGGATACTGGCCGGAATATGGTATTCTGTTCCACAAGATTGTGCAATCGAATGATAAGTGGCTACATATTGTTTAACTGCAGCTTCGTTTAGATTTTGAGAACCCCCGGAATAGAGAAGTCCAAAAATTAAACTGATAAATATCAGGCGTTTATACATTTTAAGTTATTTAAATTAATGAAACCATTTTGACAAAAAACATTTTTGTTCTTTTTTTAGTTTAATTATACTACCTGGTTTGATGACTGATTTTTCATTTAATTGATTTGCTTCCATAATAACAGCGATTCTAATTCCGTACTTTTGGGCAATAAAATGTAAACTTTCCTCTTTTTCAATTTTATGGGTTAATGTTGAACAAGATTTTGCTTTCTTTTCAATATAAACAATTTCACCGGGAATAGGTTCTTTTTTAGGAGGTACATCGTTATAGTATCTAAGAGATTTTTCATCAGATTGAACATCAGTCGCAATTTTAGCGTAAGTATCCCCATTTTCTGCTACTATAAATAAAATCTTATTATTTTCATAAGTGGGTCTATTTGAAAAAGGATAAGAAACTTGAGTATATTTTGCGGTATTCGGAATAAAAACCGGATTTAAATCATTAGCTACAATATTTTGATCGGGTTCAGTTTCATTTATGACAACTTGATTTGGCTGTATCATTTCAAACCATCCTTTTGCCAATCTTTCCTGATAAATAGTGTCTAATTGTGCTAATTTGAATTTCTCAATCAGATTAATGATCCTTTCTGCATATTTAGGATTTGTAGCATAGCCTGCTTCTTTTAACCCTTTTGCCCATGAAGTATAATCCATAATTTCCAGTTGAAAGAGGGGTGCATATCTCGGGCGAGAAGTTAAAAATTTGGAATGATCATTATACGATTCTTCCACTTTTTCATACTTTCTAAAACACTCTTGATCAGCATCATCATCAACAAGAATGGTATCTCCTGTCCACTCTTTATGACATTTAATTCCAAAATGGTTGTTCCCCTCTTTAGCAAGTCGGCTCGTTCCACATCCACTTTCAAAAATTCCCTGAGCGATAGTAATACTGGCTGGAATTTTATATTCATACATTTTTCTGATAGCCAGTTCTTTATATTGATCCACATATATTACAATATCACTATCTGAATATTGAGCATAACTATTTATAAAAGAAATACTTAAAAGTAAAAAGAGTAGTCGTTTCATCATATTGTAAAATTAGGATTGTAAAGCTTGTAACACTAAATCACCGTAGAATTCCTGTAAGTCAATGTGATTATATTTAACTTGTCTTGGAATTAAACTAACTGCTGTTTGGCCCGGTATCGTATTGATTTCCAAAAATATTGGATTGTTTTCAGGAGTAACAATATAATCAATTCTAACCACACCTTTACATCCGAAGCGTTTGAAAATGATTTCAGAATAGTTTTTAATTTTATTTTCCAATTCTAAAGAGATTTCAGCAGGGGTAACCACTTCCAGGAATCCGGGTGTATATTTAGCTTCAAAATCGTAAAATTCTTTTTTACTTAAGATTTCAGAAACGCCTAATGCTTTGATTTCACCCTTAAATTGGGCAACACCGCAGGTAAGTTCTCTTCCGGGGATAAATTTTTCAACCATGATTTGATGATCCACTTTAAAGGCCTCTTCAATCGCGAGTTCCAACTCTTCCATATTATGTGCCTTATTGACACCAACACTAGATCCTGAATTACATGGTTTTACAAAACAAGGTAATCCAATGGTTTCCAGGATAGCATTAAATCCAATGGCTTCATCCTTAAAAAAATGGAGAGAGGGTGAGATAGGTACCCCAAATTGAGACACTGCAATATTACAAAAATATTTATTGAAAGTAAGAGCTGAACAAAAACTATCACACCCCGTATATTTGATGTTCATCATTTCAAAATAAGATTGTAATTTTCCGTTTTCTCCCGGATCTCCATGTAATGCATTAAAAACTACATCAAAAACAATTTTATGTTGATCTATAGTTAAAGAAAAATCATCTTTATTGATATTATATTGTAATCCATTTTCTGCAGTATAAATCCAATTAACGCCTAGAACAACAATAAAATATGTTTCAAATTGGGATTTATCCAACATATCCTGGATATTTTTTCCCGTCTTCAGTGAGATTTGATGTTCTCCTGAATTACCACCTGCAAATAGAGCAACTTTGATCATAATAAATAGATTAAACGTGCAAAGTTACAATATTAGTATATGAAATAGTTTAAAAAAAGGGGCTACTTGTGAACAGATTATTGTTAATAGGGTTTTGGGTTTCTCTTGTCGATAGTCGATAGTTGATGGTCGATAGTCAATAGTCAATAGTCAATGGTCGATGGTTTTTTAGACTGTAGTAAATATAGTTCATACTTTTTTACTTTGTGAAAACATTGAGAAACATGAAAAAAATCTATGTAAATCTGTTTAATCTGTGTCATCAGTGTGCTATTGGGGTGAAAGGTGAAAGGCGAAGGGTAAAAGGCGAAAACCCAAAACCCAATAACTAATACCCAAAACCAAAAAAAAGGGCCCCCTTTCGAGAGCCCTTTGAATGGTGTTAAAATTTGAAAAGATTATTTCTTAACAAACTTTTTAGTGATTGTTCCCATTTCACTGTCTAAGCGGATCATATAAACGCCTGCAGCAAAATCAGATACATCAATTCTTGTATGATCATTAGATACAGGAACTACTTTTAATCTTTTACTTGTAATTGAGTTTCATTGATACTCAATTCAATGTAAGAATTGGTTGGGTTAGGATATAAAGTTACCAATTTAGCCAAATCATTTTCATTGATTGCATCTGGTTGAAAATCAACGGCAATAGTATGATTAGCTACAACGGTAGTAAACATATACGTATTTGCAATGGTAACTGGAAGATTATCCACATTGATAACTGCAATTACTGCTCCTGTATTAGGGGTAAATGTAAATTCTTGGTTTGCACCAGCATTTACAACTACTGCTCCGGATGGAGTAATAGTACCAGGACCTGTAGCAGTTGCTGTAATAGTATAAACCACAGCGCCACTTGTTGTAAATTGAATTGGTGTTGTAAAGGCACTTTCGTGAGTTCCACATATTGCTTTAACACGTACATCATAAGTTGAATTACTTTGTAAATTAACAATTGGATAAGTAGTTGTTGTTAATACATTTGAAGTTGTCCAGTTGGTTGAAGAAGCTAATTTATACTCAACAATCCATTGAGTTTCAGTTCCACC
>JAGDMF010000003.1 GCA_017860455.1 Bacteroidota bacterium
TATTTTTCGACCCTAAAAATTGCACTTTGGAGCTTTTTTACGACGCTCAGTTAACTAAAGTGTTAAATATTCTTTAATAAAAGTTAAAAATGGGGGGGGTAAAAAAGGGTTTTTTTGTATTAATTTATTTTTTATATTTGCACCATAAACATGCTCTAAAAATATTGAAATTTAATAAAAACAATTTATGATTCTAATTCTCTGTAAGACCAATTTAAGCTAAATAGCCTCTGTCAAAAAGTGCTGCTGTTGACAGAAGGCGATAATCAGGTGCACCGCAGGGAATGGTATCAGTCCTCTAAAACTTATTAACCAAACCCTGATAAATTTTTAGTTAAGAAAATGCTTATTTAAATAATTTTAATAAAATTTAATCATCATGGGGAAAAAAACAAGTTTACTTGCTCTAATATTAACATTTGTTGTATTATTTGTATTTGGTGAGACAGGTGGGAGTAGTAAAAAATCAAACTGTATTTGTTTATATAATCCGAATTTGAATAATGGAGAATGCAAGGTAATTGTAAATAATCCTTTAAGAATTGGATACGAATGTGTGAGTACAAATGGATTTCTAAACTGTTATCAAACACAATGTACTGGATCTACAAATCCTGATCCTCAACAATAAAGTATCTCATTTATTCAATGAAAGTAAAAAATGAAATATGTTTTATAAATTTAACTATCCTATTAATTTTTTCTAATTTAAAATTATAATACTTTTTTATACGAAATATAAAAATTAAAAACAATGATAAGGATATTATGTAAATCCAATTTAAGCTGAATAGCCTCTGTCAAAATATGCTGCTGTTGGCAGAAGGCGAAAATCAATTGCACAGTAGGGAATGTATCTGTCCTCTATAACTTATTAGCTAATCCCTACTCCCGAATCCAAGCATGCGTTCATTTTTCTATTCTATGACTTAAAGCGAGTACAATTTTTCTCATAATAATAAATAGTTACTCACAAATCATTACAAAATAACTTAAAAAAAATCGTATGAAAAAAATATTTTTAATTTTATGTGTTTTACTTTCTGTTTCACTTTTTGGTGAAGTGGGAGGTGGTAAAAAAAAATCACAATGTTCTTGTTTAGGAGATCCTAAAAAAAATGATGGATCTTGTGTTTCAATTGTTAATGATCCATTAAGAGAGGGTGCTAAATGTTCAGAATCAAATGGAAATAAAGATTGTTATGGAACAATGTGTTCAGGAGAATCACCAGTGACTCCTCCTGCTAGCTAAAATCATCAAAACCCTCATATATATAATGAGGGTTTTTTAAAAAAAATTATATGAAATTATCAAAATATTTTTATTTAATATTGTTTGTTCTTTTTTTATATGGTTGCAAAGAAAAAACAAACCAAAAAGCAGCCCTATACTTTGAAGGGAATATTGCTTTTAAACTATCTGAAACGACCTCACATGCTGGAATTTTAAAAATTTTTCCTTTTAAAGACAGTAATATCGATTATATTTCAATTTTTGATGGCCCATTTAAAACTTTATACATTTATACTTTAAAGGATCAAAAAATGGTAAAAAAAATTGTCATCAAAGACTCATTATTTGATGCTTATGATGCAAGTTTATATATTAACAATTTGGATTCAATATTTATTTTAGAGATGTTCAAAAATAATCTTTACTTAATTGATTCCAATGGGAATACTATCCAAAAAATTAAAATTAGAAACAAAGAGTTAATTGACTTTGAAAATAAAAAAGGTAATATATATATACCTTTTCCTTGTGATGCCTCTAACTCAAATGGATTTTATTTTTTTGAAAATAAAATATATTTGTCAAGTACTGGTAATTCAACAGTTGACTATTCAAATAATTGTAAGGATATTTATGTTATAAATTTGTTAAATCAGAAATCTGAATTAACATTTCAAAAACCTCAAATATACTATAATGGATATTGGGGTAATAATTTTCAACATTCTTTACAACTAACATTTATTTCAGAAACAAAACAGTTTATTGTAAGTTATGGGGCGGACCACTATGTTTATGAAACGGATTTTAAAACAAATAATAAAAAACATATGTTAAAATCAAGATACTTACTTGACTTAAAACCTTACGGATATAATAAACCTTCTTCTTATCTACAAGATCCTTCTATCGAAAAGTATAATTACTGTGCTGGATCATATTCAAATACATATTATGATGATAAAAACAAGAAATTTTTGAGATTTGTAAATTTACCATATACTGATCAACAATATAATGAAGAAATGAAGACAGGATTTCAGCCTTTAAAACGATCAGTTATAATTACAGATAATAAATTTAATTATATAACTGAAATTATTCTTGATGAAAAAATTACAATTCCTGTTTTTATTTATGATGGCAAATTATATTTCAATGATAGTGACTCATATAGAAAAAATCAAGATTCAATCTACTTTAAAAAATATTCAATAAAATTATGAAATCGTTAAAAATATTTTCTTTTATTTTACTTTTATTAGGATTTTTATCCTGTTCTCAACAAGATAGAAAAATAAATTTAATTAATAACAAAATCAAAATTCATTTTGAAAATATTCACTCTATAAAAGAATACAAAGCCATTGTTTTAATTCCAAGGGAAGGTTGTGGAGGTTGTATCTCAGATGCAACATCAAAAACTACAGAATTATTAATCAAAAGAAGAGATATTCTGTTAATTTTTACTGATGTGACAGATATGAAACTACTAAAAATTCAATTTGGGAATAATTTATTAAAAGATCCAAATGTGAGCATTGATGTTCCAAATATATTTGTTGATAAAAGAGTTTCCTCAATCTATCCTCAAATTTTTTATTTAAAAAATGGTAAATGTGATTTTTTTGAGGTTTTCGATGTTACTTCAGAAAGATTTAGAACTTTATAAAATAAACCTCATGAAAAAATCAATCCTTATTCTGTCTCTATTGTGGCTTACTACATTTTTGTCTGCACAAACTATTGAATTTGTGGGAGTTGTTAAAGACTCCTTATCCAAAGAAACGATCTCTTATGCATCCATCATTGCCATTAATGAACAAGACTCCGCTATTGCCGGTACCATATCTGACGAAAAAGGTCGATTTAAACTACCTATTCCACTATCACAAACAGTTACATTGAAAATTAGTTTCCTTGGTTATCAAACCTCTATTAAATCAATTAAAAAATCTGAAAAAAAAAGAATTGATTTAGGTACTCTATTATTGACCCCCGAAACCAAAATGTTGGCTCCTTTAGAAATTAACGGAACAGCTGCCCGGGTGGAGCGGAAATTTGATAAAACGGTGTATCGGATTGATGAAACAACAACGGCAGCTTCCCTCACTATTTACGATCTTTTAAGAACATTACCCGGTGTTACAGTAGAGGAGGACAACACGATCATTTTTAAAGGGGTTTCTCCGGCAATTTATGTTGATAATACCCCTTCTCAACTTCTTTATCCGAACCTACTTGCCATTCCTGTAGATCGGGTTGAGAAAGTGGAGTTGATTGATGCTTCAATGAGAAGAGGGGGCTCCGGAAATGGTGGAATCATCAATATTAAACTGAAAAAAATTACCGATGATGGTTTTAGCGGCGTTTTATCCACCAAACCTGCTACCATATCTTTTAAAAATGTGGATCAATCCTCGAATTTAGTGAATCTTAATTTCAAAAAGAAAAATAATATTTTTGTGAGCAACACCAATTTGAACACCAATAACAATCAAAATGGGTATAGCTCAATTTCAACTTTTTTTAATAATCCCATTATTTCGGATTCGATTTCGGAATTGAATAAATCCTTTTATGATAAATCTTATTATAGCATTTCTGAATGTTTAGGGTATCTTTATCAACCAAATGATGCGACAAAGTTTACATTCAGTATGGGGGTTTACTTAGCAAAAGATCATTCCACTTCACATGATGAATTTATTCAAACCAATGAATTAATTAATACAATAACCAATTCCATCATTAAAAATTCTAGTTCAGAATGGAGTGATCTATCCGGATCTATGGGAATCAATTATTGGCATCAAATTGATACAAATGACCAATATATGGAAGCGAATCTCTATTATGCACTTTATGGTGGTAAAAGCATGTATAAAACAATTCAGCAAATTGAGTATATAAGTTCGGAATTAATTGATAGCGCATCATATCTGAATGGTTTTTCTCAAAAAGATTATCCCCAAAATCTATTTTTTGATTTCTTTTATAATAAACCTCTGTCCAAAAAAACGCGATTCAATATATACTATGCATTTGAGAATCAATTTCATCAAAAATCACAAATCAGGGTATTTGAAAACAATATTTTAAAACCAATGTGGAATAAAGATGATCAATATTTTGAGATCAATCAAACATTATCTATCCGCTTAGGAACAAAATATAAAAAATGGAAATGGGATTTTGGAATAAATTTGGAAGATCAAAATTTTAAAGGATCTTACAGAAGAATTGATGAAGATGGAACTGATTCTATTCATTTACTCAATAAAAACTTTTTTAAGTTTTTACCCTCTTTTGTCATGGCATATACATTTGATAATGAACAAGAACTTAAACTAAGTGGAGCTGTAACCAGTGATTATTTGTATTTTCATAATTTACTTGACTTCGTTTATAAAGAAAATTATTCTTGGTCAACTGGAAATAGTAATTTAAAACCACCCAAATACTATTCCCTCTATTTTGGTTATTCTCTTTCTAAAAGTTATTGGAATGGAGCTGTTGACCTTTTTTATTCCTACTCCAACAATTTTAACAGACCTGTTTCATCACAGGTAACAGAGTTGATTTCATTACATAAATGGTATAACATTGCAGAAATAAATAAAATTGGGGCAAATTTTTCATTATGGTTTATGATTAAAAAATTCAGCGCATCCATTTTCTCCAGTTTTTATTTCCAAAAATTTAATATTGATAAGTTTAAATTGATTGCATTAGAGCTAAATATGCCCTATACAACTCCCAATGAATTTCATTTTAATTATTACATCTATGCTTCTATGAACTATAGAATTAAGAAATTCACTGCTCAAAGTACCATTTACTATTTTGGAAAGGAGTATGATGAAACAGGATATTCCAATGGATACGTAAATCTTTCTCTTTCTGTAAATTACAGATTTTTAAAAGACAAACTCCAACTTGGTCTCGGGGCAAGAAACCTATTAAGAAATCTCTTTCCAATTAAAAACGAAGGTAATAGTTTTGGCGTTTTAAGTGTTAGTGAATCTTATGGTTTTGGATACCAACCAGCCCTCTTCATTTCTGCTCGCTATGATCTGAATTTTGGTAGTAGGAATACGGAGTATATTAATGGGAAGAAATAATGTGCTATTGTGCTAATTAATAATGTGATATTTATTTTATTAATAGGTGCTTTTTATCATTATCATACATTTTCTGTTTTGATATGTGAATTTAAATCTATTTTTAGGATCACAGTGTTCCATGGTGTAAAAGGAGTTTCACAGTGTTTAAATTATTCAAATTCAGGAAAACCAACACTGTGATACACCGTTTAACACTGAGAAACACTGTGTAAAAAAACCCACTAACGAATGACAACAGACTGATGATTTGTGCTCATCTGTTCTATCTGATCTGTGTCATCAGTGTTCTATTATGGCGAAAGGCAAAAGGCGAAGGGCAAAAGTTTAGTGACGTGTGACTAGAGAAATTTGAGGTAATTTCTTCCAAAAATGGTCTTTACAGATCAAAATTCAATCTATTTTTTTAATTAAAAAATATCTTCAGAAAAATTCTATTCTATTTTTCGACCCTAAAAATTGCACTTTGGAGCTTTTTTACGACGCTCAGTTAACTAAAGTGTTAAATATTCTTTAATAAAAGTTAAAAATGGGGGGACATAAACATGCTCTAAAAATATTGATATTTAATAAAAATAATTTATGATTCTAATTCTCTGTAAAACCAATTTAAGCTACATAGCCTCTGTCAAAAAGTGCTGCTGTTGACAGAAGGCGATAATCAGGTGCACCGCAGGGAATGGTATCAGTCCTCTAAAACTTATTAACCAAACCCTGGGGCACAATTCAGAATACAAAAATAGCAATTATATTTGAATTCAGAAGCGCAAAAATTCTGATTTATTAATAATTAAAATTTTTCACTTTCAAAAAAGATTATATATGAAAAAAATAAGTATAATATGCACAATCCTTTCACTTACATTCATTTTCTTATCTTGTGACAAGGAAACAAACACGTTAACAAAAGATGATTTTAATTCTCAAGAATACACTATTCAACAGAATAACAGTAAAGAAGATGGTTTTGTTTATGGTGGGGATAATATTTATGGAGAAGGTTGGATTGGTTGGATAGACCCAAAACTAGTTGAACCTTCTGATACGATAGAATATGAAAACATAATACACGGACCAGCTAATTTATTAGGAATTATGCAAAAAATAGGACAAGAAATATTAATAGACTGTAAAGATCCAGGACACGATTGCGGCGAACTCAGATGGGTTAGACCTTTTAGAAAAGATAAAGTAGTTGGATTTTATATATTAGTAGAAAATTAATCATTTTAAAATAATAAATCAATATGATCAATTCCACTCTAAGAAAATCTTTATATACGATTATGATTTTAATCATTATAATCATAACCGTATCGGCATGTAGAAAAAATGATAAACAAAGTATGCCAATTGTAAATGTTCAAACCTCAGAATTAAAAGACACTCTATATCAAAAGTTTATGGATTTTAAATCTTCACATCAATTTTCCATGATGGCCAGTTATAGATCTCAACGGAAAATAAACAATAACTATTACTATTCCTTTTTGTCTCCTGATTTGGAAATAATGTATATTTATAATTATAATCAAGCCACTTATACACAATTTGAAATGCCATTTAGTGATGGAATTGATCATATTTATTTTCATAATTACGATACTATTTTCATATTTATGAGTAGAATTTTTGTTTATGAGAATAAAATTAATGGAGAAAATGTTGCGGATTTAATAATAATGGATACTACAGGTAAAATAAAAAATAATTATTCATTTGATCAAATTCCCTATATTTATAATGGCAAAAATGATGTTTATATTTTAATGAATGGGTTTTATTATACAGATATCCAATTAGTTAATGGGATTTTGTATATACCATTCCGAATATTTGCTCCTAATATCAGCGATTTGATTTTAAATAAATATCAAATTAAACTAATGTGTGGCTATAATTTAAGTACTCGTAAATTTAAAATGTTAAATATAACTATGCCAAAACAGTATATCGGTCATTGGTATAATCAAAAAGTTCTTGAAACCGGTTTTGATTTTAATTTTGCTAATGATAGTACTATTTACTATTCTTTTACCCATTCTTCAGATATTTTTAAATACGATATAAAAAAAGACACTTCTATTCTTATTAAAAGTTTTCCCGACTTTTATTATAATAATATTCAAGATCCACTTGTTGATTCAGGTCACTCATCATTTTTCAAAGCACCTGTTTATTCATCAAAAGAGAATATTTATCTGAGACAAATTTTGGTTTATCCTGATTTAAAATCTATCAATTTTAATATGGTACAAATATTGGATAAAAACATGAATCTTATTGGATACCAATTTGAAGATTCAATCTGGAGTTTTTTGAATTTCGATAATAACGGGAATTTAATATGCTCCAAAATATCTGAAAATTATAACCCGTATAATGCGAAAATAATGGATAAACATTACATCTCCATTTGCGATGTTGAAAAATTGAATCCTTTAAAAGAAAAAAAAGAACCTATAAAGAAACCTTTTACAAGTTTTGAAGAATATTTTAAAATTTCAAATATTACTTCTCAAAATAAAATTATTATGATTCCGGGAGATGAAGTTTGTGGTACTTGTTTAAATTACTTATTGAACAACATAAACAATCAAAAATTGATTCAATTTCAAAAGATCAAAATTATTTTTTTCAATGCTAAAAAAGATTTTTATAATAATATTGAAAAGAATTATGGAAAGGTGATTACAGGTAATTCTATTTTGGATTCAACTAACAATATAAACGGAATACTCAAACCTGAGGATGTCGGTAAAATTTTACTTATAAAATATGAAAATAATAAATATTCTGTTGTTAAAGCAACTCCGTCAAATATTCAGCAAGCCTTAATTGAATTTTTGAAATAAACTTTTTAATATTTGCTATGTATATTCAGTATTATTACTGAATATAGTGTACTAATAAAAAAGGCCCAAAATGATTTTCACTTTGGGCCTTTTTGTTATTTTATTTTGATCTTAGAAAGCGTCACAGCTACATTGGAGATTTCGGTCTCCATGAGCATCGTTCACTTTGCCTACGGTTGGCCAGTACTTTTCAGTATGTGGCATTGGGAAAGCAGCTTTCATACGGCTGTAAGGTTTATCCCACTCATCTCCGCATACTACACACATGGTGTGTGGAGCGTTTTTGATGACGTTGTTGGTTTTATCTGCCTGTCCGTTTTCAATTTCACGAATCTCTTCACGAATTGCAATAAAAGCATCACATAAACGATCCAATTCGCTCAATGGTTCACTTTCTGTTGGCTCAACCATAAGTGTTCCATGTACTGGGAATGCTACTGTTGGAGCATGGAACCCATAGTCCATCAACCGTTTTGCAATATCAATTACCTGAACTCCGGCTGTCTTTTCAAATTCATTACAATCTAAAATCATCTCATGAGCACACATCCCCTGTTTGCCAGTGTACATAATCTTATAATGATCCTGAAGGCGAGCTTTCATATAGTTCGCATTTAAAATCGCATATTTAGTGGCTTCTTTTAAACCGTTTCCACCTAACATTTTCAAATATCCGTAAGTGATGGGTAATGCAGAAGCACTTCCGTAAGGTGCAGCTGCAACCTGATTTCCCTGAGCTCCACCTACACTGATTACAGAATGGTTAGGAAGAAAATCAACTAAATAATCAGCCACTCCGATAGGTCCGATTCCGGGGCCACCACCACCGTGAGGAATCGCAAATGTTTTGTGTAAATTCAAGTGACAAACATCAGCACCCATAGAACCAGGTGATGTTAAGCCAACTTGTGCATTCATATTAGCTCCATCCATATAAACCAATCCACCATTTTCGTGGATGATTTTAATGATATCTAAAATAGCTTCTTCAAATACACCGTGTGTTGAAGGATAGGTGATCATCAAACAAGATAAACGATCTTTGTTTTCAATAGCTTTTGTTCTTAAATCTTCTACATCAATCTCACCACATTCTGTAGATTTCACTACAATAATCTCAAATCCGGCTTTTGCTGCAGATGCTGGGTTTGTTCCATGAGCAGAAGCGGGAATTAAGCAGATATCTCTTTGAGTTTCCCCTTTGCTGATATGATAATTGCGAATCACTGTTAATCCGGCGTATTCACCTGCTGCTCCGGAGTTTGGTTGGAAAGAGATCGCTTTAAATCCTGTAACGATACTCAACCATTGATCCATCTCCCTGATCATTTCAAGATACCCTTCCACCTGATCTTCAGGAGCAAATGGATGGATAGCTCCCACTTCAGGCCAGCTCAATGGGAACATCTCTGCTGCTGCATTGAGTTTCATGGTACAGGATCCAAGTGGAATCATAGCTCTATTTAATGATAAATCTTTGATCTCCAATAATTTCATATATCTCATCATCTCGGTTTCAGAGTGGTATTTGCTAAAAATCTCATGAGATAAGAATGGAGTGGTTCTGGTTAAATCCTGAGGAATATGAAGTGGTGGAATGGTTCCATTGTCAACACAAACAAAAGGAGTAAACGGTTTATTGACAGCTTTTGCCAATACTTCTATCATTTCATTTACATCTTCCAATAAAACAGTTTCATCTAAGGAGATAGAGATGCACTCATCACACCAGTAATAGAAATTCATTTTGTGTTGAAGAGCGACCTCTTTAACGGCAGCTGTTGTCATTCCCTCCGGAACTTGAAGGCAAATTGTATCAAAGAAGTATGGATTATGATTCTTATACCCCAATTTGACAGCTTCATCAGCTAAAATTCCGGCTAAAATATTAATTTTTGTAGCTTTATCTTTTAATCCTTTTGGACCATGCCACATACCGTAAAAACCTGCAGTGATGGCAGATAATGCAGAAGCTGTACAGATATTGGAGGTTGCTTTTTCTCTTTTAATATGTTGTTCACGGGTTTGAAGCGCCATACGAAGCGCTTTATTTCCATGAGCATCTATTGTTACTCCGATAATACGACCCGGCATGGAGCGTTTCAAATCATCAATACAGGCAAAATAACCGGCATGAGGACCACCAAATCCCATAGGAACACCAAATCTTTGGGTATTTCCAACCACGCAGTCTGCACCCCACTCTCCCGGAGGAGTAAGCAAAGTTAACGCCAAAAGATCAGCAGCAACACCCACAAAAACACCTTTTGCTTTTGCATCTGCAGCGAATTGTCTGTAATCGGTCACTTCTCCCCAACTTCCGGGATATTGAACCATAACGCCAAAGTAAGTTTCATCGATGGTTATTTTTTCAGGATCACCGCTAACCACTTCAATCCCTTGAGGATGTGCATTGGTTTGAATAACGGCTAAAGTTTGTGGAAACACATCGTTAGAAACGAAGAATTTATTTACACCGTTTTTAACTGCTTCTCTTTTGCGACTATTGAAAAACATCAGCATCATCTCTGCAGCTGCTGTGGCTTCATCTAACATGGAAGCATTTGCCAATGGCATTCCTGTAAGATCAGCAATCATCGTCTGGTAGTTCAAAAGTGCTTCCAAACGACCTTGAGATATCTCTGCCTGATAAGGAGTGTAGGCAGTGTACCAACCCGGATTTTCAGTAATATTTCTTAATATCACACCGGGAGTATAGGTATTGTAATACCCCATTCCAATGTATGATTTATTGATTTTATTTTTAGCAAATAACGCTTTTACATGATTTAAATAAACTCCTTCTGTCATCCCTTCAGGAAGTGGAAGTTCCTCTTTTAGTCTAATAGAAGCAGGAATTGTTTTATCAATTAATTCATCTAAACTGGAAACACCAATCGTTTTCAACATTTTAGGAAGATCCTCTGCTTGAGGTCCGTTATGTCTTAACGTAAAATCGTCTTTTATCATATTGATTATTATTAAATTAAAAAATTAAATAGCTATATTTTTAGAGGAGCAAATATACAAAATTAATCGTTCTCTTTGTTTAAAAAAAGTTCCTGTTGTCTTGAATTTAAAAAAGACCAGGCTACAAAACGGCTCATTTTATTTCCCTGACTCATATCAATTGTTTTCATTTGGACTGCTTTTACCTGTTCTAAAAATCCATATACTTTTTTTAAATTTGATTGTTTTGAGATGATTGTAGTAAACCAACAGCAGGAATTTGCAAAAATTTTGCTTTGGATGATCATATTTTTCACAAACTGAATTTCACCCCCTTCACACCACAATTCATTGCTTTGTCCCCCAAAGTTTAAAGTTGGATTAACTGCTCTTTTTTGTGATAGATTTGTCACTTTTCTAATAGTTCCCGCTTGTGCTTCTTCATAAGAAGCATGAAATGGAGGATTACAAATCGTAACATCAAAACACTCATCTTTTTGAATGATCCCTTTAAAGATATGATGAGGATTTTGTTGTAAACGAACACTCACTTTCCCTTGTAATAAAGGATTTGAATGAATGATACCGATGGCTGACTGAATAGATTTTGGATCTATATCAACCCCAACAAATCTCCATCCATACTCTTTGACTCCAATAATCGGATAAATACAATTGGCACCAACTCCAATATCCAGACATTTAACTTTATCCCCTTTTGGTAATTTTCCGGAATTAGAACTTGTAAGTAAATCAGCAACATAATGAATATAATCGGCTCTTCCAGGGATTGGTGGACATAGATAACCCTCAGGAATGGTCCAGTGATCCATTTCATAAAAATACTTCAACAAAGCTTTATTAAGCATCAAAACAGCCTTAGGATCAGAAAATTGAATCGATTGTTCCTGAGCTGGAGTTAAGATTATAAAAGGAATTAATTCAGGACAACATTGTGTTAACTCATTAAAATTATAACGTCCTCTATGTTTATTTCTAAGATGTAATGGGGACTTTTCCTGAGGAAACTCTTTATTATTTGGCACCATTACGTTTCTTTAATCTCTTTTTGTGGTAATACATTCGTACTTTTTGCTTTTGCTTTCTCAATTCTATTAAATCCCCATTTAAGCATTATGGGAGTAGTTAGTGTAGTTAAAACGCCCATAATCACTAAAATAGAAAATATTTCAGAAGTAATCAAATTTGCTTTATAGGCAATATTGGCAATCACCAGCTCCATAATTCCTCTGGCATTTAAGCCCATTCCAATTACACTTGACGTTTTATGATTTAACCCAGCAATTTTACTACCGGTATAACCTCCAAGAATTTTAGAAAAATAGGAAACCAGAACCACAGCTACAAGCAACCACCAGTTGTTGATCGAAAAGAAATTAAATTCGAGCCCAATCGCAGCAAAGAAAATGGGAGCTAAAAAGCCGTTTGCTAAACTACTGGTTGTATGCTGAACTGACTCTAAATGTTTTTTTCCAATGATAGATTCACTCAGAAGCATTGAGGCAAAAAAGGCTCCAATCACAAAATGAAATCCAAGCATTTCAGTTACCATAGAAAAAAGAAGAATGAACGCAAAAAACACCACAAACAGGGATTCTTTGCCTTTCATAAAATGGAGTAATTTATTCAGGGATACTTCAATATAATTGCCTTTATTCGTTATTTTTTGAATTAAGAAGTAGCTTACAGCAAGTATTGAAATAAACAATAACAACTTTAAAAGTGATATCGAAGAGGTTACTAATATGGCATGAAATGAAAGGTCAGTACCTTTAAGATTGAGCAAAACACCTAAAACTGAAAGGGCTAAAATATCATCAAAAATAGCATTTGAAATAATGGTTTGTCCAATTTTAGTATTTAGTTTTCCTAAATCCATTAGAATTCGAATACTAACCGGAAGTGCAGTTATTGCAATACACAATCCTAAAAACATCGTCGTCATGATTTGTAAACCAAAAAAATGGCCCACTAAAACACCACTCCCTAAAGGTACAATAAAACCAAGAATTAAGATGATTAAATTTTTTCCTCTAAAAGATTTCAGAATATTTTCTACTTCAATTTCTAAACCTGCTAATATGATCAATAAAAAAACGCCCAAGTCAGATATAACCTGAATTGATTCAGTTCTATGAATAATATCAAACATACTGGGGCCCAGAATAATACCGGCTATAATCTCCCCAATCATGGAGGGTTGTTTGAACCTTTCGAATACTTCACCCAATAACCGAGCAGTGACTAATAATATTAAAAGATTGGTAAAAAAAGGGAGTTCAAAATGAGAAATATCCAATTCCATCTAGGTGGTTTTATAATAAACTTGTTCTCTGCAAAATTAAATAAAAAAAATGAATGATTCAATGATATGAAGCTTATTTCATTAGAGAATTCTTGACCTCATCTTTGATAAAATTAAAAAGTTTTTCAGCAATAAGTTCATGATAATAAGGTGTTACATGAATTCCATTTTCAAAATTTACAGGATGGAGTACATTTAATTCTTCAAATCCGGAAATAAATGGACTATTTTTTGAAAATTTTGAAATTTTTCGGTCAAAAAAGCGGCATAGTTTAGATTCTAATACATTTCCGTTTCTGCAGTTTGGACCCAGAACACAAAATTTAATACTATTTTGGTCACAAAAGGATTTCATTTTCATGATCTCTTTTTGATACTTTCTTACTGCAAAAAAATAATTTCCAATTCCTATTCCAAATAAATAATTACAAGTCAATAAAAATGGATGAAACTTCGATTCCTTTTTTTTTGATTTTGGCCTGAATCGTTTGCTAATCTCCAAAATATCAAATTGTTCAGATCTTAAAACATGAAATAATGGGAAATTTAAGGCCCATTTTATGACACCTTTCTCGTTTGTATATTTATACAATAATTTTGTAAATCTTAAAAAAATCTCGGGTCTAACATGAAATACCAGAATATCAATTTTTCTATTCTGAATTAAAGAATTTAATTTTTCATTAAGAGAATAAAATCTTTCATATCTTATGATGTTAATCTGCAAATTAAGATCAAAAGTGTCTGCTATTTTCCTTTTTAATTGTTGATGAAATAGATCTTCAAACAAAATATTGTATTGTACAGGAAAACACCCGCCTATAAAGCACAATTCTATTGTTTGTTTATTTTCTTCTAAAAATTTTTTGGAAGCCTTATACTCCTGAAGAGAAATTATTTCACCATTATATTTTGTCAATCCTTTTGTTTTATTGTATTTTTCATAATGGGCAATCAATAAACTAGCCTGATTTTGATCAACAGAAATTAAATTTTTATTGGATAGAAAAGATTCAAAATCATATTCTGACTGAGTATTGTTTTTACACCATTCTGATTGCTTTGTTGATAGTGTCACCTGTCCTTTAATCGATTTTTTGTATTCCATGATATATTTCAACATGGAAGTAAAAAAATTTTTATTTTCAACATTCAGAAATGGCGAATTGATAATTTCAACATCTGAACCAGCTACTTCACATAAATAATTGATCCACTTCCAATATTCCCAACTGTCCTGATGAAAAAAAGGATAAGCCCGGATATTTAAATTATAATCACAATGACCAAAAGCGTAAGAATTGATTATAGTTTCACAGCTTTTTATGATTTCAGAAAAGTTTTCAAATCCTTTTTTGGTTTCAATAATAGGTATAATCTTCTTACATTGAATGTTATGAAGCATTAATTTTTGTAAATTTTGATTTAGATCTGTGGTATTTTCAATTTTTGGAAGTAAAATAACCTCTAAAGTTTTTCCTGTTAATGTTAAAAAATCATCGTTAATATAAACGGAATGAATCGAGTTTATTCTTACACCAATCGAACAATCGGCTATATGTTCACGAAGGAGTTTATACAATCTATGGAATTGTTTTCTGGCTTCATTTTTAAGTTCTTCATTATGTTGATCTTCCATTGGATCTACAATCCCATCCTCTAAGTCAAAACAAATAATAGCACCCGAATCATACACCTTTTGTAAATCCTCAAGAGTTGTCAAGTGATTATATTGAATAAATTGGTAAGCCTGAAGTTGATTCATCGTTTTGGGTTACATTTTAATTTGTTATATTCTCTCATTTAAAATAAATTCTGAAAAGCAAAGATAATAATTTTAATAGTAATTTTTTTATTATATTTGTGCTTTATAAATACATTTAAAAACCTGCACTATGAGCCTGAACAAATTCAAATACTTCAAATTTCGCTTTGGAGATCGTTATGATGGATGGAGAGTAAGAAAAGTAGACACCGTTTTCCGTGTTATTCCCTATTTCCTTAGAACCAGAATGGATGCCCAAAATTTCTTTGAGGAAAAATTGGTGATTGATGATTTGGAAGCTTTCATCAAAAAGCACAAAGAGGATCTTCCCGATTTGTCTATTATGCATATTATCATTGCGGCAATGATTCGTCTTTTTGCACAAAGGCCAAACTTGAACAGGTTTGTCATGTGGAATAAAATTTTCTCCAGAAACCATTTAAACATCTCCATTGCTGTTAAAAGATCTTTATCTGATGATGGGGAAGAAACTTTAATTAAACCTTTTTTTATGCCATCAGACACTTTATATGACGTAGTGGAAAAAATAAAAACGGAATTGGAAAACAATCAGAAAGTGGGTCAACAAAATGGCTCTGATGCGGTTGCAGGATTGATTGGAAAATTACCCGATTTTTTACTCCGTTTTGTTGTTTTTTGTTTGTTGTGGATGGATAAGATAGGGATCATGCCAAGCATTATCAATAAAGTGAGTCCCTGGCACAGTAGTATTTTTTTAACAAATGTTGGATCTATCGGCGTTCAATCCATCTATCACCATTTGTATGAGTTTGGAACTTGTAGCATATTTGTTGCCATGGGTAAAAAAACAAGAGAGAATCTTATTGATACTTCAGGAAATATTGAACCTCAAAAAAGCATTATGTTGAAATTTGTATTGGATGAAAGAGTTTGTGACGGATTCTATTATGCTTCATCTATGAGAATTTTGAATAAAATATTATCTAATCCCGAACAATTATTGACACCACCGGAAAAAGTATTAATTGACGAAGGAGTGGGCAGAAAAAGGATTGATCAATAGTTTTACACAGAACCATTTATTCACTTTTAAAATAAAAATTTATGATGAAAAAAACCTTTTTTTTAGTTTTATTATTGGTTGCTGTTTCATTTTTTAACTCTTGTGAAACAGAGGACCCAATTGTACTTGATTTTCAATCCATGACATTAGATGATTTTCAGGTTGACAATCATTTCAATGTGATCTTAGAAGAACTTAATGAGATGAGTACGGCCTTTCTTCAAATAACCAATTATCCTGTATATGTAGGAAGAACTACTGGAACTACCTTAAATGATGATGGAACTAGTACTGTTACTTTAAATTATTTGAATTTTGTAAATCCGAATTCTATTTATCAATATCCCATCAGTGGAACTATGGAGATTTTGATTACTCCAACAAATTTTGTAAGAAAAGTAACATTTTCAAATTTTAGTGTAAACGGAAAATTAGTTTCAGGTAATCTGGAATTAACCAGAAGTTCTAATAGTGATCAGATTAAATTTACCAATTGGAAATTAACATTTACCGACCAGAAATTTATAACCAGAAACGGAACAAGAACACTTACATCAATTGAAAGTTCCGGAACTCCTTTTATTTGGGATGATATATATGAAATCTCCGGATCTCTTACCGGAGTAAATAAACAAGGATATAATTATACCCTTTCTACAACAACACCTCTGGAAAAATTGACAACATACAAACATTATGTGTCCGGTAAAGCAAAATTAGTCGTTGAAGAACAAAATGCTATAATTGATTTTGGAACAGGTACTTCTGATAGTTTAATAAATATCACTATTGGTGAAGAAATCTTTCCGGGGATAGTTTTAAGAGATTAATTTTGAAATTTTCTAAATAATTTTTGTTCATTCATTTCGTTAACTTTTTATATTTGCATGGAGCAGTGACCATGTAAAAAAACGGGGCAATTCTATAAGCCAAAATTATAGACAGATAAAAAATAAAATATGAAAAAAATTCTTATTGTATTCGTTGCAACATGTATGTTTGTGGTCGTAAACGCTCAAACCGATGCCGGTGGAAAATTTATTGGCGGAACTATCAAAATTGGAACTGCCAGTTTCTTTAATCCTGATTCTGTGGGTTATTTTAAAGGGAACAACTTTGATTTTCAAATTGCACCTGAATTTGGTTATTTTGTAGCTGATAATTTTGCTATTGGTGCTTCTCTCTTTTTTGGAACATCAACTGAAAAAATGTTTGATGAATTTTTAAATTTGGAAAAAACTCAAAAAATTTCAGAATTATCATTTGGGGGTGGTATTTTTGGTCACTATTTTATTGAATTAAATAAAAATTTATATCTATCCTTTAAAGGGACTCTTGGCTATTACAATACCAAAGGGGAAACATCCATCACTACTCCACCCCACTCAGGCTTACCTTTAACTACCATTGTTGGAGTATCTACAACTTCTAATGCCATTACTTTTAATATTTTACCTAGTATTGAATATTTTGTAAATGATAACTTAAGTTTAAGCTTAAGTTTTGGAAATTTATATGTTTCTCAAATCTGGACAAAAAATCTATTACTAACAACACCTTCTTCATATACTACAACAGATTTCGGTTTAGATTTGGATCTAAGTAGTGTTAAATTTGGAATCAAATTCTTTATGGAGTAATGAGTCATTACTATAAAAAAAGGGGCGAAAAATTTCGCCCCTTTTTTGTTTATCCTAGGAATGGATATCCATAATCAGTTGGTGGAACCAAGGTTTCTTTAATGGTTCTTGGACTGATCCATCTGTATAAGTTCAAGGCTGAACCGGCTTTATCGTTAGTTCCGGAAGCTCTTGCACCTCCGAATGGTTGATTTCCAACAACAGCACCGGTTGGTTTATCGTTCAAATAGAAGTTACCTGCAGCATAACGCAACATATCGAATGCTTTGTTTAACATATATCTATCTTGTGAGAAAATAGAACCGGTTAAAGCATAAGGTGAAGTAGCATCACAAAGTTTTAATGTTTCTTCATACTGATCATCTTCATATAGATACACTGTAAATACAGGTCCAAAGATCTCTTCAACAATCGATTCATAATCTGCTTTTTTAGCTACAATAATGGTTGGTTCAACAAAATAACCCACTGATTTATCGTAACCACCACCTAATGCGATTTCAGCATCAGGAGAAGCTATAGCGCGATCAATATAACCGGCAATATTATCAAAAGATTTTTCATCAATAACCGCATTCACAAAGTTTGAGAAATCGCGGACACAACCCATTTTGATGGTTTTCATCATCTCTTTCACATGTTGTAAGGTTTCGTTCCATAAAGATTTAGGAATATATCCTCTGGAAGCAGCAGAACATTTTTGTCCTTGGTATTCAAAAGCACCTCTGACAATAGCAACAGCTAATTCTCTTGCTGGTGCAGAGCTATGAGCAAAGATAAAGTCTTTTCCACCAGTTTCACCAACAATTTTTGGATAGGTTTTATAATTTCCAATATTTTGTCCAATGGTATTCCAGAATGCGTTAAAAGTACCTGTACTTCCGGTAAAGTGAACTCCGGCAAAATCAGGAGAAGCAAAAACGGTATTAGAAATAGTTGCCCCACTTCCAGGTAAGAAATTGATAACACCATCAGGAAGACCGGCTTCTTTGTACAACAACATCAGGTAATAATTGGAAAGAATTGCAGTAGTGGCAGGTTTCCATAATACTACATTACCCATTAATGCAGGTGACATACTCAAGTTAGAAGCGATAGCAGTAAAGTTAAATGGAGAGATGGCATACACAAAACCTTCCAAAGGACGATATTCCGTTCTGTTGATGGCAGTATGGTCAGACATCGGTTGTTGTGAGTAAATTTGAGAAGCAAAATAGGTGTTAAATCTTAAAAAGTCTATTGCTTCGCAAGGGCAATCTATTTCAGCCTGGTATGGATTTTTTCCTTGACCCAACATCGTAGCTGCACTTAAAATAAAACGGTATTTTTTAGAAAGTAATTCTGCGGCTTTCATCATGATAGAACCACGTTCCACCCAAGGCATCTCTTCCCATTGTTTTTTGGCTGCCATAGCTGCTTCAATAGCCATTTTAACCTCTTTTTCGGTAACCATGTGGTAGTTAGCTAAAACATGTTGATGTTCGGTTGGCATCACTACTTTACCCATTTTTCCCGTTTTGATCTCTTTTCCACCAATAATGATAGGAATTTCAATCACTTGATTGTATTGTTTTTCAATTTCTGCTTGTAATTGAGCTCTTTCAGGTGATCCCGGAGCATACGAATAGATCGGCTCATTTTTGGGCTCTCTGAATTGAAATAATGCATTGTTCATTTTGATATTGTTTAAAAGGTTATTATATACAATAGAAAATCACGATAAAAAAAATTTATCGTAACAGGTTTATACAAAAAATTCTAATTATTCACTAACACATGTATAGGTGTAGTCTAAATTAGTCCAGGTAGTATCTGAATATGCGGTACAATCATCTTCAGTCATCTCACCAACAGCAAGATTATCATATCCTTCTAAAGTTACATTGTCTTTTTGAACTGTACAATAGCAAATTTTCTTACAAGAGGAAAATAAAACGGTAGCCAATCCTAAAACTACTAAGGTCAAAACTATTTTTTTCATAATTTAATATTTTTTTATATGTTTATTTTGATTCTTCACAAATAACTCCTGAAATCATATTATTCACAGTATCCGTATATGAATATTGTTGACAAACGGAACCATCCCCTTCTAAATCTACAGTATAAGATTGTCCAAATGATTCATTAACAAATGGTTGACATTCACATGTCTTTTTACAACTTTGAAAAGAAAAAAGTAAAATGGTTAGGGTAATAAATAAAGCAATTCGTTTGTACATGTTTTACTTTTTATATTTTAAGGGTACAAAAGTAATGAAATTTTTGATATTATGAAATATTAATTTCCCTATATATATAAAAAAAAGAACCGAGTAAAACCCGGTTCCATTTTATAAAAAGTAAAGCTTGATTATCTAGCGTCACAAGTAATTGTTTGACCTGCTAATTCACCAGCTGATTCGAATGCACTACATTGTGCACTTGTCATTTCACCAATGTATTCTTCAGGGTCGCTATCAATAACGCAATAACAACTTTTTACACATGATGTACTGATTGCAGCTAAGAAAGCTACACAAGCTAAAGTTAAAAATACTTTTTTCATAAAAATAATTTTTTTTGGTTAATAATTTTGGTTTAAATGTGTTTATTTACTAAACTTTTATTTTAAAAAACGTACAAATGAAAATCATTGCTTCTCTTCCGTCTCTCGTGACTTTCAGGTTGCAAATATAAAAAAGTTTTTCATTAAAAAAACAAAAGAATCGCAATTATTTCATATTTTTGCAGTTCATAACAATTTTTTCAAAAAATGAATTTAGATATATTATTAGGGTTGCAATGGGGCGACGAAGGAAAAGGTAAGATTGTTGACGTTTTAACTCCTGAATATGAGGTTATTGCACGATTCCAAGGAGGACCAAATGCAGGTCATACTTTAGAATTTAATGGATTAAAACATGTATTACATATCATTCCATCCGGAATTTTTCATGAGGATAAAATCAATATTATTGGCAATGGAGTGGTCATTGACCCTGTGATTTTCAAAAAGGAGATTGAAGCTCTGGAAAAAATGGGAGCAAATCCGGTAAAAAATTTGTATATCTCTAAAAAAGCACACCTAATTCTTCCTACTCACAAATTGCTGGATGCCGCATTAGAATCTCGTAAAGGAAGTCAGAAAATTGGATCCACTTTAAAAGGGATTGGCCCAACCTATACCGATAAAACTGCTCGAAACGGATTGAGAGTATTAGATCTGTTTGCACCTAATTTTAATGAAAAATGGGATGCTGCCATTGCAAATCATCAGGATTTATTAGATAAATACAACTTTGAATATCAGGAGATCCTTCCTCAGATGATCACCGAATGGCTTGAATCTATTAAAACATTAACCCGTTTTACCTGTATTGATAGCGAATATGAAGTGAATCAATATTTGAATGATCATAAAAAAATATTAGCAGAGGGGGCACAAGGCACTTTATTGGATGTTGATTTCGGATCTTATCCATTTGTCACCTCATCGAATACAGTTGCTGCCGGTGCCTTTACAGGTTTAGGTGTTGCTCCATCCAAATCAGGAAAAGTGATCGGTATTGTGAAAGCGTACTGCACTCGTGTGGGTAGCGGACCATTTCCAACTGAACTTTTTGATGAAACAGGAGAACAACTTCGTAAACAAGGTTTTGAGTTTGGCTCCACAACCGGTCGTCCCAGAAGATGCGGTTGGCTCGACTTAGTAGCACTTAAGTATTCTATCATGATTAATGGTGTTACAGAAATGGTGCTAACCAAAGCAGATGTTATGAATAATTTTGATACTATTCAGGTTTGTACTTCCTATAACATGAATGGAGAAATCACCGATCGGTTCCCTGCAAATACGGATGCTGAAGTTGAACCGGTTTACACTACTTTCCAAGGCTGGAATTGTGATATCAATACAATCAAAAATTATGACCAACTTCCTGTAGCTTTTAAATCTTATGTTGATTTTATTGAAAAAGAAACAGGAGTAAAAATTTCAATCGTATCAACAGGTCCCGATAGATCTGAAACCATTATTCGATCATAATGAGAAAAAAACTTCCTTTTATTGGATTATTAATCGTAGGAGCCTTATTATTCTCCTCTTGTCAACCTAAAATTTATGGTCAAACCAGAAGAAAAAAGGATCGTAAATGTGGTTGTGAGTTGATTAAACAACAAAAATCTGAGGATTTATATGCAGATTTAACTTCAAAATAAAAAATATATCAGCTATGAATTTTTTAAGAAAACTTGAATTATTCCTTTTAGGATTTTGCCTTATTGGGATCACCTCCTGTTCCCAAAAACAAGAAAAAATCATTTTTTCAGGAGAATTAACCCATGTAAATCAGGAAAAAATATATTTGTATAAAGTTGCTCCTGAAGGTTCTTTTTTAATAGATTCTGCTATAATTAAAGATGGTAAATTTACACTTACAGATTTTGTTGATAAAAATTCTGAAAAAAAGGATTATCCCGGTTATTACAAAGTATTTCTTACAAAAACGAATCACATTTTAACCATTGCTCATATTGGAGAACATTTACACTTTAAAGCAAATGCTGATTCCCTAGTTAAAACATACTCTGTTACCGGTGGACTTGATGCTCAATTGATCAATCAACTGGATATGAAATTAAAAAGTTTTATTGATTCTGTGAATAATCTTACACTCATTTATGATTCAAATCAATACAACGATAGTGTTAAAGAAGATATTGAAACGATGTATAATCAATATGTTTTAAATCATCAAAATTTTTTAAAAGATTTTATACATAAAAATGGATCTTCGATTGCTACGTTGAACGCTTTTTACCAAAAGTTTAACAGACTCACTTTCTTACCTGAAAAAGATCATGTTGACTTGTTAAAAGAGATGTATCGTGTTTTGTACGCAAAATATCCTGACAATAGCAATGTTTTTTATATCAAAAGTAAAATTGATAAATATTCAACTGAGTAATTCCGAAAACATAAAAGATTCACGAGGTTCGACGTTAAACGTTCGAGGAAAAAGCCCTTCGTTATTAACTAAAACTTTTTCAAAAATTGTACCATCTCCCCTTCATTAATTCCTCTAAAATTCACAACTTTACAAACAGAATCTCCTTCCATGTACAATATTGTGGGAAAGGTTCCGTAAACTGCTTTTAAAAACTGTGCAGGATTAGCATGGCTATACATCTTATAATCTAATGTTTTCGTTGCTTTTTGAAAAGTATCAACCTCATTTTGATTGCCTAAAATAATGGCATTAAATTGACTGATAGGTATTTGATTTTGTTTAAAAATCTGATCCACTTTTTGCATACTCATTTTACAAAACTTACAACCTGATACATAAAATGCCAAAATGTGTTTACCCTGAATATGAGCAATATCTGCTTTTGCTGAGTCTTGCAATATTTCTTTTAATACTTCCTGATTTATATGATTATTAGGTTTATAAATTTTATTATAAACAGAATCGGGTGGAATTAATATGAAAGTTACAACCAATATGGCTCCTGTTACAATCCCAATAGCCCATTTTCTCCATTTAAACTTAAAGTCATCTTGTTTTTTAATAGGGAATAATAACCCAATAATGATTAGATTTTTGAATATAGAACCAACAGGATCTATCTCAATAAAACTTCCAAAACAGTGACAATTGGTATCGTTCCTAAAAATGGCGGTGTAAATTAAGAATAAAGTAAAGCCTACCATTGTTAACATCATCAACCACCATGTTTTTTGATAGTAGAATTTGGCTATCAAAAACACGCCTAATAAAAACTCAAATGAGATCAATAATCTTGATAAAACAGATGTTAGAAAGAAATTGAAAATACCGAATGAGTAAATGTACATTTCAAACTGGTCAATCGATAATAATTTTAAAATCGCGGACAGGATAAAAGTACCCCCTACTAAAATTCTTAAAATAATTTTTAAATATTTCATACTATTTGATTTAAATTCCTTTTGGTATAGATGCTATTAATGTTTGAGTATAGGGTGTTTGGGGATTAAAATAGATGGTATCAGCATCATCTAACTCCACAATTTTTCCACTTTGCATTACAGCCATTCTGTCAGACATAAATTTTACAACAGAAAGATCGTGAGAAATGAACAGATACGTAAAACCAAAATCGTGTTTTAGCTCGTTCAACAAATTGAGGACATGTGCCTGAACGGAAACATCCAAAGCTGAAACCGACTCATCACAAATTATAAATTTTGGATTCACAGCTAACGCGCGGGCAATGGAGATCCGTTGTCTTTGTCCACCCGAAAACTCATGAGGATACCGATAAAGATGATACTCTTGTAATCCCACCCGCTCTAAGAGTTGGATCGCTTTTTTTCTTCTTTCGGTATCGTTTCCGAAAATATGGTGTACTTTCATGGGTTCCATGATCATATCACCTATTGTAAGTCTTTGATTTAATGACGAATATGGATCCTGCAGAATGATTTGTAAATCTTTTCTTATGGCTCTTAACTCACTGGTGTTGAGCGTTCTGATATCTTTACCCTGATAAAAAACGTGTCCGGAAGTGGGTTCAATCAAACGGATCATCGATCTTCCCAGGGTTGTTTTTCCACATCCGGACTCCCCTACTAAGCCTAAAGTTTCCCCTTCATAAATATCTAAGTTGATATCCTGAAGCGCATTCACATACGCTCTTTTTTCGAATAGATTTTTTTTACGTATCGGATAGATTTTATTTAACTGAACGATTTGGATAAAAGGTTTATCGGCATACAATTTTTGGTGCGTAAACACTCTCTCCTCTTTCGTGACGATCTGTTTCTGAATCAATGCCTCCATTAATGTTTCCCCTTCGGATGGAGTATACGTCATAAAATCATCAACGGTTGGGAGCACTTTCAGTCTCACATTCAGTGGTGGCCGACACGCCAGTAATCCTTGTGTATAAGGGTGTTGAGGATTTTTAAACAGCGAAGTGACAGTACCCTGTTCCACGATTTCCCCTTTATATAAAACCAAAACCCGATCTGCAATTTCAGCAACAACCCCTAAGTCATGGGTGATAAAAATAACACTCATTCCATTTTTCTCCTGAATTTTTTTGATCAGTTCCAGAATCCCTTTTTGGACAGTCACATCCAAAGCAGTTGTAGGTTCATCGGCGATTAAAATATCGGGATCACAGCTGATAGCCATGGCGATCATCACTCTTTGTTTTTGTCCTCCCGATAATTCATGAGGATAGGAATCAAAAACCTTATCGGGTCTGGGTAGTTTTACTTCATTAAAAAGGTCGATCACTCTTTTTTTAGCCTCTTTTCTGGTAAGGGAAGTATGAAGTCTGATCGCCTCCATAATTTGCTCTCCACATTTAATCACAGGGTTTAGGGAAGTCATGGGTTCCTGGAAAATCATTCCAATTCTGGCACCTCTGATTTTTCTCATTTTAGAATCATCACAATGAATGATATCCACTTCCTGTTCCCCATTCTGATTCCAGAAGAGGATCTTTCCATTTTCCCATTGCGCAATCTTTTCAGGAATCAGTTTCATGATAGAAAGGGCGGTTACCGATTTTCCTGATCCTGATTCTCCCACAATTCCGAGAATTTCACCTTTTTGTATATCAAAAGAGATCCCTTTCAGAACCGGTTTCCATTCATCATCCGATTTGAGTCGAAGATTTAAATCTGCAATTGTGAGTAAATTCATAAAGTGATATAAGAATGCAAAACTATGATTTTTCGATGAATGTTGGTATTAAAATTCAAAATTTATTTCGGTTATTTGAAGTGTGTTAAAATCTATTTTAAAAAAGCGGTACTCCAAACCGTTAGTAACTCCTATTATTTCAGCTTTCAGGGTGGCGTTATATCTGGCCACTTGTTCCAAAACGGATTGGTCCAATTTAACGGATGGAGCTTTACATTCGATCACCAGGTAAGGATGTCCGGAACGGTTAAACACCACGATATCGTATCTTTTCGTAAGCCCATTGAGGGGAATCTGTTTTTCAACAGCCATCAAAGTAACAGGAAACCGATGGCGGTTGATCAGCTGATGGATGCAGTATTGCCTCACTTTCTCCTCTTCGGTAAGCAGCACCCATTTTTTTCTGACAGGATCAAAAATTTCTGTTTTTCCCTCTTTTTCTCTAATTGGCATAGTGATTTTTAATTTTTTTGATCTGCATACAATTCTACTACGCTTCCACCAACAAAAACTATTTTGTCAATTATGGGTTCTAAGCCCTTTGCAACAATTTTTAGAATCGGTAAATTAGACATTCTTATTTTAATTTTTGATTTAAAAATTCGATTGCTAATTGAACTTCTCTCATTTTCCCAATTCTTAAAACATCTACAAGAGCTATTAATTCATACATCTCTTGATTATCTAATATAAACTCTGGAATTGTTTTATATAAAGGTTGTATTTCTTGACCTTTTATTGTTCCATTTGAAGATTTCCAAACAAATAATTCATTATTTATTTGGATTATCTTATTTAAAGGAGGAGCTGAATGAGCTGTGGGTATTCCTTTTACTATTCTTCCAGGGATAACAGGAAAGACATACTTGACTCCATATATTAAAAATTCCAAAAACGATTCAGTATAAAGTTCTCTTTTATTTTCTGAAACCAATTTAGCCAATTTGGATCTTTCAAGACTTTCAGATATTTCGGCAGTACTCATTTTTAAATGGTTTGCAATATCATAAAAGTGCCAATTTGTTGTATTCTTTAATGTTGATAATTTTAACAAAATTATCACATCTTGTGGTCGCATTCCATTATGTTTCTTCATATTAAAAAATTTATTTGCAATTTGCAAATTGCAAATATACAACTTTTTTATTGTTTAACGATAAAAAAAATATCTCGTAAGATCATAATGTTAATTTTTAATTTTTTTAAAAGCAAAAGCGTAACCTTCGGAAATAGCTATTGCATAAAAAATAATATCTATTAAATTAAAAGTTTCTTTCATAATCTGATTAAAAATGGGGAAATCTACCCATTGAAAAACTTCCCAATAGTCCACATCATATTGTAGTGCAATAAAACCGATTTGACTTAAAAAGTTACCCAGAACAACACTAAAGAAAGAGATCACTGCACCAATTACACCAAAACTAATTTGTATCCCGTTCCCGAATTTACGAACTGTAAAGCCAACCCCGGCACCAATAGCAATGGCCATATAACCAATTTGAAAATAGGTGGTTACAGTGATTAATCCCCACAAAAAGGCGCCTAAAATACCAACAATCAAACCGGAAATAATCGCTTTTCCATAATTCTGTTCCATTTTCAATTTTTCATACATCTCTTTCGATAACCTTACTTTAGAGCCATTGATATCATAGGTCTTTTTAGATTCTGTTTTGTTTTGTAAAACTGTTATATCTTCTTTAAAAAACCCACATCTATCGACGAAAGTGGCAGGTTTTTCGGTCAAACTACAGATAATTCCTTGTTTAGCATCAAATTTTCGAAACTCACATTTTTCACAGAATTTTATTTGCTCTTCTCTAGTCATTAAGGTTGGTTTTGTTATAACTGAATTAAAAAGCAAAAATAAATAAAATAAAAAGGTAAACAAACGAAATTGCTTTCCGATAAATTCTTTATTTTTGCAGGTTATTTAAAAATAGTGCTTACGATGGCTGACTACAAAGAGGATAGTATTATCACACTCGATTGGGATGAGCATATCAGGATGCGTCCCGGTATGTATATTGGAAAATTAGGGGATGGATCTTCCCATGATGATGGAATATATGTGCTTCTAAAAGAAGTACTTGATAATTCTATTGATGAATTTATGCGGGGTTTCGGGAAAACTATTGAAGTGAATATCAAGGAACAGAAAGTGACCATCAGGGACTTTGGCCGCGGAATTCCTTTGAAAAGTGTTGTGGATTGCGTTTCAAAAATCAATACCGGCGGAAAATTTAACGAAAGTAGTGCCTACGAAACCGCCATTGGGATGAATGGTGTGGGTGTTAAAGCCGTTAATGCCCTCTCTTCCCGATTTGTGGTGCAGAGCTGGGTGGACGGAAAAACCAAAAAAGCGGAGTTTTCCTGCGGGAAAAAAGTGAAAGAGGAACCGATCGAATCCACCACGGAATCTAACGGGACTTATGTTTCATTTATTCCTGATGAATCGTTATTCGAGAATTTCCACTGGTACACCGAGTATATTGAAGTGATGATGTGGAACTATGTTTATCTGAATCGTGGGCTCACCATCCTTTTCAATGGGAAAAAATATTTTTCAAAAAATGGATTGCTCGATTTACTGAACAACAATGTGGAAAGTGAAATGTTATATCCTCCGATTCATCTCAAAGATGATGATTTTGAATTTGCGATTGTACACACTTCCCGCCGCTACGGAGAAGAGTATCACTCCTTTGTAAACAGTCAGAATACCACTCAGGGGGGAACCCACCAACAAGCTTTCAGAGAAGCAATTGTGAAAACAATCCGTGATTTTTATAAAAAAGAGTACGATCCGAGTGATATCCGAAACTCCATCGTTGCTGCCCTTTCGATCAAAGTAAAAAATGCGATTTTTGAATCTCAAACCAAGACAAAACTAGGCTCTCAACACATGAGTCCGGGTGGTCAAACCATCAGATATTTCATCAACGATATTGTGGGTAGGTTGTTAGATAAATTTTTACACATGAATCCAACCGTTGCCGATGCGATCCAAAAAAAGATTGTAGAGTCGGAAAAGGAACGGAAGGAGATTGCCAATATCAAAAAAACATCGAAAGAGATTCAGAAAAAAGTGAGTTTACATAACAGTAAGCTTCGCGATTGCAGAATCCATTTCAACACCAATGATGCCCGTCGTTTAGATTCCACCATTTTCATTACGGAGGGTGACTCCGCATCCGGTTCCATCACACAATCGCGTGATGCGATGACACAGGCTGTTTTTAGTCTTCGTGGTAAGCCTCAAAACACTTTCAAAAAAACCAAAAGGGTGATTTATGAAAATGAGGAGTTTAGTTTGCTTCAGGCCGCTCTGAATATTGAAGATGGGATTGAAGGGTTGCGCTTTAACAACATCGTTTTTGCTACAGATGCCGATGTGGACGGGATGCACATCCGGTTATTGCTGCTCACTTTTTTCCTCAAATATTTCCCGGATGTAGTGAAAGCAGGGCATGTATATATCCTCCAAACACCACTATTCAGGGTTCGGAATAAACAAAAAACTTACTATTGCTATTCTGATGAGGAAAGGATCAATGCAATCAAAGCATTGGGAAACAAACCGGAGATCACCCGTTTCAAAGGGTTGGGAGAGATCTCACCTCAAGAATTTAAGGGATTTATCGGTAAAACGATCCGTTTAGAGCCTGTTGTGCTTGAAAAAGGAACAAATATTGAGAAAATTTTAGAATTTTATATGGGGGATAACAACCCAACCAGACAACAATTTATTATTGAACAACTTCGTGATGAGATTGACGAAGCAAGTGAATAATTAAAAAAGAAAACTATGAAAATTAAAGAGGTGATTGCCAGACTGGAGCAAAGATTTCCACTCTATTGGCAGGAAGATTTTGATAACTGCGGAATTCAGTGTGGCGATAAAGAAAGGGAGGTTACCGGAATCATGATCTGTTTTGATATGAGCGAAAAAGTGATCGACGAAGCGATTTCAAAAAACTGCAACATGGTTATTTCTCACCATCCGATCATCTACAAAACCGGTCTCAAAAAAATTGAACCTACCAATAGAGTTGGAAAAGTGGTTTGTAAAGCGTTGGAAAATAAGATTTTATTGTACTCCATGCACACCAACATGGACAGTGGTATTGAGGGTGGCAATGTTTTGTTTGCTCAAAAACTGGGGTTACAAAATTTAGAGGTGTTAGCACCCAAAACCGATATGTTCAGAAAACTGATTGTTTTTGTGCCACAAGCCGATGCGGATCATTTAAAACAAAGTTTATTTGATGCCGGAGCCGGAGAATTAGGAAAATATCAACATTGCAGTTATTCTACTGATGGTAAAGGTAGTTTTCTCCCTGTTGAAGGGGCAAATCCTGCCATTGGGACTGTTGGAACTGAAGAACAGGTAGCAGAGCTCAAACTGGAAGTGATCTTCCCTGTAGCACTCCAGAAAAAAGTGGTGGAAACCCTTTTTGCTCACCATCCTTATGAAGAACCCGCTTTTGACATCCTCAAACTTGAAAATCTGAATTATCATGTTGGATTAGGAAGAGTTGGAACCCTTCCGGAGCCGATGGAATTAACAGAATTTTTACAATTTGCCAAAAAACAACTAAACCTTGAGGTGATCAAATATTCCGGAAAAATAGGAAGAAAAATCCAAAAAGTAGCCGTTTGTGGTGGCGGAGGAGCCTCTTATGTTTCCGATGCACTGGCTATGAATGCGGACATCTATTTGACCGGAGATATCAAATATCATGACTATTTTATCCCCGAAAACAGGATGGTGGTGGCCGATATTGGACACTTCGAAGGAGAAAATTTCATAAGAGACATTATATATAACGAGATAAACAAAATTTTCACTAATTTTGCAAGCTATATTTCTGAGGATGAGAAATTAGAGATTAGTTGGATATAAAAAACGAATTAAAACAAAGAATACGATACTATGGCTAAGAAAAAAGCTGAGGAAATCACTGAAAATGTGAATGTTAACGAGAATATTAACATTGAAAACCTTCAAGAACAACCCATTGAACATACCGGTTCAAACGACACAATTGAAGAACAAACCATTGCAAAAAAATTGTTATCTTTACACAATATTCAGCAAATTTGTTCCAAAATTGACCAAATCAGAGTGATCAGAGGTGAACTTCCAAACGAAGTTAGAGACCTTGAAGATGCTCATGAAGGGATGTTGACTCGTATTTCAAAGTACAAAGAGGACGTTCAGGATTTAGAACAAAGAATCACCAATCAGGATCTTAAAATCAAAGAATCGATCGCTTTGATTAAAAGATATGAAGAGCAACAAAACAACGTTAGAAACAACCGTGAGTACGATTCTCTTACCAAAGAGATTGAATTCCAAAAACTGGAAATTCAGGTTGCTGAAAAACACAAAACCAGATTTGCTGCTGAAATCGTTACCAAAGGGGAAGAGATTGCTCAATTTGAAACAAAATTAGAAGAGATTGCTGATATTCTTCAACAAAAGAAAAATGAATTGGATGATATCATTGCTGATACTGAAAAAGAGGAAAAAGAACTAATGGAAAAATATGATCTATACAAGAAAAATGTAGATCAACGTTTATTGGTTGCTTTTGAACGTATTCGCAAAAATGCCCGTAACGGTTTGGCTATCGTTCAAATCGACAGAGAAGCTTGCGGGGGATGTTTCAGTATGATTCCACCTCAAAGACAATTAGACATTCGTTTACACAAAAAAATCATTGTGTGTGAAGCTTGTGGACGTATCTTTATTGACAAACAATTAGTGGAAAACCAAGGTCCAGAAGCATAAATTGTAACCTATGGAAATCACACTGACCACCGGAATATTATTGATTATCTCCGGAATCATGGTTGGTTTTATAAATACACTAGCGGGAGGTGGAACAGTAATATCCATCTCCCTTTTTATGTTCTTAGGGTTACCTCCTGTTGTAGCCAATGGAACGAATCGGATACCAATCATTTTTCAAACATTGACAGCTGTCATATTGTATCAAAGAAAAAAATTAATTGATTGGAAAAAGGGGATTAAACTATCGATTCCTATCATTTTAGGCAATCTCACGGGCGCCTTTTTAGCCGGCATTCTTCCCGGAAAGCACTTCTCCTACATTTTTGCAGGCATTGTTTTACTATTTGGGTTTTCCATGATTTTTGATCCCAACCGGTGGATCCATGAAAACAAGGAGTTACAGATCAAACCGGTCACCATCCTTCAATATATAACATTCTTTTTTTTAGGTATTTACGGTGGTTTTGCACATGTTGGTATTGGGTACATGTATTTAGGAATGTTAGTTTTGGTAAGTGGGTATGACCTACTGAAAGCCAATGTTTTAAAAATTGTATTTGTCATGATGTCGGTACCTTTTTCATTAGCGATCTTTGCCACTCAGGGACATGTAGATTGGGGTGCCGGGTTGATCCATGCGATTGGAAACATCATTGGGGCTACTATAGGAGTCCGGTTTGCGATCAAGAAAAACATCAATTTCATCCGTTACATCGTTTTATCGTTAGTAGCCTTAGTCATCTTACAACTACTCGGCATTGTAACTCCGGAAAAGATACTGGAAATTTTTAAATAAATGGCGAAGGGCGAAAGGCGAAGGGAGAAGGGCGAAAGGCGAAAGGCGAAGGGCGAAAGGCAAAAGGCGAAGGAATTTTGCAAATGAAGAATGAATAATGAATAATTGAGCATTCGAGCACATGAGCACATGAGCACAATGAACATTATGAGCATTATGAAAGGTCTGTCGTCTGTCGTCTGTTGTCCGCAGTCCGTGGTCCGTAGTCCTTTTGTATTGCAAGCTTGCGTCGCTTACGGATGAATGAACTGATCTCATTTCACAAATCTCTCAGCGTTCTTTGCGTTCTCAGCGAGAATAAAAGGGGTTCAATTCATTATTCCGAGAAAGTGTTGAAAAGAAAATTTATTTAAAAATATCATGTTGTAATTAAGTTGTTAAATAATAGTATATACTTAATAAAAATTATTTTTAATATTTTTTGATCTAAGTTAGTGTTAAATCTGTATAATTTTTATAATTAATGACTTGTAATTTGAAATTGGTTGAATGAAATAGAATTTATTTTATTCCAAATTATGCAATGTTCTTTGTATTGAAAAATTATATTTAGATTTATGCTTTTCAACAAAACAGCGAATTTGTTCATATTTATCTTCATCACAATAAATTTCATATTCATAATTTTCATTTCCAAAAATTCTAACTTTATTGTCAAATCCATCTTTAGGATAAATACCATTTTCAATCAAAGGAATTGTGTTTGCAAAAATAAAAACTAGTTTATTAATATCAGAATAGTTTATAGAAATTTCTTTCTCGTCAAAGGCTATTAAAACATAATCTTCAAAAAATGTGATTTCTCCATTGGAGTTGTATTTTAAATATTTTCTGGAAATAATCAAAACAATAAATAATAGTATTAATGGTATTAATCTATAGTAGGGACTAATTGATTGAAATAAAAAAAATGAAAATATAAAAATAAAAAATGAAATCAATATAATTCTATTAAACAATATTGAAGCTTTTTCATATTTTGGATTTCCAATTTTTAAAATTAAAGTATCTATCATTTTCCTTGCGAAGATAATTGTTGTTGTAAATGTGCGAAAAACCCAAATGTATTGTCTACTAATGGGCCACCAGGTATTATTTTTTTTTCATTTGGAAAAGTTATAGTTAGAGTAAGAATATTGATTTCATTTGCCTTATTCCCCCTTATATCATTTTTATTTATAAACATTGAGCCTGAATTAAAAACCCAAGTTGTTGCCATCATATCAGCTCTATTTCTTCCTCCTTCTTCAAAATAAGGTTCAGTAGTGTTTATTACATCTTTTTCCAAGTCTGCAAGTATACACTCTAAAAATCTTTTAAAATGTTCAATAGGTTCAGGATTTCCACTTTTTAAATAACTATTCATTGCTTCTTTCGATAGAGGTGCACCATGCGAAGGTTGTTTCTTTGTTGTTTGAGAAGTGTTTGAAGCTATTGTAGTTTGATTAGATTTTGTAGTATCAGTGAGCCAATAATTCTCAGATTGCCAAATCCATTTGCCGTTAAGATCAATTCTCATTTTTGGATTATTCGCACAGTAGTTATATGGCGACATGTTGGGGAACTTATCACTCATTGGGTCAGCAGAGAGCCATATACTCAATCCGCTGTCGTAATAACGTGCACCGAAGTAGCCATAGCCTGTTTCCACACCTTTCTCTTTACCGGAGAAAGTGTAAGGGGAGGACCAGGAAGTGACGGTGCAGTGGTTCATTGTGTGGGGTTTGAGAGGGCAAAGATAAAAAAAATTAGCAAATGAGCAAATTATTTTACCGCAAAGAACTCTAAGAAATAAAATCACAGAGAACCCGAAGAAAAAACCTCAGCATTCTTTGCGATCTTAGCGAGAATTCTATTTTGCTATCAGAATAGACGATTAAAGTCATTTCAAAACAGTGTTGCTACTTTCAAAGTTTTTAGTTTTCTTATAATAGGAGTCTATTATAATCTTACATAATTTGAAGCAACATTTAGTTTAAAAATACAAATATCATTATAAATCAAATAGTAATAAAAGTGATGGCCAATTAATAAGCTGCCATTTTTTAATAAACAACAATTTTTATCAAACATGGGGAGTAAAGTTAAATCATATTCAACATTCTCTTTCATTTCTCCACCCATTATAATCGGTAGTGTTTCTGAAATTAATTTCAGATAGAAGGGCGTTTTTATCGTATCACCAACTTGTTTTAAAATAATTAAATATATTGGGACTTCTTTAAGTTCATTATTTATGATTGTGTAATTACTTAATTTCTTTTCGATGCTTATAACTAAAAATTTTCCTTTAATTGTGTCAGGCATATCAACTAATGAATGATATCTTACACTATCACACTTACTGAATCTGGAATATGATTTTTTAGTTGTCGCTTTTTCTTGATTTTCAATTAAATACTCAACATACTCTTTTACCTTTTGTTTGTTTGAAATATGTTTAAAAAAGGAATCCTTATGGTTAATTGTTTTTGCAATCTCTTTAATTCTTTTATTATAACCATTAACTTGCATTTAAAGTTAAAGTGTTAACTAAAATTAGACAAAACAGTAATAATTTTAATTTACTTTTCATAATTTTATTAGTACTTGATAGGTTGCAAAAATTTATAAAAACTAATTTTGATGCGAAATGCAGTCAGCAAGTCTTTCTCTTTACCGGAGAAGGTGTAGGGAGCGTTCCAGAAGGAATTGCTTTGGTCAATCCAGTTTCCGTTAATGTTCATCAGTGTATTTAACATGTTGTTTAGGATTGACAAATATACAACTTTTTTAATAACTTAAGTTTTTTATCTTTTTTACCGCAAAGAACTCTAAGAAATAAAATCTCTGAGGACTCAGTGGAAAAAAACTTTGTGGTCTCTGCGTGATAAATAATGAATGATGAAAAATGAATAATAAATAATGAAAAATGAAAAATGAAAAATTGAGTCTAGCGGATTTCGTCGAACGTTTAACGTCGGAACTTCTCACGTCTCCTGTCCCCCGTCACCAGTCCTTCTTAATCGAGCATTCCGATCACACGAGCCTTGGTTTATTCAAATAATTAGTTGTAATTTTGCAGAAAATTTGACTTATGAAAAACCGTTTTATCATCTCCGGAGGGGGTACCGGCGGGCACATTTTTCCGGCTCTCGCTATCGCTAATCAACTTAAAAAAATGATTCCTCATGCTGAGATCCTTTTTATTGGAGCTCAACATAAAATGGAGATGACTAAAGTGCCTGAAGCGGGCTATCCTATTGAAGGATTGGAGATTTATGGAATCAGCCGGGATCTATCTGCTTCCGGAATCCTTAAAAACTTGAAACTTCCGTTTGTTTTGCTGAAAGCACTGCGAAAAGCTAAAAAGATTATCCGTGATTTTGATCCGGATGTGGTGATTGGTGTTGGGGGTTTCGCTAGTGGTCCCGCCCTTAAAGCGGCTGCTTCATTGGGAATTCCGACGGTTATTCAGGAACAAAACTCCTATCCCGGCGTTACCAATAAAGCGCTGGCAAAAGATGTACATCAGATTTTTGTTGCTTATGATGGACTGGAAGCCTATTTCCCAAAAGAGAAAATTGTGAAATCGGGAAATCCGGTTCGTAGTGAGATTATCCATTTGATTCGAAAAAGTGACGATGCATACTCCTATTTTGATTTTTCTAAAACCAACAAAACCTTGCTGGTGATTGGTGGAAGCTTGGGTGCAAGATCAATTAACCAATGTATGGAAACCCATTTGGATCAATTGAAAAGTTTGGGAATTCAAATCATCTGGCAAACCGGTGATCTTTTTTATAAATCAATTTCGCCAGATCTGTTGGCTCAGCATGATGAAAAAACCAGAATTGTGCCGTTTATTAAAAAGATGGATTATGCATACGGAATTGCTGATTTCATTGTGTCACGCGCCGGAGCTTTGGCCATTGCTGAACTCACTTTAGTGGGCGTACCAACCATTCTGATCCCTTTCCCATTTGCGGCTGAGGATCATCAGACTAAAAATGCGGCTGCCCTTTCTGATCACAAAGCTGCTATTTTAGTTCCGGATAAAGATGTTTCTGAAAAATTAATTCCCGAGTTAATCCAATTAATTCATGATGATAAAAGAGCGTCAGAGATGGCTCAGGAGATTAAAAAGTTTGGATTACCAAATGCTATTGAAGTGATTGCGGAAGGGATTATCAAAATTGCTCAGAAAAAGTAATCGTGACACGAAACAGGCATATAAAACCAATCTTTTAAAAGGCTATGGTTCGATTATAATTCTATATGCCTTGTGCCAATAAATCTATTTTTCTAATTCTTTGATTTCATTTAATGGGATGGAACCTGAGAAATACATGATTACAAAATCCTCCTCTTCCTCTACAACCATAAAGAAAACTGAAACATTTTCCTTACCCTGACTGGCTTTGTCAACCAAAAACAACACCCTACTCTCTTCATCTTTAACGGTCATCATTTCACTCAGTACACCATTTTGGATCAATTTGCGGAAATCCTCTTTCATTTGAGCAACAATCGCTTTGGATTCGGTCGTAAATATTTGAAATTTATCAAAATTAAAAGAGATTTCAGCTAAATCAGAATCATCTTTGATGGTTTTAAACATATCATTATTCATCGTGATTACCGTAACACCTTTCATGCTATTGTACTTAGCAATCAACTCAGTAACCTCTTTAGGTTCATTTATTTTTTGGGAAAATCCGTTAAAACCGGTTACTAAAATAACAATGCAGAAAAAAAGTTTAATTTTCATTGGGTCTTAATATTAATGATTGTTGTAATAATTTTTGTGTTTTTTGAAATGTTTTATTCGCTTTATCCGCTTGTTCCGCTCCCTGGTTTAATTTTTGGGAAACGAGAAGCATAGATTTTTTATATTCCTCATAAGTCATATCTCTCTTTTTCAAGGATGGGTTTAAAACAGTGCGGTATAATGGGTAACTTAAAGACAAGAGTAAAAGAAAAATGGCCGCGGCACAAAACCATACATTTTTTTTACTTTTAGGGCTATTTTTAGTGTGATTAGCGTATCTGTCAATCATTTGCATCACTCTCTCATCCTCCTCCTGTTCTTTTACCTGATCATCAATAACCTGATCCACCATTTTTCCAAAATTTGGGGTTTCCCATTTTGATTCCCAATAAGCTGATCTATTTTCAAGTGCGAGGAATAGCGATTGATCTTTCAGATGTTCTTTCCTGACTTGATCCGACTTGAAATAGGAACACAAAAGTTTCTCCTCTTCACTAGAGAGTGTAGCATCATAAAACTTTTGAATGAGAAGATCCATATTATTTTCTGACATATTATTGAATTTTTTCTTTTAATGTTTTTCTGGCTCTGGATAAGATTACGCGAACATTGCCTTCAGACAATCCGGTTATCTCTGAGATCTCTTCGAAAGAGCAATTTCTAAATTGCTTCAGATGGAGAACCTGTTTCTGGATTAGCGGAAGATGATCGATCTCCTGATACACTTTACGGATATTTTCTTTCATGATCATAGACTCTTCGGGTGTTTCGAAAAGAGGTAGTTTATACTCCTGTTCCATAATATCCAAAATTTCGTATCTATTGTTCATCTTTAATCTATTAATACAGAGATTTTTAATCATCGTAACGCAGTAAGCCTCCGGATTGTGAATCTCACTTAATTTATCCCTTTGTTCCCATAGTTTTGAATAGAGATCCTGTATGGTATCTTTAGCATCATCTTCGCCGGATAACATCATCAAAGCTATACGGAACAACTTAGCAGAAATGGGTAAAATCATTTTTTTAAACTGGTCGCCGGAAATACCCATTTATTGTCAAAGTTTTAAGTTCTAATAGTAAGACAACGAAACAGGCATTTTGTTACAAAAGGAAAAATTTTTGTGTTTTGAGCTTTGGGTTTTGGGTTTTGGGTTTTGGGTTTTGGGTTTTAGGTTTTGGGTTTTGGGTTTTGGGTTTTAGGTTTTGGGTTTTGGGTTTTAGGTTTTGGGTTTTGGGTTTTGGGTTTTGAGTATAATAAACTAATAACTAAAACCTTATAACTAAAACCTTATAACTAAAACCTTATAACTAAAACCTATTAGGGCATTCCGGCTCGCAAGCTCGCCGTCGGTCTCCAGCCTTCAAGAAAAATGAAAAATGAAAAATGAAAAATTGAGTACACGAGCATTCGAGCATTCGAGCATTCGATCACATAGGCTATCTCCTTTGCGTGCTTTCCCGGCTAAGCCCTAATGCGGCGGACTGGGGACGGGAGACGGGGGACTGGAGATAAATGAAAAATGAAAAATGAAAAATGAAAAATTAATAATGAATAATGAATAATGAATAATTGAGCACATGAGCATTTTGAAAGTCTGCAGTCTGCAGACTTTTCTCCGCTCCGTAGGAGCGACACCTTTGTAGCAGATGAATTGCCGACCAAACGAACCCGCCACAGCGTGGCGTTATATTGGTAGCGTATAAATTCCGACCTATGGATCCCGCTCCGGAGGAGCGTTATTCCGGGATAGTGTGGAAGAATAATTTCATAACAGGCTCAATATGTAGTTGTTATAAAATTTGGATTTTTTAACCAAAACAGTTTCCACACTTTATCGGAACAGGTTATTGACTACCTCATTAACCGTAACACCAACCAAAAAGCATCTGATGCCCTTAAAAATACCAAAATCCTCCAACGCTTTAAAGAGATTGAACAGCTCCCTGACCATGAACAAAATGTGATCATTGAGGTTGTTACCGCCTACATCTGCGATTTTAAAGCCAAACAAAATTATGCGATCTAACTTTGCCGTTTTGTTTGGTCCATACCTCTAAATTAAAGCCATAATTTGATATTGGAATTAAAAAAGAAAGCTACGGGAGCTCTCTTGTTCACTAAGTCTTGTTTTTTATCAAAAATCAATTATAAATTTTCAATAAATAGGACATCTTATTTACATTTGTAAATTTCTTCAAAAAACACTTTTCCGTTAATATAATATAAAAAATATTGAGAATAATTATCAAATTTTAATCTAATCTTAGTATCATAATTATAATTTTTTTTATATACAGATTTTATATATAAATTATTTTCTAATAGTACATTATCAAAAATAAAAACTTTAATATTTTTAAAAACGAAAAAACCTATTGGATCTAATGATACAGCAGTATTTAATTCACATAATTCAAATTTAATAAAATATGATTCTTTATTTTCAATTTCTTGTTTATCAATTATTGGACTAATACGCATACTCAAGCATAATGAATTTGAAAAATAATTACACATTTTTTCTTTTTTTAAAATATCATCTAGTATAGTAGTTATATTTGAATCTATTATTGAAACTGAATCAATAGATCTGATTCCTGATGAATTATCTTCAGGAAAATCCAGCAAATCATAAATAATATTATTTAAGGTGTCACTATTTTCAATAACAATCTGAGCTAAAATCAAATTAATATTAAATAAAAAAAATGTGGTAATTAAAAAGCTTTTCATAACTAATTTGTTTTATAACTTGGAACAGAAATTTGAAAACTATCTAATTCTCCATGAAATTTGGTACTAAAATCTGTGTTTGAATTGTATCGAGTATAACCATTACTTTTAGTATAATTATATTGTTGAACATTTGGATCTAATTTTTCTAATGTTACAGAACCGTAATGATCTCCTTCTGACGTAGCATTGTTATCACTTGGATGATTGTGTACGAATCTAACTATTTTATCCAACATTCCTACACAAATATCCGGTATATCATTTTGACTTCTTTCGTGATTTGTTCCTATAAAACTAGTGCAATTATTAGATTCTGTATTAATTAAGCCCCATTCAACTTCAGAATTATCAGCTAAAAATAGAAAAACTTCTTCTGCAGCTTGTGAATTATCAGTTGCAAACATTGTTGCATCAGGTAGACCAGACATTGATTTAAAATCAGCAACATTTCCTTTGATTGTGCCACTTGCAAAATCTTTACTTTCTCTTCTAGTATTCTTGTTTTTGTTTATAATTACAATACGATCAACTTCTTTATTCTCCTCTACATCAAGTAGATAACCTTTTTCATCAAATGTATATATATCCCTCCCATCCGGGTCCACCAAAATAACCGGATTATTCGCACAATACACATACGGACTCATCGAAGGGTACTTATAACTCATTGGATCAATATAGAGCCAAATACTTAACCCACTGTTATAGTAACGAGCTCCAAAGTAGCCATAGCCCGTTTCCATATCTTTCTCTTTGCCGGAGAAGGTGTAGGGGGCGTTCCAGGAGGAGTTACGTTGGTCAACCCAGTCTTCGCCAAACCGACGCAGGCAGTGAGCGTAAAGGAAATTTATTTCCTTTACCGAACGCCAAGGAGGAAAAAAAGCGAAGCTTTTTAATGGTAAGTAGTGAAGATGTTGGATGGCGTTACCACTTCCATCTGTGATCCAATGGTTGCTGAGCTCCGTCGAAGCACTGCTGCCTAAATGGTCGGGGTGGTGATAATATCTCAACATTTTCATAATCTTTTTAGGATTGATTTGGCAAAGATAGTAAAACGGGAGGAATGGGTGCATATAGGAATTTCTTATTATTAATTATATTTATCGTCCAATTAAAGTGAACTATTATACTATAAAAAGGAGAAAAACTGATCATTATATTCGAATGTCAATTACTACAAAGAATTAGTCTTCTGATGGTAATTCTAAGATTTTACAATCAAATTTTTGAATCTTTCTATGATTTAAAATTACATTATTTAAATATTCTTCATTTTTTAATTCTCTGAAAATATGTAAATATTCAACTTCCATCAGATCATAAAATCCAATTTCATTTTTAATAAAGAAATTCAAATCGTTATTATCTTTCATTTGAACCCTATTAAATATTGTACCAGAAAAAGTTCCCAAAATTAATTCTTTATAACTACCATCATTATAATATAGTTTGCACAAAATAATATTATTAAAAATAAATTTTTCAGAATTAATTTTCAATCCATTTAATAAACTATCCAGCATCTTTAATTTAAAGGTATCTGTAATTGTTGATTTATAACAGTATTCACAATTATTAAAATATTCTCTTAAAATTGTCGATGGTGCACAAATAGCAGGATGCTCAAAAATAACTTCAACTTTAGTAGTTTTACTATTTTTCACATACTGTGCTTGAATATTGGATACAAAAGATCCAATACAAAACAACAATAGTAATAGTTTAAATATTTTCATATTGATTTAAATACAAGCTACTTCACATAGTTTTTGAGTTGACAAATATACAACTTTTTTAATAACTTCATTTTTTTCATTTTTTTTACCACTAAGGACACCATGATATTTATCTCAGAGGACACCGTGGAAAATTAGTTTGTGATCTCTGTGTGAAAAATAATGAAAAATGAAGGATGAATAATTGAGTACACGAGCATTCGAGCAGATTTTGCTATTCTAAAAAAAGGTTGGTGGCGATTTTTGTAAAATATTCTGTTTTAGTAAAATCTATAAAATACTGATTCTGCTAAGATTCTGTGCCAATCTTTTATCAGAATAGACGATTTTGGTTTTAATTGAAAAATGAAACCATTTTTACTTTTCACATAGAATATCTTATAATCTCAAATTATTAATTTCTAAATATAATTTTGACAACCTTGTCATTTTCAAATTCACATTCTAACATATATCCAATTGGTTCATTTTGCTTTGTCAAAGCATTTCCATTTAGATCAAGAATATACCTTATATATTTCTCTGTCATAACATAAAAATCAGTGCCTTTCATACCTAATAATTGATTACGAGTCATTCCTAATTTAATTTCATTTTCTGTTTGAAAAAATGGAACGTTTAAATTAATATAATTTTCTGATAATAATGGATTTATAAAACCTATTTCAAAACAAGCTATTCTTTTATTTTCATTTAATTTGATAGTAAAATATTGATTTTTATGAATATTACAAAAGTAAATAGTTGTTTGATTTTGTAATGAATCTATTTCAATGTTATTATATAATTGATCATCTGAGATTTCACTATTTAAAATAAAGATTTTATTAACAATTGTTTCAGGAACAAATATTTTCCTGTATTGAATTCCATCTGGAATAACAATAGTATCACATCTTATTATATTCCCCAAAGAATCAAATGCATTAAACACTCCAATTGAATTATTATTATAAAAAAAACCTTTACTCCTCAATTGCCCATTTTTATGATATCCACGAAATTCTCCATGGAATTTTCCATTTTTATATTCATCTAGTGAGTTTATTGATCCATCTTCCCTATACCAATAAGAGAAACCGTTTCTTTTTCGATCTTTGAAATATTCAATATATTTAACTTTAGTTTTGGTTGAGTCGTAATAAAATATCCATTTACCATTTTCTAAATCTGGTTTAGAAAAACAATGTAACCCGAACCCTTTTTGCATACAGATCATATATCTTTCATCTCCATTTATAACTTCATGTATCTGAGCATGTATAATATTGGATAGACAAATTAACAAAAGGGGAAAAAGTATTTTTTTCATATTCTTTTTTATTTTAACAATTCAGAATTTCCATTATTTTCAGTTCCATGTAATTGCCCATAACCTAAAAAGTTATTCCAACCAGCTGTTTTATTTGTTCCATCTTGATAAAACGCCATTTTTTGTTCTATAAATACGATATTGCCAACTTCTCCTTTCAATATATCAGTTTCAAAAGAACGACAAATTCTATATTTATCAGCCTGAAAACGATTAAATATGCCAAACGGGCTCAAAACAAGTAAGTTTGAAGTGACAAATATACAACTTTTTTAATAATTACATTTTTTTCAAATTTTTATACCTCAAAGGACACCATGATATTTATCTCAGAGGCCTCAGTGAATAAAAACTTTGTGATCTTGGTGTGAAAAATAATGAAAAATGAATAGGGAAGTCGGCGGACGGCGGACGGCAGATAAATGAAAAATGAAAAATGAAAAATGAAGAATTCTAATAACTAAAACCTAAAACCTTAAACCTTTAACCTTTAAACCATTTCAGTTAACAGCTTATTTGGGTTACCACTTATCGTAGTATCCTTTCAGTGTGGGAACGACTGGTTGTACATATTGATATAAGAACGATTCCTGTTTGGCTTTGGGAGTTACCAGAACCTCTTTGGAGTCAATGCTATTGATGAAGAACAATAGAGCGCTGAAAATCACGAGAACCTTGGCTGCTCCAAAAAGGGCACCAGCGAGGTTGTTTACAAATTCGGGGATCATCAGTTTCACCACTTTTTCCACCATCCTTCCGGCCATAAAGACCAGGATTAATACGGCAAGAAATGTGATGGCAAAATAAACTTCATGGGGGATTTTTTCATTATTGATCCAAACGGCAACCCAGTCAGAAAATTTGAAAGAGGCGTATAATCCGGCTACTAAAGCAACAATGGAGGCTAATTCGCGGATCAATCCGTTTGAAAATCCTTTATACCCAAACCAGGCAACGGGAATAAGAATTAAAATATCAATATAATTCATAAGGTTTTATTTAACAAATCCTCTTAATTTCTGGGTAAGAGGCTGCGCATAAATAAAATCGTTTAATTTATCATTGTCCGTAATTAACACCTCATCTTTATTTCCTCTCCATTCCAAACACCCTTCCTGGATATAAGAGATGGTTTCTCCGATGGTGATCACGGTATTCAAATCGTGGGTATTGATAATGGTAGTGATGTTAAATTCATGAGTAATCCCGAACAAAAGTTCATCAATCATGATGGAAGTTTTGGGGTCTAATCCTGAGTTCGGCTCGTCGCAGAATAAATACTTAGGGTTAGATGCAATGGCACGGGCAATGGCTGCTCTTTTTTTCATACCACCACTTAATTCAGAAGGATACAACTTGTTTGTATTTTCCAAACCTACTCTTTTGAGGCAATAATTGGCTCTATCGAGTTTTTCCTCTTTCGTTTGCGTGGTTAGCATATCAAGTGGAAACATCACATTTTGCTCAATAGTCAGGGAGTCGAACAGAGCAGATCCTTGAAAAACAACGCCCATTTCCATTTTAAAAGTGTTTTGCACTTTACTGTGAAAGGAGTGAAAATCACGATCATCGAAAAACACTTTACCTGATGTGGGTTCCAGTAAGCCGATGATACATTTGAGGAGGACTGTTTTTCCGGAACCTGATCGTCCAATTATCAAATTCACTTTTCCATCCACGAACTCAGTATTAATGTCTTTTAATACCACATTATCGCCAAATTGTTTATATACATTGCTAATTGTGATCATATTACAACATGATTTGAGTGATGACAAGATTTAAGATGAGCACGATAAAACTGGAGGCTACAACGGCATCGGTACTTGCTTTTCCCAATTCCAAAGCACCACCTTCAATTTTGTATCCATGGAATGAAGCTACTGAACCAATAACAAAAGCAAAAACAAAAGTTTTGATCAATGAATAATAGACATCGTACATTCTGAAGAAAGAGGTGATTCCATCAACATAATCATGGGGAGCAACAACAGGAGAAAGAAGAGATACGATATAACCACCACCTAATGCACAGAACATGCTGAGGATAATCAAAGTAGGATTTACCACTAAAAGGGCTACAATCTTAGGTAATACGAGAAAAGAGGAGGAATTGATTCCCATTACATCAAGAGCATCAATCTGTTCAGTAACCCTCATACCACCAATTTCTGCAGTAATTCTGGATCCTAAATTTCCAATGAGCAAAAGGCTCATGATGGTAGGACAAAACTCCATGATGATGGAAGTTCTGGCGGTAAATCCAACGGTCCATTTCGGCACCCAGTTGCTTTCAATTTGCATACCGGTTTGAAGGGTAACGACTGCACCCATAACGACGGCAACCACTAAAACGATTGGAAGAGATCCAATTCCCATCGTGTACATTTCATCTAAAAGTTTTTTAAAGAAAACCTTCCATTTTTCGGGTCTGGAGAACACTTTTCCTAAAAACATAAAGTATTCTCCCATTAATATAAGGGCGTGTTTAATCATTTCTTTCTAGTTTAATCGCTTGCCAACCAATATCTTTTCTATAAAATAAATTTTCTGAAGTAATTTTAAAAACCGCTTCATACGTATTTTTCTGAGCATCCTGTAGAGAATCTCCTTCACCAACCACGAACAACACTCTTCCTCCGCTATTGTACCATTTTCCCTCTTTCTGAACTGTTCCCATGTGAAAAACTGTATTTTGAATCTGATCTAAACCTTTGATTTCGATCCCTTTTTCAAAACTGTTTGGGTACCCTTTTGAGGCAAGAACGACTCCTAGGAAATAGGAATCAAACCACTCAACATCGATCACTTTACTTTCCAGCAGATTGAGAATCACCTCAACCAGATCACTTTTCATTTTTGGGAGTACCACTTCTGTTTCAGGATCACCAAAACGGGCGTTAAACTCAATCACTTTAGGACCTGCTGCCGTAAGGATCAGACCACCGTACAAAATTCCAGTAAATGGAGTTCCTTCGTCACACATAGCCTGAGCGGTAGGTTTCATGATATTTTCCACTGCAAAGGTGATGGCATCTTCCGGGATAACAGGAACGGAGCTATATGCGCCCATTCCTCCGGTATTAGGTCCCTGATCTCCATCAAAAGCTCTTTTATGATCCTGAGCAATAGAAAGTGGAATCACAATATTGTTATGAACCAATGCCATCAATGAAAATTCGGGGCCTTCCAGAAACTGTTCCATTACCACTTTTCCTTCTCCAAATTTGGCATCTAAAAGCATATCCTGTAAAGCTTGTTTTGCCTCCACATAAGTCATGGCAACAACGACACCCTTTCCGGCGGCTAAGCCATCATATTTTACAACTATGGGAGCGCCCATCTTGTCCAGATAGTTCATAGCATCATCATAGTTTGTAAAAGTGGCATAATCGGCTGTAGGGATTTGATATTTCTTCATCAAATCCTTCGCAAACTGCTTTGAGCCTTCAATCATAGCGGCCGCCTGGGAGGGACCGAAAATTTTGAGTCCCGCTTCCTGAAACTGATCCACAATACCATTCATCAATGCTGATTCGGGTCCCACAATAGTAAGGTCAATGTTCTCTTTTTGAGCCCATTGAATCAGTGCCTCATTATTTGTTTCATCGATAGGGATACAATGAAACTGATTCCTCATTCCATCATTTCCGGGAGCAACAAAAACTTCTGTTACCCTTTTTGATTGCGCTACTTTCCACGCTATGGCATGTTCACGACCACCTCTTCCAACTACTAATATCTTCATACCTATAAAGAATCTGTTTGTATAGGTTGGATTTTTGTTCTTTCAGGAAATAAGAAATTGGCAAAACTATTTCCATACTCGGGAGATATCATATTTAATGCTGCAATATGTTCATCAATCATTTTTTTAATCCTTTCATATTGATTGGTTTTATTAGTAATTTTATAAAACTTTTCCCAATAATATAAGGATGATAAAAGATTAACGGTTTCTCTTTGAAGTGCATTAACATCAGCAGATTGCATAGAACGATATTTACTTAAATTTTTGCTTACATTGCTAAAAAGGGAAGGTAAAACATATTTTTCAATTTTTGAAATTTTAATTTTACTCAATTTAGGTTGTATCACAGCAATTTGTTCAGGAGTTAAATTTTTAAGTAATTCTTTTAAAACCAATGCCGTATTGTCAATATTTTCAGATTGAATATTGATTGTTCTTTCATCACATTGATCAAACCAGTCGTAAGTTTCAATAAAACTGTCCATTAAGCGGTTAGCCAGTTTCAATCCTTTTTGTTGTGCAGATGGTGTATTGATTTTAAAATAGAGTTTAATCATATCAATAACTTGCATAGAGTATTGGAAATTATACACTTGCAAAATTGGAATCACATCAGGGTTAAAAAGAGTAGCAGTTTGATCCAAAACTTTTTCTGCTTTGTTAAAATCGCCTTTTTCAATTAATGCCTGAGCCAAACGGGTATGCATTAAAGCAATATTGGAAAACAATCTGTTATTATCTTCATTATTGTAAACTTTAGGATCGTTTATTCCTCCCCATAAATAAGGATAAGGAGTATGATCTTGTGGTTTCGCATTATTTGTATGATCCAAACGGGAGTGATCTCCAAACTTATTCATCAAATTGTCGTATAAAAGATCCGTATCAATTCTTCCCAATTTTGGATAGGTAGTTTGAGATTTAATCGGTACTAAACGATATGCTAATCCTTCCAACTGGAAATATTCTTCTAATCCGAACCAGGCTTCAGGTCCTGTAGTAGATGCAAAATAGATAGGTCTTTCCCAGTTATTGTTAGCTAAAATATCCATCATCACCAAATAGGCTTTCAACACATTACATACGGTTCCATCATCTTTAATATTCCAGGTAATTTTATCAACGATTTGAGCTGTATCACTGATTGAAACAGTACCGTTTGCCAATACTTTTTGTTTGTCAACGGCAATAGAGAAACTTCCGGGAACAGCTTGTCCGTCGGTTTTGTAGCCTTCAGGTAACAAAACGAGGAGTTTTTTAGAGTCAAACTGAGGTTGTTTGATGTAATCCATCACCATTTTGATATCCAAAAATTCTCCATTACCTTTATTCAATACAAGTTGATCTCTGGTTCCATCTTTATATTGTTTCCAGGACATAGATATTGGGAGAGGTGCACTGTTGTAAGCCTGACGTTTCATTTGATCAATATACCAGCTGGTATTTAATAAGCTCAAATTACAAACGCGAACATCGGTTCTGTAACCTTCCACTTCCTGAGCGTACCACAATGGGAAAGTATCATTATCCCCTAAAGTAAAAATAATAGCATTAGGAGCACAAGAATCCAGATAGTTTTTAGCAATAGCTAATGCAGTATATTTGTTAGATCTATCATGATCATCCCAGTTTTGTTGTGCCATAACACCAGGTACTAAACAGATTGATAACACAATAGCAAAAAAGGCAGAAGCGATTTGAATTTTATTATTTTTGATCTTTTCCAACCAGGAGATGATGGCAAAAACTCCAAAGCCAACCCAAATTGCAAATGCATAGAATGAAGCAGCAAAAGCATAGTCCCTTTCACGTGGCTGGAATGCGTACATGTTCAGGTAAAATGCAATGGCGAGTCCTGTCATTAAAAATAAAAGCCCAACAACGAAAGAGTTTTGACCATCTTTTCTGGAATACCATATTAAACCAATGATGCCTAGAATGAGAGGGAACATAAAGAAAGTATTATGTCCGGGTCTCTCCATACTTTCGGGTAATTTGTCTTGTTTTCCTACAAGGATATCATCAATAAAAGAGATTCCGGTAACCCAATTTCCGTTATAGAGATCTCCTCTACCTTGTAAATCATTTTGTCTTCCGGCAAAATTCCACATAAAATATCTGAAATACATGTAGTTAAACTGATAGGTCAACATGAATTTTTTATGATGAGCAGAGGTTGGTAATTTTCCTTTTTCCAAATATCTAACTTCCTCTCTATCTGCAGGATCAGTAAGATCATAATGAGCTTTTAACCAACTGATATAATCTGCAGATTTATCTCTGGACCACATTCTTGGGAAAGGCATCAAATCAGCAGGATCATAAACATAATCTGATTTCTCTTTAGAATTTGAAACAACATATTTATGGGTTTTATCATCCCTTACATAAACAGGAGTACCATCTTTATAATCAATAAGTTTAGAATTATAGGATTCTCCATAGAACAATGGGTTTGATCCATATTGTTCGCGGTTTAAGTAAGACAATAAAGAAACGGCATCTTCCGGATTATTTTCATCAATAGTAGGATTGGCATTAGAACGGATCACCAATGTGATAAATGTGGAATAACCGATCAATAAAAAGGTAAACGACAAAATGGATGCTGCCAATACACGTTTTTCTTTTTTGATACAGTAGTACAAGCCCCAAATGATCAATCCAATAATGATTAAGAAGTAAACAATGGTTCCGAAATTGAATGGTAAACCTAAGGTATTAACAGAGAAGATTTCAAATTTTCCGGCAAAATTAACGATTCCGGGAATAATTCCATATAAAATAACACCTAACAAAATAAATGAAGCACCTAAAGTAAGGAGAACTCCCCATTCAGCAATTTTTTTATGAGCTCCATTTTTAAAGGAAAAATAGAATGATGGGATCGTAATAAACACCCAGATGAAAATCATCCAAAGACCAGGAAGGAATAGAGCTCCTACCAGAGAAATAATGGCAATAGTAAGTATAACACCCCATATTGTAGTGTTTTTGGATAATTTGAAATAGATGATAAGAGCAATTGCAGGTAATGTTAATAAGTTCAATAAGTGAACCCCAATGGAAAGTCCTACTAAATAGGCAATCAGAACTAACCATCTGTGAGGATTGATGTTTTCCAATCGGTTATCGTACTCCTCATCCCATTTCAAAATGCACCAGAAAACGAGTGCAGTAAAGAATGAAGACAAGGCATATACTTCACCTTCAACAGCTGAGAACCAGAATGTATCTGAAAATGTATAGGTTAACGCTCCTACTAAAGCAGCACCAAAAATGCCAATTTGACTAAGTGGAGTCATCCCGCCCATTTTGGCTACCAACTTTTTACCTAAAAGGGTGATGGTCCAAAACAAAAACATGATGGTCATACCGCTGGCAATCGCAGACATTGAATTGAGTGCAAATGCTATCTTTGTGACATCATTTCCGGCAAAAAGGCTAAATACAGATCCTAAAATCTGGAATGTTGGAGCTCCAGGTGGGTGCCCTACAAGCATTTTATGTGCAGTTGAAATATATTCTCCACAATCCCACCACGATGCTGTGGGTTCTGCTGTCATGATATAAATTGCCGATGCAAAAATGCCGATAATCCAACCTAATGAGTTGTTAATTAATCTGTACTGTTTTGTCATTATCCAAGATTTAATGTTAATATTCCATTTTAAACGAGCAATACTTTTATTTAGTATTTTTACTCAATTAACCTGCAAAAATACAAAAATTTATTCTGTCTTTAAGTGTTATTCAAAATTTCATTGGAACTATTAATTCAATGATCTCATTAATGTACTTTTTTTGAATTCAATAGATCAAATAGGTACTTGAAATCAATCAGATGACACAGATTAATTTGGTTTAAAGGTTTAACGCTGCGCTGTTTAAAGGTTTAAGGTTTAAGGTTTTGGGTTTAAGTTCAACCTTTAAAATTCATTTTTTTTCACAGTGTACTAATGTGTACCACAGTGTTTTTGATTTTTTAAAATACGCACATTTAAACACTGTGATACTCCTTTTAACACCGTGAAACACTGTGAAATAGAATGATGTGAAATAGAATGATCTATTTAATCAAACTTAAACCTTCTAAAGCAGATTTATCTTCGGGACTATAAAGTAACACTTTATTGAATAACACTTTTGCTTCAGAATAACGTCCTAAAAAGTAGCAATTCCAGCCACTATTCAATAGATAATAGTAATTAAACGGGGATTGATTTAACGCTACATCAAAGTATTTTTTAGCTTCTACATAATTTTTTCTATAATAATAGATCAATCCCAGACGGTAATGAGCTAAACTATTTTTAGGATCCAATTTTAAGATCGATTTATAGGTTTGTTCCACTTTAGTCCATTGCTCTAATGATGAATAGGGATAAATGATTCCCCATAAAGGTTCTGTTGCTACAGGCATTATAGCAATCGCTTTTTGATAGTAAGTGATCGACTGATCAAAACTTCCATTTTTATAAGAGAGCCATCCCAAACGTAGATTCATTTCATACGATTTCGGATCGTAATAGGTTGTCAATGCTTTGATAGCATCTCCATATTTTTCATTGGTTTCAAAAGTATAACTTTTTGAAAAAGCATCTCTTAATTGTTGCTGAGATTGTGCCAATCCAAACTGAAATGATCCTAAAAACAAGGTTATTACAATTAATTTTTTTAAAAAGTCCATTTTGCTGTAAGTGTTAGGATATGATGGTAATATTTATTGGTTAATGTATTGATATTTAAATTATTATCAACAGTATAATAGTTACTTTTCCTAATTTGCAATCCATAGGAAGGGATAATCGTTAGGTTTTTAAAATAAAAAATAAAACTAAGACTGGAAGCAAATTGAACAGGATCAAAAGTGTTATAGGTTGAGAAACCTCCTGCTCCTATGTAATTTTGAAAATTACCATAACTTCCTGATAATTCATACCATAGGTTTTTATAGATATAACCTCCCAGTTTTTGATGAATCAGGAATGCTTTAGTGGAATCATTAAACAATAGCGTTCCGGTAGTTACAGAATAAAAAGCTTGATTTCCAAAGGGGAAATAAACCAATCCCAGTTCAAGTTGTTTTTGTTTTCTGGCTGCTAGATTTCCTATCGATCCTGATCCGTAAAATTCAAACCGATCCCAGCGGTAAGCCAGGAACAGGGAAGCAGTATAGCGATTATTCACATTTGAATTGTGACTATAATTAAAAGTGTAGGTTGTTGTGTCATATTCAGCAGACAGATAATTAGACGCTTCATGATAAGCACCATAAGAACCTCCCACTTTTAATCCGAATGGAAGCAGATAATCATAAGCAATATTCAACTGATACGGATTATTCCAGAATGTTTGAACTGCAGTTGAGTCATAGGTTTGAATTTTTCCAAAAGATTTGTTTTCAAAATAGGAATACCCAACTGTTAGATTGCTCCTTGGAGTGATCCTTTTTTTAAGCACAAAAGAGGCCAGTGTTGTTCCTCCCTGAAATGTTCCTTCAGCATAGATATTCGTGTCTTTGATATCTAAACTGTCAAACCTTGCAATATTATTATTTCCTGCAATTCCGGCAGTAATAGCTATTTCATCCTGATTCAGATTAAAAACCATGAATTTTTGAAAGCCCACCTTTTGTTGCATTGATTTTGAAAAACCTTTGGCTAAATCGTAGGCATCTTCGTAACGACCGGTAAATTCAAGGGCGTAGTAATAATATTCCTGAATGATGGTATCCAATGGAAACCACTCCTGCGCTTTTTTAAAATGGGGAAGGGAAGATTCGTAATTTTTTTGATTATAATAGGAAATCGCAAGACGGGTTCTCAGAAAATAAAAGTCAAGACCCTCCTTGATTGCTTGCTTAGCTGTTTTTTGTAAACCTTTATAATCGTTTGAAAAGAATTGCTGATAGGTTAATGTATCGATTGCTCCCATTGTTTTCGGATTCTGCGCACAAACCTGAAATAGTAAAAAAAAGCAAACAAAAGTTAAGAGATAATTTCGCATAAATAATTAATATAATTTTGATTTTTCATGATTTTAAACTGACTCAATCCATTTTTAGTAAATTGTAATTCAAATTGTTTTTGATCCCATTTTTTCTTAAAAATTCTGGAAGTTGCTGTGGTTTGAATGGTGATCTGTTTTGGAGAAAAGAAATTGTCGCATTGGGTTACTTTTGCTTCAAAAGAGGCATCTGTAAAAAGAGCAAAAGGAGCAAAAAAATCCTGGAACGATAACCACAAGCGATTATTAAAATGGATGAGAGGATAACTATCTTTAACTTCAATTTCACGATATGGGGCGAGTAATAAACGGTAAGTAGCCAGATAAAAATCAAACAACACACTTTTTTTATCTCCTTCAAAATCGTAACAATAGAACATCACGCCATCGTTCACAAACCAAACAGAACTATTTGATTTTGGGCAATATAGATAAGTTCGATTGTAAGCATCTGTATGTACTGTCCAGGAATACACCTCATCATCAGAACCCTCTTTGATTAGTTTTAGTGTTAAGCCGGGGGTTAATTGTAGTGATTTTTTTAATAATTCTGCTACTTCCACATTTCCTACAATGGTATTTTCTTTGGGAACTTCAAACACTTTCAGAATCGGTTTTTCATCTTGCATCTCAATAAAATAGGAGATGGGATACTCATACGTTTTGGATCCTTTAACAGCAGACAATTGCACCTGAAAATGGAGATGTGGTTCCGGAGATCTGCCTGAACTACCACAAGTAGCCACAATTTGCCCTTTAGAAACATAATCTCCTACCTGAACTTTAAAACTATCTCTCTTTAGATGAGACAATTGTGTAAAAATCCCATTTTTATGATCCAGAATTAACGTGTTTCCCCAATTTTCCTGTGTATTTACCCCACTTATCGGGTTATCATCCACATTATTGGAAATATCTGTTACATAACCATCTAAAGGTGCCACAACAGGCTTATTATAGGCAAAATAATCTTCCACTACAAATCCATCACCTTTATAAGTTTTATCCTGATCATTTGCAATCACGAAATCTAAAGCTGAAGACCAGTCTCCCAAATGGGTGATTTTTCCTTTGTACCCCTGGCTCACTTTCCATTTTCCCCAGACAGGAAGTTGCAGCTTTGCCAGATGCGATTGTGCAAATCTTTTGGTACTTGATAAATGTTTATAAATTGTTTTTTCGGGTGAATAGTATTGAATAATAACCTGTTGGATATATTTAAAAACCCAACGATTATTTAAAAAAGAAATAAAAATTATGGTTAAAGCAACAAATGCTGTAGTAAAACTTTTCAGTTGGAATGTAAAAAATATTTTTTGAAACCCAATGTATAAGATGGTAAGTGCAGGTGTTAAGAGGATGACAGATAAATAGGTCCATTTATTGGGAACAACATAAAAGCACCCTAGGGCAATAGCTAAAAAGATAAAATTGCTCCCCACTAAAAAATCGGTTAATAAAACAGTATCCAATCCTAAGATTCTAAAAGTTACAAATGCTGATCCAAAACCAATAAGGGTCAAAGAGAAAGCAATTCTGGAAAAATAGAGCAATCCAAGAGCTAATAACGTTCCTGCTAATACTGAATTTTGAAAAAAGGTAGCGGATAATGTTTTGAAATAGCTTTTAAAAAATAAGGGAATTTGCCAGTCATCCATACTATGTGCAAAAGAGTAGTATGATGAGAGGGATTCGGAGGCTTTAAAGTTTGCAATGTAAATGTAGTTGTCTTGTAAAACCATAAAATTAAAACTCCCGGCTGCCAGATAAATAAACCAATAGGTAAGTAAAAAGGGAATAGTGAGATAGGGCAGTTTATACTTGACAAATATTTGTTGAATGATAGAAGTAAAAAATAGGAGTAAAAAAATGGAAGAGATAAAAACAATGATAAAGGGAAGATTTAATTTGTATTCAAAACCTAAAACCAATCCAAGTAACAAGGCATTAAATCCGTACATTCCTTCACGGATCAAATTATTGTTAAAATGGAATATTTTTGCCAGGATATTGGTAAGGATAACGGCAGCTAATCCGCACAATCCCAAAAAAGGAGATATAAAAGTAACCAGAATAATGATAATGGCTAAAGTTTTATTAAGCGAGAAAAAGATCTGAGCATAACTATTCAGGATGGTATCTCTCCAATACTTCACTTTAGGATTGAGTTGCCATTTCATAAGACTATAAATTAAACTGAGCTAAATGATCCGGCATTCTTTCATGAGCCGTTATGGTTTGTAAAGATTCATTATTTCTGATCAGATGAGGCATCCCCTGCATATCGATCATCACTACTTTGGGGCGCATTTGAATAAATTGCATCCATTGAGTCATGTTATATGCGCCTACTCTGTGAACCACCACATGATCACCTCTGTTCAAAAGTGGAAGATTAATATTTTCGCGCACTACATCAATATTCATACAGAGTGGACCGTAAAGAACCATATCTTCCGATTGACTGGTAAAATTTTGAGCGGGAGACACTTTATGGTCGTACCAAAAGGCCGTAAACAAAATATTGATCCCAAAATCGAGAATAGTAGCTCTTCTTCCATCACTTAATCTCTTGAGGGCAATAACGCTTCCGAGCAGATAACCGGCATCATCAATTAAAGCTCTACCTGTTTCAAGGAAAAGAGTGGGTAGTTGTTCCGGTCTGAACCCATAATTCAAGATGGTACTGGTGATCACTTCTGCATAATCATCAATGGTCGGGATCACATCAGCTCCTTGAAGGTAAGAACCTCTGAGCGTGTTAGCCGTAGCAAAGCCACCTCCAAGGTCAATATATTCTAGGGTAACATTATGCACTTGCTGGATATTTTTTAACAGATCGCACAATTTGGAGGTAGCTACGGCATAAGAGGAGGTTGACATCATATAAGTACCAATATGACAATGGATTCCGGTCATCTCCATTTGAGAATTAGCCATAATTTTATTGATGGCACTCCATGCTGTTCCATTTTCGTAATTGAAACCAAAACGATCCCACATCGGATAAACGCCTGTATCCATATTCACGCGAATGGCTACTCTTGCCTTTTGTGATTCCTCTTTTAATATTTCAGCTAAGAGATACAATTCATCAAAATGGTCGATATGGATCAAAGAATTATTTTGAACGGCAATTTTTAAATCACGTGCGGTTTTATCGGGACCATTAAAGATAATTTTATCACCGGGAACACCATTTCCCATAGCTTTTTCATACTCAAAATAGGAAACCACTTCTGCCCAGGAACCTTCGCTGTGGAAAACATTGCAAACCGCATTCAGGTAGTTGGTTTTATAGCTCCAGGCAAATTGCACTTTGGGATATCTGGTTGAAAAGGCTCTTACAGCATTACGATAGGTTTCCCTGATGGTTCTTTCAGAGATCACAAAACAGGGAGATCCAAAATCGGCAATCAACTTTTTAACAGGAACTCCATCGATATGAGTGACGGGTGTGTTATCCACTCTTGTACCGAATTTATTCATTAATCCGGTATTTAACTTATTGATTATAGGGCGTTCGTATGATAATTTTTCCATTTTTTTAATTTTTATAATTCACCAAAAGTTGATATTTTTTCGAATTGATCCATATTGACGATCAAATCATAACTATAGCGGATAAACATTTTTCCTTTTTCATAATCTTCAAAAGGGGCAATCGTTTCACCAAGAGCCATTTTTACCAGAGCTTCAGGATGATTTTGACCTGATCCAACCGCTAAATAGACCCACGCAGGAAATCGGGGGTTCATTTCGAGAAGGTAATATTTTCCCTCTTTATTTTTAATAAATTCCAATTCACAGCCACCTCTCCATTTGGAGTTTTGAACCACTTTTTGGGATAAGACAACCAACTCCGGATCATCTAAGGTGATTCCGGCCCATGCTTTTCCTTTATCGGTAATATAGAGTTTTCTCATCGCTACGGCACCTATACATTTGCCCAATCCATCGCCAATGGCAGTAACGTTCACCTCCGTACCCGAAACATACTCCTGAATGATAATGGGCAAGCCCCATTTAGCAGAAATTTTATGGAAATAGGAGATCGCCTGTTCCTGATTATATGCAACAGATGCATCATAAAATTTCCCTTTAATCACCATTGGATATTCATACTCTTTTTCGATCTTCTGTATATCTTTGGTTGAAAAAATCATCGTACTTTTAGGAACATGAATCTCATATTTTTCTCCAAATTCTGGGAGTTCCGATTTGTGTCTGGAATCAAAAACCTCTCTGCTTGGAAGAAAAGTAGCGATATTTAACTGTTGCTTCAGGGTGGGAGACAGCAAAATAAAATTGTGTAATTCCGCATCAAAGTTTGGAATAATGAGATCCAGTTTTTCGACAGAATGGATATATTGAATTCTGTTAAACAACGCCTGTGAACCGGCTGAAGGGAGTGGAATCGCATACGATTTATCAACCAAATCATGCATATATAAACCGGGTTCTAAACTTTCGTAGCTTAATCCAATAATTCTCACTTCAAAAGAGCTACACTCTTTTAAGGCTCTGATTACAGGAATTCCGGGACCCGGTGAGTCAATATTGTTCAAACCGGTAACTGCAACGGTAATTTTTCGTTTATTCATCCTCTTTTAGTATATGGTTGATTTTTAGAATATATAAAAAATCCGCAAGGTCTTTCTCAAATGTATCCTGATCTACTGCATATTTGAGGTGAATTTGATTTACAATTTGTTGAAGCGTTTGTTCCTCCTTTATTAATGTAATAATCTCTTTTCCAATGGGGTTTGTACTAAAAGAATCACCGGTTGAGGGGTTGAAGAGAAACCCGCTCTCGCTAATCGCGATATTTTTGTTGATATTCATAAATGTTTTGGTTGGTAATGCAAATGTATTAAAAAAAGTTTATTATCAAATACACATATTGATCATGGAATCAAAAAAGCACTAAAAGTTTAAAACTGTGACATATATCACAGTTTAGAGGTTTGATGATTGATAAATCTGTAGTACCAAGCCACCCGCCTGATAAGGGGTGATTTTCCCTGATTTGATTTCAGGTATTAATTTTTCAATATGCTCTTTTACAACAGGATGATGATAAAAATTCTCTTTCAAAGTGTGATCGATCCAGTCGTAGAAAATGCGAATCAGTTGTTCTGTTCTTTGATGGTAAAAGTATTGATTTTCTTTTGTTGATTTTTCGTACTCCTTAATGATCTCCCAAACCTGATCAACCCCTAATTTGGTAACTGAGGAACAAACATTTACAGGCACACTCCATCCACTCTCCATTTGTGGAAATAATCGAAGGGCCGAAAGATACAAAGATCTGGCATGTTGAGCCGCAATGATGTTATCTCCATCCGCTTTGGTGATGATCAATGCATCGGCCATCTCCATGATTCCCCGTTTAATTCCCTGTAATTCATCACCGGCACCTGCCAACATTAAAAGGAGGAAGAAGTCAACCATAGTTTTAACCACTGTTTCAGACTGCCCCACACCAACAGTTTCCACAAAAATGACATCAAAGCCGGCAGCTTCACACAAGATAATGGTTTCGCGGGTTTTTCGGGCCACTCCGCCTAAAGTAAGTCCTGATGGCGAAGGTCTGATGAAGGCATTAGGATCAACGGCAAGATCCTCCATTCTGGTTTTATCCCCTAAGATACTCCCTTTGGAGCGTTCACTACTGGGGTCGATGGCCAGAACGGCCAGATGGTGTCCTTTGGTAGTCAATTGTTTACCGAGAGCTTCAATAAAAGTACTTTTACCCACGCCCGGCACTCCGGTAATTCCCACTCTTAATGAGTTTCCGGAATAGGGAAGTGCTTTTTCGATCACTTGCTGTGCCAGTTCATGGTGTTTGGGGTTCACACTTTCGATAAGGGTGATCGCCTGACTCAAAATCACTCTGTTACCTGCTAAAATCCCCTGCAAATACTCATCCGCAGATAAATGTGGTTTTCTTGCTATTTTTTTAGTTTTAAGATAGGGTGAAACAGAATCGGGTTGTTCAACCCCTTCCATAACATGAAGTGCAGAAGGTAAATGGGTGTTTTTCATAGTTTTGGCAAGAATTTTGGCAACAGATTATTATTCTACAAAATTATAAAAAATATGGTTATTCTACAATTTAATTGTAGTTGTTCTTGCACTTCTATCTTTTACGAAGTAAATTACATACCATATATTTTCCTTTTTTTGACAAATGAAAATGGAGTGATCACTTTGATTCTCTAAAAATGCATAGGTAAATGTTCTATCAAATTTTATGTTCACATTTGCTATAATGGATCCATTAAATTGGTTTTCTAGAATGAAAATTTCCCTATTCCTATATGTTCTTTTTATTTTTCTATAATATTTTTTATCTATTCTTGTTTCAGCTTCTTTTTCACGTAAATAATTATAATCATAAAAATTTAGTTTTTTAATAATTCTTCGATTGCTTAGTAAAATTTTTTTGTACCCTTCTGTTAGATATAATGATTTCTGATTATTGATATGGGGTTTGAAAAAAGTTAGTTTTGCATCATTCCCTCTTTTTTATTCAAATAAAATTGAACTGAATCTATGTTAAATGAATCCATTTTAATTTCTAACATATCATAATTTATTTCATAAGGAATCATAATATAAGAAGAATCAAAAAAATATGAAAAAAAATCTTTTTGAAAATAATAACCATTAAATATTTCAGAATTGATGTATCGGTTCTTGTCTAAAATAGCCTGAAACACCTGATAAGAATTCTGAGATATTATAGACCAGTTGGCAACAACGGAATCTGATATTTCGGGTACCTCCTTTTTCCAATTCTCCACAAACTGTTGAAAATATTTTTCATTATGGGTCCATTTATATTTACAGATCAATCGTTTCTGGATTTTAAAATGTTGCTCACTTTGTCCTGAAGTAACAACGAAAAGAAACAGTAAAAATGGAATCAAAAATATTTTTTTCATAATGAAAAATTTTTAAATTACTTGATTTGAAATGAATTATTTTATGAGTTTCATACCCATTGTTTTTTAAGTTTCATTCTTATTTAACAATCAGGATCACAGGGTTCCACAGTGTTAATAAGTGTTTCACAGTGTTTTAATCCATTCGCCTTTCACTTTTCGCCCTTTGCCTTTCGCCCTTTGCCTTTCGCCTTATCACTTCACTTCCACAATCTTGTACTTTTTGTTTCCCATTTTGAGCTGGTAGGCGTATTCGATCTGGTGTTTTCCACTGACGGAGTTTTCTTTCATAAAAGCGTCATCACATTGATGAGCAGCATCCACCATATCGTGGGCAGCTGCTTCAATGGCCACAATATCTGTTGACATCAAAATGCCAATATCCTGAACGAATGGTTTTTTGGGATTTCCGGAGCAGTCGCAGCTTGGAGAAACATTGATGATAATATTGAAATAGATAGAGTTTCTAAACTCAGTAACCGGTTTGGCATACTCTACCAATCCTTCCAGGAATCGTTTGGTTTTTTCCCCATTATCAGGAGCATTGATGGCATCGTTGGTACAAGTGGTGATACATTTACCGCACCCGATACATTTTTCTTTGTCGATGGTTAATGGATTAAGAGTTATGGCATTGGCTGGACAATCCTTGATACAATCACCGCATCGGGTACATTTTGCAGTATCCGTAACGGGGAAATTATTGGAGTGCATCAGTTTCTTACCCTCAGGGGTTGCCATTCCCATGGAAACATTTTTTATACATCCACCGAAACCGGCACTTCCATGACCTTTAAAGTGGGTAAAATAGATGATGGTTTCATATTTTTCAATATTTTTCCCGATCAACGCATTTTTGAAACGAACCCCATTTTCGATCGGCATCACTAAAGTTCCGCCTGAATCTAAAATATCGATCGGAGCAAAAGTAAATCCGTGATCACGAGCTAATTGAATATGAGTGTCAGTATATCTCCGGCGACCTCTATATGCCACATTGGTCTCAATTAAGGTAGCTTTCAGGTAATTGCAAAGAGGTTCTACCATTGTTGCAGGAACGAAATACTCATTTCCATCCTCTCCAAAATGTACTTTGATACCCACATTTCCATGCACGCTATCTTTCAGAAATTCAAACAATTTCATAACTCCAGCAGGAGAGATATCGCGGGTAAAATAGACGATGGAGGAATCATTGGAAGATTGTGCTTTAGTTTCCGAAAATGGAACTCCTAAAAACACAAACAGAATCATTAAAATGTATATTTTTTTCATTTTTATTTTTTTTAAAATTAATGTAAGATCACCTGAATGGCATTATTTACATCGTAAGTACCAATTTTTGTTCTTCTCAAAGCAGTCAAATGTGCCCCACTTTGGAGTGCTTCGCCGAAATCGCGGGCCAAAGAGCGAATGTAGGTTCCTTTGGAACAAACCACTCTAAACTCTACATCTGGCATCTCAATTTTGGTTATTTCAAAAGTGGAGATCACAATTTTTTTGGGTTGGATCACCGCTTCTTCCCCTTCTCGGGCTAACTCATACGCACGTTTTCCATTGATTTTAACCGCTGAAAAGTGGGGCGGAATTTGATCCAGCTCTCCCGTAAACCGGAGGGCTGTTTCATGAATCATTTGTTCAGTTATATGATCAACCGGAAAAGTTTCATTTACTTCCTTTTCCATATCATAACTGGACGTGGTTTCCCCTAAGCGAAATGTGCCGGTGTACTCTTTTTCCATCCCCATTAAGGATTCGATTTTTTTGGTACAGGAACCCACACAAACGATCATGAGTCCGGTAGCTAATGGATCTAAGGTTCCGGCATGACCCACCTTCATTTTTATTTTCAGTTCCCTTTTGATATAGTTTTTCAGTTTTCCAACAATATCAAAAGAGGTACAACGATACGGTTTATCGATCAATAATATCGCCCCTTCCGGATCTATCGGGATTGGTGGAAAAGAGAAACGGGTCGCATGGACATCGCGGTTTTCAGGTCTGTTGAGTTCCATATTAAAGTAGTCCTACGATTAATGCAACACTCCCTGCTATGGCACAATAGATGGCAAACCAGATCAGATTAGCTTTTTTCACCAATTCGATCATCCATTTACAAGCGAAACAGCCCACGATATAAGAAGCAAAAAATCCGATGATTAAAGAAGAGGTTGCAATTCCTGAAGCCTGAACTGAAAAATCGCCCCCAAAAGCACCTAAAAATGTTTCCCCTAAGATGGGGATTAGAACCATTAAGAAAGAGAATTTGGCTACTTCCTCTTTTTTCACACCTATCAATAAACCAGTTGCAATGGTAGAGCCGGAACGGGATAAACCGGGCAATACGGCAACCGCCTGAGCTAAGCCAATTACCAAAGAGGAACCCCATCCCACATTTTTACGTTCTTTAAATTTCACCAAATTGGTTAATGCTAAAAGAGTCGCTGTAAGTAAAAGCATCGCTCCCACCAATAGTAATCCTTCCCCAAAGAAAGCTTCCACCTGATCTTTAAAAAACAATCCTACAACCATAACAGGGATCATCGAGATTGCTATTTTGGCGATATATTGGGTTTCGGTATTCCATTCAAATTTAAACAGTTTGATAAAAAGTTGCATCAGATCTTTTCTCAAAATAGTGATGGTACTCAATACTGTTCCACAATGAACCACTGTTTCAAAAACAATATTATCTGCTGCTGCTAATCCGAGCAATTCTTTTCCTATCACTAAATGGCCACTGCTGCTGACAGGAAGAAATTCGGTAATTCCTTGAATGATACCGAGTATAAGGGCTTCTAACCAATTCATAATCTATTGTTTTTCATATTTTAACATCTCTTCTGAGAAAAACTCCAGTTGAACACCGGCAGCTTTAAACATCTCTTCCGATTCACCACCTGCATGATATTTTTTTTCACAAACCACACGTGTGATTCCGCAGTTGATGATCAACATGGCACACACTCTGCATGGGGTCATGCGACAATACAATGTACTGTTTTGTAATGAAATACCCAGTTTAGCTGCCTGACAAATTGCATTTTGTTCTGCATGAACCGTTCTGACACAATGGTTGGTGATGGTTCCATCTTCATGAATGGTTTGTTTCATTTGGTGCCCCACCTCATCGCAATGGGGCATTCCTATCGGTGAACCAACATAGCCGGTAACTAAAATCTGACGATCTCTAACAATCACACAGCCACTTCTTCCCCGATCACAGGTTGCTCTTTTGCTAACCGTGTGTGCAATTTCCATGAAATACTCATCCCAACCGGGTCTCACGTATTTTGTTGATTCTTCCATATTTTTTGTTTTTTATTGTACTCTTAATTTTTGATCCAGTTGCAAATTGCTCCCATCCCCTTTCAATTTGTTCAATTTGATGATCGCTTCCGGAGTTGTATTGTAGATTCTGGCAATTTTAAATAAAGTATCACCGTTTTTAACTACATGATACACAGCTGGATCAATTTGTCTCACCGGAATAGGCTGATCTAAAACAACAGGGTTGTGACATATTGAATCCTGAGCAATCACCGAAACAAACATACAATCTTCCGGGCGAATTTCAATCAGATTATCAACGGGTCTTCTATTGATAAAATCTATCACTTTATTGGGATTAATTAATTCGTTGAATAGTCTGATTTCAAAATGGAGGATCGGTTCGGGTGTGTTTCCGCTCTTTCCGCAGGTTCCAATCAGATCACCGGCTTTTACCAGTTGTCCCGGAATCACCAAAATCTCACTCAGATGAGCAAAAACGGTTTCCAGTCCGTTATAATGCCGAATCACAATCACTTTTCCATAATCTCCATAGTATTTTGCCAATCTCACTACGCCATCGAAGCAGGAAACAATTGGTGCTCCGTTCACAACACTAAAATCGATTCCGGCATGAAAAACCTTATTGATCAATCCATAATCGAGGAGAAGGTTTCCGGTGCAAGGGAAGGCGAATGGGTTGTTGTTATTTTCCACAAGCCTGATTTTCAGACTATTTTGGTAAAATGGTATCTCTAGCTGAGCAGAACGGATATGAATAGTATCCCAAAGTTTATTGTAAATATGGTAAGAAGGAATTTGAAAAAGTTCTTCGATTGTTTCAACTTCCGAAAAATCTATTTTTTCAAAATCGTAAATTTTATAGGTAAAAGTATCGGTAAGTGCTCTGTTTTGGGTTTGGTCATCAATATCAACCCAACTGTAGGGTGTTTGGCCATAAACGGTGAAACAGCCCCATAGCAGCATTAATGTGAGTAAACTACGCATTCTCATCATTCATTTTCTTTATTATATTCGACGATGAATAGCCTTCCACAAAAGGGATGGTGATCACTTGTCCCCCATGATTTTGCACCACATCTGCACCCACAATATCTTTTATTTGGTAATCGCCCCCTTTCACTAAAAAGTCAGGAACAATTTGAGCAATCAGGTTATAAGGAGTATCCTCTTCAAAAAGCACAACATAATCAACAAACTGCAGAGCCGCTAAAACCAAAGCTCTTGCATTTTCAGGATTGATAGGTCGATCTTCCCCTTTTAATCTTTTTACAGAATGATCCGAGTTTATTCCAATAATCAACAGATCTCCCAATGACTTCGCTTGTGCCAGATACTGAACATGACCCACATGTAAAACATCAAAACAGCCATTGGTAAACACCACTTTCTGAGCTGAAAAATGTTGTTTTTCCGACAGTAACGTTTCTAAAGAAACAATTTTATCCTGAAAATTCAATGGGTTCATTTTATGTTGATTTAACATCATTATTTTTATTCAAAAAGGCAGCCAGAATCAAGGAAGCAAATCCTAAAACCAAAACCATCACAGTTTGCGCGCTCCATCCAATCCAGGCAGCAGCCAATCCCTGCGTATAATTAACGCCATACAGTACAAAGATCTCTGCAACTATCAATGGATAAGCTCCTAACCCACCCTGAGCAATCATAAAGCCGATGGTTCCAATGGTCAAAATGGTCAAAGCCGACAAAGCCCCTAAATCATTTAGAAAATCGAAAGCAAAAAGCATCAGATAGCCACCCATAAAAAAGGCGGTCCAGATACAAAGGGTATAGAATAGGAACAAGTAAGGTTTTTGTAAATCTTTTATGGAAATCAATCCTTGCCAAACCCCTTTAATCAGATGACCAATTTTAGCAAAAAACCGGTTTTTCATCCAGTGTTTTCGGGTAAAATAGAGGGCTAATGTGATGATTACCAAAACAAAACCTAATACAATCAACGTATAATTGTGCATTAGGGAAGAAAACTTATTTGATAGCCAATCACCAAGAGTGATCACGCCATCACTGTTTTTCACAATGACCAGTTCAGACAATAACGAAGAATTCAGTGCAATGGTTATCACTAAAAGCACGATCCAGATCACCATATCAATAACTCTTTCTGTCACAATGGTTCCCAATGATTTTTGAAAAGGCACTTTATCGTACCTTTGTAAAAAGGTGCAGCGCAACACTTCTCCCAGACGAGGAAAAGCCAGATTAGCCAGATAGCCCACCATCACCGCATAGAAAGAGGTGCTTTTTCGAATCGTATAGCCCAACGGTTTGATCATCATCACACTGCGTAAACCTCTGCAGTAGTGACCCAGTCCCATAACCAGGATAGACAAAGAGATAAACAACATCGGACGAAGAGACAAAGCACTTTTCGAACTCTCTTTAAGCATTTTAATATCTTCAGGAGAGAGATCCTTCATGGAAAACCAAATAAAGAAAACACCCAATCCGAGGAAGAGAACCAATTGCAGTAGTTTAGAAATCACGTTTTTTTTCATAGATGGGTAAATCTATTTGGTAAGATGTTCATGAATAATTTTCTCCAGATTTTCGTAGAGTGTTGGAATATCTTGGTCATTACGGATCACAAAATGAGCCCGACGGATACACTCGCCCAAATTTTGTTTATTTGGATCTGTTGCGGTCATCTCTCTTTTTTCATTCTCCAGAAACGTCTCAAAGGTGATCTGATCTGTTTCAGAGTTTCTCAAAACGATCCGTTCGTAGCGAAGGTGCGGATCGGCATCCACAGCGAGAAGGAAAAAGTGATCATTTTTGCATAGGGAATCGATCTCACCCGGTGTTCTGATACTTTCGATTACGGCATTTCCGCCGGTTTGGATCGCTTCCATATAAAGTTGATCGGTAATGTATGAGGGAGAATTCTGGGCTCTTAATTCGTTAGCGAGAGCCACGTAAGTATCTCTATTCAAAGGCATTCCTCTTTTAGTAGCCTCTTCAATCAGAAATTGACGAACTGAGAAGTGTTTAAAGTTAAACTGATCCACTAAATAATCCACAATAGTACCTTTTCCGGCTCCGATTGTACCTGTAATACCAATAATCATCATATCAAAATCTAATAAGTTGCAAAATTACATCAAATTCCTTTAACAAACGAAAATGATTTTGAAAATGTTGTGTGAAGTTCCGGGTTCGACGTTCGACGTTCGACGTATCTATTCGGGTTCTGCGATCTCTGCGTGAAGAATAGGAAAGAAAAAAATGAATTAATTCTTTAGTACAGTCTATACACTACCTTTGTAAACTCCTATTTTGAAGTAGCTTTGTTCTTAAATATTACAAAATTAATCATTACAGACTCATTTTTTGAAATTGATTTTATATCATTTTTCTTTGATGGGAACAATTTATTATACCATTTAGATCTTTTGGGAACATAAAATTTAAGATCTTTAATATTTAATCTGATTTGATCTTTTAATTCATTTACTAACTCTTTTTCAATTGTTGATGGCATATAACCCCCAACAAATAGTTGTTCATCATATTTCAAATCAACAATTACGTTATTACATTTGTAAATACGAATAATATTAATTGAATTGTTTTTCTTTTTCCATCATCCGATTTCAATTTTTTCTTCCATGTTGTTATCAAGTTGTTTTATGATTCCTCAAAAATACAACTTTTTTAATAACTTAAGTTTTTTTGCTTTTTGATATTAACCACGAAGGGCAAAATGGTATTTTTCTCAGAGGACTCAGTGGAAAAACACTTAGTGATCTCTGTGTGATAAATAATGAAAAATGAAAAATTTAGTATAGCGGATTTCGTTGAACGTCGAACTTCGAACGTTTAACGTCGAACGTTTAACTTCGAACGTCGCGTTAGGTCGCAGGCCAGGTACCCCCAATAATTTAACATTTAACAAGTAACAGGTAACAGTTATTATCCGAGACTTTCTAATGTAATAGAATTTTGGGTTTTGAGCACATGAGCACATTGAGCATCACGAGCACATGAGTACAGGCAGGAGACCGACGGCAGCAGGGTTTGGTCGTGGGTTGGTAGTTGCCGGAACGCCCAAAAGTTAATATTAAAAATTTCTTCTTTTTTTTAAGTATAAGATTGTTAAAAATAGTTAATAAATGGGTGTTTTTTGACAACAAGTGGTTGATTTTCAATACGAAAAAAAATATTTCTTTTTGTACAAAAAGTTTAATATTGTTTTATATTTGCTGTTCTAAACAGATGTTCGCAAGCATTAAAACAACTTAATACAGAAAATTAAAAGTTTAACCTAAAAGATTTAGTTATGAAAAAAACAGTATTACTTTTTGCACTCTTCTGCGTGCCATTTTTTCTTTTTTCTCAAGCGATATTATATCACATGGGACCTAGTTTTAACGGAGCAACTTCCGGGTCCAGAGCTCCAAACGGGACGTCAGCTCACACCTATTTCAGAGGTTCAACCATTGCTTTAGCATCAGAACTTACTGCAGGTATTCCAAACAACACTTCCATCACAAAATTCGGTTTTATGTTCAATGTTGGGGCATCCAGTGCTGTTACAGGAAACCTTAAAGTGTATATGTCAAATACTACATCTACAACTTATGCCAATGGTACAGATTGGGCTACTTTGTCAGGTGCAATGACCTTAGTTTACAATGGTACTTATACCGTTCCACTTTCCACAACACCGGTTGCTTCTGATGTCACATTAACGACCCCTTTTACCTATACCGGTGCGGGAATTTATGTGGCTTATGAATGGACTAGTACAGGACCGTTTGCCAGTACAGCTGCTACCTATCAATGTAACAATAGTTTGGCAGGTGGTGTTGTCATGAATGCATCATCAACTGCACTTGGATCCACACTAAGTACAACATCTGCATTTCGTCCATGTTTAAGATTTGGCTATAACAACCCATTTACCAATGATGGTCTCGTTTTACAAGTTTATACCCTTGGTAAACTTCCCATTCCATTTGGAAATCCTCATGCTATTCAAGCCTATATTAAAAATCAGGGTTCTGATACCATTTTTAGTATTCCAGCAACTTTAACTGTTACCGGAGCAAATAGTTTCACCAATATTAAAACTATAGATACTTTACTACCCGGTGAGCAAAAATTGGTAACTTATGATAACTTTAACCCAACAGTTAACGGAGCCAATACTGTAACTGTTTCTGTTCCCAGTGATCAAAACAATATCAATAATACATTATCAAAAAGTTTAGAAACCAATTTGAATACCTATAGTTACGCTCAAGGCACAACACCCTCCGGTGGTGTGGGATTCAACACTGCAACAGGTGATTTTGTGGCTAAATTTACAACAACAACTTCACAAGCCATGAATCAGGTGGATGTGAGATTTAGTAGTGGCGGACAACCTTTCCAAATTGGGATCTGGAGTGCTACAGCAGGAGGAACCCCTAATGCATTATTATATACCTCTCCAACGTATAATTCCACAGCGGGCGCTTACACTGTTTTAATTGATCCTCCAGTAACTATTCCTGCCGGTTCATTCTTTGTGGGAGTAAGACAAACCGGTACTACTAATGTAAGTTTTGCCTATCAAACAGAGGAACCTATCAGACCCAATTGTTTCTTCTATACTTCACCAAGTGGCGGAACTACATGGACAGATTTCGCACCTGCCAATGCATTCCGTTTTATGATTGAACCTAAATTTGCATTGGCTAATGATGTTAGTTTAACAACAGTAGCACCCCCTGCAACCAATATATTTGTGGCTGGTCAACCCATCAATATTATGGCAACAGTGATCAATTACGGATTAAATACACAATCAGTAGTACCAGTTGTTTATACTGTAAATGGCGGGGCACCTGTTGGACCCGTTATGATCATTGCTTCTCTTGGTCAAAATGATACCAGTTCCGTTTATTTCAATGGAACGAATGCATTCACTCCTACCAGTGGTGGCATTTATACTGTTAAGGTTTTCACCAATTTAACCGGAGATCAAAATGTAGCCAATGATACAATAACCTTTGTGTACAACGTACTTCCTGCCCCTATAACTGTTTATCCTTATGTTCAGAATTTCGACAACCCTGTTGGCTGGAACACAACCGGATCATTATGGTTTTATGCCGGAGCCCATTCTCCAATCAATGCCACCGATCCCGATTCCGCATTTGTAGCTAATTTCTATTCCGCCAATGCCGGCGTTACCGGATTGTTAAAGTCACCAATTTTTAATTTAACAGGACTTACCAATCCAAAATTAGACTTCTATGTAGCATACAGAACTTATGCCCACGAAGATGACTCTTTACAAATATGGGTATCATTTGATATGGGTCAAACTTTTGCACCTGGTTCTCCATCTTTATATTCAAAATCATATACTACAAATCCATCCTTAAGTACATTAGATTCCAATATTGCCAGTTTCTTCCCAGAAGCAACTTCTGATTGGAGATTAGAAACTGTTGATTTAACACAATTGATTGGCAATGCAAGTGTTATGTTTGGATTTAAAGGGATCAGTGCCAATGGAAACAATTGTTGGGTTGACCAGGTTAGAGTTTATGACAACGTAGCTCCAACTGTAACAACTGCAAGTGCCACTAATATAACTCCATACACTTTTACCATTGGTGGTGAAGTAATAACTGAAGGTGGTGCGGCTGTAACCCAAAGAGGTGTATGTTACAGCAATTCAGAAAATCCAACCATTGCAGATTCACATACTACTGATGGATCAGGAACAGGAACTTTTGTCAGTGATATCACCGGATTGACTCAAAATACGATCTATTATGTAAGAGCTTATGCCACCAATTCAATTGGTACAGCATACGGTCAACAAGTTACTGTAACTACTATTATTGATGGTATTGATGAAACATCTGATCAAGTAGTTAAAGTGTATCAAATGGATCAAAACTTAATTATTGAAACTACCCAACCATTTGAAAAAGGAACATTCCAATTGTTTGATGTTAATGGAAAATTAGTAAAAGACGCTCTTGTAAATGAAGGACAAACAAAACTTACTATTAATGTAGGTGATTTAGTTAAAGGATTTTATTTAATCAGTTTAACATCCGGGACAGAAATTAACGGGTTTAAGGTGATTTTGAAATAGGTCTTTGGTTTATTAATTGTGAAGCCCTTTGTGTGAAAATACAGAGGGCTTTTTTAATTGAAGAGTTTTAGATTTATTTAAACACGAAGGACACAATGATCATTTTCTCAGAGGACTCAGTGGAAAAACACTTAGTGATCTCTGTGTTATAATAATTTTCATCTCTTATTCCGAGAAAGTGTTGAAATGGTTTTTTGTATTAATCTCAATATTAAGTTATTACAAAAGTAATGATTTTTAAATCGAACACTTTCCACACTATTCCGGAATAAGAAGAAATAAAGAAATTAGCAAATTTGCAAATTGGTGAATTAGCAAATGAAAAATATAAACATTAAACATTCGAGCATATAAACACTGTGAAACATCGTTTAACATTGTGTTACACTGTGTAACATTCTCATTCAAAAATACAACTTTTTTAATAACTTAAGTTTTTTTACCTTTTTATTTAACCACGAAGGACACCATGATATTTTTCTCAGAGGACTCAGTGGGAAAACACTCAGTGATCTCTGTGTGAAAAAAATGAAAAATGAAAAATGAAAAATGAAAAATTTAGTATAGCGGATTTCGTCGAACGTCGAACGTTGAACTTCGAACGTTTAACTTCGAACGTCATTCGAGCAATCGAAAAATTCTCTATATTTGCATTCATAAATTCCGGATATCATGAAAACATGGGTCACAAAAAATGGCGTTCAACTTATTCCCCTTTTGTACGGAAGAAGTAATGTTTTTTTAATTGTTTCAGGAAATGTGAACATCCTGGTAGATACCTCTATTTCGTTGTTACAAAAGTCACTTCTTCGAAAATTAAAGCAACTGAAGATCACAAAAATTGACTATCTGGTTCTGACTCATACCCATTTTGATCATGCCGGAAATGCACAACTTATTAAGGAAGAATTCCATTCAAAAATTATTGTTCATCAATCGGAACGTGTTAATATTGAAACAGGTGCCAACAGAATACCGGTGGCAAAAAATCGTTTTTTAAATCATGTAATCAAAAGTAATAGTTCCCTATTTACTAAAGAAGCTGCCTATAAACCTTGTGATGCTGATATAACTTTTAATGAGGAGTTCAGATTTCCTGAATGTGATGTTAAAGGATATCTATTGCATACTCCAGGTCACTCATTAGGATCCATCAGTTTTATTCTGGATGACGAAATAGCTGTTGTGGGAGATGCTATGTTTGGCTTTTTCAAAAAATCAATTTTTCCACCTTTTGTGGAAGATATTCCTGAAATGGTGAAAAGCTGGGGTAAGCTTTTACAGTCCGGCGCAACCCTGTTTTTTTCAGGACATGGTAAGTATAAAACCAAAACTCAGGTTGAAAAAGATTACCAAATCTGGTCTCAAAAAATCTAAATAATTATGTCTAAAATCGTTTCATTTACCTTAGGATGCCTCCTATTGATCCCCTTTTTGGGTGTTTCACAAACCTCATCAAACTACACAACCATCGACTCAACGGATACCCCGCAAGAGATCATTCGTAAAGCGGCACAAGTTGTTCCTTCAGAAAGACAATTGCGGTGGCAAAAGCTGGAATTGACTGCCTTTTTTCATTTTGGAATCAATACTTTTACTAATAAGGAGTGGGGAGAGGGCAATGAAAATCCTGAGATATTCAATCCAACAAATTTTGATGCGGAACAGTGGATTATCAGTGTAAAAAACGGGGGTTTTAAACAAGTGATTCTTACAGCCAAACACCATGATGGTTTTTGTTTATGGCCTACCAAAACAACCACTCATTCTGTTGCCATAAGCCCCTGGAGATCAGGAAAAGGGGATGTAGTGAAAGAGGTTGCTGATGCTTGCCATAAACACGGTATTGGATTTGGTGTGTATCTTTCTCCCTGGGACAGAAACGCAAGTTGTTACGGTACAGATGCATACAACGATTTCTTTGTGAATCAGTTGACAGAATTACTCACGCAATACGGACAAGTAGATGAAGTTTGGTTTGATGGAGCCTGCGGGGAGGGACCGAATGGGAAAAAACAGGTGTACGATTTTATGAGATGGTATGCTTTGATTCGGAAGCTACAACCACAGGCAGTGATCGCCATTATGGCTCCGGATATTCGATGGGTTGGCACAGAAACAGGGATGGGACGCGAAACCGAGTGGAGTGTAATTCCTACTTCCAATTTGGATTTATCGGCCATTGCTTCTCAATCTCAAAACAATGTGATCTTTAAACCAAAAACCGATTTGATGGGGAATATTTTGGGTAGTCGTGAGCAACTCTATGCTGCTAATGGATTAGTCTGGTATCCGGCAGAAACAGATGTATCTATCAGACCCGGCTGGTTTTATCACCCTGAAGAGGATTCCAAGGTAAAAACTGCAGAGGAATTGATGAATATCTACCTCACTTCTGTGGGGATGAACAGTGTTTTGCTTTTAAATATTCCACCCAATAAAGAGGGTTTGATTGCTCCGGAAGATGTTCAAAGTTTGCAAGCATTTGCGCAATTGAAAAACAAAATATTTTCCGAAAAATTTCCGGATAAAAGCACCGTGGTAAGCTGCGAAAATGGAGTCAATATAAGAGCCATTGCAGATCAAAAATATGAAACCTATTTCACTACCAATAAGGGGGACACAACAACCATCATTGAATTCGATTCCAAAGGACCACGACAGTTTAATCTATTGATGATTCAGGAAAATATCATGGTAGGACAAAGAATAGAACACTTTGTACTGGAATATTTCGATTCTCAAAAGGGATGGATGCCCTGTGCTGAAGGAACAACGGTTGGCTATAAAAGAATAATCAAATTTCCGGAAGTAAGTGCTTCTGGCTTTAGACTCAAAATTTTAAGTTCCCGATTAGAACCAACGATTTCAGAATTTGGATTGTATTATTGGAAGTAAAAAATCAACTTACGTTTTTTCGGGCAATCAACCGAATCACGCCCTGATGAGTTGATAAATTCGATGCTCTTTCTTCGATTACTTCAACAACCTCTAAACCTGATTGATACATGAGTTCACTCAAAGAGTGTGTGGTATAATAGTTTAAATGTTCATGAAGTTTCATGATCAAAGGAGGAAACACTGCATTGAGGTAGCTTCTGGATAAAACGCTGAAAAAATCAAAACCTATAGTGATCCAGCGAAAGGGAACAATAGCTTGTAGATATTTTTGATACCCTTTACTTTTAAGAAGGGGTGAAATATTAAACCGTTCTAAAGGCACTTCAAAATAGAAAACACATGCCGGACTTAGATTTGTAGATGTGATTATTTCCGAAATAAACTTTTCCGGAGTTGGAATATGTTCCAGTACATGAGCACACATCACTAAATTCACAGGTTCGGGAATCTCGTTTATAGATGCAACACGAACGACGCCCTCTACAGGGATTTGTGCACTTGCTTCCACAACATAAGCTTTGTTCACCATCTCTAGCGGAATAAATTGTCCGGCATCTCCGCCAATATCAGCAACAATCAAATTTTCAGTGTCCTGAGTTAAAAAGGGAATTAGAAAATTTTTCAGTCCCTCTTGTCGTTTATTAATGATATTTGGATCCAGATTTGAAGTGTTTACACCTGATGAATACCAGGGTTCATTTTTTCTACGAATCTGAAAATAACGTTCGTCCCGGTATCCGGAATACAATTGTTCCATTTCGTTATCATCAAAGCGATCTTCAAAATACCGGTGGCCACATAACTTACATTGGATCAGTTTTGTGGTCTTTTTATTTTTGGGAATTGCAATATAATCTTGGATAAAGGGTGCTATGATAGCTCCATATTGAATTTGGGAATCATCTCCGCAGCAGGGACATTGTTTTTGTTGAAACATAAAAGAGAGCTGAGTGTTATTACATTTTGTTGCAAAAGTATTAAAAAAAAATGTTATAAAAGACTCCGTGAAAAAGTAAAAAACATGAAAAAGATAAACTATTTTTAATTATTTTTGCCAAAACAATCCTTACATAAATATTGTTTATGAACTTGTAATGAACTGAAAATTAAACTAAAATCTTACTACTATGACTCGAAGCGAAGCAGAAGAAATTTTACAACAAACTTTTAAAATAGCTTGTTTTTATGATGAACAATGGAATACAATCGACATGATTTTAAATGGGGAAAGGGTACTTCTCATTGAAAAAACAGGATTTGGAAAATCTTTATGTTTTCAATTTCCTGCCATTATTTTAGATGGTATTACTGTTATATTTTCACCTTTAATTGCTTTGATGAGAGATCAGGTGAAAAAATTAAATCAACTGGGGATCCCGGCCAGGTGCGTCAATAGCGAGCAAACGGAGGAAGAGAATTCAAAAATCATTGAAGCTGCCAAATCGGGGAAAATTAAGATACTCTATATCGCCCCTGAAAGACAAAATAATGAGGAATGGATGGAAGCAACCCGACAGATGAACCTATCGATGGTGGTGGTTGACGAAGCGCATTGTATTTCCGCCTGGGGGCACGATTTCAGACCTGCCTTCCGACGGATCATCAATTTAGTTAAATTATTACCGAAAGGATTGCCGGTTTTAGCCACAACAGCAACTGCTACAAAACAGGTGGAAGCAGATATAGTCCAACAGATGGGAGGTGATTTAAAAATCATTAGAGGCAATTTAATGCGGGATAATTTTAAATTGTTTGTCATTAAAGTGCAATCTGAAGAAGAAAAGTTGATATGGCTGGGAAAAAATATCGAAAAACTCCCCGGAACAGGAATTTTATACACCGGAACTCGTGTCGACACTGAAGTGTATTCCAGATGGTTTGAGTTTTTAAACATTCCATCCATGGGATATAATGCAGGATTAGATTCGGAATCCAGAATTGCCATTGAAGAGGGTTTGATGCAAAATAAATGGAAATGTGTGATCTCAACCAACGCACTTGGAATGGGAATTGATAAGCCGGATATCCGATTTATTATTCACACTCAAATTCCTCAATCTCCGGTACACTATTATCAGGAAATTGGAAGAGCAGGGAGAGACGGAAAGCCTGCCTATATCATTCTATTTTATGCCCCGGAAGATAAACGTTTGCCTGAAGCGTTCATTGAAGGTGGACGACCTTCAATCCATAAATATGAAAAAGTGATTTCAGAAATTAAAAAAGATTTGTTGGGGGAACGGGAATTAATTAAAAAAACAAATCTAAAACAAAATCAATTTAGAATCATTAAAGCGGATCTTATGGATCAAAAAATCGTTCGTGAAGTTACGATTGATCGGAGTAAAAAACTGGAATATGTTCCCGGAGCCCCTAAGCTAAATACACAAATTTTCGAAGCATTACGGGCTAGTAAAACCGACGATTTAAATCAAATGATCGAATATGTGGAAACGTCACAATCCCGGATGAACTATCTTTGTAATTTCTTAGGAGATTCAACGCCCAATATAGCAGAGAGTTGTGACAATACCGGGTTGAAAAAGATTCAGGTAATCGTTACAGATGAATGGATTCAAAAAATTGAAGATTTTCATGGTCAGTATTTTCCTATCCTGGAAGTGGAAAAGAAAGGATCTAATTTGGTCAATGGGATAGCCTCCTCCTATTATGGTTTTTCAAATGTAGGGACAACTTTACATAGATGCAAATATGAAAATGGGGGCGATTATCCTGATTTTCTTTTAAAATTAACCTTAAAAGCTTTTAGAAAACAATACGGACAAGATCCCTTTGATTTGATTTTGTATGTACCGCCCACAAAATCGGGTAATCTTGTGAAAAACTTTGCCATTAAAATTTCCGATATTTTACAAATTCCGATTTCACATCAATTAATAAAACATAAGGTAACAAAGGAGCAAAAAAATTTGGAAAATGCATACTTGAAATCTGATAATGTAAAAGAGGCATTTCGTTACCAAAACCCTGATGAGCTTTTTGGAAAAACGATTTTAATAATTGATGATATTTTTGATAGTGGTGCTACGATCAAAGAGATAGGAAGATATTTAACAAAACTGGGAGCGTTTAAAATTGCTCCATTAACCATAGCAAAAACTGTAGGAGGTGATAAATTATGAACAACGAAGCAGCTTATTGGATCACATTAGCTCATTTGCCTAAATGGGGTTATGTGAAATTAAACAACCTGATCATCCGGTTTTTTCATGAAAACAACCTTTCTATTGAGGCGTTTTTTCAATTGTCTGAACAAGAGTGGAAATCGGATTACAATCTGGAATACAAAGATGTTGAAGATCTTAAAAAAGCAAAAAATGATATCCCTAATCATGCTTTTTTAGCAGAAACACTTATGAATGAGGGTTATGAGCTTATTCCCATCACATCTCCCTTATATTCTAAAACTTTAAAAGAGAATCTCAAGTATAATGCCCCTTCATTATTGTATGTCAAAGGTAATACCGCGATTTTACAGGAGGATTCGATTGCTATTGTAGGTTCAAGAAATGCATCTGCATTATCTTTAGATTTTACAGATCATATTGCCAAAAAAGCCGGTGAAGAAAACAAAGTGGTTGTGAGTGGATTTGCGAAAGGTGTTGATTTAAAAGCACTGGATTCCATTATTCAGTATCGTGGAAAAAGCATCATTGTATTACCCCAGGGTATAATGACTTTTGGATCCGGATTTAGAAAATACTATCAGCAAATTATCAATGGTAATGTATTGGTAATCAGTACTTTTTTTCCAAAAGCTCCCTGGCAGGCAGAACTGGCTATGGCCAGAAATCCTATTATTTACGGATTAGCATCAGAGATTTATGTAGCTGAATCTTCAGAAAAAGGGGGAACCTGGTCCGGTGTGATAGATGGGTTGAGAAAAAATAGAAAAATTTTTGTCCGGATCCCTGAATCTTACGAACTAACAGCCAATCCGCTTTTAATTCAAAAGGGAGCAATACCTGTTGATCTCTTTGGAAATCGAACCCCAGACACCCATTTATTAAGTGAATCAGAAAAACCTCAGGCAATCAAAGCAAATAATAAAAAAAATCCAAACAATCCTCAACCCACCCTTTTTGATTAATTAACTTTTTAAAATTACCTAATACTTATTACCTGTCAATTGTTACCTGTTACTTGTTACCTGTTACTTGTTACCTGTTACTTGTTACCTTTTACCTGTTACTTGTTACCTGTTACCTGTTACTTGTTACCTATTACTTCTTACCTATTACTTGTTACCTGTTACCTGTTACTTGTTACCTATTACTTGTTACCTGTTACTTTATTTAGTATTTTTGCAGGTTAAAACGATTAATCATGAAAGTTGTAATTTTAGCCGGTGGGTATGGAACCCGAATCAGTGAAGAGAGTCACTTAAAACCAAAACCAATGCTCGAAATTGGGGATAAACCGATTCTCTGGCATATTATGAAAATCTATTCTCACTACGGATATAACGATTTTATAATATGTTGCGGTTACAAACAATATGTGATTAAAGAGTGGTTCGCTGATTATTACCTGCACAGAAGTGATGTCACTTTTGATTTTACCAGTGAAAATAAAATGACGGTTTTAAACAATACCGAAGTGGAACCCTGGAAAGTAACCGTAGTGGATACCGGATTGGATACCATGACGGGTGGTCGGGTGAAAAGAATACAGAAATATATTGGAAATGAACCATTTATGCTTACTTACGGTGATGGTGTAGCAGATATCAATATTCCCGAATTGGTTAAGTTTCATCAGCAACAAGGCAAAATTGCGACGATCTCAACAGTCAATCCCGGACAACGTTTTGGCATAATTGAGGTTAATAAAGGGGGAACCATTGTTTCTTTCCGTGAAAAATCGAATACAGATGGAGGAATGATCAATGGTGGATTTATGATTTTTGAACCTCAAATTTTTGATTATCTGGAAGATGACAAAACCATTTTAGAAAGAAAACCATTCGAAATATTGGCTGATATAGGGGAAATGAAAGGGTATCATCATGCCGGTTTCTGGCACTGTATGGATACACAACGTGATAAAAACAATCTGGAACAACTCTGGAGCTCAGGAGAAGCTCCATGGAAAATCTGGAAATAAACATAACACTATGAATGAGAAATTAAATCCATTTTTGGAACACCCAAATGGTACAAGTTTAAAAGATCCTTCATTTGTACTGTTCAAAGATGCCAAAGTTTTGGTCACCGGACACACCGGTTTTAAAGGATCGTGGTTAATAGCTGTATTAAATCGTTTAGGGGCTCAGGTCACAGGTTATGCTTTGGAACCCCAAACTTCACCTTCGCTTTATAATGTGATTCAGGGAGATCAACTGTGTCATTCCATTATTGGTGATATCCGGGATGCACAAAAAGTGCACCAAACCATACTAGATGTTCAACCCGATTTTGTTTTTCATCTTGCTGCTCAACCTATTGTAAGAACATCCTACCAAATCCCCGCTGAAACTTTTGAAGTAAATGGAATGGGGACCGTTCATGTACTGGATGGCATCAGAATGTTGAAGAAAGATTGTGTGGGTGTGATGATCACTACCGATAAGGTTTATGAAAATAATGAAAAAGGAAAAGCCTACAAGGAATCTGACCGCTTAGGAGGACACGATCCCTACAGTTCCAGTAAAGCGGTGGCCGAGATCATCATTGAATCGTATCGGAAATCATTTTTCGGAGTAAGTAAATTTCCTGAATTTCACAAACCTATTGCTTCAGCCAGAGCCGGAAATGTGATTGGAGGAGGTGATTGGGCTGCAGATCGGCTCATTCCCGATATTGTCAGATCTCTTTCTGAAAATAAACCGATCCAAATTAGAAATCCACTCTCTGTTCGTCCGTGGCAACACGTTTTGGAACCCCTTAGCGGATACCTTACTTTAGCTTCCAAAATGGTTAGAAACCCTATCCTTTATGCGGATAGTTTCAACTTTGGACCAAAAGCCCACGATGTGTTAACCGTTCAACAGATGACTGAAATGGCCATTGAAATCTGGGGTAAAGGAACGTTTCTATTTCCGGATATGGATAACCAGCCTCACGAAGCAGGATTACTCTCATTAAGTATCAAAAAAGCGGAAACTATTTTAAACTGGAAGCCTTTATGGAATGCCCATCAAGCCCTTTTTAGTACTTTGGAATGGTATAAATCATTTTATAATGGTGACCCCATTATTCCCATTATGAATCAACAAATTGACCCGTTTTTTTTCAACTAATTGTATCCCATTTAACTGAAAACCAATATGAATAAAGCTGAATCGTTAAGAAAAGAGATCATTGCCAAAACAATCGAATATTATCAGGCCAAATTTGAACCTAAAAGTTTTCAACCCGGGATAAGTCGGATCAATTATGCCGGTAGGGTGTTTGATGAAACAGAACTCACGAATGCTGTAGAAGCATCTTTAGATTTCTGGTTAACAGAAGGAAGATTTTCAGAAGCATTTTGTGAAAAAATTGCAGACTTTTTAGAAATTGAACATGTCTTATTAACCAATTCCGGATCCTCTGCCAATTTACTTGCTTTGTCTGCATTAACATCTCTTAAACTGGGAGACAAAAGGTTACAACCGGGCGATGAAGTAATCACTGTTGCAGCAGGTTTTCCTGCTACTGTAACTCCTATCATTCAGAATAACCTGGTTCCAGTGTTTGTTGATATTTCTTTACCAACCTATAATGTTGATATTGAAATGCTTAAAAAAGCTATTACTGAAAAAACAAAATGTATTTTTATAGCGCATACTTTAGGAAATCCATTTGATTTAGATTCCATCGTTCAAATTGCCAAAGAGCATAATCTATGGTTAATTGAGGATAATTGTGATGCTTTTGGAAGTGAATACCGGGGGCAAAAAACCGGTACTTTTGGTGACTTATCCACCATCTCCTTTTATCCGGCTCATCACATAACAACCGGAGAAGGGGGTGCTGTTTGCACCAATGATCCCCTTTTGGCTGAAATTGTGAGATCATTTAGAGATTGGGGAAGAGATTGTTACTGTGCCGGTGGGGAAAACAATACTTGTGGCAAAAGATTTACCCAACAATTTGGAAACTTACCGATTGGTTTTGACCACAAATATGTGTATTCTGAAATTGGCTATAATTTAAAAATGACAGATATTCAAGCTGCGATTGGTAGTGCACAGATCGATAAACTTCCCGATTTTTGTAAAAAAAGAAAAGAACATTATAAAAAATGGTACCAGATTTTCAATCAATATCCGGACTATTTCATACTTCCTGAAAAAACAGAAAATTCTGATCCTGCGTGGTTTGCCTTCATTGTTTCGATCAAAGAAGATGCTCCATTTAGTAGAAATCAGATCACAGAACACTTCAACAACTCATTGATTGAAACGCGCAATCTTTTTGCCGGAAATATGACCAAACAACCTGCTTTTCTAAATAAAAACCATATTATTGCAGATCATTTGAATCAAACAGATTTCGTTATGAATAATACGTTTTTCTTAGGAACCTATCCCGGATTAACCCAAGAGATGTTTGATTTTGCCGAACAGGTTTTAGCAGATTTTATATCTAAACAACAATAATTACAATGCTAATAAAAAAATATCTTTCTACTGTTGATGCTATAATTAACCCATTTCCAGGGATTTACACCTTAGTGTTATCATCTTTAGGAAAACCATTTAAATTTTATCCGGGTCAGTTTCTCCATTTAGCTATTGATTCAGACTACGATGGCGTTGGACAATGGCCAGATTCGCGCTGTTTTTCGATACAAAGCAGTCCGGATGAACAAACCATAAAGATCACCTATTCCGCTAAAGGAAATTTTACTAAAAAAATGGAGCAACAATTACAGCCTCAATCAAAAGTTTGGTTAAAATTACCTTATGGAAATCTGTTTACACAACCTCATCACAAAGAAAATTGTGTTTTTATTGCCGGAGGAACCGGAATCACACCATTTCTTTCCCTATTTAATCATACTTCTTTTGATGAATACATCAACCCTTCCATCTATTTAGGATTCAAATCTCCTGAATTTAATATTTATCAAGAAGAATTGGAACTTTTAAAAGATAGAACAACCATTTTCTATGAAAACGAAGTGGGACAAATCGATCTAAAGAAAATTTTTGAAAATCATGGCACGGAAAGTTGTTATTTTATATCAGGACCTCCGGCGATGATTAAAAGTTTTAAGACTTTTTTATTAGAGCAACATGTTCCTGCAACTCATTTATTAACTGATGATTGGGAATAGTTGTGAAAATTAAATTGAATTTATTATAACATCCATTTATACCAAAAAAATTGAAATAAAAAAATAATGATAGAAATAAAAGAGATAAAAGATTTAAAAAAATACAATGTTTTTTTATATGGTGCTGGAAATATTGGGAAACAAATTTATTCTGTTTTGGTTCAAAATGGGATTCAAATAGATTCTGTTTTTGATAAATTTGCTTCATCAAACAATGTTTTTGAAGTAATAAATCCATTTGTAGATAATGTTATTGATACCGATAATTCCATAATTATTGTCACAATTTTTAATAGAGATGTAAATTATAATGCAATAAAAAAAGAACTAAACAAATTGGGGTTTACAACCATTGTTTCAATTATTGAGATTTTTCCAATTTTTTCCGAATATGATTTTAATTGGTTTTGGTTAAGTACTAATTTAACTTATCTTAAAGATGCTGATCTTATTAAAGATTTATTCGTTGATGAAAAAAGTAAAGAGATCTATTCCCAAATTGTTGAAGCTCGCAAGTCTTATTCTTATGAGAAACTACCCTGTCCTGAAAATATACAAAATCAATATTTTTCTGAAGATGTTCCTTGGTCCCCTATTGGTGATTTCATTGACTTAGGTGCTTATGATGGTGACACTATTGATTCAATATTGACAAAAAAAATTACTTTCGATCGGATTATTGCTTTTGAGCCTGATTTGAAAAATTTTAATATACTGAGTGAAAAAGTAAGATCATCAGGCATTCATGCAATGCTTTATCCTTGTGGAACTTATTCTCGAACAACACAAATTTCATTTAGTAATGATGGTTCTGAAGGTTCAAAAATTGATCCTTCAATAAATACTTTTTCTTCCATTCAATGTGTTGCTTTAGATGATATTTTCAATAACTGTTTAAACCAAAATACATATATTAAAATGGATATTGAAGGTGCCGAATTGGATACTCTTAAAGGATGTCAAAAATTGATTAAAAAATATAAACCAAAACTGGCAGTCTGCCTTTATCATAAACCGGAAGATATCATTACAATTCCTAAATTTTTACATGAAATACACTCGTACAAATTCTATGTTAGGCAATATGGATTTTATGGTTTAGAGACTGTTTTATATGCAATACCATAAAAATAATCGATGAAACACGTAATTATCACCGGACCAACTGGAGCAATTGGAATTGCTTTAATTAACTTGCTCATTTCAAATGGAGTTAAGGTTACTGTTCTGGTTAATCCGAACTCCGCCAGAGTGGATCATTTACCTAAATCTGACTTACTTACGATTATCTTTTGTGATCTTTCCAATCTGGATTCCATTTCTGGATTCCATTGCGATACTTTTTATCATTTAGGATGGAAAGGGACATTTGGCTCAGATCGGAATGATCCCAAAATGCAGGAGGATAATATTCAGTTTTCCATTGATGCTGTTCAGTTAGCTCATCGTTTGCAATGTAAAACCTTTATTTTTGCAGGATCTCAGGCTGAGTATGGCAGAGTGAATAAACCGATTGGTCCTGACACACCCACTTTTCCTGAATCTGAATATGGAAAAGCAAAGCTTCAGGCAGGAAAAGAATGTAGTAAATGGTGCAATCAACTTCAAATAAAATATATACGAACACGTATTTTTAGTGTTTATGGTCCTTATGATGGGGCAAATTCAATGGTTTCATCTACGATTACCAAATTGCAAAACAACATTGTTCCTGAACTCACAAAATGTGAGCAACAATGGGATTACCTCTATTCTAAGGATGCAGCTAATGCACTATTTTTATTGGCGGAAAAGGGAGATCATGATGCAATCTATTGTATTGGATCCGGACAGGTTTTCCCTTTACGCTATTATGTGGAAATGATCCAAAAAGTAACTGGATCAACAACCCCATTGAAAATTGGAGCGATCCCTTATGCCGAAAATCAAGTGATGTATCTGTGTGCAGATATTACCACTTTGACCCGGGATACCGGATTTATACCCCAATATTCTTTTCAGGAAGGATTATTAGACTTATTGAAAACATAGTAAGTAATTTATTCATATTTTTGTACTATGAAAAAAATTTCCATCTTAACGGCATGCTTTAATGAAGAAGAAAACGTAGAACTTCTTTATGAAGCAGTTAAAGCTCAATTCCAAAAACTTCCGGAATATGAGTACGAACATCTTTTTATTGATAATTGTTCTACGGATCAAACAGTTGCCATATTAAAAAGGATTGCAAAACAGGATAAAAATATCAAAATTATTGTGAATGCAAGAAATTTTGGACATATCCGGTCTCCTTATCATGGACTACTCCAGACAACTGGTGATTGTACGATAAGTCTGGTTGCAGATCTTCAGGATCCACCGGAACTGATCCCGGAACTGATTGCCAAATGGGAAGAGGGATTCTCTATCGTTACTTGTGTGAAAAACAAAAGCAAAGAGAATCCGGTAATGTTCTTTTTAAGAAAAATGTTTTATAATACCCTGGAAAAAATGTCTGACACCAATCAGATCAAAAATTTTACCGGATTTGGCTTGTATGATCGTTCTTTTATCACTGTTTTAAGAGAGAAAATTGATGATCCATATCCCTATTTTCGCGGACTTATTGCTGAATTAGGGTACAACATGACCTCTATAATATACACACAACCCAAAAGATTGAACGGAAAAACCAAAAACAATTTCTTCACCCTATACGATATGGCGATGTTAGGTTTTGTAAACCACTCTAAAGTTCCGCTACGATTAGCCAGTTTTATTGGATTTACGGTTGCTCTCGCCAGTCTATTGGTTGCATTAGGCTATTTTATTTACAAAATCAGATATTGGGACAATTTTTCCTTAGGAACTGCCCCATTAGTGATTGGTTTATTTTTCTTTTCCTCTGTCCAGCTTTTTTTTATCGGAATTATTGGGGAGTATATTGGATCGATCCATACTCAAGTGAAGAAAAGACCTTATGTTGTAGAAAAAGAACGTATTAATTTTGAATAATCCAAATATTTATCAATATGAATTTTAAAACAAAAACAGAAAAATATTGGTTCATTGCTTTTTTGATCCTAGTAACAGTAGGTTTTTTTACCATTCTGAAACTCTCTACAGATGCAGGTATGTCAGGTGATGAGGAAACACACTATTTACATTCAGAAAATGTTTATAAATATTATGCTACCGGAGGGAAAGATTCAACCGCTGCTGTGGTAACAGATAGTTACAATTTGCCCCTTTATGGTCAATCGGTAGATAATGTAACCTATTTGTTTATAAAAGTTTTTGACATTGATAATTTCATGACAGCCAGACACTTAGTGAATGCTATTTGTGGCTGGATAGCGATGTTATTTATTGGTTTATTGGCTTATAGATTAGCAGGTTGGCGTGCCGCTGTGATCGCTTTTGTTTTGGTATTTTTATCTCCCCGTTTTCTGGGTCACTCCTTTAACAACCTGAAAGACTTACCGTTTGCTACGGCTTCCATTATGGGAATTTACTTTCTCACCCGATTTTTAAAGGAATTTCCAAAAGTAAGTTACAAAACCGCCATTTTCTTAGCCCTCACCATAGCCTTTGCCATTAGTGTCAGGGTTGCCGGTCTTATTTTAATTTGTTATTTTGGTTTATTTTGTTTTATCTTATATATTCAAAGAAATTATAAATCTTTATTTTCCAAAGAATCTAAAAAAGAGTTTCTAAAAATGGTGGGTTGGGGACTCGGAATCTCCGTTGTCGGCTATATTTTAGCTGTACTTACCTGGCCTTATGCGATCAAAAGTCCGATTGATCACGTTATCGGATCTTTAGGGGATATGTCCAAATTTGCGATTGCGATTCGTCAGCTTTTCGAAGGAGAGTTGCAATGGTCCGATAAACTACCTTTTTACTATACCCCTAAGTTTATTTTGATGACCATTCCGATTGCTGTAATTATTGGGTTGATCCTATTTTTTACATTGACATGGAAAGACAAGAAAAACCGGTTTTGGTATTTTGTTGTATTTTTCACCTTTTTCTTTCCTATATTCTGGATCGTTTATTCCAATGCGAATGTTTACGGAGGCTGGAGACACGCTATTTTCTCCTATCCACCGATGGTAGTTGCAGCAGGTTTAGGTTTTAATCTTTTGATTCAATTTTTTGAAAATAAAAAGACTCAATTAGCAGATCAACCAAAAGCAAAAACATGGAAGGTCGCACAATATATTACAACTATTTTACCTTTTGTTCTTTTAATTTCACCTTTAGTTCACACCATAAAAAACCATCCTTATGAATATGTGTATTTTAATGAATTTGTAGGAGGTACTAAAGGAGCTTACGGTAATTATGAAGGAGATTATTACTATCATTCTACAAGAGAAGCATGTGAATGGGTTATCAAAAATGCCAAACAAGATCCAAACTCCAAGGAGAAAATTAAAGTAGTTTCCTGGCATTTTGCTTCATTAAACTATTATTTCAGAAATGATACCACTCGGTTTGCACCCGGATTTGTACGTTGGTACGAAAAAGGGAATGTGGATTGGGATTATGCTATTTTTACGGTTACCGGCATGGCTCCGGAACAACTTAAAAATAGTGCCATTTTTCCTCCTCCAAACACTGTTTATACCATTAAAGTGGATGGAAAACCGATTGCGTTTGTATTGAAAAGAATGGATAAATCTGACTTTATTGGATATACCTTGAAAGAGGAGAAAAAATATGACAGTGCTGTGGTTTATTTGAAAAAAGCAATACAATTAGATCCAACCAATGAAGCAGCTCATGTCAATTTAATTGAAAGTTATTTTAATCTTGGAAAAATAGATTCAGCTAAAATATTTATTGACAAATTGTTAGTAATGGTTCCTAAATATGAAACCGCCAATTACTTTTTAGCTAATTATTACATGGCACAAAAAAATTATGATCAGGCACTCAAAATTTGCAAAAAGTTAATCAAGGATAATCTCAAATTTAAAGCAGGATACTTATTAGGTTTTCAGGCTTATGCTCAAAAAGGTGATCTTTATAAAGCTGAGAAAATGATGATTTCGATGATGCAAGCAGAGCAAATGGATAATCAGGGATTACAAAACCTGCTCAATTTATATAAGGCTCAGGGGATGGATGATCGGACTGCCTACAAAAAAATATATAAGTTATTGGTTAAAACTTATGAAGAGTTAGGCAAAGAAAAAGAAGCGGAAGAGTATCGAGAAGTGTATAATCAACTTTAAAAAGTGACGCGATATATTCTAAAAAAGATAGGTTACGGATTCCTGGTGATGCTGGGCGTGATCTCCTTGGTTTTTGTTTTGTTTACGATTTTACCTTCAGATCCTGCCCGTATGATGATGGGTCAAAGGAGTGATATCCAGACCGAAGCAGCCATTCGGAAGGAGATGGGACTTGATCTTCCAAAAGGAGTACAGTTTTTAGCTTATCTGAACGACCTTTCACCCATCTCCTGGCATAAAACCAAAGATCAAAACTCCTTTTTTTACTTAAATCCCGACAACTACTCTTTTACCAAACTGATCTCTTCAGATGAATCGGCTTTAGTATTAAAAAAACCGTATCTCAGAAGATCGTATCAAAGCAAAAGACTGGTAGGTGATATTTTAGCAGAGGCTTTTCCTAAAACAGCCCTTTTAGCCCTTGTTTCCATCTTTTTTGCCATCATTGTAGGCATATTTATTGGGGTTTTATGTGCTGTTTATAAAGACACATGGTTTGATAAAGTCGCGCTTTTCTTTTCTGTACTTGGAATCTCGTTACCCTCCTTTTTTGCGGCCATTCTGTTCGCCTGGATTTTTGCCTTTTTATTGGCAGATTATACCGGATTAAGTATGTTTGGAAGTTTATATTCTGTTGACAATTATGGATCCGGCGTTTATTTGGATTTAAAAAATCTGATTTTACCCGCCTTAACATTAGGGATTCGGCCATTAGCGGTTGTCGTGGAACTTACTAAAAGTTCTGTTTTAGATGTGTTGTCTCAGGATTATATCCGCACAGCAAAAGCAAAAGGACTTTCATACCGAAAAATCCTGGTTAAACATGCGTTAAAAAATGCACTCAATCCAGTGGTAACTGCTATTTCAGGATGGCTGGCATCGTTATTGGCCGGTGCTGTTTTTGTGGAATATATTTTTGACTGGAAAGGGATGGGCGTTGTGATTGTAGATGGACTTGACAAATATGATTTTCCGGTTGTTATGGGCTCTTTGTTGTATGTTTCGGTTATTTTAGTGATTATCAATATCTTTACCGACATCATTTATGGATGGCTCGATCCAAGGGTTAAGTTTTCTTAAGAAAAACTCGATTTTTTTAAGATCCTTTTTCCCAATAATTTCATATCTTTGCAGCTTCATTTTAAAAACTTTTGTTATTTATAATATATTAAAAATTAATACGATATGCCAAAAATTTCCAAAAAAGGGGAAGCAATGCCCCCTTCACCCATCAGAAAACTGGTTCCTTACTCAGAAGTAGCGAAGAAAAAAGGAGTACATGTTTATCATTTAAACATTGGACAACCCGATATCGAAACTCCTGAAATTGCACGTCAGGCGATCAAAGATTGTGATATTAAAGTGGTTGAATATACCCATTCCGCAGGTTTATTAAGCTATAGAGAAAAATTAGCTCAATATTACAAAACGGTTGGAATTGAACTTACTCCTGATGAAATTATTGTAACCAATGGTGGTTCCGAGGCAATCTTATTTGCTTTCAACAGTTGTCTTGATCCTGATGATGAAGTGATTGTTCCTGAACCATTTTATGCCAACTATAACGGATTTTCTAACAGTGCCGGCGTGAAAATTAAACCGATCATGTCCAGTATTGAAAATGGATTTGCATTACCTCCAATCGAAGAGTTTGAAAAAATAATCACTCCTAAGACTAAAGCGATCATGGTTTGTAATCCTAACAATCCAACCGGTTACCTTTATTCCAAAGAGGAATTGGAAAAATTGAGTCAGATTGTTGAAAAACACGATCTTTTCCTATTTGCTGATGAAGTTTACAGAGAGTTTTGCTACGATGGCGTTAAACATTTCTCTGTAATGGAATTGAAAAATATTGAACAAAATGTTGTTTTATTAGATTCTGTATCAAAAAGATATAGTGCATGTGGTGTTAGAGTGGGTGCTTTTATTTCCAAAAATAAAGAGGTGATTGCCACAGCCATGAAATTTGCACAAGCACGTTTGAGCCCTCCAACTTATGGACAAATTTTAGGAGAAGCAGCAATATCTACTCCAAAATCGTATTTCGATATGGTGATTAATGATTATGTAGCTCGTAGAAATTGTGTTGTTGAAGCGATCAATAAAATGCCGGGCTGTTTTTGTCCTAATCCTAAAGGTGCTTTCTATGTAGTGGCACGTTTACCTATTGATAATTCTGACAGATTCTGTCAATGGTTATTGGAAGATTTCAGCTATGCTGGAAAAACCGTGATGTTAGCTCCTGCAACAGGTTTTTACTCTACCAAAGGACAAGGTTTGGATGAAGTGAGAATCAGCTACTGTTTGAAAGTGGATGATTTGAAAGAAGCTATGACTTGTTTAGCGGAAGCACTTAAAGTGTATCCCGGAAAAAAATAATGGATTTTAAGCTTGTCTCCTCTTTCCAACCCAGCGGTGATCAACCGGAAGCTATCAAACAGTTGGTAGATGGTTTGGATCGTGGAGACAAAGCTCAAACTTTACTAGGGGTAACAGGTTCCGGTAAAACATTTACCATTGCCAATGTTTTAAAAGAGGTGAACAGACCCGCCCTGATCCTCAGTCATAATAAAACGTTAGCTGCTCAATTGTATTCTGAGTTTAAGACTTTTTTTCCTGAAAATGCTGTTGAGTTTTTTGTATCCTATTACGATTATTACCAGCCGGAGGCGTATCTTCCCTCTTCCAATACCTACATTGAAAAAGATCTTTCCATTAATGAAGAGATCGAAAAGTTGCGGTTAAGAACAACCTCCACGTTGCTTTCAGGAAGAAGAGATGTTGTTGTAGTCGCTTCTGTTTCTTGTATTTACGGGATTGGAAATCCGGAAGATTTTGCGAAAAGTGTTATCAATATCCATGAAGGGATGGTTTTAAACAGAGATCAATTGCTACATGCTTTGGTGAACAGTTTATATTCCCGCACAGAATTGATGCTCGAACCGGCTAAATTTAGAGTAAAAGGAGATACGGTGGATGTTTTTCCTCCCTACAATGATAATGCTTACCGGATCATTTTCTGGGATAATGAAGTGGAAAAAATTGAGGAGATTGAACCGGAATCCGGGAAAAAAATCACCTCTATGAAAGAACTGAAAATCTATCCTGCCAACCTGTTTGTTACTTCTCAAGAGTCTGTTAATGATGCGATTAATCAGATTAAACTCGATTTGGGAGCGCAGATAGATTATTTGAAATCGATTGGCAAACATCTGGAAGCGAAAAGACTCGATGATCGTGTGAACTATGATGTGGAAATGATTAAAGAACTGGGCTACTGTTCCGGAATTGAAAATTACTCCCGCTATTTTGATAAACGAAAACAGGGAGAACGGCCGTTCTGTATCATTGACTTTTTCCCGGATGATTTTATTTTAATTGTGGATGAAAGTCACGTCAGTGTTCCACAGATTGGGGCTATGTACGGTGGTGACAGAGCCCGGAAAATAAATCTGGTGGATTATGGTTTCAGACTACCTGCTGCTATGGACAACAGACCGCTTAAGTTTCAGGAATTTGAATCCTTAATTGGTCAAAGTATCTATGTGAGTGCGACTCCAGCCGATTATGAACTAGGAAAATCGGATGGTGTAATTGTGGAACAAGTGGTTCGTCCTACCGGTTTGCTGGATCCTCCGATTGAAGTGAGACCCGCTGATAATCAGGTGGATGACCTATTAGACGAAGTGGAATTTTGCATAACTAAAGGGTATCGGGTTTTAGTGACTACACTAACCAAAAAGATGGCAGAAGAGTTGAGCTCCTATCTGATCCGGATCGGTGTGAAAACCAAATATATTCACTCCGATGTGGATACTTTTGAAAGAGTGGAGATTCTTCAGGATTTAAGAGCCGGAGCTATTGATGTTTTAGTGGGAGTAAATCTTTTAAGAGAAGGACTTGATTTACCTGAAGTGGCATTAGTTGCTATCATGGATGCAGATAAAGAGGGTTTTTTAAGAAATCAACGTTCCTTAACCCAAACCTCCGGACGCGCTGCCCGTCATTCTGAAGGGAGAGTGATTTTTTATGCCAATAAAATTACAAAATCGATGCAGGCTACTATTGATGAAACCAACAGAAGGCGTGCCAAACAGATTGAGTATAATAAAAAACACAATATTACTCCTAAAACAGTTCAGAAAAATGAAGATTTTAATTTGATCTCTACTTTAGAATTGAGACAAAAAGAGGTCAAAAAATACGCCTTTGAAGATCCTCAAAAACCGATTGCAGCTGAAGAAGATCCTTTCAAAATGCTGAATCTTCCGCAACTTCAGGATACGCTCAAAAAATTGAGGAAAGAGTTGGAAGTAGCTATCAAAGAACTCGATTTTATTCAGGCGAATGAACTAAAAAATAAAATTTTACAAGTGGAATCATTCATAAAATCATATTAATTTTGCCCTATGACCATCAACGGAAAATGTTATTTTGCCTCCGATTTTCACTTTGGATCCCCCAATAAAGCGTTGAGTGATCAAAGAGAAGATTTGATCATTCAATGGCTTGATTTGGTGCTTCAGGACGGGAAACACCTGTTTCTTTTAGGTGATATTTTTGACTATTGGTTTGAGTACAAATGCGTTGTCCCTAAAGGAAACTATCGGTTTTTATCCAAATTGCATGATATTCGTAAAAAAGGGATTGAGATTTACTACTTTACCGGAAATCATGATATGTGGGTGAAGGATTATCTGGTTAAAGAGTTTGGAATCCATATTTTTAGAAATCAACATGAGTTTCTGATCAATGGTAAAAAATGTATGGTGGGACATGGTGATGGTTTAGGTCCCGGCCAGTATGGCTATAAGTTGATGAGATGGCTGTTCAGTCGAAAATTTAATATCTGGTTGTACGGATTGCTCCCCTCCTCAAGTTCCTTTGCTATTGCCCGCTTTTTCTCTAAAAGCAGCAGAGCCATGACGCCCGCTTATGAAGAACATTTTCTCGGAAATGATAAAGAGTTTACCATTCTGTATATCAATCAGTTTCTTGAAAAACAACAGGTTGATTACTTTGTTTATGGACACAGACATCTGGCTCTTGATATTCCGATCCAAAATTCAAGATATATCAATACCGGCGACTGGTTGACTTTAAACACCTATATGGTGATGGAAGAGGAACCTGTTTTGTTAACTTTTACTCCTCCTTCCAGATAAAAGCACCTTGCTCTTTTAGTGCATAAAGTTCCATTTTTTGATTTTCTGTTTCCCTTTTCCATTTTTGAACCTGTGATATCCGGATGTTATCTGATAAAATCACCGTTTTACATTTCATTTGTTTTATAATATTGGGATCTATATTGTTTTCTGATATAAAAAAATAGTCCAGAGCTGTACTTTTCCAACACTCTTGATTTTTTTGTGTAACCAAACCTAACAATTTCCCCTGAAAGCAAATCAAAGCCCCTTTTTTGTTAAAATTGACCCCTTTTGTATCTTCATTCATCGAAATAAATTGCGGATTCATTTGGTATTTTAAGAGATGCGTTTCTGCACTAAACTTGAATTTCGGATCTTTCCGATCCATAATCGAATCAGAAACTATGTAGGAATTTTTACCCGATTGAAACAGGATTAAATTGCTGTTTGGAATGGAAAAAATCACCAATTCTGACCGGTTTTGATTGTTAAAATGTTGCACATTGGAGAGGAGCAATAAACAGATTATCGATATTAAAAAACCAAAAAAATAAAATTTGGTTTTCCATGTCAAAGTAGTGTATGCAAAAAAAATCAAAATATAAAGAATAACCATTTGTAAAAAAGAACAGGAGATATGTTCCGTTACGGAACCGGGCAAATTTTGAATCCATTCAATAATCTGGTTCATAAGGCGAACCAGATAGGTCAAAAGCCACCCTAAAATTTCAGAAATAGCAGGAATGAAGGAGAAAACAATTACCACAATCCCTCCAATCATGACACAAAAGGATAAAAAAATCACCAATAGGTTCGCCAATAAAAAATAGTTGGGAAACTGATGAAAGTAGTAAATGGAAATAGGGAATGTAGAGATCTGAGCAGCAATAGAAACACTGCATAATGACCAAAAATAAGCCCCTATTTTAGTCTTGGGATTCCAGAGTGCCCCGATCGGTTTTTGAAAAATCACAATTCCAAAAAGGGCCAGATAACTCAGCTGAAATCCCAAATCAAACAATAATAATGGATTGATAATTAACAAGATAAACAGAGAAGCAAACAAACTTTGAAAAATATTGGTTTTCCGTTTGAGGATCTCTCCAATCAGCACAAAAGAAAACATGGTAGCTGACCGGATCACGGAGGGTGATAATCCGGTAATCGCAGCATAGATCCAAATAACCAGAAGTAGGATCACAGCTTTCAAAAATCGTGACTTTCTATATTGATCCAAAGGAGCGAGCAATACATTGATGATCATAAAAATGATCCCAACGTGCATTCCGGAAACAGATAAAATATGACTTACTCCCGCATTGCTGTATTGCGCTTTCAATTCCGGCTCCATCGTATCATCATTTCCCAGCAAAATAGCTGCAGCCACCTGATATTCTGAACCTTTCAATCCATTTTTTTGTAAAATCTGAGACCATTTTTGCTGAATATTATAAGCTATCCATTTTAGTCGAAAAGGGTTCCCGGATTTCACTTTTTTCCATTGTGTAGAATCCCCATACCCGGACAAACAGATCCCTTTTCGTGCCATCATTTTTTTATAATCAAAACTATCCGGATTTTTGGGTGCGGCAATTGGTTTAAAAACAACATTGGTTTCGATCCTATCTCCCGCTTTTAATTGTCGCGATTTAGGATCTTTTTTAAGATAGAGCAGTCTATTCTGATTTTGAATTTTAACAATCAGTTTGATGCTTTTCTCCCTCTCCTGAATCGGCTCGACAATCTCCGCCATTTTAAAATCTGAAGTATTGATATTTTCAGAATCGGTATTTTGAAATGGATGGTGATAATCGAAAGTTGTAATCAGATAACCTGCCAGAAGGAAACTCAAAGAGAATAACAAACCTACCCCTTTTTGCGCCCAAAAATCAATTTTTTTCCTCAAAAAGAGCACCATTACAGTAGCTAAAATTTGCAATAAAAAGGCCAAAAATGCAATTTTTGGATCAAAAAGTGTAAAATATCCGCAAAAAACACCCAAAATATAAGGGATCAGCAATTTCAGAACGGGGAAGTTATGTAGGAGCATACGAGTTAGATTTTTTCAAAAATAATAAAAAATTTGTTTATAAAAAAAGGATTTGAAAACAAAAAATCATAAAAAAATGGATCCAAAATAGAAATATTTTTTTAAGATAATATTTTGTATTTTTGTAGGTTAAATTAGAAAACTACCATCATGTCCAAAGGGAAAGCACAACCTACAATATCTATTAAAAACCGGAAAGCCGAGTTTGAATACTTTTTAATGACTAAACTCACTGCCGGACTTGTGTTAACCGGAACTGAAATCAAATCGATAAGAGCCGGAAAAGCCAATATCACAGATGCCTATTGTTCCTTCACCAATGGGGAACTTTGGGTCAACAATATGCACATAACAGAGTATGATAATGGCAGTTACAATAACCATGAACCGAAAAGAGCCAGAAAATTATTGTTACAAAAAAAAGAGATCAAAAAACTACTCATCAAGTTGAATGAAAGGGGAATGACGATTATTCCTACCTTACTTTACATCAACGAACATGGGTACGCCAAATTGGATATTGCCTTAGCCAAAGGGAAAAAAATGTACGATAAACGGGAAAGTATCAAAGAGAAGGACAACCGAAGAGCACAAGAAAGAGAGGAATAAAATATGGAAGATCTTGAAAAAGCTTATTACAGCATCAGTGAAACAGCCCAGATGTTTAATGTAAATACATCATTATTACGATTTTGGGAAAAAGAGTTTGAAATCATTAAACCCTACAAAAATAAAAAAGGGGATCGTTATTTTACGAAAAAGGATATTGAAACCATCCGCACCATTTACCATTTAACCAAAGAGAAGGGTTATACGTTACAAGGCGCCAAAGATGCACTAAAAGGGGAGAAATTTGTAGAGCAGCTCTCCAAAGGGGAGATCATTCAAACACTGAAAAATATCAAAGATTTTCTAAACGAAATAAAAGGGGAATTGTAAAATTCCAAAATCATATACCGGATTTTTTAATCTATTTTTTTAATGAACCAGGCGTTAGTCCTTAATTATCATCTTATTGACAATCATCAATACCCTTTTGATTCTTTTGGAGGGATTTATGCTGTATCGATTGAACAATTCAAGGCACAATTAGCTCTTTTACAAAAATTTAAGATCCCGGTTGTTTCATTATCGGATATTTTAAATTCCAAAATTCAGGATCCTTTTTGTGTCGCCCTCACTTTTGACGATGGAAACCCTTCTGATTTTGAAACGGTATTTCCCATTTTACAGGAATTCGGATATACCGCAACATTTTTCCTATCCATTCAAAATATCGGGCAACAAGGGGTAACTTGGGAAAAGTATCTGGAAATGATCCGGAGAGGAATGCACGTTGGAAGTCATGGCGTAACGCACTGTGATTTAACTGTTCTTTCAAATGAAAAAGTGAGATTTGAACTGATGGAATCCAAAAAAAGGATCGAAGAAAATTTAGGTATTGAGATTATGTTCTTTTCATTCCCTTTTGGCAGAACGAATAGTGTCATTAATAAGATTGCAAACGAATTGGGTTATTCCAATGTATTAACTACCCGGTTTGCATTCATAAACCCCTCAGAAAACCATATCGAATGGGGAAGATGGTCCATTAAAAGAGGCACCACTTTAAAACAATTTTCTTCCATAATTCAGAGAAAACCGCTATCTATATTAAAACTCCAATGGCTTTCAGGAATTAAAAAAATGGTTATTGACCGGGTCGGATTAAAATGGATCAATAGAATCAACACATTTTTAAAGAGAATAAAAAAAATATGAAAGCACTATTTATCGTTTCCTGTATTGTCCCCTTTTTAATGTTAGTTTATCCGATACTTTCCTTTTTACGATATCTCTTTTTTAAAAAACCGGTATTAAAATCTGAAGATTTCTTGGTCCCTGTATCCATCATTATCGCTTGTTATAATGAAGAAAAACATATCAGAGAAAAATTAAATTCATTACTGGATCCTTCAGAATGGATAGAAGAATCTGAAATTATTGTTGTTTCGGGTGGATCAACGGACGAAACAAACCGGATTTTAAGTGAATTTGAATCAAACCCTAAAGTACAAATTATTTACAGTTCCACTCAATTATCTAAGATCAATGGTGTTAACTTAGCTGTAGAAAATGCACATCATGAAATTCTGGTATTTTCAGATTGCAGACAAAAAATGAAAAAGGGGTCTGTAAGAGAACTGGTGTTCCATTTTAACGATCCGAAAATTGGAACGGTAGCCTCTGTTTTGCATGATAATCCGGATCAACACTCCTCATTTTTCAGAACCATCATTAATGGATTGGTATTATTAGATTCAAAATCCGGATCGGGATACAATGTATATGGAGCCTTATATGCGCAGCGAAAAAATATATTTCAGCCATTTCCACAGGATCAACTATTTGATGATTTGTGTGTTATCGTTTCCACGATTGCACAAGGAACCCGATTAGTACAAGAACCAAAAGCGATCATTTATGATATTCCGTTTCAAAACTATTACAAAAAAGAGCGTTTAGAAAGATTGACCCGCGGATTGTTACTATTTATCACTAAAAAGTGGAAACAGGTAATGCGGATGCCTTTAGGGGATCAATTTCGGTTTTTGGTATTCAAATTTGGGAAATTGCTACTACCCTTCACATTTCTAATATGGGGAATCTATTTAATGCTCTTTTTAATACAATCGAATCTCTACTGTAGTTTGATTTCCTTAGTCACATTAGGTATTCTGTTATTGATTCCCAAAATCAGAAAAGCGTTGTTTTTGTTTTTAAGAATCAATCTGTATTTTTTCTATGCCATTTTCAAATTTACATTTTTAAAACAGCGTTCCGAGCGATGGGAAAAGTTGAAAGAATGAAAAAGGCTAAGGGCAAAAGGCGAAAGGCGAAAGGGAATTTGTAAATGAATAATGAATAGTGAATAATAACTAGTGAATAATGAAAAATGAAAAATGAAAAATTGAGCACATGAGCATTCAAGCATTCGAGCATTCGAGCAATCTGAAATGTCTGCCGTCTGCCGTCTGCAGACTTTTCTCAGCTCCATAGGAGCGACACCTTTGTAGCAGATGAATTGCCGGTGAAACGAACCCGCCACAGCATGGCGATATATTGGTAGCGTATAAATTCCGACCAAACGATCCCGCTCCGTAGGAGCGTTATATTGGTAGTAAATGGTTATTATATCAATTTTTTCGCTACAGAGTAGCGTTATATTTGTAAAAATATCCTTGAAGAGGTTGCAGTTTTTCCTTTCTTTTTGCTTGATCAAAAAGAAACAAAAAATCAAGGCCACAAAAATCCCTCCCGCTCAGTCTGACTTTCACTCTATTCCGCCTCGTTTGTGGCCTTTGCCACCGCACTTGCGCCGAATGAAAATGAATAAAGAATAATGAGCATTCGAGCATTCTGAGCATTCGAGCATTCCGAACTTTTGTTTTTATTTACAAAAATAATTTGGAATTAAAGGTGAAAATGTAGGTTTTGAAGTTTGATATATAACAAAAAAACATCCCCCAAAAGGATGCTTTTTATTAATGAATAATAATACTACACTGAGGAGTCAATTGATTGTTTTAACATCTTTATCTTAAATTTTTGATGTGACAAAGATAGTAAAATGGGAGAAAAGGGAACATTTGAGTATTTTTTTTAAAATTATAAGTGTTTTAGAGTTTTTAGGTATAGCAATATTTTTATTGAATTTCAGCAGAAAAAATTTTATTTTTAACTTCTTGACTTACAAATATTCCATTATCCCAAATTCTAATACAACCTATTTCGCCATTAATTGTGTAACTAATTTCTCTTCCATCAAATTTATTTTGTGAATAATAACCTTCTTTCAACAATGACCCATTAGAATAATAATATTTATAAATACCATTTTTAACTCCATCTTTATAATTTACTACATAAATAAGTTGATTATTTTCTTTTAAGAACCATTTGACTTCACCATTTATTTTACCATTTTCAATCTGGCATATAATATAAAAATTACATGATGTATTTTTAATTTTTTCAACAAATTCTTCACCATATATTTTTTTAGAATTCAAATAATCTCCACTTAAAATAAAATGCGTAAACACACAAAAATTTCCAAAATTATATTTTTGAATTTTTGAATTCATGCAAATATTAGAATGAATAGCCCCATTATATTTAACTTTTTTATTATTTATAAAACTATAAACTTCCCCTTTTTTATTAAAAATTATAGTATCCAAAGTTTGTTGTGAATAAGAAAATAAATTGCAAAAAAGCAACATTATTATCAATAATCTAATTTTGTTCATATTTATTGAATTATTAAGTTATTTTAATGGGAGATCACTATATATACCAGGTGGGCTAAAAAAATGCCATCTTCTTGTGCAATTTTCACAACCTTCAAGCCCTTCTTTAAACATTGTTTGTAACAATTTTGTAGACACATTTATCCTAAACAAATTAGCTAAAGTTTCGCCAGTTTTAGTTATACCAGTGTCATCAGTATATTCATATGTAAATTTAGTACCAGGAGCTTTTATAGAAAATCTCCAAGCTTTTATTTCTTCAGCAATTGTAGGACGATTAATATCCATTTTTCCTTTATCAATTCGACTTGCATGATATACTTCTTCAAATAATGTCGCTAATTGTCCAAATCCGCCTTCAGTTGTACATCTAGTCCCCTCTCCAATTGTAAAAATAATATCTATTGAATTATCACTACCAGGTAGAACAGCTCCAAAAACTTCACCTCCATTTCCATCAACTCCAGATAAATTCTCTTTGGTTCCTAATTTAAAATTATATTTAGTTTTTGACTTTTCTAATTGTCTATATTTTCTTGCAAAAGCACGATTATAATCTGGTGATTTCTTATCAATTAATGAATTTATATACGTCTTTGCCAACTCATCTACTTCTCCAATCTCCCTCCCATCCGGATCCACCAAAATCACCGGATTATTGACACAATAGTTGTACGGTGACATACTGGGGTAATTATCACTCATCGGGTCTATAGAAAGCCAAATACTTAAACCGCTGTCATAATAACGTGCTCCAAAATAGCCATATCCAGTTTCCACATCTTTCTCTTTGCCGGAGAATGTGTATGGGGTGTTCCAAGAGGAGTTGCGTTGGTCAACCCAGTTTCCGTTTATGTTCATCAATGTATTTAACTTGTTGTTTAGAAGCGACAAATATACAACTTTTTTAATAACTTCACTTTTTTTCAATTTTTTTTTAACACTAAGGACACAATGATCTTAATCTCAGAGGCCTCAGTGGAAAAACACTTAGTGATCTCTGTGTTAAAAAAATGAAAAATGAAAAATTGAACACACGAGCACATGAGCAATCGACCCTCATTTTGCTATTCTATTAAATGGTTGGTGGCGATTTTTGTAAAATATTCTGTTTTTGGTATATTTATTGAAATGCTGATTTGGCTAAGGATCTGTACCAATCATTTATCAGAATAGATATCAATACTTCAAAAAATAGCATGTTTGGTTATTTGCTAAATACCAATATAACGCTCCGCTGGAGCGGGTTCGTTTTGTCGGAATTTGGTTAGCTACAAAGGTGGCGCTCCTACGGAGCTACTTTTAGACAGCAGACTGCAGTCAGCGGTCTGCAGACGAGCATTTAAAGGATTTCGTAGAACGTAGAACGTCGCATTAGGGCGGAGGCCAGATACCCCGCAAGTTGAGCTGCTTAGGGGATGACGGATCGGGCAGAGCGACGGAGGAGCTCCTGCCCGGCCGATCAGACCCTGGCAGCGAAACGAGGAGTATGGGCCGGAGACCGACGGCGAGCTTGCGAGCCGGAATGCCCAAATATTTCGTATCTTTGCAAGTTTTAAAAAAAAGAAACATGAAAAAAGTTATTTCAACACTCCTTTTGACTGTTGTTTTGGGATTTTTCCTTAGAGCTGCCTATATTGAAAAACTTCCAGTTACACTAATTCAACCTAATGGAGATACATTATACTGCTTTGCAACCGGCGACGATTATTACCAATGGCTGCATGATGAAAAAAATTATACCATCATGTTAGATGTTCATACCGGATATTTCGTTTATGCAAATCTCATAGATGGAAATTTGGTTCCTACCCAATTGGTTCCGGGAAAAGATCAACCCGATTCTTTCCTGACTCCGGGATTGAATATCTCATCTGAAAAAATGTTGGCTTTGAGAAAAAAAATGGAAGATCAGGTTCCTAAGAATATTTCAAGGAATAGAGGTCCTAACATTGGAACCATGAATAACATCGTGATTTTTATCCGCTTTTCTGATGATACCGATTTTTCAACTCTTTTTACAGATGTGGATCAGAAATTTAATGATTCATCAGATGTAAATGCCGTTTCGGTCTATAATTATGTAAAAAATGTGTCATACCAACAAATGTATGTTTTGACTCATTTCTATCCTGCTCCAGTTGGAAATCAAATCATCTCATTTCAAGATATTTATCCCAGAAATTACTACTTGCCTTATTCTGAAACAAATCTTAACGGATATCAAAACAATGATACAGTAAACCAAAGGACAGAAAGGGAACATAATTTGCTGGTGAGAGCTGTGGAGTCTGTTCAAAATCTAATTCCAAATACGATAGATTTTGATTATGATGATGATGGCAATATCGACAATATCAGTTTCATCGTTAAAGGTGAAGTGGGTGACTGGGCAGATCTTTTATGGCCTCATCGCTGGTCCCTTTTTTCAGACAGTATTACTGTTAACGATTTAAGAGTGTGGGATTATAACTTTTTGTTAGCCAACACTTCTTACTTTAATACCTCTACCATGTCTCATGAACTTCTACACACTTTCGGATTTCCTGATCTATACAGATATGGGTATAATGGAACTCCGGTTGGTCAATGGGATATAATGGCCGGAAATGCTACCCCTCCTCAACAATCCAACATCTACTGCAAATGGAAATATGGACATTGGATCAATGAGATTCCTGAGATTACCCATGCCGGTTTTTACACCCTTTATCCTAATCAGGGAAACAAAGAGAGATCCTCTTATAAAATTGCATCATCCAATCCCGATGAATTTTTTGTATTGGAATTTAGAAGAAAACTACTTCCATTCGACAGCGGTATTCCAAATAGTGGCGTTTTAATATACCGAATCAACAGTTTGTATAATGGAAATGCCGGAACCAATCTGACCGATATTTTTGATGAAGTGTATTTATACAGATACAATGGAACTACTGAAGAGGAAGGATCGTTAAATACAGCTGCATTTTATGGCAATAACTCCCTTTTACATCAATTTAATCCCTGGACAAACCCCAGCACATTCCTTACCGACGGAACCGTTTGTTATTTTGAACTCAACCAATTTACAACCCGATTGGCTGATAGTATCACTTTTTACTATAATCCGGATCCCATTTCAGTGAATGAATACAGTGTTTTCAATTCTGAGATCACCATTTTCCCAAACCCTGCAGAAAGTCAACTATTTGTTCAATTTCAAAACCTTGATTTTGAACCTGTAAACTACTCAATTTTTGATGCTGTTGGTAAAGAAGTGGGTCATGGAATTTTTAGTGAACCACAATCTGAATTGAATATTGAAAAACTGCAATCCGGAATATATCTGATTCAAATAGTTAATCATAACCAAAACAAAGTATATAAATTTTTAAAAAAATAGCAACTTATGACATTACAAGAAGCGGAAAAGCAGATCATTGAAGAGTTTGATCTGTTTGAAGACTGGATGGATAAATACAACTATATCATTGAGTTAGGAAAAGAACTTCCCCTTATTGATTCCAAATACAAAACACAACAGTATTTAATTGCAGGATGCCAATCCCAGGTTTGGCTACAGGCATCTTATGAAAACGGAATTGTCACTTTCACTGCAGACAGTGACGCGATTATCACTAAAGGGATTGTAAATTTACTGATCCGGGTTTTATCCGGAAGAACACCAAAGGAGATTATTGATGCCCCTTTGGCTTATTTAGATCAGATAGGGATTAAAAACCATCTTTCTCCTACAAGATCGAATGGACTGGCATCGATGATCAAACAGATGAAAATGTTTGCTTTGGCATTCGACATGAAGAAAGAATCATAACATGGGAATCCCTTTTCAAAGATACATTTTATCCAACGGATTGCGTTTAATCGTGCATGAAGACCACACCACTCCTTTGGTATCATGCAATATTGTTTATAAAGTGGGATCAAGGGATGAGAATCCTGAACAAACCGGAATGGCCCATCTTCTGGAACATTTTATGTTTTGCGGATCGAAACATATTGAGGATTTCGATACCCATCTTCAGAATGTTGGAGCAATCAATAATGCCTATACATCACAGGATCTCACTTGCTATTACATCACCTTACCTGCTATCAATATTGAAACAGCTTTATGGCTGGAATCGGATCGGATGTTATCACTTGGTTTTAATCAGGAACAACTAGATATTCAGAAAAATGTGGTGATGGAAGAGTTTAAAGAAAACTTTTTAAACCGACCTTATGGAGATTTATGGAGTTTATTTTATGAAGTTGTTTTTAAAAAACATCCCTATCAGTGGCTCCCCATTGGGAAAGAGTTATCTCATATCGAAAAGGTTGAGATGCCTAATGTTAAATCTTTTTATAATCGGTTTTATAATCCCAATAATGCAGTGATCACCATTGCCGGCAATGTTCAATTTGAGAATGCAGTAGCTTTAGTTGAAAAATGGTTCGGAGATATTCCTGTGGGAATTGAAATTGACCACAGTTATCCTAAAGAGGAGGAGCAAAAAGAATTACAATTGGTAGAAGTGTTCAGAGAGGTTCCTTATGATATGCTCATGAAAGGCTGGAGTATGTGTGGAAGAAGAGATCAGGATTTTTATGCTTTTGATATTTTATCAGATATGCTGGGAAGTGGACAATCTTCTTATTTGTATAAAGAGTTTGTGCTGGAACAAAAACTTTTTACTGATATTACGGCCTACATCACGGCAACGAATGATCCTGGTATTTTAGTTATCAGTGGAAGGCCCGCTGATGGAGTTGATCTAGAAACTGCAGATTCTGCATTAAATAACTTTATGTATCATTTTGACGGTGGGTCCAATCTTTCCGGTAATTTGCAAAAAGTAAAGAATAAAATAGAATCTCTCCTTCTCCATAATGAAATAAAAATTGAGGATCGGGCATCCATTTTGGCTATTTCTGAGAGTATTTCGTCTGTGGAAGAATTTGAAAACGATAAAGATAAGTACTTTGCTGTAACAGAGGAACAGATCTTAGATATAGTTAAAAGAAATATAATTTCGGAAAAAGAAAACACCCTTTTTTATCGAAAAAAAAAGTAAATTTGCGGACTTTAAAAAAAATAAATCAAATGAAGAAAATTCTTGGACTTTTTACCTTTTTAATCACCATAAACACTATACTTTTTGCTCAATCGGGTATGATTAAAGGGTTTTTATACTACGATAACAATGGTGAACCGGTTAGTTATTGTATGGTTCAGTTAAAAGGAACTTCTTATGGGGCATTAACTGATCAAAATGGATCATTTGTGATCAGTAAAATCCCAAATGGAGTATATGTTCTTGAAACCAATATGGTGGGATATACTCCAATATCTGACACTATTATCGTTGATAAAGGTACTATTTCAAAAAGATATTTTATTAAAGTTTCAGCAGTAAAAATCGGAGAAGTTGAAGTAACGGCTGAAGGACAACGAAGAATTCAGGAAACCAGGATCTCTGTAATTAGTGTGACGCCAAAAGAGATGGCAAAAATGCCTTCTATTGGTGGTCAACCTGACTTTGCACAATTTTTACAAGTTTTTCCAGGTGTTGTTTCAACCGGAGACCAAGGGGGGCAACTCTATGTAAGAGGGGGAACACCCATTCAAAACATGTTACTATTTGACGGAATGTTGATTTATAATCCTTTTCACTCTATTGGTTTGTTTTCCGTTTTTGATACAGAAATTATCAGTGCTGCTGATGTTTATACCGGTGGTTATGGTGCTGAGTTTGGAGGAAGAATTTCATCTGTAATGAATATAACTACCCGCGATGGAAACAAAAAAAGATTAGCCGGAAAAGTGGATGTGAACACTTTCGGTGCGAAATTGTTATTGGAAGGTCCATTATTAAAATTGAATGAAACCAGAAAAACATCCATTTCCTATATTGCTTCCATAAAAGGATCCTATTTGGAACAATCATCAAAAATGTTTTATCCGTATTTATCCGGAAATGGACTCCCTTATAATTATTTTGATTTATATGGAAAAGTTTCATTAGGCGTAGAAAATGGTTCTAAAATCAGTATTTTTGGATTTAGATTTGATGATCAGGTTAATTTTCCTGATATTGCCCTCTATAATTGGAAAAACTGGGGATTTGGAACAAACTTTTTATTGGTACCGGGAACTGAACCCACCACTATTTCCGGAAGTATCTCATATAGTAACTATCTTTCCGGACTTAATGATGTGAATTATTATCCTAAAGAAAGCTCCATTGACGGATTTTTAGCAAACATGGGAATCAATTATTATTTAGGGAAAAGTGTTTTAAATGTTGGATTTGATTTAACAGGATATAAAGCAAAATATCAATTTTATACTAAAGCCGGTTTATTACAATCCATTGAAGATTATACTACAGATGTAGCTCTTTTTGTGAAATATAAATACAATTTTAATGATCGTTTGTTAATTGAACCCGGTTTTAGATTTCAGTATTATGCTTCTTTGAGTGCAGCTGTACCTGAACCAAGAATCGCAATAAAATATAATGTAAATAAAGAAAAAACCATTCGACTCAAATTAGCAGCCGGCATATACTCTCAAAACTTTACAACCATAACTTCCGATAGAGATGTTGTCAGTTTGTTTTACGGTTTTTTATCCAGTCCTGAAGCTCTTCCGGATTCTTTTAATAGTCGCTATATGCAAGATTATCTACAAAAGGCTCAACATGTTATTTTTGGTATTGAGATGGATTTAATTAAATACACCACCATCAATATTGAAGGTTATTATAAAAATTTCTCACAATTAACAGTTGTAAACAGATATAAACTTTTTGAAACAGATCCAAATTATATTTGGGAAAACGGGAATGCTTACGGTGGAGATATTTCATTCAAATATGATCATAAAAACTTATATATTTGGGCAACCTATTCTTTAGGTTTTGTAAAAAGAAATGATGGAAAAGTGACCTACAATCCTCACTTTGACAGACGTCATAATGTCAATATCCTGGCTTCCTATGCATTTGGAAAACAAGTCAGAAAAACCTGGCAATTAGATATTAGGTGGAATTATGGTTCAGGATTTCCATTTTCGCAAGATCAGGCCATTTACCCCCATTCTACATTGGGAGGAACAATCTCAGGTGATTATACTTCAGAAAATGAGGATTTGTACTATTTGTTAGGGGACTTAAATGGTGGTAGACTTCCTTCCTATCAAAGAATGGATGCAGGTTTGAAAAAGAAGATTTTTATTGGCGAACACAATGTAATTGATTTAAGTGCTTCTGTTACTAATGTTTACAACTACAAGAATATTTTCTATGTGGATAGAATTACATCCGAGAAAATTTATCAAATGCCATTCTTATACTCTTTTGGTGTTACCTGGAGTTTTTAAGAAATTTTAAAAATTTTAGATTTTATTGTATAAAACTTCTTAGGAGCTCTATTTCCTGTTTCCAAAGTGAATCATCGGGCGTTTCCATAATAATTGGCATATTGTCAAAGCGTGGATCATTGATAAATCGTTTGAAAAAATCAATATCTAAAAATCCTTTTCCAATACTATCATGTCTATCTACACGACTTCCATACTCCTTTTTAGTATCATTTAAATGGATCGCTTTCAAATAATTAGCCCCAACAATTTCATCAAATTCCTGAAAAGTCTTCTGGTATCCATCAACCGATTTTAGATCATATCCAGCAGAATAGGAATGGCAAGTATCAAGACACACACCAACTCTTGATTTATCTTCAACTTTATCAATAATTTGAGCCAGGTGGACAAAGCTAAATCCTACATTGGTACCTTGACCGGCAGTATTTTCAATAACTGCAGTAACCCCTTTTGTTTTATCTAAAGCAATATTGATTGATTCTGAAATGGTTCTCAGGCAATCATCTAAACTGATTTTATTCAAATGACTTCCGGGATGGAAGTTTAAAAAAACTAAACCTAACTGTTCACACCTTTTCATCTCATCCAAGAATGCAGTTCTTGATTTTTGTAAGCCTTCAGATTCAGGATGACCAAGATTGATCAAGTAGCTATCGTGAGGAAGAATATGTTCAGGTAATATATTGAATTTGGTACAGTTTTCTTTAAAAAGCGCAATGCTTTTCGAAGAAAGAGGTGGAGCTTCCCATCTTTTTTGGTTTTTTGTAAAAAGTGCAAATGCATTTGCTCCGATAAGAGAAGCATTAACAGGGGCATTTTCAACACCACCCTCAGCACTAACATGAGCTCCGATATATTTCATATCAATATATTATTTGAATTTTTTCCTTGAAAAATTTCTTTTTCTAACAATGATCAAAACAACACCCATAACAGTAATCAAAATGAGTGGAACAGAAATATTGATAATAGCATAAAGATTGCTATTTTCGCGAACTTTTTGAGGATTTAAAGTTCCAATTTTAAAGTTTTTGGAACGAATTTGTAATAAATCATCATCTGCACATAAATAGTTGATACAGTTCAATAATAGCTCTGTATTATCATAGAGTTTTTTAGTATAAAAATCGTAACCGGCAGGAAAAGGCTGGTTTGTTTTTGGGTCAACATAATTGCGAATAATATCACCATCTGCAATAAAAATCTGTCTGGTTTCAGGACTTTTTTTCACAAATCCCAGTTCTTTTATAGTATCAAATTCAACAGGTAAAATACCTTCAAAAGCAGATTTAAACTTTCCTTCTACTAAAACAGCCATTGGAAGATATTTGAAAGCAAACTCTTCCATATTGGGTTTTCCTTTAATAACACCCAAAGAAACAATAGAAGGAGTAGGCACCATTTTAGTTCTTTCTGAGGAGGTCATTAAAATTGTTTTTTGAAGTTCTCCTTCCCCGCCAACAAAATCGACAGTCCCTGCAAAACTGGATTTAATATTTTTCAATTTTCTGACAATAGGGTGATTTGAAAAATTGACCACATTCACAAAATAGGGGAATGCCCAGAATTTATACTGTGGCTGTCCACCAACATTACCTTCTGAAATAGGTAAAGGTGAGCAGTTTAAGTCTTGCAATAAATTAGCATTAAAACGAACGCCATACTTAAAGAACAAGGTATTCAGATTTAAAGGGCGCTCCATAGCAAACATTTCATTTGAATTTTGCAAGCTATCAATGGAAGCATTAGTAGCATCAATCAACCATAGAATTCTTCCTCCTCTCATAACATGCTGATCTATGATATATTTATCCATATCACTAAAAGGAGTAGTTGGTTGAGCAACGACCAAAACATCAAACTTATTACCTAAATCTTTAATTGTTTTATTAACAGTATCTGCAACAGTAATATTTCTTAAAGAATTAATTTTTCCATCCAGATTAACTCTGGTAACACTATAGAATCTTTGTAACTGGAACATCATCCAGGAGGTATTCCAGAAGTTCAGTTCACCATGGCCATCGGTAAAAGCAATAGATCGAACTTTTGGGCTCACCAATTGACGAATAGTAGAGATTAGATTATATTCCAGCTCCTGAACAGAATAGTTAAGCCAATCTTCTCCATTAGGATCAGAAACGACAAGTGTAGCGGGAGCTTCCTTCACTTTATAAGTGATAATAGCACCGGGAATTACATAATGAGTTGAAAAGCCTGCAGCATCCTCCTGACTGATTGGAATGGGAACTAGTCCTTTTTTATAAAATTCTGAAAAAATGGCTTTTGTTTCATCTTGAGATTTTCCTTTAACAGGATCAATAAATTCAAAAAACACTTTATTGGAATATCTTCTGAACTCTTGTAAAATATCTTCCGTTTTTTTAGCGAACAGATTATAATCTGCAGGTTGATTATCTCCTTTTAGATATACTTTAATATAAATTTTTTCCTCTAAATTTTCGAGTAATTCAATTGTTTTATCAGACAATGAATTTCGTTTATCCTGAGTTAGATCGATTCTGACATAAAGGAAAGAAAAGATAATATTTGTAGCAATAAGGATAATCAAACTCAAAGCTAAGCCTAAAAGGGCAGATTTTTTGTATTTTTTACTATTATTCATCGTGAACACATTATAAGTTGGATTACCATTTTCTACTTAACAAAACAATTCTAGTTCCTAAAAGGAAAAAGAAGATCATACTCAGGAAATAGAGGATATCTCTTGAATCAACAACCCCTTTACTGATTGATGCATAATGATGATCAATCCCTATTGTTTTAATAAGATATCCAAAAGAGCCTAGAACCTCAAAAGAATAGATAAATTCAAAACCGAAATAAAGGATAAAACATAAAGGAGCAGCCAGGATAAAGGCTATAATTTGGTTATTGGTTAAACTAGAGGCAAAAATTCCGATAGCAATAAAAGTTGATCCCAGAAAAACAAGACCAAGATAGGATCCCCATGTACTGCCCATATCAATATTTCCCGGAGTAGAACCAAGATTATAGACAGTAATGATGTAAATAAGAGTAGGAAGTAGGGCAATAACAAGAAGAGTAAGACTAGAGAAGAATTTGGCTAAAATGATTTGGATATCAGAGAGTGGTTTTGTGAGTATTAATTCAATCGTACCGTTTCTTTTTTCTTCGGCAAATGAGCGCATGGTAATAGCAGGTACCAGGAACAGAAATAAGAACTTTGAGATATTGAAAAGGCCTTGAAGGTCGGCTAATCCTGAATATAAAACATTGTTAATATTTGGGAAAACCCAAATAAATAAACCGGCAAAAACGAGGAAGACGCCAATAAAAATATATCCGAGAAGTGAACTCAAATATGACTTTAATTCTTTTAAATAAAGACTCCACATAATAAATAGATTAGAATTGCAAAAGTACTAAAAAAAGTTGAAGCATTGACGAAGTTATGAATCCTTAAAGCTCCGATAAAGGATCTATTTTTCCCAATCTCTTATTCCGAGAAAGTGTGGAAAATGTTTGGTTAAAAGATACACCTTTTGTAATTCTTTTTAATTTAATATGTTTCGGGTGAGCATTCCAACACTTTACCGGAACTGTTAATTTGTTGATCATTTCTCGCACATTTTTTCGTTTTTTTATTGATTTTCTCATTCTTTATCCTATCTTTGCCCCA
>JAGDMF010000024.1 GCA_017860455.1 Bacteroidota bacterium
TTTGATGCAAAAATCACCAGATCTAATAAAGTGTTTAAAATGAAAAAAATAACGAAAATCTCACCAATCATTTAGTAGAATACCCTATTAAGAGCTCCGCCGGAAAAATTGTCCACCGCATTAGGGCGCAGCCGGAAAGCCCGCAAAGGAAGAAGCCGATGGGATGCAGGTTGTTAAAGAGCGAACCTGTGAGCTACTTTAACAACCATGCAGTCCCACGACTTATTACTGCGGACTTGCAGGCGGAGACCGACCCTTTGGCTAGCGACGCGGCTGATTGTTTATTTTGAGGTAGATTGGATTGAGCGCAGCTAAAGGGGAATGCCCAAAAAAGACAAAAAACAAAAGACTAAAGACTAATGAATAGTGAAAGAGATAAAAGGTAAAAGGTAAAAGGTAAAAAGTAACAGGTAAAAAGTAACAGGTAAAAGGTAAAAAGTAAAATGTAAAAGGTAATAATAAAAATTTTAGTGGTAATTTTTGGTTCTGACTTATCTAGTTTAGCTACGAATATTCTATTCTAATAAATGATTGTTAGTGTAGATATGCAAATTTAAAGATTTTGGAACTATTTACAATTCAATTAATTGCAAAATTATTTACCAATCATTAATTAGATTAGGATACAATTGCTCCGTCGGATGAATCGCCCCTGCACACGAGCAAAATGATCATAATGAGCAATCGAGCAATCGACCAAAAATAGAATTACTTTTTTTATTTGATTATTGTTAATGATCCTTTTTTCATCATTTTTCGACCATTTAAGTTTTCATATAAAATAATATAACTAAAAACTGATCCCATTTCAACAGGAACCCCTTTAATTTTACCATCCCAGCCTTGTTCAATATTAAATGTTACAAATATTACTTCACCCCATCTGTTAAATATTTTTAATGAGTATCCTTTTGTATTTACTTCTCGCATCACAGGCATAAAAATATCATTTAAACCATCTTCGTTTGGTGAAAATGAGTTAGGTATAAATATATCGGTATCTCCAATTATGGTAATAATTTTTGAAACACTATCTTTACATCCAAATTCATTTGAAGCAACTAAAGTAACAATAAATTCACCTTCAGAACTGTATTTATGAGTAGGATTTTCTAAATTCGATGTTCCAAAATCTCCAAAGCTCCAAATCCAGTTTGTTGAATTTTCTGTACAATTTTTAAATGTAATTGGAATGTTAATTCCATTTCCATAAGGATATTCAATTTCAAAACATGCATCAGGTCCCGGTATTTCATCAATGGTAAAATCTAGAGAAGCGATACAATTGCCGGTGTTCACATTTACACTATAATCTCCGCTTGCCAACTGTGTCGCACTATTATTATTAAAATGAATGATAGGTCCCCAATCAAAAGTATAATCAGGAAAATCGGAAACTACACCGATAGTCACTGTCCCATTATTATCTCCACAAATAGAAGGGGTAGTCGATAAAACAGATAATTCTATATTTAAATTTTGAATAGTCATATCTCTGGTAATACTACATCCATCCTGATCAGTGACGGTAACACTATAATCACCGGCAGCAATATTATTAAAAATATTTGTGATAGATGTACCTGAAGACCAGGTGTATTGATACGGTGCAGATCCATCTGATACCAAAATTTCTATAGAACCATTTATTTGAGAACAAGTTTCTTGATCAATATTAACCTGATCTACTGTCAATATAGGTGTTTCAAAAATTGTATCAGAGATTGTTTTAGTACAGTTATTGGCATCTGTTACTGTACAATTATAGATACCCGGACTTAACCCTGAGATAGTGTCATTTTGAATGGTATTATTCCATAAATATTGATAAGGGGAAACACCACCAGTTGCACTGATGACTAATAATCCATTATTTTCATCGCAATGTGCATTGTGTGAAATAGTTACAGGATTTATGGTAGTAGGTTGTGTAATCGATACTGTTGCTGTTTTTGTACACCCTTTATTATCAGTAACTGTTACACTATAGGTTCCAGCAGAGAGATTACTCCTATTCTGAGTTGTTGTCCCTCCATTCCATAAAAATTGGTAAGGTGTTGTTCCTCCACTTACTGTTAAAGTTGCACTTCCTGTAGATCCGCCATTACATAATACAGAGGTCCCCGAAATGGAAGCAGAAAGAACCAAAGGTTGTCTGATTATTACCGAACAAATTACTGTTACCCCTAATGAATCAGTAATTGTTACTGTATAATTTCCAGCTGTTAAGTTATTAGCTATATTGTTTGTTTGACTTGGAGTGGTACTCCAGTGGTAACTATAAGGAGGAATTCCTCCGGCAGCTGTAACTGTTGCTGATCCGGTATTTCCACCATAACAGGCAATATGAGTTGTATCCGTTATTGAGCCTCTCAAAGGAATTATCACTCTGATAAGTGTTGAATTGCTATTTCCACATGGATCGGTAATGGTAACATTTACGTATGTATTAGAATTAATAATAGTATTTGCTGCAGGTGTTTGGGTGATTGTTATTCGGGAAGGAATCCAGCAATTATCTGAAATATTATTCAATATTAAAGTTTGAAAATTAGGGATTTGGTAGTTAGGATTATTGTAAACAGCATATTGAACAGGAAAAGGTATGGTAGTAAATATTGGATTTGTAGTATCAATGACATGAATAAAAGTTGAATCTCTTGCAATACAACCATGTGCATCTATAACTTGAAAGATAAGTGTATCAGTATAATTGCAATTGGTTGAATCAATCAAAATGGATAATTGCGCTAAATTATTAATAATTGACCCATGACAATCCCAAAAGTAATTGTATGGGGGTAATCCACCTGAAATTGAAGCAGTTGTTGTAACTATGCCAAAATTGGGACAAACATTATTTGCATTAGGTGTAAGATTAATTGAAGGTTGATCGAAATTAGAAATGACAACAGAAATAGTATCCCAACAACCATGAGCATCTGTTACCATTACGGAATAGAATCCTGTAGGTAAATTTGTTAATGTTGAGTCGAAATGGGAAGTGTTCCACTCAAATTCATAAGGCAATAACCCTCCTAATGCATGAACGGTTATTGCAGCAGTAGAATCACCTATGCAAACACTTGTATTTCCTGTAATAGATAATTGTAATGTTGGTGGTTGATTTAAAATTAATGTATCAATTACTGACTGATTCAAAAAATCAGTTACGGTAACAAAATAAGTTCCGGCAATTAGATTACAAACGGTATCATTGTTTTGAACAGGATTTGTATTCCATGAATAAGTGTAAGGTTGAACTCCACCAAATCCTTGAGCTACTGCCATTCCTGTATTGGATCCATTGCAAATAACGGGTGTAATAAGGGTTATTTCGCTTGTTAAAGGAATAATGATCTGAATGGTAATGGTATTGCTATTCCCACATGGATCTGTGATGGTTATTGTCACATTTGTATTATTGGTAATTACGGATCCCGACATGGGTGATTGAGAAATAGAGATTCTATTTATGTTCCAAATGTTATCAGATATATTAGTAGAAATCAGATTTGTAAGATCCGGAATTATAAATTGTCCATTACTGAGTTCCGACAATTGAAGTGGAAATGGGGTGTTTAGAAATAAAGGTGCAACGGTATCATAAATGGCAATAGAATCATGATCATGAGCACGACAACCAAAAGTGTCAAATACTGTCAAATAAAAGTGAAAAATGGAATTGCAGTCTGTAGAATCAACCGGAACTGAAATTGAATCATTGTTAGTAGGAGTTACATGTGTTCCTGTCCATTCATAATAATAATCAGGAGTACCACCTTGCGTTATGGCATAAACATTAATATTGGCTTCACTTAAAAAATTACTAATCGGAGGTAAAATTATGTTTGTGGTTGGATGTTCTTTTACATCCAAAACAAAGGAAGCATAAGTTGAACAGCCGTTTGACTCACCTATCACTGTAAAAGTAGTTGGGCTTGGTGCAGAAATCAATTGAGTTGCTCCAGTATCGAGTAATGAAGGCCAAAAATAGTTAGTTGCACCAAAAGCTGTTACAAACAATGAATCTCCTGCACAAATGTAAGGACTGGAAGGGTAAAATGTGATGTCAGGATAAGGATAAACCATTACCTGAGTGGTTGCAGTATCAACAATAAATGAATTTAAAGATACGATTACAGAATATTCTCCACTAATGGATGCTGTAGCATTAAGAATAATAGGATCTTGAACTGTAGAACTAAAACCATTAGGACCTGACCACTGAAATGTAGCATTAGCATTTACAAAATTGGAATGTAAAAAGAGAGTGTCTCCTTCACAAATGGGACCTTCATTTGAAGCTATTGTAATTAATGAACAATCAGTTGTCGCTTCTGTAAATGGAGCGACTGTATTTAATGAAATGGTTCCTAGTGTACCTCCTTTATTGATTAATAAAAGAAGATAATAGGTATTTGATTGAGCATCCGGTATAAAACAGTATTCTGTTGACAACCCTGAATTACTGCAATCTACGAGATTGTTAATGGGATATACACCCATATCATTTGTATGATCTCCAATTAATGAGTTAGGATAATGAGAATTTGTAGATTGAATATATAATTCATTTTCACCACAACAGAATCGTCTTAAAAAGTCAATTTGGTTTTCTCCATAAAAAGGACCCCAACAGGCAAAGTCCACATCAGCACCTGCACCATTCTGGTAAATTTTTAATAACAAATCCCCCGGTTGATCAATTTTAAAATAGTACCATGTTGGATTAGGTGTTTGAGACAAACATCCAATTTGGCCACTGGAAGCAACTCCTCCAATGGTACTCGGAAAACTGACCCCATTAGGACTGGAATCAGTGCAAAAAGGAATGGCAGAATATCCTGTTAATGTATTGGTGTCAGGAATACAGGGAGATTCATAATTTAAAAGATTAGAAGAACAAGGTTTGCATAAAATTTGTGCTAACCATCCAGATCCTGAAAGAATTCCATCACTTTTAAATCTGAATGTAATAGAATTGGAAGAAACAGTCATTGAAGGGGGCTCTGTTGTGTCAGTATAACAGCCTATTAAAGTATTAAAAATTGAAGATCCATCATAAATCCATAAGCTATCACCTTGACCTAATGAAAATTCAATAAACTGCATATTTAAAACATTAGTTTCTAACGGATCTGATTGGATCGTCTGAATATTTTCAATATTGTGGGAATAGTTATTTAATCCACCCGGATCAGAATATAATAATTCACAACTATTTATAGTTGTATTGGTCATCGGAGTAGGTGTGCAAAAATGTAAAATAATATTATTTCTATTCGTACTTTTGTTCCCTAATGATGGAAATTGAATATTTTGATTTAAAATGCCTGAATACCTTAAAGATCGCTCATTAAATGTAGTGTGAATTTGAAAATCACCACCAAAATTATTCGTAAAACCGGTATTGTCATTAATGGCAATTACTAAATTTGAAGAATTATTATACTCAAATGGGGTATCAAAATAGATTGTTACCCAATTTGAATCAGTGAAATTTACAGTTCCATAATAAACCAAATTCAGTTGTGTATTTGAAACCCAATCAGAATTATGTAAAAAAAATGATTTGGAAGTGTGCCCTATATAAACACTTAACATTCTGGAAACATCACTTTGGGAAGTGTAATAAAATGAAATGGCACAAATTTTGCCACTTTGATTAATCTCATTTTGTAAAAAGATTTGTTGAGAATATGTGAAGTGATTTGAAACGGATGTAGGTAAATTATTTATGGTTGTTGTATTGTTGCTAATTATTACATCTTGAGCTTTAACAGAAAAAGGAATTAAAAAGAATATTGAAACATTGATCAAAAAAAATAGGATAATACAGTAATTAATAACCGGAGTTATTGATTTTTTTTCTGATTTATCATTAAGAGTAAATATTTTTTTCATAGTTGAAGTAGTTTTGTTAGTTATCTTATTATATTAATAGACCCGATTTTCCTAAATTGTTGCCCGAAAAGATTCTCATATAGAATAATATAGGAATAAGTGCCTGATGGGGCAGCCTGAGCATTATGGGTGCCATCCCATCCGTATTGAATGTCGTTTGAGAAAAAAATCTCTTCTCCCCAGCGATTGAATATTTTTAAAGAATACCCCTCTTCCCGAACAAAAGAACACGCCGGTTTGAATATATCATTTAATCCATCATTGTTTGGAGTAAAAGAGTTAGGAATATAGATTATGGATACTTCATTAACAATTACTGATTTTTTTACAGAATCAATACAATCATAGTCGTTTGAAGCATATAAGGTGATCTCTTTCATTCCCGATTCATTGTAAAAATGGGAAGGGTTTTGATTGGAACTGGATATACCATCCCCAAATTCCCAGTGGTAATGAGTTGCATATTGAGAGCAATTAGTAGCCAGAAAAGATTGATTAATTAATAATAGATCACTGGAAGTTTCAAAACATGCTATAGGTTTGTGTATTTCGCTGATTATAAATTGTAATGTATCAATACAATCCAAATCTTTGATAGAAACATAATAATTCCCCGGAGCTAAATTGAAGGCAAAGTTATCTGTAAAATCATTGATATTGTACCATAAATAATTGTATAAACCGGTTCCCCCTTCAACGCGTATAGTCGCAGTCCCATTGTCTCTATCGCAAATTGAAGGGGTAATTTCATCAATAAATGATTGAATATCAAAGGAATCAATAAAAATACCGGTTGTATCTGTACATTGATTTTGATCTGTAACCGTTATGTTATAATAACCTGTTTTTAAATTATTTAAAGAAGTACCTGTACTAATTCCATTATTCCAAACATAATTATAGGGAGGTGTACCATTTTCAATAGTAACCTGAATAGATCCATTTTTTAATCCGCACGATTCTAAAATCGAAGTTATCGTATCAACACTCATTGGATTAACGATCATTATAGTATCTGTTTTAATTTTGGTACATCCATTAAAATCTGTAACTGTACAAATGTAAATTCCTGTCCCGAGGTTTGAAATAGAAGAAGTTGTTGCTCCTGTATTCCAATTAAAGGTATACGGAGGTATTCCTCCAAATGTTACAATTTGAATTTCACCTGTCCCGGATTGACAAATTCCGGATGTTACTGTTGATTGTAATGTTAGAGCAGTGGGTTGATTTACAATTATTTGATTGGTAGAAGTACAATTTTGAGCGTCTGTGATGGTGACCAGATAATTTCCTGAGGTTAGATTATTGAGAGAAGCTGTTGTGGCTCCATTGTTCCAAAGATACGTATAACCCGGAGTTCCTCCGTTTGCTGTTATTTGAGCACTTCCATTGTTTTGTCCATAACACAAAACAGGAGTAGCAGAAATCAAACTACTGAGAAGAGGGGGTTGAGTAATCGAAATAGAAACCTGATATGTAGTTCCTAAAGAATCGGTAATGGTTACATTATAGTTTCCGGCTGAAAGTTGGCTGGCAGTGGCACTATTTTGTATTGGAGAGGTGTCCCAGATGTATGAAAATGGTGGAATTCCACCATAAGGAGTCACCGTTGTAGAACCATTATTTTGACCATAACAATTCACATTTTGTGAATTACTCATAACTCCATGTAAAGGAAGTATCAATCTGATATTTGTAGTTCGTGCGTTTCCACATGGATCAGTGATTGTTACTTCTAAATAGGTGGATGTTGTTATTGTGGAGCCAGCTAATAGAGATTGAGAATAAGTGAGTTGATCATTGGGCCAGCAATTGTCTGAACTATTTGCCATAACCAAAGTTGATAAATTTGGAACGGTATAATTGGGAAAAGTTCCTGGAGCAACCTGGATGGTGAATGGAAGTGTCGTAAATTGAGGTGAAATCGTGTCAATAATTGTGAAAAAAGTGGTGTCAGATGCTATACATCCCATTTGATCAGTAACTGAAACGATAGGTTGATAAGATTCATTACAATCGGTTGATGAAATGATGACCAGATTTGAATCGGTTAAGTTATTTGAAATTCCATTGCCGGACCAGGAATACTGATAGGGAGGTACACCTCCTAACGTATTGGTATGTAGTGTTATATTTCCATAATTCGGACAAAAAGATGTGGCAATAGGGTTTAAAGTTGTCGTAAATAAAGTCGGTTGTGTGATTTGAACAGAGGTTGTGCCAATCGTACCCAATGAATCTGAAACGACTACTTGATAATTACCGGCTCCCAAATTGGATGCGGTTGGAGTTGTTTGTGTAGGTGTTGTGTTCCATACTATAGAATAAGGGGCAATTCCACCGGAAATGGATACTGTTGCGGAACCACTATTCCCGTTATAGCAGGAAACATTAACCGAATCAGAAATATTTAGATGTAATGGTAATATCACCCGAATATAAGTTAGTTTGGTATTTCCACAGGGGTCAGTTACAGAAATAGTTACAAAAGTGCCGGCTGTAATAGAACTTCCTGCTGCCGGTATTTGTGAATAAATTAATAAATTATCCGGATAACAATTGTCGGAACAATTATTCATCACTAAGTTATAAAAATCGGGGATGGAGTAATTAGGAAAAGTTCCACTTGCCGTTTGAATAGGAAATGGTAATGGTGAAATCAAAGGAGGAGTTGTATCAATTACCTGATATCGAGCCGTATCTTTACCAAAACACCCATATTGATCTGTTGCTTTTACTATAGCTGAGTATAGGGTATTGCAACTGGATGGATTTATTGTGATTTGAGTGTTGTTATTGTTGACATTAGAGATATTCGTCCCTGTCCAGATGTATGAATAAGTACCTCCACCGCCGGTTGTGATGGTTGACACCGGAATGGTGTTGCTATTTGGACAATAGCTTGATGCAGGAGTAGTTATTTGTGTAGAAGGAATCCCTCTTACTGTAATGGTTATAATAGCTGTGTCTGAGCATCCTGAAGAAGTTCCGGTCACTTGGTATGTTGTTGTAGTATTTGGAGTTATTGTTTTTGAATTTCCGGTTCCTAAACCATTGTTCCATACATAATTTGTTGCACCTGAGGCTGTTAATGTAGAATTGGATCCCTGACAGATAGCAGAAGTGCTCGCAGTAAGATTCACATTTGGAACCGGGTTAACTACTACAGTTGTGGATGCAGGTGCTGAAGATTGACTGTTTACAGTCATAACTAATGTGTAAACACCAGAATTTAAAGATGTTACATTTGAAATAATTGGATTGGATAAATTGGAAGTGAACCCATTGGGCCCTGTCCAGGAATAGGTAGCATTGATTTGTGGATTATTGCAAGTCAATTGAATATTTCCTCCACTACAAACAGGACCGTTATTTGAAACTTGAGCTAAAAGGGAACAGTCAGTTGTAGCAGTAGTGTATTGAGCTACTGTATTAAAAGTGATTGTACCAGCTCCACCATTGTAATTGGTTAACAATAATAGATAAAATTGACCACTTTGAGCGTTGGGAATATAACACCATTCTGGTGATCCTGCAGCATAACTACAATCTATCAGATTATTTATAGGGTATCCACCCATATTATTGGTGTGATTTCCGTTGGTCGGCTGATGAGTACTACCGGATGATCTGTATAATTCATATTCTCCACAACACAATCTATGCATAAAATCAGCCTGATTTAAAGCATAGAAGGGTCCCCAACAGGCAAAGTCAACATCAATACTATTCCCATTATTGGAGGTTTGAGAAATATTAATGAGCATATTACCAGGTGTATTGATTTGCATAAAGTACCAAGCAGGTCTTGGAACTGATGTTAAACAACCAACCGGAGTTGTTAAAAATACATCCCCATTTCCAGTGGTAGCAGAAGGAAAAGTTACTCCATAAGGATTTACATCAGTACAAAAAGGAGAAGCGGCATAACCGGTACTGTTTTGAGCATTTGGCTGACAAGGAGAACCACTTAAAATACTCACAGGATCACAGGAAGAACAATAGATTCTTGCTAACCATCCTGAAGCTGAATTGATATTGTCCGATTTGAATCTAAACGTTAAAGCAGTTCCTGATCCACTGTACTGAAACGGGTAAGTAATATTGGTATAAAAACCAATCAATGGTGATAATGTTGATGGACCATTATAGATCCATAACGTATCCCCTGATCCAATAGATAGTTCCATAAAATCAACAACTAAATTTGTATTGGGTAAAGTTGATGCTGTTATGGTTTGTGTAAAGTTATTGTTAGAACTATAGTCATATAATCCACCAGGATCGCTATATAAAATTTCACACCCTGTAATGGGTGTATTGGTCATTATGGTAGGTGAACAAAAATGTATCTTAATATTGTTTCTGTTATCTGAAATGGTTCCATTCGGAGGTGTAGTGATGGATGGATTGGTCGTTGAACTATTAAAATATAATGTTTTGTTGGAAGCTGATGAATATTGAAATGACGAGGATGCTTCTATGATTTGAGTATTATCATCTACAGCAATCACTAAATTTTGAGTTCCATTATAAATAAAGGGAACATCAAATGGGATATAAACCCAGTTATTGTTGATCAAGGGTACATTGCCTGAAAAAACCTGAGTGAGTGAACTTCCAGGTATCCAATTGTTTCCGGAAGAAAAAGTGGATTGAGTTGTATGCCCCAAGTATATTTTTATATTTCTTGAGAATGTATTGTTAGATGTTGTTCGGAAAGAGATCCCACAAATAGCTCCTCCTTGTGTAATTTCAGTGTTGGTATAAATTTGTTGGGAATAAGAATAATTTACATCTGTTTTTGTGGGAAGATTAGTTGTAGTTAAAGTTGCAGTTCCAATGGTAATAATTTGCGCAAATGTTTTCTCCTGCATCAGATACAAAAACCCGAGCAGAGTTAGCATTGTTTCTGCAAAACGTAACAATTTTTTCACTACAATTTATTTAAGCAAATGTATATAAATATATTATTATATAGTACTTAAATTTTATAGAAATGTTACATTATTTAATTAATTGAATTACACCGGTTTTACGAAATGGTTGTCCAAAAATATTTTCATAAATTATAATATAGGAATAGCTCCCTTGTGGAGCAGCAATAGTCCCGATTTTTCCATTCCATCCTTCATCTTTATGATATGAAGTAAATATTTGTTGCCCCCATCGATTAAATATTTTCATAGAAAATCCATTTTCATTTACAAAATAACAAACAGGAATAAAAACATCATTGAGGCCATCCCCATTTGGTGTAAATGAATTGGGAATAAATAGAGAAGAAATTTCGTGAACAACAATAGATCGGGTAATTGAATCAACACAATCATATTCGTTGTGAGCAATTAAAGTGACCCATTTGGTCCCCGATTCACCATATAAATGGGATGGATTTGTATAGGATGAAGTGGTTCCATCTCCAAAATTCCAAAGATAATCTGTAGCAAATTGTGAACAATTCTGAAGTAAAAATGATTGATTGATTAAAACACCACTACTATTGGGAAATTCAAAACAAGCAATGGGTTTGTTAATTTCTTGAATTATAAAATGTATTGTATCTATACACTCTTGATCTTGAACGGTAACAAAGTACGATCCAGGTGATATATTAAAAGCAAAACGATCTAAGAAATTGTTAATTTCATACCAGTTGATATTGTAGTTTCCACTTCCACCTTCAATTTTTAACAAAAGAGACCCATTATTCTGTCCACAAATAGAAGGTTTATTTATTTCAATAGAAGATTGAATATCAAATAGATCAACGTAAACACTTACTGTATCTGTACATGAATTCAGATCAGTTACTGTGATAAAATAATATCCTGATTCTAAATTATTGAGCATGGATCCGGATTCGTTTTCATTTTCCCAATAGTAGGTAAATGGCGGTGTTCCATCGTAAATATCTAAAAGAATGGATCCATTTGTTTGATTGCATGTTTCTGTGTTTGATAAAAAAGAATTTATAAATAATCCCTGATTTGCAATAACAGTATCACTTAGGGTTTGAATACATCCATTGTTATCAGTCACAGTGCAACTGTAAGAATCTGAAATTAAATTAGTTATACTATTTGTTGTGTCACCTGTGTTCCATAAAAAATGATAGGGTGAGGTTCCACCTGTAACATTAATTTGAAATGACCCACCATCTGATTGACAATAATTATTCGTAATATGAGATTCTAAAATAAGAGCAGATGGTTCAGTTATAGTAAAGAAAGTTGTAGTGAAATTTCCTAGAGAATCTGTAATATTTACATGATAGTTTCCTTCGGAAAGTTGGGTAGCAATAGTGCCATTTTGTATTGGAGAAGTGATCCACTGTATGGTGTAGGGAGGAATACCTCCATTCACGTTAACTGTTGCTGATCCATTTTCTTCACCATTACAATTCACATTGATAATATTGGTAACTGATCCATATACCGGTAGAATGAGCCTAATCATGATGGTTTTTGAATTTCCACAAGGATCAGAAACTGTAACCTGAACATAAGTTTGATTAGAAATTGTGGAACCTGCTTCAGGAATTTGAGAATAGGTTAACTGGCTATTAGGAAAACAGTTATCGATGCAATTAGAGAAAACTAATGTCGAAAAATTAGGTACAGTATAGTTTGGGAACGAACCAGTTGCCGTTTGAATTGAAAATGGATAATTAGCAATAAAAGGGGGTAATGTATCTTTAATCATATACCTGGCAGTATCTTTATCAAAACAACCATATTGATCAAATGCGATAACAATAGCTGTATATTGAGTATTGCAATTATCGGGGTTTACAGTTATAATAGAATTGTTGCTATTTTGATTCGTAATACCAGCACCCCACCATTGATAGGTATAGGTTCCACCTCCTCCTGTAGTTGTAGTTGAAATGGGAATTGTCCCCATATTGGGACAATAATAAGAGTTCGGATTTGTAATATGTGTCTCAGGTCTTTGAACCACAGATACAGTAAAGGATGCGGTATCTTTACATCCATAATAGGTGCCTGTTACCATGTAAGTAGTTGTGTTATTTGGAGTCACATTGTGGGAAGATCCATTTCCTAAATTATTATTCCATATATAACTTGTTCCCCCTGAAGCTGTTAATGTACAACTATTGCCCATACAAACCACAGGTGTCGATGATGTTAATGTTATTTCTGGATTTGGATTTACAATGACAGTGGTTGATGCGGGTTGAGATACAACATTATTGACGGTTATTTGTAAAGTATATACACCACTATTAGCCAGAGTTATATTTGAAATAAGGGGATTGGGTAGTGTGGATGTAAATCCGTTTGGTCCAGTCCATAAATAGGTGGCATTTGGCTGGGGATTATTACAAATAAGTTGCAGAGAGGATCCGGCACAAAGGGGGCCATTATTGGAAACCTGAGCTAATAAAGAACAATCCGTAGTTGCTGTAGTATAAGGGGCAACCGTATTAAAACTTATAGTTCCCTGTCCACCATTAAAATTGGTTATCAATAATATATAAAATTGATTTACTTGAGCATTGGGAATATAACACCATTCGGTATTATCCATTTCATAACTACAATCAATTAAATTGTTTATCGGATATCCACCCATCTCATTTGTATGAATGCCATTAGGAGGTCTGTGAGAAATTCCGGACTCAGCGTAAAGATCATAGTCACCGCAACATAATCTTTCAAGAAAATCGGATTGATTAAATGCAAAGAATGGTCCCCAACAAGCGAAATCGACATCAATACCGGAACCTGTGTTTGAAGTTTGTATAATATTGATCAACATATTTCCGGGTGTATTGATTTGCATAAAATACCATGCAGGTCTTGGTGCAGTATATAAACAACCTAATGGTGCATCTAAATATACTTCACCATTGCCTGATGTTGCGGAAGGAAATGTAACTCCATAAGGATTGATATCTGTACAAAAAGGGATAGCTGCATAACCTGTACTATGTTGCGTATTAGGCTGACAGGGTGATCCGTTTAAAATGGTAACAGGATCACAATAGGTACAGTAAATATGTGCTAACCATCCCGAAGAGTATTGAACGGTGTCAGTATTAAATGTGAATGTAAATGATGTTCCTGAAGCAGTGAATTGAAATGGATAGTTAATATTAGTAAAATAACCAATGAAAGGTGAAAGGGAGGATGGCCCATCATATAACCATAATGTGTCACCTTCTCCTATAGATAATTCGAGAAAATCTAATACTAATCGCGTGTTAGTAAGGGTAGAAGCCGTGATTGTTTGTGTGATATTTAGATTTCCGGAATAATTATTCATACCTCCCGGATCGGAATACAAAAAATCACAACTTGATAAAGGAACTCCGGTCATTACCGTTGGTGAGCAAAAATGGATTTTTAAATTATTCCTATTATTGGAAACGGTACCATTTGGAGGAGATGTAACTGTCGGATTATTGGTGGTACTATTATAAAAAAGTGCTTTATTGGGAGTTAATGTATACTTAAAAGTAGTCTGATTTTCAATAATTTGGGTATTGTCATCGATGGCAATTACTAAATTTTGAATTCCATTGTATACGAATGGGATATCAAAAGGTATAAAATTCCAAATCTCATTTCCAATTGAAATAGATCCGGCAAAGACCTGTGTTAATGCGTTTTCAGGAATCCAGTTAGAACCTGATAAAAATGAAATTTGATCAGTTTGACCTAAATAAACTTTCAAAGTTCTTGAAATAGTATCCGATGAGGTTGAATAAAAAGAGATTCCACAGATTACCCCAGACTGGGTTAGTTCAGCCGCAGTATAAATTTGCTGGGTGTAAGAATAGTTTGAAATTGAATTGGTTGGGAATAAGGATGTGTTGGAATTTCCGGAACCAATGGTAATAATTTGAGCTATTAACCGGAGGTTTATACAACATAATACCCCAAGCATTATCATCCATCTCTTTCCGTGTAATCTATTAATTTCCAATGCAAAAATTTTTGCAAATATATAATAAATTTTAAATAAAGCATTTTTATTTATAAAATAAAATTATTTTTTTTCTTACTTCGTGTAACAATATAAACTCCTACAAAAATCAATAATGCAGCAACTAATTTTTCTACGTTGAATGTTCCTAAACCCCACATTATTGATAAAATTGTCATAATGATGGGTTGAATATATACATACATACTTACAATTGTGGGTCGAATCCTCTTTTGAGCAAAGGAGATGAGCAAATACCCTATAAATGTTGCTGCGATAATGATATACCCTAGATAAAGAATAAAATCAAGCATCGGTTTTTGATCACTAAAAGTGATATTCCTAATCTCCTCCAATTCATGAAAATAAAAAGGTGTTAACACAATGGATGAAAATAAAAACATCCATTTCATGATGGTGATGGGATTATATTTTTTAATAATATTCATGAAAAGTGTTAAATATAAAGCAAATGCAACGCCACTGGCAATCACTAAAATATCACCGATGTATGAATGAGTCTTGGACGAATTTTGATTACTATATTCAGAAAAAATCAAAATTAATGCCCCCGACATTCCTACTAAAACTCCTAGTAATTTCTTTAATGTAAATGGTTCTTTTAAAATAAAAGTAGCCAATAATAAAGTGTAAACCGGTCCTAAAGTTTGCAACAATCCACAATGGATCGGAGTAGTTCTGGCTAATCCTGCCATATACAATCCCTGATTGAATATCACTCCGACAAATGCTGCAATAATTAAAATTACGATCTCTTTTTTTGATAATTTCTCTTTTGGAATAAATAAAGAGGCTCCCCAAAATAGAATAGCACCTCCAATGGATCGTAAAAGTAAAAGACTTGAATAGGATAAATAACTGTTAAATAGTAATTTAGAAAATGGGGCACTAAATCCGAATATAATATTGGCACTGATTAATGCGATATGCCCTTTGACAGATTCTTTCATAAAGTTGAGTTTCATTCTGCAAAGATACCGAAACTCTTTCATACTTAAAAAAGTTGTATCTTTGTTGCTTGAATTATATGGTGTTAAATTAAAGAAAAAGAGTACGTTATGAAAAAACAATGGACAATAATTCTCAAATGGGGTCTCATTTTAGGCGTTGGATTATCCATCATTCAAATGGCAAGAAAATTTGCTGATGGGTTTGATTTTTACTCTTTTGGGCCCATTCTTGACCTCATAAATGTTTTAATTTTTATTGTTCTAATCTATGCCGGTACGAAAGAGATTAAAGAAACCATTTATGATGGAATTATCTCATTTACTAAAGCATTTATTAAAGGTGTTGCTATTGTCGTTACTGCTTTTATTATTGTTTTTATTTATCTGAATCTCCATTATGGCGTCTTTTTTAAAGACCAAATGGCTTTTGTAAATAATAAACGTTTAGAAAGGATGGAGGAGAGAATTAAACAGGATACTATTCGGAAAGTAGAACTGGATTCTATGTTGAATATTCATAAACAGGTGGTTAAAAAACAGGAACAGGTGGTTTATCAAAATGCTGCAATTGACTCTTTAAACAGAATTATGATTTCTGCCAGAGTAGATTCCATTATTACCTATTACACCTATTTTATGAAAAATCAAAAATTAAATGAGGACCATTTTAAATTGGGTAATTTTGATTCCTATTCCAGATCTACAATGAATGATATCTCCAGAAAATTTATTGCTAAATTACCCAAAAGTGACACCTCTGTTACCTATTTAAGTACTATTATTCTTAATGGTTCTGCGAAATTTAGTGAGGTTTCTGTTGTGAAAACGAGGTTTGATCAAGATAAATCCAAAATTCAACTTTATACCAACAGCTTTTCAATGGCTGCTTATTTTTCATCTCAGGTGCTCATTTTCGGAATCCTTTTTTCCATCTTTGTAGCTATGTATTTATATAGAAAAAAACCATCAAACAATGAATAATATGATTAAAAGAACTTTACAAATTTTTGCAGTTTTTTTGATGTTTAATGTGACCTTAAGTGCTGGTCCTATTCAAAGAGATTCTATCCAATATTCAACCATAACAACATCAGCGATGTTATTACCCGCTGAAGAATGGAGCTTAAAATGGGGAGGGTTTACTTCTACAGATATTTTCTGGGATACCAGAAAACCGGTTGAAGCCCGGGATGGTGGCATTTTTCTCTACCCTTCCGAACCCAATTTAGATCCTAATGGTGTCGATTTAAACGACAGAACATCTTTTAATTTTATTACCATGAATACCCGTTTAACTTTGAAATTTACTGCTCCAAAAGCCTTAGGAGCTCAGATTTCCGGTATGATTGAAGGATGGTTTATGGGAGTTTCAAATGATGATTTAAATGGATTTGCATTAAGACACTCATTTATTAAACTGGACTGGTCCAAAACCCACTTATTGATTGGACAAACCTGGCATCCTATGTTTACTGAACGGATGTTTGCACAAACTGTGTCAGGAAGTGCAGGTGCCCCTTTCCAACCGTTCTCCCGTGCTCCTCAAGTGAGATTGACTCAACAATTCTTTAAATATTCTCATGTGATGCTATATGCTAATACACAAAGAGATATGTTGTCCGTAGGATTTAATGGGGCTAAATCTTCACAGTATATTCGTAATAGTGCAATTCCTGAATTAGGGGCACAATATATCTTAGATTACTCAAAAAGTGTCGAAAATCAGTTGAAAAATGAATTCTACTTTGGTGTTGGTGTTGATTATAAAAAAATTGTTCCCAGAATTAAAACAGAAATTAATATTGCGACCAAAAAATCATTGCATTCATATACAGGTTTAATTTTCGCTCATTATGCCCATTATGTTTCTAATTCTTTAAATTTTGGTTTTAAATTCAAATCCACATTATCTCAAAATACATCTGAGTTTTTAATGATGGGAGGATATGCTGTAAAAGAATATATGCCGTACGGTAACACCAATTACGGAGTTGATTTTGACTATACCAACATCAATGTTTCCTCTACCTGGTTTGATATGTATCTCAATTACAATAAATTCCAGTTTGGATTTTTAACTGGATATGCTCAAAATCTAGGTTCTGGAGATTTGATTCAGGATGCTAATAATCCAAGATCTTATTTTGGAACTTTAACCAATGCTGCGTATGTTTTTAGATTGAGCCCTAGAGTAAAGTATAAAGTTGGCAATTTACAATTTTGCTTTGAACCTGAATTTACACAAGTTTTATATGGTACAGTTCTCAATCAACATGGAGTTGTCGATCAAACTCAACCTACTAATAAAGAAAACAATATAAGATTTCTATTTACTACAATTTTATTTTTCTAAAATTTAGAATTTTATAAAAAAGTTTACGCTAATAAGCTGATTTGCAGGTTGTGTATAGGAATAGGTGATCAATTTGAGATCATTGTATATTTTCATTTTATGCTTATCTTTAATGAAATATTTTTCCCATTTATGTGAAGTGGAAGTGGATAAGAAAAACTCATAAGTGAATTCGGAAGGAAGATTGCTTTTTGCAAATCTATAGTAAGGACTACTTTCCATATTGTTATTTGGAATCACTTTTAAATAATATATTAAAGCTTCTTTGGTTGAAGAAAAAATGTAATAGTCCTTATATTTAATGAAATAAGCCAATAGTTCAGATTTAAATCTGTTGTTTATGAGCGGGTAAATCGAAGAGAGATTTGTTGCATTAATCGAATAAATATTTTTACTATTCAATGAATCAGGATTTGTAAAAGAGGAAATATTCGTTTTATTAGTATCGATTTGAAATGCAACATAATAATAGGAAGTGGAATCTAAACTAGTGGAAAAGTAAGTTGTTTTTATAGGTAAAATTTTATTGTAATTGTCTAATGTTTGTGAATATACCCTCATATTTTGAAATCCCTTATTAAATTCCACAGGATTTGGGGTGTTTAAAGTAGCATAAAAAGTAGTGTTAAAAGGCAAAATGGAACCAAATAAGTTTTGTTGACTGGGTTGTTGATCGTAAGTTTTTTGAAAATCCTCCTCCACAACAGAGTAGCCCATCATGGAGATCTCATTTTCATTAAATCTGATTTGATAGGCAGACCAAAGTGGTGTTTTCGCTATTTGAGCAACAAAAGTATGGTATTCAGGTTTTATAAATTGATGTAATCCGCCAAAAAAGGTTCCGTTATTTACAATCAACCAATTTTGTTTTTTGTTTTTGGTGATGATTTCAAAAATTTTCTTAAAATTTTGATGTTCTAATAAATTTTTGGTGCTTTCCAGTTGCGCAATAGATTTTTTAAGTAATTCAATATTCTCTGAAATGGTGAATAATCCACTATGATATGTGAAATTAAATTTTTTGTAATGAGTCCCGAAGTTATAGATTTTATTTTCGTTAAAGCTGATATAATTTCTTGGATCAATTTCTAAATTTTTAATCAATTGATCAAACTGATTTTCATTGATTTTGCAAGAATATAAAATAGTATACTGGTCACCATTTAAATGCCCTGAAATGATAAATTCATTTTTTACAACCTGTAACTGTTCCATGAAGAATTCAAAACCGGGTAACGATTTTAAATCCATAATTTCATTTAAATAGGGTAGAAGTGGTGTAATATCCTGAACAAATGTTCGGTTATCATTCACTTGAAAAATAAAAGAAGCATCGGTTGGGACTGTTTCAATGAGCTGAGCATTGGTTTGCCTGAAATAGCTATTGTAAAAAAAGAGCCCGATTGAGATACAAATGATAACGGTAATGGTTCCAATTATAGCCCAATTTTTAATAACCGATGAATTCTTATTTTTCATAACTTTAACTATTTTCTAATTCAGACGTTGGAGCCTCTAGCTCTTGATTTTCAGTTGTTTCCTCTTCAAGATCTATAAGATTGTGTTTTACCAAAATATTATACCAAACAATCACTTTTTTGATATTTGATACATATACCCGCTCTTTATCATAATTAGGCAACACTTCCTCAAAATATTTTTTTAATTTGGTGTTATCATTCAAAATAGTAGTGATTTCAGCTCCATTTTCTTTTTGAAAAATCATTTGAAACACTTTTGTGAGTAGGATATCTTCATCTTCTGTAAATATCGATATATTGTCCAATGTTGCGATACCATCATGCGAAAAGGCTGGTACTCTTTTACCATCTTCTAATGATTCAACTATGAAATTGTTTTTCCCTTGTGAGATGAGTTTGTAAAGTCCGTTTTTTCCGCTAATAGACATGATTTTACTTAAATCCATAAATAGTTTTTTTAATGTTAATAATAGGTGATTTCTCTTTTTCTTAAAAATAAAGTATCGTTATTGGAAATTTGAATTTCGAAATTCCAATTTCCTTTTGGATCATGTTGTGAATATGTTTTGGTATCCTTCAACCCATGTTCCAAATTTTCGTATAGTATTTTTTGAACTCTTCCTTTTTGATCGTACTGTGTAAAAGTGAATTCAATGAGGGAATTGGATTTATTGAATACTTTTTTATTCACTTCATCACCGTAGTTATCATATTCAAATACAATATATTTAAAAAGTTTACCGTAAGGATCATACTCATTGTTCTTGATGAGTAGTCCATTTTCATTGTATGATAAAATATTTTTAATGGTGATATCCTGTTTTACTTTATTCATTTCAATAATACTTCCTATCCCATCAGTTTTATATTGAATCGTATAGTATAGGGTATCCTGAATGTAATACTCTTCTGATGAAATATAGCCGTTCATATCGTATCTGAATAAACAACTTGACTTCCTATTGTATTGATATTCAGTCTCATTCCAACTGATCTCTTTTCCATCATCATTATATTGAACCTCTCTTTTTCTAATAGTATCATTATTGGAATTTAAAATAACAAGTTTTAATAATGATCCATCTGCACTGAAATGTTGATAAACGGTGCTCACTAAATGTTGGTTATCTAAAGAATCTTTGGAATGTGTATTGTATGAGTTTGTTTTAATAATTTTAATTTTTCCATACAGATTGGCTCTTTCCAGTTGTGTCTTTTGAGCATCCGGAATAATTACAATTTCGAATTTCTTTTTATCTTTACAACCGGTCAGCATGATCGTCATAACCGAAATTATGAGGAGTACGTAGGAAAAATACAATTTATTTCTGATTTTCATTAGAGCAAATTGTTGATTATTGAATCGTCAGTTAATTGAGGAATAGTTACAACCAAATTGGGGTTTTGTTCCATGGCTCTTTTAATCGCAAAAATAGCACCTTCATTTCGAGCCCAGGAGCGGCGGCTGATTCCGTTATTGACATCCCAGAACAACATATTTTTCAGTCTTCTGTCAGCATCATCAGATCCATCCAATAACATGCCAAATCCTCCATTGATCACCTCTCCCCAGCCAACACCACCACCATTGTGAATCGAAACCCAGGTTGCTCCTCTGAAAGAATCACCAATGACATTATGAATAGCCATATCTGCAGTAAATGAAGAACCGTCATAAATGTTGGAAGTTTCACGGAATGGAGAATCAGTCCCGGAAACATCATGATGATCTCTACCCAGAACAATAGGACCCATTTTCCCTGCTTTGATTGCAGTATTGAATGCTTCTGCAATTTTAATTCTTCCTTCAGAATCCGCATATAAAATACGGGCTTGTGAACCCACTACCAGTTTGTTCTCTTTAGCACCTTCAATCCAGGTGATGTTATCCTTCATTTGCTGACTGATCTCTTCTGGTGAGTTAGAACTAATCTCAAATAATATTTGTTTGGCAATTTGATCACTTAAATCCAGATCTTCCGGTTTTCCGGATGTACATACCCAACGGAATGGTCCAAAACCATAATCAAAACACATTGGACCCATAATATCCTGAACATAAGATGGATATTTGAAAGTACCATCGCTTTTAAATATGTCAGCACCTGCACGTCCCGATTCTAATAAAAAGGCATTACCATAGTCAAAGAAATACATCCCTTTTGCTGATAATTGATTGACAGCATTCACATGACGTCTCAATGATTCCTGAACTAAAATCTTGAATTGATCGGGATTTTCAGCCATTAACTGATTGGCTTCTTCAAACGAACAGCCCACAGGATAATAGCCACCTGCCCATGGATTATGTAGGGATGTTTGATCAGATCCAAGATCAACATGAATATCATGAGCTACACAATATTCCCAAAGATCTACAATATTTCCATCATAGGCAAAAGATTTGGCTATTTTCGCATTTTGGGCCTCTTTCACTTTTATAAATAGTTCAGGAAGAGATTGATGAACTTCATCTACCCAGCCTTGAGCATGTCTTTTGTATGTAGCTGCCGGATTTACTTCTGCTGTAATCGAAACAATGCCGGCAATATTACCCGCTTTTGGTTGAGCACCGGACATACCACCTAACCCTGCCGTAATAAACAATTTACCTCCAATTTCACCTCCCATTTTTCGGGATGCGTTGAGTACAGTAATTGTTGTTCCGTGTACAATCCCTTGAGGACCAATATACATATAAGAACCCGCTGTCATTTGACCATATTGAGAAACCCCAAGTGCATTAAATTTTTCCCAATGATCAGGTTTTGAGTAGTTTGGAATCACCATTCCATTGGTAACAACCACTCTTGGAGCATCTTTATGAGACGGAAATAAGCCCATAGGATGCCCGGAATACATCACAAGTGTCTGCTCATCAGTCATTTGTGATAAATATTTCATGGTTAATAAATATTGTGCCCAATTTTGAAAAACAGCTCCATTTCCACCATAAGTGATCAATTCATGCGGATGTTGTGCAATCGCATAATCCAAATTATTCTGAATCATCAACATAATAGATGCAGCTTGTTGACACATGGCAGGATACTCCTCGATAGGTCTTGCATACATTCTATATTCGGGACGGAATCTGTACATGTAGATTCTGCCGAATTGTTGTAGTTCTTGTAAAAATTCAGGGGCTAAAACGGAATGCCATTCAGGTTTAAAATATCTTAACGCATTTTTTAAGGCTAATTTTTTTTCCTCAGAATTTAATATATCTTTTCTTTTAGGAGCATGACTAACAGTTGTGTCATAAGGTTTTAGTGCCGGTAATTGAGATGGAATCCCTTCAATAATGTGTTGTTGAAATTCTGATAAATTCATATTGTTGTAGTTGTTTTAACTTGCAAAAATACTGAATTTTTCTCTTCCTGCTCCAATAATTATTGTTTTTTAATTATTTTCTATTCAATTTTTTCTTTAATTGATTTGAATCCCTTTCCAATAATCTCATGAGCATCCTGAATAGAGATAAATGCTTCCGGATCTATTTCGAAGATATAGTTTACCAGATCGGTTACTTCTCTACGATTTACTACAGTATAGAGCACCTCTTTATCCTCTTTGGTGTACATCCCTTTACCGTTAAAAATGGTGCCACCCCGTTTCAAATCGTGAATAATTGCCATTCTAATCTCTTCACTTTTGGATGAAATAATAAAAATGGTTTTATCATCCGAAAAGCCATGTAAAACCACATCGATAACTTTTCCCATTATAAAAATGGTAAGCCATGAGTATAGTGGGATTTTCCAATCTTTAAAAACGGCAAACCCAACAATTACAATAATAGAATCCACAATCATCAATTGCGTTCCTAACGGGATTTTGGTGTATTTTGAGAGGATGGATGCGATCACATCAGAACCACCACTTGATGCACGGGATTTGAAAATTAATCCAACGCCTACGCCCATAATGGCACCTCCAAAAATACTGGCTAATAACACTTCATCCTGTAATTGTAAGGGATCTGAGCCCCATAATAATACAAGTCCATCCGTAAATAGGGCTGTGAGAATAAAACAAACAAATGTTTTAGCCCCAAATTTGGGACCCAGCATTTTCAGCCCAATCAATGTTAATGGTAAATTGAAAAACAGGGCAGCCATCCCAACCGGAAAATCAAATTTATGGTGAAGTACAATCGAAATGCCATAAATACCACCCGGTATAATTTTATAGGGAGTCATGAAAAAGGCGTATCCCAATGCCAGAATAAAGGTTCCTAAAACTAAGTAACTGTAAGAGATGAGCCATTTCTTACTGAATATTTTTTCAGGTAATTGTAATCTAAAAGTGCTCATTGTTTTAATATTTTCTGGAAAAAGGGTATTTCAAAACAATAAATACATGTGCTGCAATGGTTTTAATAATTCCAAAGTGCTCTTTCATAATCATATAACGCTCTTTCCAGGCTAATTGTCTTTTTTGAGAAGATACACCGGCAACCATAAATTTTGAAAGGTATTGATCTATATATCCTTGACATTCAGAGTTTTGATAAGCTCTTATTACCCAGTCATAATCAGATGCAATCGAATAATTCATATTGTAATGAGAAGCTATGCTCTTTTTAACAATCACAGATTGATGACAAATAACCAATCCATTTAAAAAGCTATTTAACCGAAGCACTTTGGGAGCAATTTTATGTCTTTCTCCAATTTCACGATCTTGTTCATCAATCATAACCGACTGACCGTAAATAAAATCGCAATCTTTTTCAATCTCAATCAGATCATAGATTTTTTGAAGGGTCTCGGAATTATAAACCTTATCACCTGCATTTACAAACCAAACAAAATCGCCGGTAGAAACATCAATCCCTTTATTCATGGCATCATATAACCCTTTATCCGGTTCACTGATCCATTTAAACTGATCACTTCTTATCCCTTCAAAAGCACCCTCCTGAATCTTCTGTGCCATTTTTTGAATGATGGATACCGTATTGTCTTTTGAATTTCCATCAATAATGATATATTCAAAGTTTGTATTAGTTTGATTCAGAACGCTTAACATTGTTTTTTCCAAAACATGTTCTGCATTGTAAGTTATTGTAATAATAGAGATCTTCACGTTATAAGGTTATAAAGCAGGAGTTGTTTTTCTTCTTTTAAAAAACCATATGATCAATGTTCCGGAAAAAATTAAAACAATAAGAATGGAGGAACCTGCGGCTACTTTATTTGCTTTTTCACGAGCATAAGGAGTGTAAACAAATTCAATTTTGTGATCTCCTGCCGGTACTACCATCGCTCTTAAGATGTAATTGGCTCTGAAATGAGGAACCTCTTTTCCATCCAAATAAGCTCTCCAACCCCCTTTTTCGTAGAAAACTTCTGAGAAAACAACCAATTGTTCACTGGATGTTTTTACTGCATATTCAAGTCGGTTAGGAACACATATCGTATTTTTGATAGTTGCTGTAGTGTCTTTCAAAAAATTGTTGTTTAGAATCAAATTTTTATATTTAACATCTACAATGGCCACCTCTTTTAAAGGAGCATCTTTTAATGCTAATATCTCTTGATCCGGATTATCCACAAATTTCACTGCTTTAACAAACCATGCATTGCCAAAAGCCCCTGTATTTAAATATTGGAATTGTTCACCCTGTTGTGAAGGTAAAATAAAGTATTTGGCATTAAGCATGTTAACAACATTTAGTTCTTTTGGATCAGGTACTGAATCTTTTCCCATTTCTGACATAATTTTTGCTCCAACTTTAGGCATAATTAATTCAGGAGATAAATAGAACTCTATTAAATCTTGGTATCTTCTCAATTTTGCCGGACTATAACCTCCTATAGATTTGTGATAATACGAAGTATTAGATTCCATAAATGGAGCACTTGATGCTAAATTAAATACCCGGTAATTGATGTCTTTGTCTTGAAGGATTGATAGATCTACATCAGTAGCTTTATGTTCTTTTTTAACTTTTCGGACTGTTTGGAAATTATCTTCATTTAAATATCTTCTATCAACACTCCACATATCAGCGATAACCAAAACTGCTAAAGCTGCGATGATGTAATTCATATTTTTAAGTTTATTTTTCAAAAATAGCCAGAGCGTTGCAAATGCTAATCCAATGAATACCAATGATCTGAATCCATCACCCATCAACATCGATTTTCTATAATCTTTTAGAATGTTCATAATTGTATCCACTCTATCCTGATCGAAACCGGCTCCAAGTAATTGATTTTGATATCCAGGATCACTTACTCCTGTATAGTTTGCAAATGAACCAAAAGCTATGATGAATAAGCATAAACCACCAGTAATGGCAGCACTGATCCATGTATATTTCCATGCTTTTTCCTTTGAAATTTCACCTGTAAATATGTTTTTTAAGGCCAACATTCCCAGTATTGGCATCGCAACACCGGCAATGGTTAATGCCATGGATGGAGTTCTGAATTTATTATAGAAAGGAAGATTATAAAATAAAAAGTTATTGATCGCTTCAAAATTTTTACCCCAGGCTAAAATGAATGAAATAACAGTTACACCAATTATAAACCATTTTTCAGGTCCTTTTACTGCAAAAAGACCTAAAATAAATAGAAAAACAACGATAGCTCCTGCATAAACAGGCCCACTTGTTGGTGGTTGATCACCCCAATAGGTTGGTAAGTAATTGGATCCATAACCTTCTTGTTTCAATTGCATATATGTATCATCACTTTTATCGAGCAAGGTATATCCACCCCCGTACATATCAGGAACCAAAAGGGTAAAAGTTTCCATTTTACCATAACTCCAGGAGTATGCGTAATCAATTTCCAATCCGGCATTATGTGGTTTTTGAGCATCATCCTTTTTATAATCAGGAACAATAGTCAATTCTGAACCACCTCTCATTGTATCTTTGCTGTATTCATAAGTAGGAAGTAAATTGCCAATATTGGGTAAAACGGACAAACCGGCTACAATAATTAATATTCCGGCAGCTTTACCAAATGTAACGATATCTTTTTGTTTAAGATAATAAATGAAATAACAAATACCTAATACACCTACAGTAATCATTGCATAATAGGTGATTTGCAAATGGGAGGAAGCAATTTCCATCCCTAAAAACAACAACGTAATCAGTCCACCCTGGAAATATTTTTTCCTAAAAGTTAAAATAACACCTCCAATTATGGGAGCAACATAAGCCATCGCATACCCTTTGGTGACGTGTCCCGCTTCAATTATGATCAAATTGTAAGAGGCTAAACTAAAAGCCAATGCACCTAAAATCGACAACCATGGTGATGCACCTATGCAAAGCATAAAAATATAGAAGCAGATCAAATAGGTAAATAAAATTCCGGCATGATTATAATCCAAAAATCCTCTAAAAATACTGGTGATTTTCTGAAAAATATTAAATCCGGGATCTCCATAAAGCGTTTCAGTAGGCATTCCACTGAACATGGAATTCATCCATCCGGAATATTCTCCTGTTTTTTCATGATAATCACTTACCTCTTTGGTCATCCCCTCAACACTCGTCATATCTCCTTGTCTCAGCTCCATACTGTCTAAAAAAACAGGACTAAAATAGCCTATTGTAATGATATAAAACAGAATAATCGCAATAAAATGGGGAACCAATTTTTTGAACATTTCCATTAAAGATGGTGTGTTTTGTGCATTCATAACTGATTTTTTTTTAGGTTTTTGAACTGGCAAAGATACTAAAAAAACCTTTTTTTGTATCTTTGCATTTCAATTGAATTATCATGCAAGATCGTCATATTAATCGAAAAAAGTATTTTGAAGAGCAAACGTATACAACTTCAAAATATGTTATCCCATTTATTAAACCTTATATCCATGATATTTCGACAATTAGAGTGCTTGAAATTGGCTGTGGTGAAGGGGGAAATCTCAAACCATTTCTTGATTTGGGAGCTCATTGCGTAGGGATTGATTTGAGCTCTGCTCAAATTGAAAATGCCAAACTTTTTTATCAGGATGATCCCAATAGTTCAAATATCCAACTCATTAGTGAGGATATTTATAATGTAGAACCTTTTGATTTTCAATTTGATCTGATCATGTTGCGCGATGTGATTGAACATATTCCGAATCAGGAAAAATTTATGGGATTCGTAAAACAGTTTCTTAAAAAGGATGGAATTATGTTTTTTGGTTTTCCTCCCTGGTACAACCCGTTTGGCGGTCATCAACAAGTATTACAGGGGATTGCTTCTAAAATTCCCTACTACCATATTTTACCCAAAACACTCTATCTCGGAATACTTAATCTTTTTGGATATAAGAAAAAAGATGTTCTTGAACTGATGGAGATTCACGACACCGGGATCTCCATTGAAAGATTTGAAAGAATTTTAAAAAAAGAAAATTATGCTATTTTAAAGAAAACTGATTTCCTTTTTAACCCAAATTACGAAATCAAATTCGGATTAAAACCCAAAACGGTGATTTTCCCATTTCATAAAATTCCATTTATTCGTAATTTCTATACTACCGCAGTCTATTATTTAATGAAAAATGAAAAATGAAAAATGAAAAATGAAAAATAATCAATAGACCCGTGCTTTAGCTCGGGGATATTGTTGATTCAAAAATGAAAAATGAAAAATAATCAA
>JAGDMF010000036.1 GCA_017860455.1 Bacteroidota bacterium
TCGAGTCATTTGCTACATCATTCCATTCTTTCAAAGAACTTCCCGCTTTCCCTTCATCACTGTTTCTCTCTCAAACGGGCTGCAAAAATACACCCTTTTATAATACACTCGGCTAACTTTTTATCTTTTTTTTACTTTTTTACTTCTTCTCCCTGATTATCAATGAGAAAAAATTTAAAATTCTTTTTTAATAGTTCAATTTTAAGCATGTTTTTCTATCAAACAGGGGGTTTATGTTACTCAATCAGAGGAAAAATAGGAGGTTTTTTTTAAAATAATGCAATTCTTTCTGCAAACTTTACATTTCATTAATGCAAAATAAATGAAAATATGTCTCTTTTTATTTCAAAAAACAGTTTTTTAAACATAAAAACAGGTGAAATTTGTTTTTATTGAAATCCAATGCGTATAAATGAGTAGATTTTTACCTTATTTTACCCATTCTATTGTGTATTTCCATTGAATATTGTTTGAAAAGATTACAAACTATAATAATTCTTGATCATTAAAAGAATTTTTTCTTTTAATATTGTATATATATAAATTAGTTTACTATTTTTTGCGTTAGGCAGAAGGCCAGGTACCCCGCAGTATTTTTGTTTAGTGTAGCACGAGATCGGCAGAGCGACAGCGGAGCTCCTGCCGAGCCGATGCTACACTTGACAAAAATGCGAGGAGTACGGGCCGGATGCCGACCCCGAGTGAAGCGAGGGGAAACGCCCAAATAAAAAAAAAGGTCATCGTAATGATGACCTTTCGTGTTCAAGCTGGGATTCGAACCCAGGACCCCATCCTTAAAAGGGATGTGCTCTACCTGCTGAGCTACTTAAACATCCTTCGTTCTTGGGACTGCAAAAATACTACAAAATTATTTACTCTCAGTTGAAAAAAATAAATTTTAATAAAATATTTCACAAATTGTTGTTTTTCTGATACTTATAAAATTTTTTATTAAAAATATAATTTTGTATTATTTATTTCAAAAAAAACGTATATTTGATCTTTATATTTTGAATATGAATTATTTACAATATGAAATTTTTTATCGATATGAGAAACAAAAAAAATAAGAAAAATGAATAAAATGCTTCATAAAATGTATTTTTTCGGAATTTTAATCAAAAAATGTACAAATCAAACAAAAAATTTAACTCTATGCAAAGATTAGTTTTACTTCCAAAAACTGACACGATTACGATTTGTTTACCTCCTGAATGGGTTGGTCATCCCATTATTTGTTTGTTAAAAGCAACAGATACCGTTGTTTATAGTGAAGAAATGCAAGAAACAGCCATTAACTACACCGTTAAACATATTACTGGTAGAAAGCGAAAAATCAGAAGGGATCAATATAAAAAGAGAAAAAGTGAGAAAGGATTATCCAAATATTAGTGAAGTTTGGTTCCGATCAGATGCATGAACTCTTGTCTTGTATTGTAGTTTTTTAAGAAGGCACCAGTAAACTCTGAAGTCGTGGTTACGGAATTTTGTTTTTGAATTCCTCTCATAGACATACACAAGTGTTGTGCCTCAATAACCACTGCTACTCCAATGGGGTCGAGCACTTCCTGAATACAATCCTTGATTTGAGCGGTTAAACGTTCCTGAAGTTGCAATCTTCTTGAAAAAGCATCAACCACACGTGGAATCTTACTTAATCCACAAATTTTGCCATTCGGAATATACCCTACATGCGCTTTCCCAAAAAATGGGAGCAAGTGATGTTCACACAATGAGTATAATTCAATATCTTTTACAATAACTATTTGTTTTGAAGTTTCAGTAAAAAGTGCGCTTCTTAAGATTTCGGCGGGATCCAGTCCATAACCATGGGTAAGAAATTGAAATGCTTTCGCTGCCCTGATAGGTGTTTTCAATAAACCTTCTCTATTAGGATCCTCTTTAGCTACTTTAATCATATTCAAATAGCTTTCTGAGAGTAAATCGATGCTCTCTTTATTATATATGTCACGGCGTTCGTAACCTTCTTCTATATCTTCTAACATAATTTTATAAATATGGGTTTGATTCTTTTTCAATTTTTATAGTTGTGGTATCAGCATGACCGGGAATAACAATAGTATCATCCGGTAGTGTCAATAATTTGGTTCTGATATTATCAATCAACATTTGGTAATTGCCGGTCGGTAAATCTGATCGACCGATTCCTCCTTCAAATAAAACATCCCCAACAATTACAAACTGATTGTGCTGATCATAAAAACAGATACTTCCGTCTGCATGTCCAAATGCTTCCAAAATTTTCCAGGATTGGTTTCCAAAAGTGATTGTATCATTTTCGGAAAGGTAGAGATCCGGTTTTGGAAATTCTGTTTGTGTAAAACCAAAAGAGGCACCATAGGCAGTTGATTGTTCATAAATTGACTCTCCCATTTTATGGGCTGCCAATAAGGCGTTGGGGAACATTTTTTTACAAAATGCATTTCCCAAAACATGATCAATATGAGGATGTGTATTTAATATATGGGTAACATTTAGATTTTCTTTTTGTATAAAATCGATGAGTTGTTGATCTTCATTCGGGTTACTATTTCCCGGATCTACAATAACGGCATTCAACGTTTGATCAAAAATCACCATCGTGTTAACCTGAATAAAGTTAAAATGGAAAGTTTTGATTGTTACTTCATTGATGTTTTGATTCATTTTAGCGATAATATCTTTTAAATTAATTTTCTTTTTCATGTAAAAAACGGCATTCTATTTGCTTTTTGTTGGATCTAATTTGAACAGAACTTTTACCACTTTGTTATTTTTGTATTGTTCCTGTGACAACAGTTTCCCCTTTTCATTCCATCTTGACCAAACACCGGTTTTCATATTGTTGCGGAATTCACCTTCAGCGGCTTTTTTACCATTGGGATGATATTCCACAAAAAAACCTTCCGGTCTATCCTTTGAATACTCCTGAGTTCTTAGTAAGCTGTTTCTTTTATCATAATAGGACCATTTTCCCTCTTTTTTACCATCTAAATAAGCACCTTTATTCAAATATTTTCCGTTTTGAGCGAAGTCAATCCAAGGACCTTCCTGAACATCCATTTTATAAGTTCCTTTGGTTTTTGGTTTTCCATTTTCCCAATAGGTTTTATGCACGCCATTTTTCTTCCCCTCTTTATATTGAATTTCATATTTTAAGATACCGGTTGTGTAATAGCCTGTCCAGTCTCCGGTCATTAGTCCCTCTTTAAAAGAACCTTTATCCATCACTTTTCCGGATGTGTACCATTGGATCCAGTCGCCGCACTCCTTATCTGCACAGAAGGAACCTTTTCTTTGGAGTTCACCGGTTTCAAACCAGGCGAGCCACTCTCCTTCCCTTTTTCCATTTACAAATTTACCTTGTTTCCATTTCTTACTGTTTTCAAAATAATAGATCCACTCACCATCTTGCAAACCATTCACGAAATTTCCTGTACTGCCTAAAACATTATTAGGATGATAAAACTTCCATACTCCATTTTGAAGATCGTCAACAGAGTTACCTTCCATATCAAGATCCCCGTTCTCTTTCCACCAGTATGCGTATCCGTTTAATTTTCCGTTTTTATAATCACCTTCAAACTTTTTTTGACCATTATCGTAATATTCAATAACATGGCCATCCATTTCATCATTCAAATAGGTAGCTTTTTTTTGTAATTTTCCATTCACATGATAAAAGATCCATTCACCGGTTTTCTTCCGATCTTTCATTTCGCCGATCGATTCAGGTTGTCCGTTTGCATACCAGCTTTTAAAGTAACCATTATCTGCGTAGTAATCCTGCACCAGTTGTCCGGCATCGTTCCAGGTTTTCCAAAGCCCCACTTTTTCGCCATTTAGGTAAGAACCTTTAGTCCAAACCAACCCATTTGTGTGATAAAACAGCCATTCACCCTGTTCTTTTCCATTCACTTTTACGCCAATAGAAAGCAATCTGTTTCCGCTATAGAATGTTTTAACAGTATCCTGTGCTGCAAGTTGCCAAGCCATGAGGGTAATAAACAAGAAAAAAAGTATTCTTTTCATATATTTAAATTTAGAAATGCAAAAATACGAAATAATAAGCTAATGTGCTAATGTGATAATGTGCTAATTGGGCGAATGGCGAAAGGCGAAAGGCAAAAGGAGGAAGGCTGTCAGCTATCAGCTTTCAAGTTTCAGCTATCAAATTTCAGGTTTTAGCTATCAGATATCAGGTTTCTAGTTTTAGATTTAATTTTAACTATTTACTTTTTACCTAAAAAACTTTTCACTTTTATCTATAATCTCTTTTGGGCATTCCCCTTTGGCTGTACTCAATCCAATCCAGTTTAACTTGGAATAATTGTTGCGTCGCTTGCCAAAGGGTCGGTCTCCGGCCTGTACTCCTCGTTTCACAGCAAGTGGTGCATCGGCCGTGCAGGAGCTCCTTCGTCGCTCTGCCCGTCTCGTGCACCACTAAGCTGTTCAACTTGCGGGGTACCTGGCCTACGCCCTAATGCATCAAAAACCTTCGGTTTTTAAATATATTTTCAACGCCAAGTTCACAAAGATATGAAATGATAAAAAATCATTTTGACTTTGTGAACATTGTGAATTTTCTTTGCGCTCTTAGTGGTGAAAAATATCTTTAAAACCGCTTGCAGTTTTGCGCTTGCTAATGTGCTAATGTGGAAAAGAGGGAAAGAAGAATCTGAGAAAAATCTGTTGAATCTGTGTTTTCAGTATGCAATAAAAACCAAAACCTAAGACCCAAAACCTAAAACCTAAGACCCCAAAAAAGCGGGTTGGAAATATTTGTAGAAAAAAAGTACAAAATATAAGATATTTTATATAAGTTTGCGACTTCAAAAAAACATTTATAAAAAATCTTTAAATATCTAAATATGAGTATTTTATCAAACAGAATAATCACGATGGCTGAGTCGGAAACGTTGGCCATGACGCGAATTGCCCGAGAATTGAAAGAGCAAGGGATTGATGTGATCAGCTTAAGTATTGGAGAACCTGACTTTAATACACCTGATGAGATCAAAGCGTTTGGAAAAGCAGCAATTGATGAAAACTGGTCTCATTATTCACCTGTACCCGGCTATCCTGAACTTCGTAAAGCGATTTGTTACAAATTCAAAAGAGACAACGGGTTAGATTATACTCCCGAACAGATTGTTGTATCCACAGGTGCAAAACAATCTATATATCAATTGGTTATGTCATTAGTTAATCCTGGTGATGAAGTGATTATCCCTACTCCATATTGGGTATCCTATAAAGAGATAGTAAAATTAGCTGAAGGTAACATCATTTATATTCCTACTAAATTAGAAAATGATTTCAAAGTAACCGCGGCTCAATTAGAAGAAAAAATAACTGAAAAAACAAAATTAATCATGTTCAGTAGTCCTTCTAATCCTACCGGAATGTTATATTCAAAAGAGGAATTAAGAAGTATCGCTGATTTATTGGTTAAATACCCTCATGTTCATGTGATGGCTGATGAGATCTATGAACATATCAATTTCATGGGAAAACATGAAAGTTTGGCTCAGTTTTCTGAGATTAAGGACCAGGTGATCACCATCAATGGCGTTGCCAAAGGATTTGCCATGACAGGATGGAGAATCGGATTTATTGGTGCTTCTAAGGAGATCGCTAATGCTTGTCAAAAATTACAAGGACAAATCACTTCCGGAACAAACTCAATAGCACAAAGAGCAACTATTAAAGCGATGGAATCCTCAGAACAGTTGGATCAGGATATTGAAAACATGAGAATTACATTCAAAAAAAGGAGAGATCTGGTATATCAGCTTTTACTGGAGATTCCTGGATTTGAAACTCGTTTACCACATGGTGCCTTTTACTTCTTCCCTGTGGTAAAATCTCTATTTGGGAAACATGCGCCAGCTGATTCTTTATTTGCCAAAACATACGGCAAAACAATGATTGAAGATTCAACAGATTTGAGTATGTATTTCTTATATGATGCCAATGTTGCTGTAGTCCAAGGTATTGCATTTGGTGATGATCAATGTATCCGTTTATCTTATGCTGCTAATGATGACATATTAAAAGAAGCATGCCGAAGATTAAAAGAGGGTGTTGAAAGATTAAAATAATGGAAACTAAAATTGCGATTGTCACCGGAGCAAATGGTGGAATGGGAAAAGTGATTACCGAAGAGATATCCAGAAATGGCTATGAAGTGGTCATGGCTTGTCGCGATATACAAAAGTCGGAACCTGTTTACCGCGAGATTGTTCAAAAAACCGGTGGTAAAATCGTATTATTGCCCTTAGATTTAAGTTCATTAGACTCTGTTTTTCAATTCATTGCCGAAATTAAAATCCGTTATAAAGCGATCCACCTGTTGATTCACAATGCCGGAGTTATGGCCAAAAAAGGGATGAATAGTTCATTTTCAGTTGAACAAACATTTTGTGTTAACTATTTATCTCCCTACATTTTAACAAGAGCATTAGTTCCTTTGATGCCCATTGGAAGCCGGATTGTGAATGTAAGTTCCCTGATGTACAAATATGGCAAAATTACTCCATCTTTGTTTGAACCGGTAGTTCCATGGAAATTCAGTCGCTTTAAAAGTTATTCCAACTCAAAATTAGCCCTTTTACTTATGGGTATAGATTTATCAGATACCTATTTGAAAAAAGGGATCACGATTAACACTTGTGAACCGGGTATTGTAAACACACCTATTCTGAATATGGGAAACCGATTTGTTGATTTTTTGGCTCAGGTTTTATTCAGACCTTTTGTCAGAACTCCGGAAAAAGGAGCCGAAACCATTGTTTATTTAGCACTTCATGAAGACCTTGCCAACAAATCCGGCGGTTTTTATTCCAACAAAAAAGAGGTACTATTAAAAAAACGGTATATCAGAGAACAAGATCGGTTGTTATTGCGAAAATTAAGTGAACAATTTATAGAATCCCAAAAGATTGTGTTATGAAAATTCCACGTTATTTAAAAAAGGGAGACACTATTGGGATTGCTGCACCAGCTCGCAAGATCTCTTTGGAGGAGATTCAACCCACCATAACACTCTTTGAAACAATGGGATATTCAGTGCTGTTTGAAGAGACGCTTTTTGCAAAAGAGAACCAGTTTGCAGGAGGAGATCAAATCAGGAAAGAGGGTTTTCAACATCTTTTAGACAACCCTAATGTGTCCGCTATTATTTGTGCCAGAGGTGGTTACGGATCAGCCAGAATTATTGATTTATTAGATTTTTCTACATTTCAAAAAAATCCAAAATGGATCTGTGGCTATAGCGATGCAACTGTTTTTCACTGTCATATACACCAAAACTACAACATTGCAACACTTCATTCCACTATGCCGATCAATATTGGCAATGACAAAAAAGGAAGTGAGTCGGCTCAACAAATCATTGCCTTTTTAGAAGGGAAAATGATGAATTATCAGATTGACACACATCCTTTGAATAGAAAAGGTGAAGCTGAAGGTGTTCTGGTTGGAGGCAACTTATCGATTTTGTATTCATTGAATGGAACCTCATCAGACTTAGACACAGCAGATAAAATTTTATTTATTGAAGATTTGGATGAATATTTATACCATATTGACAGGATGGTTTTAAATTTAAAAAGATCGGGTAAATTGAGTCACATAAAAGGGTTGATTGTTGGTGGCATGAGTGAAATGCGTGACAACACCATCCCTTTTGGGATCAATGCTGAACAGATCATCCGAAACCATTGTGAACTTTTTGATTTTCCCATCTGTTTCGGATTTCCGGCAGGACATATTTCAGATAACAGACCTTTAAAATTAGGGGTAAATGTTAGGTTTTCTGTATCTGAAAAGGGAAGTTTTCTTATCGAAAAAAACATTCTATAATACTCTATTATAAGCATTTAGTAAACCATGAAAAAGTTATTTTGCAAATTATTATTACAATTATTCAGATATAAGCTTGATTTTACCCATGTACCTCAAGAAGCACATAAATCGATATTAATCTTTGCTCCGCACACCAGCTGGAGAGATTTTGTGATTGGCAAAATTGCAGTAACCGCTTTAGGAATTGATACGTATGTATTAATCAAAAGAGCTGCATTTGTATTTCCATTAGGGAATATATTACGTTATTTTGGTGGAATTCCGGTGGATAGAGGCAACTTCAGCCGCTTTACCTCACAAGTGGCAGATACCATTAAGGCTAAAGATAAAATGGCCGTTATTATTTGTCCGGAGGGAACCAGAGCTTTGGTAAATAAATGGAAAAGAGGATTTTATGTGATGGCAGAAAAAGCAGAAGTACCCATGATTTTGGGATATTTAGATTACAAAACTAGAAAATGCGGATTAGGACCTGTTTTTTATCCTACCGGTGATTATGAAAAGGATGTTCAAGAGATCCAGAAGTTTTATTATGGAATGCGTGGCAGAAGAAAAGGGTTGTTTCATTTAGAAAACATGAAATCCATTCAGACTGTTAATACTGAGAATCCAGCGTAAAGTTAATAAAATCGCATAGCGGTTTAACTGCACTCATCCCCTCTTGCATTTGCTTCAAAAAAGATTCATTCAGAACATCTTCCGCTTTAAAAATATGGGAGGCGAAGAAATGTTTATTTTTCAACAGATCAATATGTTCAAAATCAGCAGGGAATCCAACAGGATTTTTCTTTAGTTTTTCAATAGGATCAATACCTGAGTAGAATTTTTTAAAATCCGGTTTATTCAGAATGGCATTAAAATCATCAATTTGGTAATAGATCTCTTTGCGAAGAGTTTTGAGATATTCAGGTTGAGGCATATAGATCCCGCCACCAAAGAAAGACTCATTTGGGTCGAGGTGAAAGTAGTAGCCTGCCAGTAATGAGGAGCGGCCTCCATTTTTAGCCATATAGACTCCAAAATGGGTTTTATAGGGATCTTTATTTTTGGAAAAGCGTACATCGCGATAGATCCGGTAGAGGCATTGTTTGATTTCAATGTTGGCCAGGGCAGGATCCACAGATTGCATAAAAGCTAACAAATCTGTTGCGAAAGCTTCAAAATTTTTCTTTGCTTTTTCGTAGCGGGGTTTATTTTCATTAAACCAGTCACGGTTATTATTTTCAGCGAGATCTCTAAGGAAATCGATGGTATGTTGTTCAATTTTTTGCATGGTTAAAGATATTTGTTTTGGAAAGCAAAAGTAAGAAAAAAAGGCGAAGGGCGAAAAATAAATGCCAGGAATTCACTTTTAGTTATCAGGTTTCAGCTATCAGGTTTTAGTTTTTGTGTAGTGGGTCTATTATTCGTGACATTTGAAAATAATTAACACAGAGTACCGCAGTGTAAAAAGGAGTTTCACAGTGTTTTAATTTTAAAAATTTTGGTTGAATTAACACTGTGATACATCGTTAAACATTGTGAAACACTGTGTTCCCGCGGCCAAATTCGCATCATTTTTGCGTAAGACCAATATATTGTAAAAAAATAATTTAATAATCAAAAATTTTTTATTCAATAATATGGATACTTTTATCGTTAACCATTATGACATTAATAAATACGTCTTGTCATCATGAGAATTAAAACACAACCAATAATTTCATCCGTTCAGCCTGAATTTGTTAAAATAGATACTATTTATGTAAATTTTACTGTTTTAGTTACTACATATAAACTCTGTAATGTTCAAGTTAGTTATGATGCTGTCGTAAATTCTTACGGAGAAGTTAAATATGGAATTCGTCATTGTAGGAATAGTTCTTCATCCACTTTACCAAATAATTCAAACAATTCTTAATATTATGAAATTAAATTTTCTCATTTGTTGCTTTATTTTTCATTTGTTGAGTTCTTTTTCACAAATTAACTCAGAAAATAGTACCATTAATGAAATCCCTCTGTCAGTAATTGAAGATTTTAATCACAATTATGTTATTGTAGGTTTTAATTATGATTCTTTGTTTGAACAATCTAATGGAACAATAATTAGTTTAAATCCCAATGGAAATATTATCAATCAATTTTCTTTAGGTAATGAAGGAGAAAATTTAAAATTTGGAAAGATTCTATATTCAAATAATATCTATTCAATATTTGGGGGTATATATAATTCGATCGCATCTCATAGAAATTTATCATTTTGTCAATATGATGAACAATGGAATGAGATTAATAGAAAATTCATATATATTCCAAATGATAGAAATCTTGGGTCTTATTATCCAATTATTGATTCAGATTCATCCTTTGTAATATCTGGCGTAACAACTTCTGCATCTGATTATTATCCTAATCATTTTTACATTAAATTAAATAGTGTAGGTGATTCTACGATAAGTATTTTTAAAAATTCTTCTTTTTATCCAAGTTCATATACAATTCTAGAATCTCAAAATCAACTAAAATATTACGATATTATTATAAATTATCAATCTAGTATGAATAGTGGTATTTTACAATTAGATAAAAATTTTGATACCTTGGTATTTAATTACATTTCAATTCCATTATATTATACTTATGGAAGCCTAGTACAAAATGATAGTACATTAATCATTGCTGGTGTTCAATTAAATTTAAATAGAATTCTAACACTCTGCTTAGTAAACGAAAATGGTCAAGTTATAGATTCATTATTATTCCAAAAAAGCAATACGATGAAAGAAATGCCGGCCTTTTCTCAATGTTTATCAAAATTTGAAAATACTCTTTTTCTGGGTGCAACTAGTAATTATGATCATTTAAACCCGTTTTACAGTCAATTTGATTCATGGTTTCATTTAATAAAACTGGATACCAGCCTAACTGTTATATGGGAAAAATGGTTTGGTGGTGATGCCTATTATTTTTTGAATTCCGTATTAGCTACCTCTGATGGTGGTTGCTTACTGGTTGGAACTAAATATCCTCATGGATCGCCTTCATT